>CAZWLJ010000012.1:0-37708 GCA_964634605.1 uncultured Paludibacter sp.
AAGGTAACGGAACTTTGGAGCCTAACGAGTGGACACACCGGATTTATAAGAATGACGGAGGAACTTTCACCGAAGCATTTTTCTATGAACGAAGCCGTCAGTTTTCCATTGGCGGAGCCAGTATTTTGCAGGATATGGATAATGATGGCGATGTGGATGTCCTTTTTGGTGGGTTTAGCGACAGATTAATCCCCAATCGGAGGCAAAAAACGTATGTGTATATGAACAACTATGAAGATATTACGTTAGCTTACGAAAATTTTCACGAGAACTATTTTCTGAGCAATCAATATCTGCCGGGAATGTCTGAACAGGACTTTGAAATAGCAGACATGAATGGAGATTTCAAACCAGATTTCATTTATATGGGTTTCAATGAAGGATATGCTGATAATCCGGTTGGTGCAAATCGTGTAATTGCAGGATGGTCACCAAGCCCAGATGATCAGGGACTTTACATGTCCCCTTACGTTAAATTGACTGCTCCGGTAGATTTAAGTTCGTCTGTTGAAGTTAACGGAAAAACCAGAAAAGTGGTACTTAGTTGGAGTGAGCCGCTCAATATAGGCATGAAGAAAAGTACTACTTATAATTTGGCCCTAAGAAATAAGACAACAAGTAAATGGCTTTACAATCCCATGGCAATAATGGGAGGAGAGAATGACGGCTGGCGAAAAGTGAATCGGATGGGTAATATGTTTTTAAATAAAAAAATTGAACTGAATCTTCCGGAAGGCAACTATGAGTGGACTGTTCAGGCAGTGGATGCAGCAAGATTTGGGGGCAGTTTTGCACCTGTAAAAGTGTTTAATATAGCAACAGACTTTCCGGAAATCTATACATTTAAACCAACAATCAACTGCAATAATAAGTCAATAAGTATCCGAAATACTTCTTCTGAAAAAATTAGATTGAAAGTATTTTCAATTCTTGGGCAGAAGATAATTGAAAAGGATTTTTTCTCTTTCTATAATTTTAATTTGGAAACAGGTGTATATGTTGCAATTTTGGAAAGTAATATAGGGATTTATAATACAAAACTACTTATAAAATGAATCATTCATATTTAATAAGAATTATTAATAATAACTTTGTATATTTGTATCAACAATTCAAACTCCATATTCATATGATTTCCTTTTTTTTGATAAATTTCTCTCTGAATTGATACGATTTTAAGTTTGAGATATAATATCGAATTTTACCATTACATATTTGTAAAATAAAACAAATAGGTTTAACATGTTGAACAAGAGACATTTTTGATAAGATATCAATTAGAAATTGTCAAATTTTGTAATTTTATGGTAATATTTTTCCCTTTATAAAGTTTTATATATGAAGCATCTTATTGTTTTAAAACCACTTTTGTTATCATTGATTATTTCATTTTCTATTATCAGTTTGTATGGACAAAAACTAACAGGAAGAGTGATCGGAACCTTAAATAGTTTCGACTATTATAATAATATCTGTTCGCAAACTGTAAACAATTCAAATAATGCTTTTGATGGAGACATCAATACTTATTTTGCTGGTTGTGATCGAAACAATGCTTGGGTGGGTCTAGATTTGGAAGAACCACATATAATTACTGAAATTGCTTATTGTCCAAGAACAGATATGCAAGACTGGTTAATGCTTGGTGTATTCGAAGGATCAAATAATCCGGATTTTGGAGATGCAATTCCAATTTTTGTTATTACTCAAAATCCTGAAAATAAAAAACTTACTAAACAAGTTTTGCATAGTTCACGTGCTTTTAGATATGTACGCTACATTGGACCTAATAATACACGTGGAAATATTTCTGAAGTTGAGTTCTATGGATTCAAATCTGCTGGTAATAATTCAAAATTATTTCAAACAACTAATTTACCCTCAGTAATAATTCACACTGAAAACGGAAAAGATGTCGTAGTAAAAGACCTTTATCTTAAAGGGATTATTTCAATAATATCAGAAGAGGGAACTGAAATTTATACTGATAGTTTGGAAATAAAGGGACGTGGCAATGCAAGTTGGAATTTTCCTAAAAAACCGTATAGACTTAAATTATACAATAAAGCCAATTTACTTGGAATGCCTGCCAATGAAAAAAACTGGACATTGATCAGTAATTACGGAGATAAGACACTCATGCGAAATCTTCTAGCCTTTGATTTGAGTCGAAGAGTCGATATGCCTTACACACCTGCAGGAAAATCAGTTGATTTATTTCTGAACGGAGAATACAAAGGCACTTATCAGTTATGCGATCAGATAGAAGTTGCTTCAAAAAGAGTTTCAATTGAAAAGATGCCTACTGCTACATCAACACTTCCAGATCTTTCCGGAGGTTATTTGATTGAAATGGATGCTTATGCCTACAATGAGATTTCCTGGTTTGAATCTCAGCAAAGCAGAATTCCTGTCACAATAAAATATCCTAAAGACGATGAGATAACGAGTGTTCAAAGAAATTATATTGTTAAACATTTTAATCAAATGGAAATCTCGGTATTTTCCTCAAACTATATTCATCCTACACAAGGTTTTCGAAAGTATCTCGATACTGAAAGCTTTTTACGTCATTTTTTAATTGGTGAAATGAGTGGTAATACTGATACTTACTGGAGTGTATATATGTATAAATATAGAAATTTAACCAATGATCCATTAAAAAACAAATTCTATTTTGGACCAGTTTGGGATTATGATATTGCATTTGAAAACGACTCTAGAACATATCCCATTAATCTGAACAAAGAATGGATTTATAATTCTACCGGAAGTAATGCAAACGGAATTAGAGGTTGGGTAAATCGTTTATTCTCTGATCCTCAGATGATGGTAGATTTAAGAAGAATTTATGCAGATTACCGAAACAAAAATGTGCTTTCAGCTGAAGTATTGTTGAACGTAGTAGATCAATTTGCTGCTGAAATTAATCATTCACAACAGTTAAATTTTATACGTTGGAATATTCTTAATCAAAAAGTACATATGAATTTTCAGGCTTTGGGAAGTTACCAGGCAGAAGTTGATGCAATGAAGAAATTCATAAAAGATAGAGTAATTTGGATGGACAATAAATTAAATTATGTACCTAGTAGTGTTCCTCTTTCCAATTCTCCATCTATTAGTTATTGGAATCAAGATGGTGTGATATATATTAAAGGTTTTGAACATAATTCATTGATTAGTATTTATGATGTTACTGGAAGAAATCTATTGCATCAAAAAGCTAATTACGAATTTTCTACAAATTTAAAGCCTGGCATTTACTATATCAGAATTTTGGAAAATTCTTTACATGAAAATATAATAAAGTGTGTTGTTCGTTAACTATTTATTTAAGACTTAGCCTTTTTAAGAGAATTTTTTTATTTCAAAATTATATGACTTGATGCTTGCTGTATCCGCAATTAACGTCAAAAGGATAATGAACAAATGGCAATCCTCTTTTTGGCTCGAAATTAAAAAGCAAATTGTTGATTTGGTAAACGTTGTGTTTTTCCAAATCAACAATCAAACAATACATAAATGGGCTTTCAAAGGCTCGACTAGTTAGATTTTGCAGAATCTTCTTATGATGTGAATGAAAACATATTTCTTTTGATCAACTTTGAAGGGTGAAAAATGATAACACAAAACTACGATGAAGCAGTAAAATAAATGATTTTATGTGGTGCAAATGTGGTGCAAATTCATCAAATAAAAAACGCAACTGATTGATATTCAGCTGCGTTTGTCTTTTGTAAGTGGTACCACCAGGAATCGAACCGGGGACACAAGGATTTTCAGTCCTTTGCTCTACCAACTGAGCTATGGTACCATTTTTTGTTTTGAGAGTGCAAATGTAAGGCAAAATTTTGAAATGAAAAAATATTTTCGAAAAATATCTGTAATTCTTTTTTTACTTACCTGAAATACAGAATAGTTTACCCGATAAAAAATTTAATAAATCCAAACAGATTAGATGAATGAAGCCAAAATATTTAACTTTGCATAAAAATAAAAATAAGAATATATGGCAATAACTATTGAGATTTTCTTATTAATCATTTCAGTGCTGATTTTTATCAGTTTGCTCGTGGGGAAAATGGGAAGCCGTTTTGGAGTGCCTACCTTATTGCTTTTCCTCCTGATTGGTATTTTATTTGGGAGCGATGGCCTGGGCATTCAGTTCAACTCGCCGAAAATTGCACAGGCAATCGGCGTGGTGGCATTGAACATTATCCTTTTCTCGGGCGGGATGGATACGCGGTTGTCGGAAGTAAAACCCATTGCAGTTCAGGGACTTGTGTTAGCTACCGTGGGCGTGCTGTTAACAGCTTTGATTACCGGCATTTTTATTTTCTGGCTGACAAATAATTTTTTCAACGTGGTAACTTTCACTTTGCTGGAGTCTTTGTTGCTTGCCAGTGTGATGTCATCCACCGATTCGGCTTCGGTTTTTTCAATTTTGCGGTCCAAAAACCTTTCGCTGAAAGAAAACCTGCGCCCGATGCTCGAATTTGAAAGCGGAAGTAACGATCCCATGGCATATATGCTATCCATCGTGCTGATTCAGCTTATCCAGTCACCCGAATTCAATGCCTGGGCTGCTGTATGGATGTTTGTAAAGCAATTGGTTCTTGGTGGCCTGGGCGGGTATTTTTTAGGAAAAATATTTGTACGGATTATCAATCGAATTAATCTGGACAACGATGCTCTTTATTCAGTATTGCTTATTACACTGATGTTTTTCCTGTTCGGATTCACATCATTCATAGGTGGAAACGGATATCTGGCTGTATATGTGGGAGGTTTGTTTATTGGCAACAGCCGGTTTGTTCACAAGCGAAGTTCTCTGAAATTTTTCGACGGGATGACCTGGCTGGTACAAATAATCATGTTCCTCACTCTTGGTTTACTTGTCAATCCTTCCGAGTTGTTTCCAATAGCTGGTGTAGGCATTGTTGTGGCATTGTTTATGATTTTTGTCTCTCGTCCGGTTACGGTTCATGCCTGCCTCATCCCTTTCCGCAAACTATCCCTCAAAGCCCGCAATTATATTTCATGGGTGGGATTGCGCGGAGCCGTACCGATTATTTTCGCCACATATCCCTGGATATCGGATATTGCTAATTCCAAAACGATATTTAATATCGTATTTTTTATAACGATTATTTCTTTGCTCGTGCAGGGAACCACAGTCAGCTCAATGGCCAAATGGCTGAAACTTTCGGAAAAAGTACCACGTAAACGCAAACTGAAGAATTTTGATGTGGAAATAGCTGACGAGATAAAATCATACATGAGTGAAATTTCCATTAAAAACGAATATCTGGCAAACGGATCGCGACTGATGGACCTGAACGTGCCCGATAATACGCTCATAGCCATGGTGAAACGCGGCGATCAGTATTTTATACCACGTGGAAATACCGAATTGCATGTCGGCGATAGAATTCTGGTCATTACAGATGATGAAAAATCGCTGGAAGTAACTTACCAGTATATGAAAGGCGGAGAAAAATCCTGATTTTTTATTCGTTAATGATATGGAAAAAAAATGGTAAACTCTGCAAAAGTTTATATTTTTGCGGAGTTTTTTTAAATAAATGCTAATACTACGCCAAATCCCTTAGTTTGGTCTGTCAAAATAAAAAAATCACTATGCAAAAATCAAAAATTTTAATTGCTTTCCTTTTTGTTTCTTTATTTGTTAATCTAACTGCACAAACTGCGGCAGGTCAGATAGAACAGGTTCGGAAAAAAAATCCTCAGACTGTAGAAATTAGTTATTCAAACGGACAGAAAATGCTTCTCGATTTTTACGGGGATAATATCTTCCGTATGTTTCAACACAATTCCGGGCTTGAAATGTTTGACCCGAAAGCTGAACCACCCGCGAAAATCCTGCTCGGCAACTCCCGCAGGAATGTTGAGAAACTGGAAGTGGAAGACGACGGAATGTCAGCTAAGGTAACCACAACAGCTATTCAGGTTGTTTTCGACAAAAAAACATCTCTCTTCAACGTGCGGAATCTGAAAACCAACAAAACGGTCGTTCAGTCGGCAGCTCCAGTTCTGTTTGAGAAAGACCGGGTTCAGCTTGCATTGAAAGAAAATCCGGATGAATATTTTTTTGGCGGCGGTGTGCAAAACGGACGTTTTTCGCACAAGGGAAAATCCATTGCCATCGAAAATCAGAATAGCTGGACCGATGGCGGAGTAGCTTCACCCACCCCCTTTTACTGGTCAACCAATGGCTACGGGTTTATGTGGTACACTTTCAAACGTGGTGTGTATGATTTCGGGATGAAAGCCAAAGAAACTGTCACACTCTATCATGTAACCGATTATCTGGACGTTTTCTTTATGATAAACGATGACGTGGTACCGTTGCTCAATGATTTTTATCAACTGACCGGAAAACCGGTCCTGATTCCGAAATTTGGTTTTTATGAAGGACATTTGAACGCCTACAACCGCGATTACTGGACTGAGGATGAAAAAGGAATTCTTTTTGAAGACGGAAAGAGATACCGGGAAAGCCAGAAAAACAACGGCGGAGTGAAGGAAAGCCTTAACGGCGAACTGAACAATTACATGTTTTCGGCGCGGGCAGTCATTGACCGTTACAAAAACCACGATATGCCACTTGGATGGATTCTGCCCAACGATGGTTATGGAGCAGGATACGGACAAACATCATCCCTCGGGGGAAACATCGGGAACCTGAAAGAATTCGGAAATTATGCCCGGCAAAACGGTGTGCAGATTGGTCTCTGGACACAATCGGACCTGCATCCGAAAGAAGGCGTGGAGCCATTGCTGCAGAGAGATATTACAAATGAAATGATCGTTGCCGGAGTTAGCGTGCTCAAAACAGATGTTGCCTGGGTGGGAGCAGGTTATTCGTTCGGACTGAACGGAATACAGGATGTGGCCAGCATTATGTCAAAATACGCGATTACAGCCCGTCCGTTTATCATTTCACTCGACGGATGGGCCGGAACACAGCACTACGCAACCATCTGGACAGGCGACCAGACCGGCGGCCAGTGGGAATACATCCGTTTTCATATTCCAACGTATATCGGTTCAGGCTTATCAGGCCAGCCGAATATCTGCTCGGATATGGACGGAATCTTTGGCGGTAACAATCCGGTGGTCAATATCCGCGATTTCCAGTGGAAATCCTTCACGCTGATGCAGCTGAACATGGACGGATGGGGAAGCAACGAGAAATATCCTCACGCACTTGGCGAACCTGCCGCCTCCATTAACCGAAACTATCTGAAACTTAAATCCGAGTTGCTTCCTTATGCATACAGTGTTGCACGTCAGTCGGTTGACGGGCTGCCCTCGATCCGCGCCATGTTTCTCGAAGAAAAAAACCAGTATACTCTGGGCAAAAGCACACAGTATCAGTATATGTTCGGACCTGCTTTTCTTGTAGCGCCGGTTTATAAAAATACCCGGTCGGATGCACAGGGAAATGATATCCGGAATAATATATATCTGCCTGCAGGAACCTGGGTGGACTATTTCACCGGACAGATTTACCAGGGCGGCAGAATTATCAACAACGTAGAAACTCCTGTCTGGAAATTACCAGTATTTGTGAAAAACGGATCTGTTATCCCGATGACAAATCCGAATAATAATCCTTCGGAAGCAGACCAAACCAAACGAATTTATGAAATTTATCCTTTTGGTAATTCTTCGTTTACCGAATACGACGACGACGGTATGTCAACCGATTACCTGAACGGAAAATTTACCGAAACAACGATTGCTTCCTCTGTTAATTCAGGAACGGCTCAGATAACAATTAGCCCTGCAAAAGGTGATTTCAATGGATTCGTGAAAGAAAAATCAACAGAGTTCAGGATTAACGTGAGCCGGAAACCGAAAAAACTGGCAGCCACTATCGGTGGTAAAATAATAAGGCTGAAAGAAGTCTCCACACTCGCCGGTTACCTTAAAGGTTCGAATGTGTATTTTTATAATCAGGCACCCGATATGAATCGTTTTGCAACACCCGGAAGTAATTTCGGACGTCAAAAAATAGTCAGAAATCCCCAGGTATGGGTGAAAACAGGCAAAACCGACATTTCTGTAAATACGGTTACTTTACAGGTGAAAGGCTTCGAGTTCAGTACACCCGATCCTTTGCTGCGAAATACAGGTGCTTTATCAGCTCCCGAAGGTGTGCACGTTGCTGATAGTAACGCCACTGCTTATACATTGCAGCCAGTCTGGAACAAGGTAGCTAACGCCGACTATTATGAAATTGAAATGAACGGCATGCTTTACTCTACTATAAAGGATTGCTCGTTGATATTTGAAGATTTGCAGCCCGAAACGGCCTATGATTTCAAACTGCGGGCAGTAAATAAAAGCGGCGTTTCCGAATGGGTTGCTTTCAAAGCATCGACCCAGTCAGACCCGCTGCAATATGCTATCCGGAAAATTACGGGTGTGAACACTGCCGAAATGCAGCCCGGCGAAAGGATGAACAAACTGTTTGATTTTGACGAAGGTACCATGATGCACACCAAATACGAATTGAATGCAGTTCCATTCGAAATGGTAATGGACCTGAAAACAATAAATCAGCTGGACAAACTGGTATATGTACCCCGAAACAGCGGTAAAAACGGTATGTTACAGCAGGGACAGGTGTTGTATAGTAACGACAACCTTAACTGGACCGAAGCAGGCTCGTTTGACTGGAAAACCGATTCGGAAAACAAAACATTTGTTTTTGAAAAACAGCCCGTTGCCAGGTATGTGAAAATGGTTGTGAAAAAGGCCGTCGGCAATTTTGGATCGGGCAGGGAACTCTATGTTTTCAAAGTTCCGGGAAGCGAAAGTTATATGCCGGGGGATATCAATAATGACAAATTAATCGACAATAACGATCTGACCTCGTATCTGAATTATACAGGATTGCGATTGGGCGACGGCGACTTCGAGGGATACGTGAGCCGCGGCGATGTGAATAAGAACAACTTGATTGACGCATATGATATTTCCAATGTGGCGACACAACTGGAAGACGGAGTGGATTGGGAAGAAAAAGAAAAAGTAACCGGGAAACTGGTGATCAGTCCGGCAAAACAGAGTTATAAAGCGGGTGAAATTGTCGAGATTACTGTCAGCGGACAGGACCTGAAATCAGTGAATGCCCTCAGTCTTGCACTTCCGTACAATAGCAGCGAATATGAATTTGTTGGAATTAAAATGCTGAATATGAATAATATGCAAAACTTCACCAACGACCGTCTGCATACCGGTGGCGAAAAAGTGCTTTATCCCGCATTCGTGAATGTGGGCGCTCAGCCTTCACTCGAAGGAAGTGAAAAATTATTTGTTATACAGTTCAAAGCCCGGAAAGCCGTGAAATTCGGATTAACGCCCCTCCATGGAATGCTCGTGGATAAAAATTTAAACTCAGTGGCTTTCTGAAAATCCGGACGGAATAAATTCGTGGAAAACAAAAGGCGAAACTTCAGGTTTCGCCTTTCGTTTTTTACTTTAAACCCGCAAGCTCACTTACCTTGTTCCAGTTCACCACATTCCAGAATGCCTTCACGTAAGCAGCGCGTTTCGACTGGTATTTCAGGTAATAGGCATGTTCCCACACATCCAGAGCCAGAACAGGTTTTCCTTTCAGCGTGCTGAACGGCATCAGCATATTGTCCTGGTTGGGAGTGGATTCAATGTAAAACTTACCGTCTGTTTTCAAAAGTAACCATACCCAGCCCGATCCAAAACGACCCGTGGCAGCTTTTTCAAACTCATCCCTGAACTTATCTACGCTGCCAAATTGCTCTGAAATCTTGTTTTCAAGAGCCGGTGACATTTTTGTGGTTCCGGCACGTGCCATTATCTTCCAGAAAAAGGTATGATTAAAATGCCCTCCGCCGTTATTACGGACGGAAGTCCGGATATCTTTCGGCAATTTGTTGATTTTTGTCAGCAGTTCGCTGATATCCAGGTTATTGTATTGCGGATATTTTTCGAGTGCTTTGTTCAGATTGTTCACGTAAGCAGCATGGTGAGCTGTATGATGTATGCGCATGGTGGTGCTGTCAATAAATGGTTCCAGAGCTCCGTAATCATAGTCAAGAGCAGGTAATTTGTACTGACCGAATGCCAGTGCGGACGCAAATACCATGAAGGTTAACAGAAATTGTATTCGTTTCATAATGAGTTAATTTAAATTGATTATAAATAGCATTCTTTTTCTGCTATAACAATATTATGATTAATTTGTTTACCCGATTAAACTTTCAAAAAGGAAAACAGTCGAATGAATAAATGTAACTTCAGATCACTCATTTTTTAATAAATTATTACGAAGGGCACTTCTAAAGAAATGTCATTTTTTTATTAAAAAAATGAAACATGCAGATATGAGATGTATCGAATAAAAGCGATTGGTTACATTTGACAATAAATTCTAAAAATTAAAAAATCAGATGAAAAAGTTTCTGATCCTGTTTTTATGTTTTGCCGGAAGTATTGCACTTCAGGCACAGTATTCTGTCAAGTCAAAAATAGCAAGTAAAACCACGGGTAATCCGCTGGAATTTGTGGCAATCCGGTTGCTCACGTCCGATTCCACGTATGTGACCGGACAGTCGACCGATTCGCTTGGTGAATTTACACTCAAAGACATCAGGCCGGGTAAATACATACTTCGGGCAACATCAGTGGGTTATACCGATTTCAGTCAGAATCTGGAGCTGAAAAACCGAAATGTTTTACTGGAAAATATCCTGATGGAAGAAGACTCGAAAGTGCTGAAAGACCTCGAGGTATCGGGCACAGCCGTGCAGGTGGTTACCAAAGGTGATACCATAGAATATAATGCAACGACATTCAAAATCGGTCAGAATGCTGTGGTCGAAGATTTGCTGAAAAAAATGCCGGGGGTGGAAATTACCACCGAGGGAAAAATCATGGTCAACGGACAGGAAGTAAAAAAAATCAGGGTCGACGGTAAAAAGTTTTTTGGCGAAGATATGGAAATGTCTACTAAAAACATTCCGGCCGATATGATAGATAAGGTACAGGTGGTCGATCAGAAATCTGAAATGGCACAGCTCACAGGTTTTGATGATGGCGAAACGGAACGTATCATCAATCTTACCATCAAGCGCGACCGCAGGCAGGGAGTATTCGGAAATGTACAGCTTGGAGCCGGTGCAGATATCAATCCTGAATTCAGGTACGATGCAAACTCGTTTCTGAACATCATGGATGGTGAAACCCGCTCGTCGATTACTGCCGGAGCCAACAATACCAACACGGCACGAAGCCGCAGGGGCAGGGGTGGATTCGGAGGTGGCAGAAGCGGTATCACCGCCACTCAAAACCTCGGATACAATATCAACACACCATTAAGCAGTAAACTGATTACTGGTGGCGATGTGACATTCAATCACTCGGATAATCTGGTACTATCCGAAAGTCAGAGAGAAAACTACCTGCAGGACGGAACCTATCAAAACAACTCCAACCGGATGAGCAACCGTGAAAATTACCAGGGAAACCTGAGGTTCGAAATGGAATGGAAACCCGACAGCCTGAACTCAGTAATTATCCAGCCCAACATTGGATTCACCCGGTCATTCTCGAACAGTACTTCTGAATATCTTTATCTGAAGGAAAACGACAGCACAAGCTGGGGAAATACCCGAAACCGGGGCGACGGACTCGACCGCGATGCCGGAATAACCTTTATCTACAATCGGAAACTGGCAAAACCCGGACGAACTTTTACTACACGCCTGAGTACCAATATGACGCTTGGAGATGACGACGGCATGAATTACTCCGAAAAAAACACCGGAAATTCAGTCACCGTTGTTGATCAGAAAAGCAAAAATACTTCCAGCAGTATCAATGCCAATTTGCGGTTGTCGTACGTGGAACCTCTGGGCGCATCCCGCAAACATTTTCTGGAATCATCATTGTCGCTCTATGCAAATTCGCGTAATTCAGTCCGCGATCTTTTTGACCAGGATAATAACGGAAATTACACCGTGAAAAACAACGAGTACAGCAATGAATTTTCGAACCGGTTTTTCAGGGAAACCCTCGAACTGAACTATCGCTATGTGCTGCCCGCTTACAACATGACGCTTGGTTTCTCAGCCGAACCGTCCCAAACTTACAGCACCACCATTTACGGCGACAATACCGGTATTCCGATAGAAAATGAAGTAGTCAACCTGGCACCGGCTGCCCGTTTTCAGTACAACTTCGGTAAAAGAAATTTTGCCCGGCTGGAATATCGCGGACGCACTGAGCAACCCTCAATCAGCCAGATGCAGCCGGTGAAAAACAATACCGATCTGATGAACGAAACCGTGGGAAATCCATCGCTCAATCCGGCTTTCAATCACAACCTGAGACTGATGTACTCCAACTACAACAGCGAAACATTTCGTTCGTTCAGCCTCGGAGTGTTCGGTAATGCCACTAAAGACGAACTCACTAGCAACAGCATTTACGACAATACTGGTAAAAGATACATACAGACGGTCAATTCCAGAGAACTTCCCTATAATCTGAATGCATTCTTCATGTATAATCAGCCTTTTCTGAAAAAATTTAATTTTTCGAACAATACTTCATTCGGCACGAGGCAGCAATACGGATACACCTCCAAAAATGTGAATGCAGGCGATATTGATCTTAATCACCTGCTGATAGGTGATTTAAGCAGTACCATAAGATACAATGCAGCCGAGAATATTTCGCTTAGCTTTACTCATGAGATTGTGGATGTAGCCGTTCGCGGAGGATTGAGTTACTCGTATACAAAGAATAACTTCAACAAGAAAGCTTCCGAAACCTACGACTGGACAAGCTCACTGAATTTCGGGCTGCGACCCACAAAAACGCTCACATTCACTACCGATCTGAATTTCATGAAACAAAACGGGTATGCTGATTTTAACCCGTCACAATGGATTTGGAATGCTTCCATGGATGTGAATGCCTTCAAGGGAAAAGGTGTATTCTCGCTTCGGGTGGTTGATATACTGCGTCAGCAACAGAATATTAATCAGAGCGTAGGCGATAATTTTGTGGAATTCAGCAAATCCAACGCGCTTCCATCCTACTTCCTGGTCAGCTTCACGTATAAAATCAGCAATTTCAAGGGTGGAAATGCAACGGACCGCGAAAACTTGGAAAATATGAACCGCAGAGGACCCGGGATGGGAAGGGGAATGAGAATGGAGCCGGGCGGCGGACCCGGCGGCGGACCCGGTGGCACACCTCCTCCTCCTCCATTTATGTAAAAAGAGACTATGAAGTTGTCTGCATAAGAGTCATTCGGGAAATTTCAATAAGAACCAGGGAGTGACAAATGACCTGTTGCCCGGTAAATCCGGGCGGGATTATGTGTCTGTGATGTAAAAAAACAGTTTTTATGTTCATTAAAAATTAACTTTTTGTGGTGCTGATTGTTCGAACTGAAGAAATATGCTTGAAATGAAAAAAATAAAAATTGCTTTTTTGGGGCTGGGAGGAGTTGGTGGTTTCTACGGAGGAAAACTGGCTAAGAGATACAGCCGTACGGGTGAGGTGGAAATCTCATTCATTGCGCGCGGTGAACACCTGCAAGCCATTAAGGAATCAGGTATTCGAATCACCACCGATGAAGAGGATTTCATCGCAAAACCGGATATGGTTACCGACAATCCATCCGAAATAGGTGAAGTGGATTACGTGATTATGACTACCAAAAGTTACGATCTGAAATCATCCATCGAAGAGATAAAACCATGTATCGGAGAACATACTGTCATTCTGCCGTTGCTCAACGGCGGCGATATTACCGAACGTATCCGCGAAATTTTGCCCGATAATACAATCTGGAGCGGGTGCTCATACATAGTGAGCCGTAAAACCCGGCCCGGAGTAATACGCACTTCGGGTTCGTTCCACAAATTGCTTTTTGGTTATGATCAGGGAGTGAACGAACAATTAATCCGTTTTGAAAAACTGCTTCAGGAGGCAGATGTGGATGCAAATCTTGCCGGGAATATCCGCGAAGCCATCTGGAAGAAATTTTTCTTTATATCTGTATCAGCTTCACTTACTTCGTATTTTGATGTAGGCTTCAATGAACTGGTAAATACTGAAGAGCACCTGAACATGACTGCAGGCATGGCCGAAGAATTTCTGAAAGTAGCCAAAGCCGAAGGAATAAACCTGGGCGAAAATGCGGTGGAACAGGTTATAAATCGTTCGGAAGTACTACCCGCGGGCACCACAACTTCCATGCACAGCGACTTCAAAGCGGGCAACCGCACCGAAGTGGAAACACTCACCGGAGTAATTGTTCAGCTGGCCCAAAAACACAGAATCTATGTGCCACTTTACGAAACGGTTTATAAAGCACTTAAAAACAGATAGTTAAGTGCCCATAGTTCCTTGTTTCACGTTTCACTTTCCGTGTATCTTAATGCCTGAAAAAGCATAGACAGTATTGTCTTTGTTCTAAAAAAGATATGTTCAAAAGTTTTCGACGTTTTGAAGTTGTTTATGCTTTTAAAAATCCCCATTCAAGGAATTTAGGGGGCTTTACTACGCTTCGCCTCCAAAACCCATTGGCATTGGCGGCATCATATTGTTTTCGGGAGTTTTGATTTTGCCGTTTTGCTGTTCGTATTTAGCCACGTTATCCTGCAGGGCGAAAAGAAGCCGCTTGGCATGTTCGGGAGTTAGAATAATACGTGATTTAACATTCGCTTTGGGCGTTCCGGGCATGATACGGATAAAGTCAACCACAAATTCCGATGTGGAGTGAGAAATGATAGCCAGATTCGAGTATATACCCTCGGCAACTTCAGCCGATAATTCGATGTTCAGTTGGTTATCCTGATTATTGATTTCCATATAAAGTGATTTTTCTGATGTTGATAACAAAAAACAAAGGTAAGAAAAAAAGTGAAATTATCTCTCACTTTTCACATTTAGCGGTTCCGTATCGTTCTCAGGCAAGAATACATGCTACAGCAATGCTGTAAAATTTGGATAGTGCTGTTTCGCTGCGTGATGTGAGAACACAAGGTTTAGATGTGCCCTGCAGAATGCCGCCCATCTGTGCGTTGGCAAAGAGCGCTACTCCTTTGTAAAAAACGTTGGCGCATCCGAAATCCGGAAAAATAAGTACGTCGGCATCGCCAAGCAAGGGTGAGGGGACTTTTTTTATACCGCCTCTTTCTGAATCCAGAGCCAGAAAAATATCCAGAGGTCCGTCGATAATCACGTTACCAAATTCTCCCGCACGCCACATTTGCATGATATCCAGGTAATCCTGCATAAACTGGATTTTAGGATTGGCAACTTCGGTAGCATGTATTAATGCCACTTTGGGGGTTGTAAGTCCGAATTTGTAGCAGGTGTTGATGGCATATTTTATCATGGCTTTCCGTTGCTCAAGCGTGGGATAGGGGATAACTGCCGGGTCGGAGAAGAAAATGAGCTTGTGGTAACCCGGAATTTCGAGGGCGGCATTGTAGGTAAGCACATTGCCCGGGGGCATGAGTCCTTTTTGCTTGTCGAGTATTGCCCGCAGAATGACGTCGGTATTTACCAGCCCTTTCATCAGTATATCACATTCGCCATCTTTCACCATGCGCACAGCTTCGAGGGTAGCTTCGGTCGCATCAGGCTTGTCGATGATGTGGATGTACGTTGAAATGTCCGGCTTTTCGAGCAGGTATGGTTCTATAACTGCCACGTCGCCCACCAGGTAAGCCTCAACGATTCCTTCATTTACAGCATTAATTACAGCATCGAGCGTATGCGAATCCACCGCATTGGCAACTGCCATACGTTTGCGATGGTTAGACCCCGTCAGATGCGATGTCAGATCTTTGAATGATGTGATTGGCTGCATGGCAGATAATTAACGCATGAATTCAATGCAAAATTATAAATTTATTTTTAGCCTGCAAGTTTATTGTCACGGCCGGAAAAATACCAGCAGGGCATAAAATTACAAATAGTCAGGAATGAAATTGGTTCTGAGGGTTTTTATTATTTTTCTCCCTTGTTGCATATTAATTCCGTATAAAACTGACTTGATTTTTTTTCGTTTTTTTTTATTTCAGGCTGACGAACATTTGGCAGTTCTGAAACGTTAGGTAGTTGATTTTTGAAAGAAAATAAAAACGAATAGCTGTGACTGATATTTCTGAACGGTTTGAGTCAGGCATTTCATTAAAGAGAATCAGATATGAAACATTCAATTAGTTCCGAATGGAAAGGCAATTTGACTTTTGAAGCCACAATTGGCGAACACAAAGTGATAAACGACGCACCTGAAGAGGCTGGTGGCAATAACCTGGGACCGAGTCCGAAGAAAATGCTGCTTGTTGCCCTTGCCGGATGCACGGGGATGGATGTAGTTTCCATTCTCAGAAAGATGCGTGTGAATATCGAAAAATGCAACATCAGCGTGGAAGCTGACATGACGGATGAACATCCGAAATACTACGAACGTATGCACGTGATATACGAATTCACCGGCACAGACCTGCCTGTGGAAAAACTTCAGAAAGCCGTGAAAATGTCGGAAGAAACGTATTGCGGGGTGGAAGCGCTTTTCAGGAAAGCAATTGAGGTAACTTCGGAAATTCGGGTGAAAAAGAGCTGAAATCCGGTTTCAGAGTGAATGATATTGAAGGAGCAAAGGGGCTGAAACCCTTTGCTCCTTCATTTTTTTTTACAGCATGAATAACCTGTACTTTCTTACCGCCGTTTTTTTTGAAAACAAGTCAATAAATCCTGAAATTCACAATTTCGTACGGATTGTAAAAAACCTGTGTGTTGATTACGAAGATTTTACGGTCAAAGAGGCATTAGTTTCAAAATAATTGATTATTATTGCAGAGCGTTAAAAAACAAACATTAACATTAAAGTATGACAGTGGTTATAAAGTCAATGAGGTTGGTGGTATTAATAGCTGTACTGATAATTCATGCTGTTTTTTCAAATGTCAAAGGTCAGGATTCATTGCGGACAGTACCCGCTGAAGAAGATTCACTTTCGCTATCTTTGCAGCAGGTACCCGACTCTGTTAAGTCAGGTTCACAGCAATTCAATTTTGAGAATCGCTCTTTGGGAAACAAATTTTTGCGGAGTTCCGCCTATTCATTTCTCTACAGTTTAACAATTGGGATCTATTTGTTTACATTACCTGATGAAGTCACCCAATGGTATGCTGATGATAAATTCCATCTTTCGGTCATAAAAAATCAATACAAAAAATCTTTTACCTCACCACCGGTCATCGATCATGATTTATGGATTGTTAATTATATTGGTCATCCGTACCAGGGCGCATTTTATTATAATTCCATTCGGTCGCAGGGTGGTACATTCATCCAGTCGTCGCTTCACAATTTATTTCAATCTTTGTGCTGGGAGTATGTTTGGGAAGGAGGTTTCGAGCAGCCAAGCATACAGGATATGATTGTAACTCCGGTTTTAGGCTCGATACTGGGTGAATACACACACAAAGCAACTTTATCCATGCGAAGAAACGGATTTAAATGGTACGAAAAAGTGGCAGTGTGTCTTATCAATCCGGCTTATGCCATCAATAACGGATTCAGACCTGCAAATCACAGAAAATAGATTTTCGTAAAAAATCAGTTCCCGGCCATTTTGCCCGGTAAAATACGGTTTAATCAACCTGAAAACATAACCTTCCATTTTCACTCAGATAATACGTTTAAGTTTCATTTTTAAAATTGCATACCCCGTGTTTGCATCATGTACTGTCTTTTTTTCCGTCTGAATTGTACTATTTCTCTTAAATAATCGTTATACTATCCGAATAAGACTGAATTATAGCACGGTTGCCAGTTCAGTCCTCTAATATGTTACCATCTCAAATCGAATAAGCAATGATTGACTATATAAAAGGAACATTAACCGACCTCACCCCGGCAAGTGTTGTGATTGAAACAGGCGGCATCGGATATTTCATAAATATTTCGCTCCCCACCTACAGTGCTTTGCATAAAAATGAATCGGCTCAGCTGTACATTTATGAGGCAATTCGCGAAGATGCACATCTTTTGTTTGGTTTTATGAACCGGAGTGAACGTCAGTTGTTTCTGCTTCTGATATCGGTATCGGGTATCGGTGCCAATACAGCCCGTGTAATTATGTCGTCGTATTCCGCGTCAGAAATACAGCAGATGATTGCCGGTGGTGATGTGATGTCGCTCAATGCCATCAAGGGCATCGGTACTAAAACTGCCCAGCGCATTATCGTGGATTTGAAAGATAAGATTCTCAAAATAGGCGACGGGGAAGAGTTTAAGCCGGGCGGTTCGTCTCCCGCTTTTGGACTTAATCCCGTGCGTGAAGAAACCATTGCAGCACTCACCATGCTTGGCTTTGCGGCTGCCGCATCGCAGAAAGTAGTGGATAAGATAATAGCTGAAAATGCATCACTTACCGTGGAACAAGTGATTAAGCAGGCTTTGAAAATGTTATAGCTTTGTTTTTGAATCGATTAGCAGAAACACATCCCGTATGGCTGTGTTTGAAGGAAAAGATATGATTTTCAGGAAAAAAATAATTCCTTTCATAATATTCTTTTTAATTTTAGTTGGTACTGCTTACGGCTTTGTAAGCGCTGCCCGCTATTTCACATCCGGTATTTCGGTCGAACAGCAGATGCAATTACCTTCACGCTCAGCCCCTGCTGCTATCAAAAAAGATTCAGCCACACGTTTCCCGGTCAACAATCAGGCCATTAATACTTACGAAGACCTGAATAAAGTGTATCCGATGGATCTCCGGAATCCGGACAATATCCGTACGGAAATAGAATACGATGTGAATACAGGAAATTATGTAATCCGAACCAAAGCAGGCGACCTGGAAATATCTACGCCAATGACGCTCACTCCCGAAGAGTACAGCAGGTTTTCGCTTCGGAAAAGCATGCTCGAATACTGGAAAGACAGGAATATCAAAGGGGTGGAAAGCAACGAAGACAAGTTTTCGGCTACTGATATGAAATTCAGCCTCGGACCTGCCGATAAAATATTCGGACCGGGCGGGGTGCAGATCAAAACGCAGGGATCAGCCGAACTGATTTTCGGCTTTAAGAGTAATTTTATCAATAATCCGGTGCTTCCGCAGCGTGCGCGCCACTCCAACGTACCGAATTTCGATCAGAAAATTCAGATGAATGTGACCGGTTCGGTGGGCGATAAAATCAATTTCGGATTGAATTACAATACTGAAGCCTCATTTGATTTCGACCAGAAACTGGCTAAGCTGGCATTCAAGGGCAAAGAAGACGACATTATCCAGAATATCGAAGCTGGTAATGTAAGCATGCAGCTCAACGGATCGCTTATAACCGGGAGCACGGCGCTTTTCGGAATTAAAACCGACCTCCAGTTTGGCAAACTGAGCATTTCGGCGCTTGCATCGCAGCAAGAGTCCGAGTCGCAGACCGTAAGTTCCAAAGGAGGTGCACAGACCATTCCTTTCGAAGTTAAAATAGACCAGTACGACGATAACCGCCACTTTTTCCTCGGTCATGTTTTTCGTGATAATTACGAGCAATCCATGAGCAAACTCCCGTTTATCTCATCGGGTATTACCATCAACCGCGTAGAAGTATGGGTGACCAATAAAAGGGGAAATTTCAACGAAGTCCGCAATATCATCGGATTTATGGACCTGGCCGAGCCCCGCGTGATTGATAATCCTGTCTGGAAGAATAATACAGGAGCTCAGCTACTGGCAAATGGTTCGAATTCGTTGTACGGCGAAATCAATTCCCTGGCTGATGTGCGTGACATCCAGCAGACTAATGCGGTTTTGTCTGCCACTTATCCGCCTGCCACTTCGGGTATCAACGGGGGAGAAGACTACGAAAAAATTGAGAATGCGCGAAGGCTCGATCCTTCGGAATATACGGTCAATAATGCATTGGGTTTTATCTCGCTTCGCTCGGCGCTCAATCTGGATGAGGTGCTGGCTGTGGCATACGAATACACCTACCAGGGACAGATTTATCAGGTGGGCGAATTCTCCACCGACAACGTAAAAGCACCGAACGCGCTGATTCTTAAACTGCTGAAAAGCACCACACAGTCGCCTCAGCTTGCCTCGTGGGATCTGATGATGAAAAATATTTATTCCATCGGAGCCCTGCAGATGCAGCAGGAAGATTTCAGACTGAATATCATGTACCGGAATGATTCTGTCGGAACTGAATTGCAGTATTTCCCCGAAGGAAACATTGCCAGCCAGCTGCTGCTCCGGGTGATGAACCTGGACCGCCTTGACCTGAAGAATGCTGTGAATCCCGACGGGCTTTTTGACTACGTGGAAGGATATACCGCACTTTCATCCTCCGGAAGAATCATTTTCCCGGTACTCGAACCTTTCGGCTCTCACCTGCGTGCCAAAATCGGAAATGATGCTATAGCCGATAAGTACGTGTATCAGGAACTGTACGATTCGACACTCGTAGTAGCCCAGGAATTCAGCGAGAAAAACAAATTTTCACTCGTAGGGCGTTACAAAGGCTCAGCATCCGGTTCCGAAATAAGGCTGAATGCCATGAATATACCCCGTGGCTCGGTAGTGGTCACAGCAGGTGGAAAAACACTGACTGAAAACGTGGATTATACAGTGGATTACACCATGGGAACAGTAACCATCCTGAACCAGTCGATCATTGAATCCAATACCAATGTCAATGTAAAACTCGAAAATCAGTCCATGTTCAGCATGCAGCGCAAATCGCTTGTCGGAACACACCTGGAGTATAAGTTCAGTAAAGACTTTAGCCTGGGAGGTACACTGATGCATCTCTCCGAAATGCCGCTGACCAAAAAGGTAAACACCGGAAGCGAGCCGATAAAAAACACCATCTGGGGACTGAATACTTCATGGAGGCGCGAATCGCAATGGATAACAAACGCGCTCGATAAACTGCCCTTTGTGAATGCTACCCAGCCTTCGTCCATAGCCGTCAATGCCGAATTTGCACAGCTTATCCCCGGACATTCCAACGTGATAAGCGATGCGGGACTGGCTTATCTCGATGATTTTGAATCGACGAAAACAAACATTGATATTCACTATCCTTACAACTGGTTTCTGGCAAGTACACCGGGTATGTTTGAGGAGTCGCGTCTGAGCAACAATACCGACTACGGGAAAAACCGTGCCCTGTTAGCCTGGTATTCGGTAGACAGGATTCTGAACAGCGAAGCACGTACCACCCCGCCCAATTTGCGCGGCAATCTGGAATCGCAGTCCAACCATTACACCCGGCAGGTGCGCGAAACGGAACTTTTCCCCAACCGGGATATTGATCCTACCGGAACTTCGCTCATGACACTGCTCAACCTGTCGTTTTATCCCGAAGAAAGAGGACCCTATAACCTGGATGTGGAGGGATTGAACCCTGCAACCGGTAAGTTGCTCAATCCGCAGAATCGCTGGGGTGGCATCATGCGCAAAATCGAAACATCTGATTTCGAAACGGCCAATATAGAGTACATCGAGTTCTGGATGATGGATCCGTTCGTGTATGGAACTGAAGCCAACAAGGGAGGCGATCTTTATTTTAACCTGGGTGACATCAGCGAAGATATACTGAAAGATGGTAAAAAAGCATTTGAACACGGGCTGCCGGTTACCGGTACGAATCAGAATTTTGAAACTACCGTGTGGGGGCGCATACCGCTCACTCAGTCCACCGTGATTGCATTCGACAATACAGCCGGTGCGCGTGAAAAACAGGATGTTGGCTTAAACGGACTTTCCACACAGGATGAGTTTACTTTCCCGACCTACAAAACATACGTCGAAAATCTTACTGCCCGTCTGGACCCGTCGTTGATCACTCAGATGCAAAGTAATCCGCATTCACCTGTTAATGATCCCTCGGGCGATAATTATCATTTCTACCTCGGACGTGACTATGATGACCGGAACCTGAGTATTCTCGAACGGTACAAATATTACAATGGCACCGAAGGCAATTCACCCGATGCAGCCGAAACCGGAACCGAATACAGCACTTCTGCCACGCTTGCACCTGATATTGAAGATATTAATTCGGATAACACACTGAATGAATACGAAAAGTATTTTCAGTATAAAGTGCAGCTCCGGCCCGCGAATATGACCGTCGGTACCAATTTTATCACCGATCTGGTGGAAGCGAGCGTCACGCTGAAAAACGGGAAAACCGAAAAAGTGAAATGGTATCAGTTCAAAATTCCTGTTCGTGAATATACCGATAAAACAGGCAGTATCCGCAATTTCAAGTCCATACGCTTCATCCGCATGTTTCTTTCCGGTTTCGAAAAAGAAACTCATTTGCGTTTTGCATCGCTTGATCTGGTACGGGGCGAATGGAAATCGTACACCAAACCTCTCACCACAACGGCATCCGCATCCAATGCCCGACTCGATGTACTGGCTGTGAATATTGAAGAAAACGGACGGAAAACGCCTGTAAATTACATTCTTCCTCCCGGAATAACCCGTGAAACCGACCCGAGTCAACCTCAACTGCTTCAGCAGAACGAGCAGGCAATGGTGCTGCGCGTCACTTCGCTCGGTGCTGACGATGCACGTGCCGTTTACAAGAAAACCTCCAACGACATGCGTCAGTACAAGCGTTTTCAGATGTTTGTGCATGCCGAAGCCATGAAAGCATTCCCGGATCTGAATGACGGGGAGCTTGCCGTTTTCGTGAGGATGGGATCGGATATGGTAAATAATTACTACGAATACGAAATACCTCTCAGGCTTACCCCCGAAGGAATATATACCAGCAATAAGCTGGAAGACAGACGCAGGGTTTGGTATCCCGAAAACATGTTTGATTTTCCTTTTTCTGTGCTTACCGATACCAAACTTCAGAGAAACCGCGAAAGAGGCGGTACAGTATCCAACGCCATGCCTTTCAGTGTGTTTGACAAAGCAAATCCGAAAAACAGGATAACCGTGATGGGAAATCCTTCCATTTCGGATGTGGAAAACATTATGATCGGTGTGCGAAACAAAAGCGGCTCGGTAAAGTCGGGAGAAATTTGGGTCAATGAGATGAGAATGTCTGAGTTTGAAGAAGACGGAGGCTGGGCAGCCCTGGGCAATATGGCTCTGAATTTGTCTGATCTTGGCTCGCTCAACATGGCAGGAAGAATGGAAACAGCTGGTTTCGGAGGTATTGAAAGCAACGTGATGAGCAGGAATATGGAAGATTACTATTCGCTGAATCTTTCGGCTGCGCTGGATTTGGGGCGTTTCTTACCCGAACAGGCAAAGCTCCAGATACCGGCCTATTACACCTATACCACCGAAACCAATTCACCCAAGTACAACCCGCTGGATGAAGATATTCTGCTCAAAGATGCTCTCGGCAATCTTGAACTGCAAAACGAGAAAGATTCACTGAAAGCCATAACCCAGTCGGTGGTGCAGACTAAAAGTTTCAACATAACGAATGCCAAAATAAACATCAAAAGTAAAAAACCGATGTTTTACGATCCGGCAAACGTAACAATGAGCTATTCCACCAACCAAACCAGCGAGCACACACCTGAAATCGAACAAAATCTGACAAAACAGCAACGGGCTGCCATTAATTACACCTACAGTTTCAATATACAGCCCTGGAAACCTTTTGAGAAATCGAAAGCGATGAGCAAACCGGCTTTCAAACTTATTAAAGATTTCAATTTGTTCTATTTACCTACCTCGTTTAATTACAGCAGCAGTCTGAACAGGTCATATTCGCAAATCAGACTGCGTGATTTTACCGGGTACAGCGGAGGAAGTGTGCTTGACAACCTGAGTTTCAGCAAGGATTTCATGTGGAACCGCCAGTTCGATTTTAAATATAAAATTACCGAAGCGCTTGATGTCGGACTGCAGACTTCCATGAATGCCAATATTGAAGAAAGCTATTTCACACCCGAAATCGGGAAGGAGTATTACGAATCGTGGCGGGATACGGTATGGAGCAATATCCTCAAAATGGGAACTCCTTACACTTACCAGCAAGCTTTTAATGTCTCTTGGAAAATACCCGTTGATAAACTGCCGCTTATGGATTGGGTGACAGCAAGCACCCAGTACAATTCCACATACAGCTGGAACCGGAGCGCCCTCATGGAAGGTGGAACCGATGTGGGAAATCTTGCATCGTCTATGGGAAGACTTACTGCCAATGCAGATATGAATCTTGAAAGTTTGTATAAGAAGTCAAAATTCTTGCGCGGAGTCATCGAACGCGGTCAGCGCAGTTCACGGCAGCAAACCTTCACGCCCAGGACTTTCAATAAAAATGTGAATCTCAAAAAAGGAGATACGCTGACAGTCAATCATGCTCTCAACAGTGAAAAGTTCACATTTACAGCCAAAGATTCACTCGGAAGGCCTATAAGGGTACCTTACAAAATAAAAAATGCCTCGTCGGTAGTCCTTATCCCTGTTATGAACGCATCCGGAGCTACCATAACCATCATTAGCAAAGATCCGAATTCGCGTACAATTGCCGAAAAAATGACCGACTTCGCAATCAGGCTGCCTCTGACGGTGCGCAAAATATCAGTTAATTACAACCAGTCAAGCAGCCTCACAATTCCTGGTTTCATCCCCGAACCCGGATTCCTGGGGCAAAAGAAACTCAACGGCTTATCAGCGCCAGGCTGGGCATTCGTTTTCGGATACCATGATAAAAATACACTCTCTGAGGCTTCGGCCAACGAGTGGCTCTACATGGGCGAAGATATCATTAATCCGGCCAACGAAGCCCTGACTTCAGATCTGGATATACGTGCAACAATGGAACCCATCTCCGGATTTAAAATTGACCTGACTGCTAAAAGGCAACTTCAGTCCAATACGGTCATTCACTATATGTTCCCCGGAATGCCCTCTACCTTCAATGGAAACTTTAATATCACGCAAATAGCGCTCAGGACTGCTTTCGACAAGATAGGCAATGCTGCTGATAATTACTACTCGTCTACTTTTCAGCGATTTCTGGATAACCGGGAGATGATAGCCCGAAAACTCGAAAGCAGATATACAGGTACCCGTTATCCCGTTACCGGATTTTTTGCCGGAGATCCTGTTTACAGCGGACAGCCGTTTAATCCGGAAAACGGAACATTTGATATTAACTCGCCGGATGTGCTGATTCCTGCATTTCTGGCAGCTTACACCGGAAGGGATGTGAACCGGATCAACACCAATCCGTTCCTTTCAATACTCGAAATCCTGCCCAACTGGAATGTGAATTTCAACGGGCTGACCAATATCGGCTGGGTGAAAGACAAGTTCCGGTCCGTAAGTATATCCCACGGCTACTCCAACAGGTATACAATTGGCAATTACTCCTCTTTCTCTACCTGGGTACCTATGGATGGTGATAACAGTGCGCTGGGATATGTGCGTGATGTTCAGCTTAATATGCCGATTCCATCCATGGCTTATGACATCTCCACTGTCTCGCTCAACGAGAGTTTCAGTCCTCTGATCGGATTGAATGTGGCCATGAAAAACAGCCTGACTACCAAAGCCGAATACCGCAAACAGCGCAATCTTTCGCTCAATCTGAACAGCACGCAATTGATTGAAGCGCTTTCGGATGAATTCGTGGTGGGAGCAGGTTATGTGGTAAATGATTTTGATGTGGTATTGAAACTCAAATCGAGCAAAAGGCAAACGGTTAAAAATGACCTGAAACTAAATCTGGACTTTTCATACAAGGATATCAAATCGCTGCTGCGAAAGGTTAACGAAAATATTACGCAAGCTTCCAGCGGCAATAAAGTGGTGTCGCTGCGCTTCACGGCCGACTATGTTTTCAGTTCGAAAGTGAACCTGCAAATGTTCTTTGACCGGCAAATGACAGCGCCGCTCGTATCATCGTCCTATCCGGTTTCTTCTACCAATTTCGGCCTTAGTTTCAAGTTTATGCTCACGCGGTAGATTATTTTGAGTAATTAAAATTGAACTTTGAAGTGAACCAAATGTTTAATATCTTGTTATGAATTTAAAATTATTTGAAAATCGGTGATATATAAGTAATAAAATTGACTGATAATTGATATTTTTGCATCCAAAATAAAATAAAGAAAAGACATACATTAATATGAAGTTAAAACATTTTCTGCTTACAGTTGTGGCATTATTGTCCTTCCAGGCATTCGGACAGATTTACGACCCTGTATCCTGGTCGGTAGAGAAGAAGGTGACCGGAAAAACCACAGCCGATCTGATTATCAAAGCCACCATCGAAAAAGGCTGGCATTTGTATGGATTGAATATTCCGCCTGATGGTCCTGTTGCCACAAAAATCTCAATCGAAACAATGGAGAACGGCAGGAAAGAGGGCGCCCTTCAGGCCAAATCCAAACTGATTGAGGCTTATGATCCAAATTTCGATATGAAACTCAACTGGTATGCCAATGAGGCTGTTTTTGTTCAGAAAGTAACAAGTCAGGATCCAAACAGCATTTACGCGAAAGTACTGGTCAGCTTCATGGTTTGCAACGACGAGAGTTGCCTGCCACCCTCAGAAGAGGTACTGGAAGTGGGAAAACCTGGACAAAAACCGGCTGCGCCCATTGAAGAATCTGCGCAGGTGGCAGTTCCTGCCTCCGCCAGCGACTCCGCTCTGAAAGCCGGTTCGGTATTGATGGCCCCGCTTGCAGTGGTTGATTCTGCCAAAACGGATGATTTGTGGTCTCCGGTAATAGGCCAGTTACGTACCTTTGGCGGTAACGAGAGTGGCGGAGGAATGCGCTCGCTCTGGTGGATTTTCATCATGGGTATGCTTGGCGGCTTTGTTGCGTTGTTTACACCCTGCGTGTGGCCCATTATCCCGATGACGGTGAGTTTCTTTCTGAAACGGTCGGAGAATAAAGCGCGCGGACGACGTGATGCAGCCATGTACGGGTTAGCCATTGTACTTATTTATGTGGGTCTGGGACTGCTCATTACCATTATTTTCGGAGCGAGCGCGCTCAACAGTTTATCTACCAACGCGCTGTTCAATCTTATTTTCTTTGCTTTGCTGGTGGTATTTGCCGTTTCATTTTTCGGAGCTTTTGAGATTACGCTTCCGGCATCCTGGTCCACCAAAATGGATATGAAAGCCGACTCCACTGCCGGAATCCTGAGCATACTCTTCATGGCATTTACACTGGTACTGGTTTCATTTTCCTGTACAGGTCCTATCATCGGCACTCTTCTGGTGGAAGCCTCGGTGAGTGGTTCGATACTGGCACCGGCTGTGGGGATGCTGGGCTTTGCCATCGCGCTGGCAATTCCTTTCAGCCTGTTTGCATTCTTCCCCTCGTTACTGAAATCCATGCCCAAATCAGGCGGCTGGCTGAACCGGGTGAAAGTGGTTCTGGCATTCCTGGAACTGGCGCTGGCGCTGAAATTCTTCTCTGTAGCCGATTTGGCTTACGGATGGGGTCTGCTCGACCGCGAAACATTCCTGGCACTGTGGATTGTTATTTTTGCCTTGCTGGGATTTTACCTTATCGGAAAGTTGCGCTTCAAACACGACGACGAAACCAAACATACATCTGTCATCGGGCTGTTTCTTGGTATTATTTCGCTGGCATTTTCCGTGTATATGGTACCGGGATTGTGGGGAGCACCGTTAAAGGCCGTAAGCGCATTTTCACCACCGGTATCGACTCAGGATTTCAACCTGTATGAAAACGATGTTCATGCCAAATTTACCGATTATGATCTGGGAATGAATTATGCCGCGTCTGTCAACAAGCCCGTTGTGGTTGATTTTACCGGATTCGGATGTGTCAACTGCCGCAAAATGGAAGTAGCTGTGTGGACAGATCCGCGTGTAAGCAATCTGCTGAACAACGATTATGTACTTATTTCGCTCTATGTGGATGATAAAACTCCCCTGAAAACTCCCTATGAAGTGACTGAAAACGGTCGAACCCGGAGAATTAAAACCATTGGCGACAAGTGGAGCTACCTGCAGCGATACAAATTCGGAGCAAACGCCCAGCCGTTTTATGTAATTCTGGACAACGGGGGAAAACCAATGTCAAAATCGTTTGCATTTGACGAAAATCCGGATAATTTCGTGAAATGGCTTGAAAGAAAATAGCCGGACTTGCTGAAAAATATGAACCTGCCAAAATGTCCCGAATTCTGACAAAAAAGGAATTTTGATGTTTTGGCAGGTTTCTTGTAATATAATGTACACATTTCACTGCATCTGCAGATAGCTATAAATCATTAAAACTAAAGTAGAGACATCTCCTGATATGAAAAGTAAAAAACATTCTCCCGAAAAAGAAACAGAAAACAAAGACGTATTAACTCCTGAAACACAAGAAATTATTGAACAAACCGATAGCAAACCGGAAAACAAAAGCAACGAAACTGACAAAATTGCAGAAGAACTGGCAGCCCTGAACCAGAAATGTGAAGATTTGAATGACAAGAATCTCCGGTTGATGGCAGAGTTCGATAATTACCGTAAACGTACACTGAAAGAAAAGGCTGATTTGATAAAAACAGCCGGTGAAAGAGTGTTTGTTGATATTTTGCCGCTTGTCGACGATTTTGAAAGAGCGCTGCAGGCTATGCAATCAACGGACGACGTAAAGGCTGTGAAAGAGGGAGTTGATCTGATTTACAGTAAACTGATCGGTTTTCTGGATGCTCACGGAGTGAAACTCATTGCAACCGAAAATGAACCATTTGATGTGGATGTGCATGAAGCCGTTACAACTTTCCCTGCACCCTCTGAAGACCTCAGGGGAAAGGTAATTGACTGTATGACAAAAGGATACACGCTGAACGATAAAGTGATAAGATTTGCTAAAGTAGTGGTAGGGGAGTAATCAGGCATGGCAAAAAGAGATTTTTACGAAATATTGGGCGTTTCAAAAACCGCTACGGCAGAAGAGATAAAAAAAGCCTATCGACAAAAAGCTATTCAGTATCATCCCGATAAGAATCCGGGCGATAAAGCTGCTGAAGAGAATTTTAAGGAAGCTGCAGAAGCTTACGAAGTACTAAGTGACCCGCAAAAACGTCAGCGTTACGACCAGTTTGGTCATGCAGGTGTGGGAAGCAGTGCTGCCGGAGGCGGTTTCGGTGGAGGCGGTATGAGCATGGAAGATATTTTTGCTCATTTCGGCGACATCTTCGGCGGACATTTTGGCGGTTTTGGTGGTTTCGGCGGTTTCGGCGGATCTCAGCGGGGCGGACAGCGTGTGCGCCGGGGTTCAGACCTGCGTGTGAAAGTCAGACTGAACCTGGAAGAAATTGCAAACGGGGTTGAGAAAAAAATCAAAGTAAAAAAACACGTTTCGTGCCAGCATTGCAACGGTTCGGGAGCTGCATCGGGTTCGGGTACCACTACCTGTACAACCTGTAACGGCAACGGACGTGTGACTCGTGTTCAGCAAACCATTCTCGGGCAAATGCAGACTACCAGTGAATGCCCGACCTGCCAGGGTGAAGGAAAGATAATTAAGGATAAATGCCCGCATTGTAACGGTGAAGGGATTCTGCGCGAGGAAGAGGTAATCAGCATCAATATACCGGCCGGTGTGATGGAAGGCATGCAGCTTTCGGTAGGAGGTAAGGGTAATGCAGCCCGTCGGGGCGGAGTGAACGGCGATTTGCTGGTTGTAATCGAAGAAGAACGTCATCCGGAACTGATTCGGGATGATAATGATTTGATATATAATCTCTTGCTGTCGGTTCCTGTGGCAGCTTTGGGCGGTTCGGTCGAAGTGCCTACGGTGGACGGGAAAGTAAAGCTGAACATTCCTGCCGGTACTCAGCCAGGTAAAGTGCTGCGACTTCGCGGAAAAGGTTTGCCGAGTGTAAACAGCTATGGAAAAGGGGATTTGCTGGTAAATATCGGGGTGTATATCCCCGAAAACCTGAGCAGAGATGAAAAGCAGACCATGGAAAGTCTGAACAAATCGAATAATTTCAAACCAAACACATCAGCCGCTAAAGGATTTTTTGCCCATTTCCGGAATATGTTTGAGTAAATCTGTAGGTAAAATATGCGATGGAGGGTGAAATACAACATTTCACCCTCCTTTTGTTTTTTCTAAACCGGTTTTATTCTTCGCTCATCAATATCTCTTTTGCCTTCAGTAGCTGTTCGGGACTTTCGCCTGACGGATACTGCAGATCCAGTTTTTTCAGATGCTCCACGATGATTTCACCGATAGCCACCCGGGCAAAAAACTTTTTATCAGCCGGAACCACATACCAGGGAGCATAATCTGTTGATGTTTTTTCCATCATTTCTTCGTAGGCTTTCTGATACTCATCCCATTTGGCCCGTGATTGCAAATCGTCCGAACTGAATTTCCAGTTTTTCTCCTTTTCATTAAGTCGTGCAAGAAGTCTTTCTTTTTGCTCTTCTTTGGACAGGTGCAGGAATATCTTCACAATGCGGGTGCCATTTTGGTATATGTGCTTTTCAAAATTGTTTATTTGCTCGTAACGCTGGTTCCAGAACTTCTTATCTGCTTTTTCCGGACTGTCAATTCCCGGGATATTTTCGCTCATCAGAAACTCCGGATTCACTTTGGTAGCCAGCACATTCTCATAATGCGAGCGGTTGAAAATTTCTATCATGCCCCGTTCCGGTAAATCCTTGTAATGGCGCCAGAGGTAATCGTGGTCGTGCTCCTCGCGCGATGGCGCTTTGTAGCTGTGCACGCGGCAGCTTTGCGGATTCAGACCGGACATCACGTGCCGTATAGCGCCGTCTTTACCTGCAGCATCGGGTGCCTGAAGTATGATAAGCATCGAATAACGGTTGTCTGCCCAGAACTTTTCCTGAAGTACAGCGAGCTCTTCAATGTTGTTTTGCAGCTCTTTTATCCCTTTTTTCTTTTTCAGGCCTGCTGAATAGTCGGTCTTGTAATCTTTGAGATTAACTTTGGTACCTGGCTTAACAATGAATTTATCAAAATCCAGTTTCATGATAGTCAATTTTTTTAATAGTGAATGTAAAGCTGATTTATTGATATTTAACAATTTTTGAATCAAATAGTTTAACACAATTTAAAATAGAATTTCGAAACAGGTTGAGACCGGAAGCCGGAATTTTTTCAGTTTCAACGAATAAAATAGCCTTTCACTGGAAAATAATCAATTATTTGATTATTTTTGTGTTTTTTATTTTTCAAAACAACAAATTATTCACCTAGTTACTTCCGGTTTGAAAGCTTATGTTCAAAGATCTTTATCTGCGAAAGAGCCTGGCTAATATTCAGGCACAGGCACAGGAAAACAGTTTGAAAAAACACCTGAATGTCACCAACATCATTTTACTCGGAATAGGCTGCATCATCGGAGCCGGTATTTTTGTGCTTACGGGTACTGCGGCAGCGCTTCATGCCGGACCCGCAGTGTCGGTATCATTCCTAGTTTCGGCATTGGGGTGCTTGCTGGCTGGTTTGTGCTACGCCGAGTTTGCATCCATGCTTCCGGTGTCAGGCAGTGCATACACGTATGGTTATGCTACCATGGGTGAGTTTGTAGCCTGGATTATTGGCTGGGATTTAATTCTCGAATACCTTTTTGGATCTGCTACCGTTGCTGTCGGATGGTCAGGCTATGTTGTCAGCTTCCTGGACGATATTGGCTGGCATCTGCCTCCCCAAATCTGCCAGAGCCCTTTTGCTTACGATATCAACGGGTGGCATCATACAGGTGCTCTTATCAACTTCCCGGCCATGTTTATCATAGCTCTGATGACTACGTTGCTTGTAATAGGCATCAAAGAATCGGCTCGTTTCAATAATTTCATTGTAATAGTAAAAGTAACTGTCATTCTGCTGTTTATTGGTTTCGGAATTTCGTATATCAATGTGGATAACTGGACTCCTTTTATTCCGGAAAATACAGGTAAGTTTTCCGAATTTGGTCTTACCGGAGTTTTGACGGGTGCTGCTGTTGTTTTCTTTGCATACATCGGATTTGATGCCGTTTCAACAACTGCCCAGGAGGCCATTAATCCTCAGCGGGATATGCCAAAGGGGATTTTAATATCACTGGCTATCTGTACTCTGCTCTATGTGGCGGTCAGCCTGGTGATGACCGGAATTGTCAATTATACAGAACTGAATGTGCCTGCTCCCATTGCCGTAGCCATTGATGCAACAGGAAAGGGACTTGCATGGCTTCGCCCTGTAATCAAAATAGGAGCCATTGCCGGTTTGAGTTCGGTAGTGATGGTGCTGCTGCTCGGTCAATCACGTATCTTTTATTCCATGGCTCACGACGGACTTCTCTGGAAAAGTTTTGCTAAAACGCATCCAAAGTTCAAAACTCCCTACATCACCAGTATCGTTACAGGATGTTTTGCCGCACTGTTTGCCGGATTGTTTCCTATCGGATTGCTTGGCGAGCTGGTATCAATCGGAACGCTTCTGGCGTTTGTTATCGTTAGTGTCGGACTGATTATCCTGCGTAAAAAGGAGCCGGATGCACCGCGCAGTTTCCGTACCCCCTGGGTACCTTTCGTTCCGGCATTAGGTGCTGTCATTTGTCTGGCTCAGATGGTTGCATTGCCCAAGGATACCTGGCTGCGGCTTATTGGCTGGATGGCGATAGGATTTATAATCTATTTCACCTACGGCCGAAAACACAGCCTCGTTCGGCAGGAAGCCAATCGGAAATAAGGCAGACACTGACGGCTATCCGTTTCGTAATGTAATAATATGACATGTGAGGTAATTTCCTGATTCCCTTTTGAGTCTCTTTGGATACACTTTTATCCGTTCGGGTGAAGTTAACGCGTGGTTCTGTATCAGATCCCGGCAAGCTTTCCGTATTTCACCACTGTCCTCAGAGGATTAAGTCATTTTCCGGAATGACTTGTCCTTTTTTTTGTGTTTTTCCGATTGAATGTGCTCTTTATCCGAAAGAAAACGAGGATGTTATAGTGAATAATAGAATAAAATGTTGTACCTTTGCACCCACGAATTTTTTTTAATCAACATAATGTCTAACCTACTATTTATTTAGTAAAAAAACAAAATTTCAGCAATGGAAGAAAATGAAAAATTAGCCGAAGAAGTTGCTCAGACTCCCGAAGCTGTTGAAGAAACTCCGCAAACTGCTCCTGAATCAACACCCGTAGCAGAAGAAATCCAGCCCGAAGAAGCTGCCGAAGAAGTAATCGAAGAAGCACCTTCAGCCAAAAAAGAGAAAAAAGAGAAAGTAGTGTTTGTGAAACCTGCAGGTCCCGACGAAGGATTTGACTGGGATTCATTTGAAAAAGGGGATGTGCTTTCCGGAAAATCTCACGATGAACTGGAAAAAATGTACGATGAAACACTCAATGCCATCAAAGATCACGAAGTGGTTGAAGGTACCGTTATCTCTATCAACAAACGTGAAGTGGTGGTAAATGTTGGTTTCAAATCTGACGGCATCGTGCCGATGAGCGAATTCCGCTACAATCCCGAACTCAAAGTGGGCGACAAAGTGGAAGTTTACATTGAAAGCCAGGAAGACAAAAAAGGACAATTGCTTCTTTCGCACAAACAAGCCCGCGCTACCCGCAGCTGGGATCGCGTAAATGCTGCTCTCGAAAGCCAGGAAGTAGTGAAAGGATTTGTGAAATGCCGTACCAAAGGCGGTATGATTGTCGATGTGTTCGGAATTGAAGCATTCTTACCCGGTTCGCAGATTGATGTGAAACCAATCCGCGACTACGATGTGTTTGTTAACAAAACCATGGAATTCAAGGTGATCAAAATCAATCAGGAATTCAAAAACGTTGTTGTATCACACAAAGCGCTTATCGAAGAAGAAATCGAACAGCAGAAAAAAGAAATTATCAGCCATCTTCAGAAAGGTCAGGTACTCGAAGGTACCGTTAAAAACATTACTTCATACGGAGTATTTATCGACCTTGGCGGCGTAGACGGACTGATCCATATTACCGACTTAAGCTGGGGACGCGTTACTCATCCCGAAGAAGTAGTTACACTCGACCAGAAACTCAATGTTGTAATTCTTGATTTCGACGATGAAAAGAAACGTATCGCACTCGGTCTGAAACAACTTTCACCGCATCCATGGGATGCACTCAGCGCCGACCTCAAAGTAGGTGACAGAGTAAATGGAAAAGTTGTGGTGATGGCAGATTACGGAGCATTCGTAGAAATTGCACCCGGTGTGGAAGGTTTAATCCACGTATCGGAAATGAGCTGGTCGCAGCATCTGCGTTCTGCTCAGGACTTCCTGAAAGTAGGTGACGAAGTGGAATCAGTGATTCTGACTCTTGACCGCGACGAACGCAAAATGTCGCTGGGTATCAAACAGCTGAAATCCGATCCATGGGATAACATTGAAGAAAGATATCCGCAGGGAAGCAAACACAATGCTAAAGTGCGCAACTTTACCAACTTCGGTGTATTTGTTGAAATTGAAGAAGGCGTAGATGGCCTCATTCACATTTCTGACCTGAGCTGGACCAAGAAAATCAAACACCCGTCAGAATTTACTCAGATTGGTGCAGATATCGAAGTACAGGTGCTCGAAATCGACAAAGATAACCGCAGGCTGAGTCTCGGTCACAAACAACTCGAGGAAAATCCGTGGGATGCACTCGAAAGTCTCTTTGCCGTTGACTCCGTACACGAAGGTATCATCATCGAAATGATGGATAAAGGCGCTGTTGTTTCATTGCCTTATGGTGTCGAAGGATTTGTAACTCCCAAACATCTGGTTAAGGAAGACGGTTCGCAGGCACAGGCCGACGAAAAACTTCAGTTCAAGGTAATCGAATTCAACAAAGACGCAAAACGAATCATTCTTTCGCACAGCCGCATTCACGAAGAAGCCAAACGTGCTGAAAAAATAGCTGAAGGTGGAGAAGAGGCCAAAAAAACCGTTAAACGGGCTAAAAAAGATGAAGTATCTGCTCCGGTAATCGAAAAGACTACTTTAGGCGACATACAGGAACTTGCTGACCTCAAAGATCAGATGGTAAATGAAGCAGCCGTTAAACTTGCTGCCAAAGAAGCCAAAAAAGTGAAAGCTGCCAAAGAAGCCGAAGCCGAATTGAAGGAAGAAAAACCTGCCAAAGCAGCCAAAACTGAAAAGAAAGAAAAAACTGAAAAGAAAACAGAAGAATAAAAAACTTCAAACCTATAAAAGAAAGGCTGCATAATTTTTTATGTAGCTTTTTTTTTATTTACTTGATAATATGTAAAAATAACTGTAAGTTTGCATATTCAAATATCATTAAAAACAAACAAATATGAAAAAATTAGCAATTTTATCACTTGGATTGTTGTTCATGTACGCCTGCAGCAACAATCCGCAAAGTATGGCCGAGAAAGGTGTCACCAAGCATCTTAAGCAAAGTATTGCAAAGTATGAACCTGTTTCATTCGGCGTGCTTGATACAATCACCGTAGGCGAAGATCCGGAATACATAGCTGCTTCAGATTCAATGAGAATCTACATGGAAGCGCTCAAACAGACTGCCGACCAGTTCAAACTTGCCGATAATCAGAAGAACGCGAAAAGACTTAAAGCAGTAATGGCTGATCTTGAGAAATTTTATGAAGGTAAAAAATTCAAAATCAACCATAAATACAAAGCCAACACAGCTGAAGGGGTAAATGAGGAAGTTGATAAAGACTTTTTTCTGAATAGTATGTACGAAGTGGTCGAATAAAAAATTCAGATATTTCAGTAAAAAAAAGGAAGGAATAACACGATGTTAATCCTTCCTTTTTTTATGGTGGAGATTACCGGACTCGAACCGGTCACCTCGACACTGCCAGTGTCGCGCTCTAGCCAGATGAGCTAAACCCCCGTTTGCGTAATTGAAGTGCAAAGATAATAAATTTCGGAAATAAATTCGTAATTTTGTTCAAAATTATAGATAAATAATTATGCTCATATACAATACAACCTATCTGGTGTCTGACCGTCAGTACGGTCCCTGGATCAAATGGCTGCGCGAAGAGCACATTCCTTACATGCTCAACTGCGGTTTCAGTAATCCGCTCACGGCAAAAATACTGAACGCCGACAGCGAACAGGAAGGTACATCGTTTGCTGTGCAGTTTCAGATTCCGGACTTTCATTTACTTAAATTATGGGACGATGAAAATGCCGAAACCCTGCTGAACGAACTCGCCGGGCGGTTTGGTGCCGAGGTGTTGTCTTTTTCCACTGTTATGGAAATTCTCTGAGGTATGGCGAAAGATCAGGTAATATTAGGCATTGATCCCGGAACAACAGTGATGGGCTACGGACTTATCCGCGTAAGCGGCAATAAGGCCGGACTGATAGCAATGGGTGTACTGGAATTGAAAAAGTACATCGACCATTATCACAAGCTCCAGAAGATTTTCAGCCGGACGCTTTCGCTCGTGGACGAATTCAGACCCGATAGCCTGGCTATCGAAGCACCTTTTTTCGGTAAAAACGTACAGTCCATGCTCAAACTCGGAAGAGCTCAGGGAGTAGCAATCTCTGCCGCCCTGTATCGTGATCTGCCTGTTTACGAATATGCTCCCCTGAAAATTAAAATGGCTATCACGGGCAACGGACGGGCATCCAAAGAGCAGGTGGCAGACATGCTGCGCAGGTATCTCCGGATTTCGCAGGAAGACATGCTGCCTCAGCTCGATGCAACCGACGGACTTGCAGCAGCTTACTGTCACTTCCTGCAATCGGGAAATCCGGTTACCGAAGTCGAATTCAAAAGCTGGAAAGACTACATAAACCAGAATGAGAGTAAAGTGAAAAACTCAACGGCACGAAAGAAGCAATAAAAAAATCAGATACGGTGAGTATCTGATTTTTTTGTTGCTAACCAAGTGTTTCTTTCAGAGTGAAGTCTGAAACTCAATCTTAATCTTCAAGCACTTCGAATGTGATTTTTGCATTAATCCGGAACTCTTTGATCTCGCCATCTTCAACTACAGCAGATTGTTCCTGAATATAAACCGAACGAATAGCTTTCACGGATTTACTGGCGCTTTTTACAGCGTTTTTTGCGGCATCTTCCCAGCCGGTTTTGGATGAAGCAAGCACTTCAATAACTTTTAATACGGACATAATTTTAAGCAGGTTAAATTGTTTATATATAAAATAAAACAGTTTGACCCGAAGAAAAGTTTTCAGATAAAGAATTTCCTTAACTACCCGTAAAACAAACTGACCCTTCTGAATTTGCTTCAAAAAGGGTCAGTTGTTACGTATGAGTCAGGCTTGTTACTGTATCTCAAACAACGCTTCGTCCTGCATCACGGATGAGCCTGCAGCCGCGCAAACCCGAACAATTGTTCCGCTTCTTTCGGCCAGGATGTTATTCTCCATTTTCATCGATTCCATTACCATCAGCACTTGGCCTTCTTTGAAAGCGTCACCTTCTTTGACCATAATTTTCAGCACGCTACCCGGAAGCGGTGCGTTGATGGTTTTTGAACTTGGTTTGGCTGTAATTGGCATGGGAGCCAGTTTTTCAGCCACTTTGTTTTCGCCCGGTATGGTTTTGATGTCCTTACGAACCAGAATCGGAGTTTTCGGAGTTTGTCTCTTCTTGTGAATGTGAATGGAGTATGGATTACCATTTACCTCTACATCAGCCACATCATCGTCAATATCTTTCACGACAACGTTGTA
>CAZWLJ010000012.1:37808-59843 GCA_964634605.1 uncultured Paludibacter sp.
CATTTACCTCTACATCAGCCACATCATCGTCAATATCTTTCACGACAACGTTGTATTCTTTTTCGTTTATTGTAAATTTATATTTTTTCATCTGTTTATTTTTTATTTTCTAAATTATTGCCAGATGTAACACGCCATTAAACATTCCCTTGTATTTGAGAATTTTCTCAAATGGCTGTTTCATGTGTTTGTTGATTTTTTTTATTTTTCAGAAAGTATTAACGCTGTAAATTATTCATGCTGTAAATTTTTGAACTCCAGGGTGAATAGCGTCTTTGAATGCGATCGATGGTAAGCACGTTGCTTTCTTCGTCATGAACTTCTTCGCTTGTATAGAGGTGCAATGCCATAAAAGCAGCAACCAGTTCGTCGTTTTCTTCTGTATTATCTGCTTTGATAACAGTTTGATGCACAGATTCCGGCATAATAGCTTCTTTCTGCTGATTCTGATTCGCCTGCAATTTTTTGTTTCTGACAACCAAAAATGCGATGACAGCCAGTACAGCCACAAAAGCTATGATTATTAATGTTAATTCGAGACCTCCCAACATGTTATTTTGTTTTTAGGTTGATATTTGTGATTATAAAGGAATATTCGCATGTTTGCGCGGAGGATTCACCACCTTCTTGGTCTGCAGTGCTTCAAAAGCGCGGATAACACGGAAACGGGTATTGCGCGGTTCAATCACATCGTCGATATAACCGAAAGAAGCAGCTTCGTACGGATTTGCAAATTTATCCTTGTACTCGATTTCCTTTTCGGAAATATATGTTTTGCGTTCTTCCGGATCGGTTATGGCAGCGATGGTTTTACCTTCAAGCACTTCAATTGCTCCGGCAGCTCCCATTACAGCGATTTCCGCTGTAGGCCATGCGTAGTTGAAATCGCCTCTGAGCTGTTTGCAACTCATCACGTCGTGTGCGCCACCGTACGATTTGCGGATTGTTACAGTCACTTTCGGAATAGTGGCTTCGCCGTATGCAAATAATAATTTGGCACCATTAGTAATGATACCGGCATATTCCTGACCCGATCCGGGCAAGAAACCGGGAACGTCCACCAGGGTGAGCACGGGGATATTGAATGCATCGCAGAAGCGAACGAAGCGGGCTGCCTTGCGCGAGGCATCCACATCGAGTACGCCTGCCAGGTAGTTGGGCTGGTTGGCTACGATACCTGTGGAAGCGCCGTTGAAACGGGCAAAACCAACAATGATGTTACGTGCATAGTGACGGTGAATTTCGAGGAATTCTCCGTTGTCCACAATGGCATGAATCACATCTTTCATATCATAAGGCTGGTTCGGATTATCGGGGATAATGCTGTTCAGCGAATCTTCCAGACGGTCAATCGGGTCTTTCGATTTGAGCAGTGGCGGTTCTTCCAGGTTGTTTTGTGGCATGTAGGAGATGAGCTTGCGGATAAGCATGGAGCCTTCTTCCTCGTTTTCAACCTTGAAGTGCGTTACACCTGATTTGCGTGCATGTACATCAGCTCCACCGAGGTCTTCGGTGGTGATATCTTCACCGGTAACCGATTTCACTACCTTAGGGCCGGTTACAAACATATAGCTGTTTTGCTCGGTCATCAGGATAAAGTCGGTCAAAGCAGGGGAATAAACCGCGCCACCGGCACAGGGGCCGTAAATGGCTGAAATCTGGGGAACAACACCTGATGCCAGAATGTTGCGCTGGAATATCTCGGCGTATCCTGCCAGTGAGGTTACCCCTTCCTGGATGCGTGCACCACCCGAGTCGTTGATGCCGATGATGGGAGCGCCCATTTTCATGGCCATATCCATCACTTTACAGATTTTCTGTGCCATGGTTTCGGAGAGCGAGCCGCCGAATACGGTGAAATCCTGTGCAAAAATAAATACAATACGTCCGTCAATGGTACCGTGGCCTGTTACAACGCCATCACCCATGTATTTTTCTCTCTCAAGACCGAAGTTGGTACTTCTGTGGGTTACGAACATGTCAAGTTCTTCGAAGCTGCCTTCGTCGAGCAACATGTCAATACGTTCACGTGCTGTGAGTTTTCCTTTTTTGTGCTGAGAAGCAATTCTTTTTTCGCCGCCGCCTAATTTTGCCTGCACGCGTTTTTCAATCAGATCTGCTACCTTTTCCTGATTTTTCATGTGATAAATAAATTTAATCTTTTGATGTATGTGAATTAATAATTATTTCCGGACAATTAGCAACCCGTTTTATTCGGATTTTCGCAAAGCTCTGTGAGCACTCCGATTGTTGATTTGGGATGCAGGAAAGCGATATTCAGCCCTTCGGCTCCTTTGCGCGGCTGCTTGTCAATGAGCTGAACTCCCCGGAGTTCAATCACTTCAAGGGCTTCTTTCAATCCGTCTTCCACGGCAAATGCAATGTGATGAATTCCTTCACCTTTCTTCTCGATGAATTTACCTACCGGCCCTTCGGGATCGGTTGATTCCAGCAGTTCGATTTTGGTCTGGCCTATTTTCAGAAATGCTGTTTTAACTTTCTGATCTGCCACTTCTTCCACGGCGTAACACTCGAGTCCCAATACCTTTTCGTAAAATGGTAAAGCTGCTTCAATACTTTTAACGGCAATACCCAAATGTTCGATATGACTTAACTTCATAGCTTAAATAATTGATGTATATGTTTTTAATGATTTGTTTGACAAAAAAAAGGCGTATAATTACGGAATTATTTCCATAATTATACGCCTGCAAAATTACTTAAATAAAATGGTATGGCAATGAAACAATTTGCTTTTTTGAAGCAACAGAAGATTTGTCAATTTATTGGTTCACAAAGATGTTTTTTGTAAGAAAAAAGCGTTTTTTTTAATCTGTTATTCACCTTTCATCTTGTAAACAAGCGCATACATTTTCATCTGTTTCACCATCGCCAGCAGTCCGTTGGAGCGGGTGGGCGAGAGATGTTCTTTCAGGCCTATCTTTTCGATGAAGTAGAGGTCGGTGTTGATGATCTCATCGGGTGTCTGGTCTGAGAGTACCTGAAGCAAAAGTGCTACAATGCCTTTCACGAGGATGGCATCGCTTTCGCCCGTGAATTTTACTTTTCCACCGGCCAGCTCGGCATTCAGCCAGACCCGGCTCTGGCAGCCTTCGATGATGTTCTGGGGTATTTTGTACTTTTCATCCATCGGTTCGAGCGAGTTGCCCAGGTCGATGAGCAGTGCGTATTTGTCCATCCAGTCGTCGAACTGGTTGAAATCGGCAATGATCTGATCCTGTATTTTGTTGATGTTCATATATATAATTGTGAATTGTGAGCAGTGAGCGTTACTGCTTTTTGATTGTTGTTCGTGTTTCTGAAAATATTTTTACTGGTTCGTTCTATTCTTCCATAATGTGTGAGAATCTGGAAACATCCATTCATTCAGCTTTTCCAATAATTTCTTGCAAGAATTCAGTTTCACCGGCTTCTTCTAAAACGATACAAAGCTTCGAATATTTCTCAGCTTCAATAAGTCCACGGGTGAATGCCCTGAAATTAGCAGCAACAGACGTTCCGGGCGAAGCAATTATTTACCAATAATTCGTAATTTCTCTGATTTTTTGCAATAATCTGAGTAAAAACGCACCGCTCACCACTTACCGCTTACCTCTCACCGCTACGACAGCATTCCCACAACCCTTTTCAGCGCCCCGATAAAGGTGTCGATTTCTTCCCGGGTGTTGTAAAATGAAAATGATACCCTCACTGTACCCGGAATGCCCAGTTCGTCCATCAGCGGCTGAGCGCAGTGATGACCCGTTCGTACGGCTATACCGAGTTTGTCCAGCAGCATCCCGATGTCGTAGGGATGAATGTTCCCAACAAGGAATGAAATGACCGAGCTTTTCTTGTCGGCAGTTCCGATGATTTTTATTCCCTCAATTTCCATCAGCCGGTTTGTTGTATAGAGGGTCAGTTCTTCTTCGTAAGCTGAAATTCTGTCGATACCGGTATTTTCAATGTAGCGCAGTGCTTCTGCCAGTGCCGTCGAACCGATGTAATCCGGTGTGCCAGCCTCGAATTTGAACGGAAGTTCGTTGAAGGTGGTTTTTTCAAAAGTAACGGTGCGTATCATTTCACCGCCACCCTGGTAGGGAGGTATTTTCTCCAGCCATTCCCTTTTGCCGTAGAGAACTCCTATGCCGGTGGGTGCGTACACCTTGTGTCCCGAAAAAACGTAAAAATCGGCATCCAGCTTCTGCATATCAACCTGCATATGAGGCAATGCCTGTGCTCCGTCAATCAGAACGGGAATATTCAGGGCGTGAGCCATCGGGATTATTTCAACTGCCGGATTAACAGTGCCAAGAACGTTGGAAACATGAGCGATTGCAACCAGTTTGGTTTTGTTGTTCAGAAGCGACCTGAATGCATTCAGGTCTAATTCACCTTTTTCGTTCATCGGCACCACCCGCAGTTTCATCCCTTTCCGTTCGCAGAGCATTTGCCAGGGTACAATGTTGGAATGATGTTCCATCACCGAAATAACGATTTCGTCGCCATCGTGGCAGGCATATTCGCCATACGAAAAAGCCACCAGATTGATTGCTTCGGTAGTGCCGCGGGTGAAAATAATTTCATCCGGAGATGCCGCGTTGATATAGGTTGCAATGTATTTCCGCGCCTCTTCATGCGCTTCGGTTGCTTTCTGGCTCAGGAAATGAACCCCGCGGTGTATGTTGGCATTCAGATGCTCGTAGCCATACACTATCCGGTCAAGCACTGCCTTTGGCTTTTGAGTCGTGGCTGCGTTGTCAAAATAAATCAGTGGCTTGTTGTAAATTTTCTCGGTTAGAATCGGGAAGTCAGCACGTATGCGTTGTATTTCCTGTGGAGTCATCATTTCTTTTCAAATGGTCTGTATTTGAGCACAAAATTAATGTTTTTTTTATGAATAATATTCACGTGTCTGTCCGAAAAGCAATTTTCCCTTTCCGGCCTGCAGTATACGCTTTATGAACCTGCCGGTTATTCGTCCCAGATATTTTTGTACGTGTAAGGTCCGCGCGGTACCACAGCATAAAGCCCTTTCGAATTTCGCTGATTCCGGTTCAGCTCAGCCAGTTTTACCATATCGGCTTCATCCGGTTTTACATACACCGAACCGAAATTTTCACGGATACGTTCGGCGTTCACTGATTTCGGGATTACCGACAGGTTGCGCTGCATTCCCCAGGCAAGAACTACCTGTGCTCCCGTGCAGTTGTGCTTGTGTGCAATTTCTCCGACAACCGGATTTTTGGTAATCGAATCGTCGGAATTTACGATATGACGGCTGCCGAGAGGTGAATAGGCGGTGACAAGAATTTCATTTGCCTGGCAGAAATCAATCAGCTCATTCTGCTGAAAATAGGGATGTACTTCCACTTGATTCACTTCTGGCTGGATGACCGCGTGCTCTTTCAGGTTTTGAAGTTTCGGAATGCTGAAATTCGAGACCCCGATATGTCTTGTCAGTCCGTTCATTTTCAGGTCTTCCATGGCCTGCCAGGTGACTGACAGAGGCAGCTCATCCGGCGAAATAAGTTCATCGGCCGATCCCGCGTGTTCTTTTCTGAAAGCCAGAGGCCAGTGAATAAGGTATAAATCCAGGTAATCGAGCTGTAAATCTTTCAGGGATTGGCGGATGGCCGGTTCGACCTGTTCGGGTGAGTGAGAATTATTCCATAGCTTGGAGGTGATAAAAAGGTCTTCGCGTCTGACTATACCCTTCGACATGACAAACCGAAGCGCTTTGCCGATTTCTTTTTCATTTTTATAAATGAAAGCGCAGTCGATATGCCGGTAGCCTGTTCTGATAGCCTCTATTACTGCATTGTAAACCTCCGACGGTTTCGAAAGCCAGGTTCCGAGACCGAGGACAGGCATCTGATCGCCATTTGAAAATTTCATTGTATTCATACCGGTAGTTATTAATTTGAATTTTTGCAGAGATGATTTCTCGGAAATTTCCTTTCAGTAAATCCAATTTGTAAGTTATTAACGAAATTTGTAGCTTTGTAGTTCAAATATATGAAAAAAACACCGCTATGAAAAGAAATTTAATTGCTTTTTGCCTGACTTTGGTTTTCTCAGGCATGTATGCGCAGAAAAACCCGGTCACTGAACTTAACCTTATCCCGGAGCCGGTTTCCACGGTTGCCGGTCAGGGACATTTTACGCTGCCTGAACATGTAACGCTTCTTCGTCCCGAAGGAGCAGAAAATGATCTGACCGCAGGTTTCCTGTCCGAAAAACTGACAAACACATGCAATAGCCGGGTGACAGTAAAAAAATCGGGCAAAGCAACCATTCAGCTTCTGCTGAATCAAACTGCAGACGCTACCACCGGTAACGAAGGATACACCCTGAAAGTAACCCCCAAAAATATTTTTATCCGGGCGAATACGCCTGCTGGCTTATTTTACGGAGTCCAAACCCTCATTCAACTCTTTCCGCCCCGGATTGAAAGTGCGGATAAGGCGGAAAACACGGAATGGAAAATTCCCGTGGTCGAAATCACCGACTATCCGCGCGTTGGCTGGCGGGGACTGATGCTCGATGTGTCACGCCATTTCTTTACGGTAGCTGAAGTAAAACAGTATATCGACAAGATGGTGCGCTACAAATTCAACATGCTGCACTGGCACCTGACCGACGATGAAGGCTGGCGAATTGAAATAAAATCGCTCCCGAAACTTACATCAGTGGGTGCCTGGCGTACTGAAAAAACCGGATGGTTCGGCAGTTTTTCACCTTCCAAACCCGGCGAACCGAAGAATTACGGCGGATTCTATACCCAGGAACAGATTAAAGACGTGATTGCATACGCCAAAGAACGTCACGTGCAGATTATGCCCGAAATAGATGTGCCCGGCCACAGTTCCGCGGCGCTGGCAGCCTATCCTGAACTATCCTGCTTCCCCGCAACCGACGATAAACACGTCAGGGACGGTGCCCCGTTTTTAGACTGGAATACCGGTGGCAGACCTGCAGCAATCATGGAAAACACCCTTTGCCCTGCCAGCGAAAATGTATATGATTTCATGGATAAAGTGCTCACCGAGGTGGCTGCATTATTCCCCTTCGAATACATCCATACCGGTGGCGACGAAGCTCCCTATACCTTCTGGGAAAAAAGTCCGGACGTAAAACAGCTTATGGAACGCGAGGGGCTTAAGAATCTGGCCGAAGTTCAGTCCTATTTCGGTAAAAGAGTGGAGAAAATCATTCTTTCAAAAGGTAAAAAGATGATGGGATGGGACGAAATACTGGAAGGCGGCATCACACCCACCACCGGACTGATGAGCTGGCGGGGAATCAGCCATGGCATCGAAGCATCGAAATCAGGACATCCGGTTGTGATGAGTCCCTCAAATTTTGTTTACATCGATTTGATGCAGGGCGACGTGAGTACCGAACCACGCGTGTACAACTCGCTGAGGCTCAGCCAGACGTACAAATTCAACCCCGTACCCGAAGGAGCTGATCCGAAGTACATCCTGGGCGGACAGGGTAACCTCTGGACCGAGCAGATTTACAACATGCGGCAGGCCGAATACATGACCTGGCCCCGCGGGCTTGCCATTGCTGAATCTCTGTGGTCGCCCGAAAGTAAAAAGGACTACAACAACTTCATCCGGAAAACCGAAAATCATTTCGTCCGCTTTGACTATGCCCGTACTAAGTATTCACCGGCCATGTACGATCCGATAATCCGGGTGAAGAAACAGGGTGAAAAATTCTCCGTGGAACTTACGCCCGAAATAGAAGGGCTGGATATCTACACCAGTTTTGATAACTCCGAACCGGATCATTTCTATCCGAAATATACCAAACCCCTGCTCATACCGCGTGATGCTGGTCTGATGAAAATTACGACCTACAAGGGTAGTAAGCGCGCCGGACGCATGATGACACTTCGGGTGGAAGACCTGAAAAACAGGGCGAAATAATAAGCAAAACAGCGGTCCCCGGACCGCTGTTTTGCTTATTAGAAAAAAGAATTTAAAATCAGATTATTTTTTTGTTAAAAAATACACCAGCGAGCTGCTCCGTGTATTATCCCGTATGGATGAGATAAATCCGGTAATTCCGCTTACCATTCCCCGGATGAAAGGGAAAGAATGACCGGCATATTTTTCGCTCATCATGGAAATATAGAATGCGTCGAAAGGCATTTTTTTAATTCCGGAAATATGAAAGCCGTGTTTTCCGGCCAGTATTTCCATCTGTTCTTTTCGGAAATGCCACAGGTGGCGCGGTACATCGTAAGCAGCCCACACATTTTTGTATTTACGTGCATCGTACGAGTCGCAATTGGGCACGGCAATGGTCAGTGTACCACCCGGTTTGAGCAGGGTGAAAAACTGGCTGAGTGACTCATTGAGTTGCTCGATGTGCTCGAGAACATGCCACAGGGTGATTATATCGATTTTTCCGGTGAATTCCGGCGCTTTTTTTTCGATTAAATCATCGGTGGTAGGGTAGGCAGAAAGCTGAAAATTCTTTTCGGCAAAGCCACGCGCCGCATCGTTCTTTTCAATGACCGAAACATCCCAGCCTCGCTCCTTCATCATGCCCGCAAAGTAGCCTGTTCCTGTCCCGACATCCAGTAATTTCCCTGTTTTTAATCCCGAATTTTCTTCAATCCAGACAGCTTTTTTACGGAGCATCCGTTTCCTGACCTGATGGTAAAGAGTATTGACAATTCCTTTTTTCGTGTCGCTGTGTGAAATATAGCCGGTGGTTTCGTAGTATCTCCCGATTGATTTATCATCCGGAAAATCTTTTGTCATTCTCATTTTGCATTGCGAACACTCGATGACCTCAAACGTTTCGCTGCTTACAAAATAATCCCTGCAACGAAGAACGGTGCTGAATTTGTTTCCCCGGCAGACAGGACAGGCAGGTAGTGGCATGTTTATATTATTATTGTGGTTTCAGGATGCAAAGATAGTTTGTTTTCTTCAATCGGAATTCATGAAGAATAAAATTGATACGTAACATTTTTTCAGCCGGATTGTCTGCGAACGTCCGGATCCTGTTTTATTTAGTGAATTTTTTCTATTAATTAATTAAAATTTACGTCTTTAATCTGAACAAAACCGGTAATAATGTAGTACTTTTGTATGATTTTTCCCAAAAACTACCTTATTAAAACTGACGAATGATTCCTGCTAAGACAAAACTGAACACATACACTCCGCATCTTGCTGCATTATTGTTATTTATTGTTATTGCATTTGCCAGTTTCTTACCCGTTATCGAAGGCCGGGAGCTGATAGCTCACGATACTGACAGCTGGCGCAGCATGGCCCAGGAAACTATCCGGTACAACGAAACCCACGATGATGTGACTCTCTGGACGAATTCGATGTTCGGAGGGATGCCCAACTACCAGATTTCGATGAAACAGCCCAACAACGTGCTCCAGTACGTCGAACGGGTGCTTATGAGTTTTCCGCGTCCCGTTTCCAACGTGTTCCTCTACCTGATATGTTTCTACATCCTGCTGCTTTCTTTCGGGTTGAAGCCCTGGCAGGCCATCGTGGGAGCCATCGGTTTTACATTTGCCTCCTATAATTTTATCATTATTGCTGCCGGTCATAATTCAAAAGCCATCACCATAGCCTACGTGGCACCGCTTATCGGGGCTGTATACCTGGCTTTCAGGCAGAAGCGCTTATTGGGCGCGGTGCTCACCGCGTTTTTCCTGAGTCTGGCCATTCGCGCCAACCACCTGCAGATTCTGTATTACACAATTATTATTCTGCTGTTTTTTGCCGTTTCGGAGTTTATTTTCAGTATCCGCGAAAAGCAGCTTGCCGGTTTCTTCAAATCGGCGGGTGTGTTGATTGCTGCCGCACTGATTGCTGTGGGGATGAACGCCACTTCGCTGCTCACTACCTACGAGTACAGTCAGTATACCATGCGCGGCAAATCCAACGGGCTTACAGCCGATACGCAAAATTCGCAGCACGGGCTTAATAAAGACTACATCACGCAGTGGAGCTACGGCGTGGGCGAAACGATGACACTTCTTATTCCCGATTTCAAGGGGGGAGCGAGTGTGGGGTCGTTAAGTGAGAAAAGCGAAACGGCTCAGCATCTGAAAAACCTCGGGGTGCCGGGTGGTCAGGTGAAACAAATTGTAAGTCAGATGCCTCTCTACTGGGGAACACAACCGGGCACTTCCGGACCGGTTTATCTGGGTGCAATCGTCATATTCCTTTTCGTGCTGAGTATTTTTGTAGTGGACAGAAGGATGAAATGGTGGCTGCTGGCTCTGATAGCACTCACGGTGATGTTGTCGTGGGGCAAAAATTTCATGCCGCTGTCCGATTTCTTTATCGATAATATACCCATGTACAACAAGTTCAGAGCCGTTTCGATGACGCTGGTTGCAGCCGGATTTGGAATTGCCCTGCTCGCGTTTCTGGCAGTGAAAGAAGTGTATGAAGGAAATATCCCGAAAGAGAAACTGGCAAAATCAATCACGCTGAGCGCTCTGATTACGGGTGTAATCTGTCTTGTCTTTGTGCTGATACCCTCCGTTGCCGGAAGTTTTGTTTCGCCTCAGGATGCTCAGCTTCAGGGTGATTATTCGTTTCTGAAAGATACGCTGCCACTCGACCGCCAGTCGCTGCTCCGGTCGGATGCGTTTCGCTCGCTGGTGTTTGTCATACTCGGCGCTTTTGTGTTGTGGGCATTCGTGAAGGGATTCCTGAAAAAGAACGTATCGATTGCTCTGCTCGGATTTTTTATCCTTATCGACCTTTTACCGGTAGCAAAACGCTATCTGAACGATGATAATTTCGGTGCAAAACGTCCGGAACAGCTGGTTCAGGCTACTCCTGCCGATGAAGCAATTTTGCAGGACAAATCACAGTTCCGTGTGCTCGATGCCACTGTGGATATCTTCAACGATGCCACGCCTTCGTATTTTCACAAGAATATCGGAGGTTATCATGCGGCAAAACTTCGCCGTTATCAGGAACTGATCAATCTGCAGCTTACCGGTGAAATGGGCCGCCTGTTCGGCGCATTCAGTACTGCAACTTCGGCCGAAGCCATTACTCCGGTGCTCGACTCGCTGGGTGTGATGAATATGCTCAATCTGAAATATGTGATTTTCAATAAACAGTCGCCTCCCCTGGTCAATCCATACCACAACGGGAATGCCTGGTTTGTGAATACCATACGGGTAGCAAAGGATGCGAACGAAGAAATGAAACTTGTGGGAGAAATAGATACCAAGCACGAACTCGTCATCGATCAGTCACTTGCTCCGGCTCTGCCCGGAACGATAACACCGGACACCACGGCAAGCATAACACTCAAATCGTATGCTCCCAATCATCTGGTTTATAGTGTCGATACCCGGACGGATCAGGTGGCGGTATTCTCAGAAATTTACTACGATAAAGGCTGGAAAGCAACAATTAACGGAAAGGAAGTACCTTATACAAGGGTAAATTACCTCCTGCGTGCCATGCCGCTGAAGGCCGGAAATTACGACGTGGAATTCCGCTTTGCACCCAAATCGTATTCCACCGGTAATCTGATTGCCATGATTTCATCCGTACTGCTCATAATTGCTGTTGCTGCCTTGCTGGTTCTGTATTTCAGAAAAAGGAAATATGCAGCCGGCGAGATGAATGATGAAAAATAATGTATGCCGACAAAAAAAATACTCATGTCAAAGAAAAAAATTAAAAGAAAAAAATATCGTGTCCGTAATGCCGGTGTGACGGCAACTTTCAGTATGTCATTGGTGCTTTTTTTAATCGGATTGCTGGCTTTATCGCTCTTTCTGACCCGGGATATGACCAATTATGTCAAAGAAAACCTCAATCTTTCTGTTGTGCTGAATGAGGAAATTACCGAATCGCAGACAAAAGCCATAGAGAAATACCTTTCGAAATCGGAATTTGTCAAATCGGTTGAATATATTTCCAAAGAACAGGCGCTGAAGGAACACATAGAATATCTGGGCGAAGATCCGGAAGCTTTTCTGGGCTATAATCCGCTTTTTTCAATGTTTGAAGTAAAACTCAATGCCCGGTATGCCAACAACGACAGTGTTCCGGTCATCGAATCGAAACTGAAACGGTTTGGGAAGAACATCGAAGAAGTAAGTTACCAGAAAGATGTGATTGCCGAGGTGAATGAGAATATCCGGAAGATCAGTTTAATCCTTATCGGGATTGTTGCCGTGCTGCTGTTGATTTCTTTTGCCCTGATAAACAACACCGTACGGCTGCGTATTTACTCCAACCGTTTCCTGATCAACACCATGAGGCTGGTTGGCGCCAAAAGCTGGTTCATCCGCAAACCCTACATCAAACAAAGTGTTATCAACGGGATTGTGGCGTCGCTTATTGCGCTGATATTCCTTGCGGCTATGGTATATTATCTGAAGTTAAATTTCGGGCTTGATACCCAGCTTATCAAGCAGGAAACAGCCTGGATTGTTTCAGCCGTTGTCGTTGTTGCCGGGGTTGTGCTGACGGCCATCTCATCGTACTTTGCCGTAGGCCGTTATCTCCGGATGACTACCGACGATATGTTTTATGTCTGATCTTCAGGTCTCAGAACGGCTGAATGCGGTATTCAATGGCATTATTTTATAGATTCATTTTCAGAAAAATTAAAAAACAAAATATGGAAGAGAAAAAATTCGGACTTTCGCGCATCAATTACATCCTGATAGCAGCAGCATTACTTGTTATTGTGCTGGGCTTTATCCTTATGGGAGGCGAACCCTCCGGCGCGGAGTTTAATGCAGACATTTACAGTACAAGACGTATTGTGGCCGGGCCTATGATTTCATTAGCCGGTTTTGTCTTTATGGTGGTTGCAATCCTTTACAAACCGGGAAAGAAAGTTCAGAAATGAGTGTTTTTGAAGCGGTTATTATTGCCATTGTTGAGGGGTTGACTGAGTTTCTGCCGGTTTCATCTACCGGTCACATGATACTGGCTCAGGGATTTCTGGGGGTAAAGAGTGATGAATTTGTCAAAGCATTTACTGTCATTATTCAGTTTGGTGCTATTATTTCGGTGCTGGTGCTGTACTGGAAACGTTTTTTCCAGTCGGTGGATTTCTATCTGAAGCTGTTTGCTGCATTTATACCTGCTGCTGTCATCGGATTTCTGGCAGGTGACTTTATCGACAGCCTGCTCGAAAATGTGTGGGTAGTGGCTGTGATGCTGGTGATTGGTGGTGTATTCATGCTTTTTGTTGATAAGTGGTTTACGCATCCGCAGGAAACCGAACCCCGCATGGGTTACAAACATGCTCTGAAGATAGGTCTGGCACAGTGTGTGGCAATGATTCCGGGAGTTTCGCGCTCCATGGCAACGATCGTGGGAGGTATGGCGCAGGGTTTCAGCCGTAAGACGGCAGCCGAGTTTTCATTCTTTCTGGCTGTACCTACAATGGCGGCAGCTTCGGGTTATAAGTTCATGAAATTGTTGATGGAAGACACAACCCGCAATATGCTGGCCGAGAATGTTAATATTTTGATTGCCGGAAACGTGGTGGCATTCGTGGTGGCTATGCTGGCTATCCGGTTTTTTATCAATTTTCTGACAAAATATGGTTTCAAAGCCTTCGGATATTACCGGATTGTTGCCGGACTGGCTATCATTTTGTTGCTTGTTTTAGGTTTTAATTTAGAAGTGGTTTAGAGGTGGATTTTAAAGAAGGAGAAATTATATACGTTGACAAACCGCTGGAATGGTCATCGTTTGATGTGGTGAATAAAATCCGGTGGCATCTTACACGTACATTGAAAGTTAAGAAGCTGAAAACAGGTCATGCCGGCACACTGGATCCGCTGGCAACGGGAGTGATGATTATTTGCACCGGGAAAGCCACGAAACGGATAGAAGAGTTTCAGTATCAGACTAAGGAATATATCGCCACACTCGAACTCGGAGCTACAACACCCTCGTTCGACCTTGAGCATCCTGTGAATGAGCGGTATCCGACTGAACATATTACACGTGAACTCATTGATAGTGTTCTTCCTGCATTCAAAGGGGAGATCTGGCAGGTTCCGCCGGTGTATTCTGCTGTGAAAGTGGACGGCAAGAGAGCCTACAAATATGCACGTGAAGGACATGAGATAGAACTTAAACCCAAGTTATTGGTTATAGATGAAATAGAGGTTCTTGATTTTTCGTTACCTGTACTGAAAATCCGGGTAGTATGCAGCAAAGGTACTTACCTGCGGGCGCTTGCCAGAGATATTGGCCTGGCACTGCAGAGCGGTGCTCATCTGACCGCGCTTCAGCGTACCCGAATTGGGGATGTGCGCCTGGAAAATTGCTGGCAGATAGATGATTTTCTGAATCATATCACCGGTAAAGGCAGCAACCCGACAAATGATTTGACGGACAGCAGGGCTGAAGATATCTGACATACAATTATATAAAAGAGTGACTCTGTGAAAAGGGTAAAAAATAAAATACATAGAAATATTCAGAAATATGAAATTATCACAATTCAAATTCAAGTTGCCTGACGAGTTGATTGCGCAATATCCGGCCAAGTTCAGGGATGAATCGCGTCTGATGGTATTGAACAAAAAAACAGGAGAAATCGAACATAGGACATTCAAGGATATTCTCGATTATTTCGATGAAAACGACTTGTTCGTGTTCAATGATACAAAGGTTTTTCCGGCACGTCTTTATGGAAATAAGGAAAAAACAGGCGCGCAAATCGAAGTTTTTCTGCTGCGCGAACTGAACCGCGAGGGGCGGCTCTGGGATGTTCTGGTGGAGCCAGCCCGAAAGATCCGCATTGGAAACAAACTCTATTTCGGAGATGACGACACCATTGTGGCCGAGGTGATTGACAACACCACTTCGCGCGGTCGGACGTTACGGTTCCTGTACGACGGCGATCATGAATCATTCAAAACCGAACTTTACAAATTGGGCGAAACTCCTCTTCCCAAGAACATTACACGCCCCGTAGAACCCGAAGATGAGGAAAATTTCCAGACTATCTTTGCCAAAAATATCGGGGCGGTAGCCGCGCCGGCTGCCGGTTTGCATTTCAGCCGTGAGCTGCTGAAGCGCATGGAAATTAAGGGCATTGATGTGACTTTTCTGACCTCGCACATGAGCCTGGGCAACTTCCGTGAAATTGATGTGGAAGATCTTACAAAACATAAAATGGACTCCGAGCAGATGGAGATTACACCCGAAACAGCCGAGGTCGTAAACAAAGCCCGCGATGAAGCCCGTAAGATTTGTGCCGTGGGAGTAACTGTAATGCGGTCGCTTGAATCGGTAGTAGGCACTGAAGGAAAAATCAAGCCATTCAGCGGATGGACGAATAAATTCATTTTTCCGCCTTATGATTTTACTGTTGCAAGTGCCATGGTAACCAATTTTCATCTGCCTTACTCCACACTGCTTATGCTGGCAGCCGCATTTGGCGATTACGATTACGTGATGCATGCATACGATGTGGCTGTAAAGGAAAAATATCAGTTTGGAGTGTACGGCGATGCCATGCTGATTCATTAATCCCGGTCTGATCATACGATAAAAAAAATCCACCGCAAGGTGGATTTTTTTATTACAGCTATCATATCCCCGGATAGGCTAAAGTCTCTCCCTGATATATTTAACAATATCCTGCCAGGGCAGCAGTTTCCCTTCTCCGGTATCCCTGCAGGCCAGTTCACCGGTATCTGTGCCGAAAACCTCGTATCCGTATTCCCTGAGCCTGTGAATATTATTTTGTAAAATCCTGTTTTCGTACATGGCCGTGTTCATCGCCGGGAAAATAAGTATCGGGCATTTTACAGCCATGGCTACCGTGGTGAGCATATCGTCGGCAATGCCGTTGGCTATTTTGCCGATAACATTGGCTGTGGCTGGTACTATCACAAACAAATCGGCTTTTTTGGCCAGTTCAATGTGTTTTGTATCCCATTTATGTACCGGATCAAACATCCCGGTAATTACCTGGTTGCCCGACATGGTCTGGAATGTAAGCGGAGTGACGAATTCCTGTGCCGAGCGGGTCATAATTACTTCCACGTTGTATCCGTCTTTCCGGAGCTGATTTACAATTTCGATGGTTTTGTAGCAGGCAATGCCGCCCGTCACGCCAATAAGAACCGTTTTCATAATTATCTGAATCGTTTGAAGTGAATAATTAGTTTTCCGTACCGGTTTTATCCGGGCTGACTCTCAGCATATTTCTGACAATCGAACTGGCTATTTCTTTTTTCCCTGCCAACCGGTCAGTAATCTCACCGTTTTTTATCAGGATTCCTTTGTGGCTGGTTTCGCCGATATTTTCCAGCTGATTGGCAAAAACAAGATCACAGTGGTTTTTTTCAGCCATCCGAGAGGCTACATTTACCAGTTCGCTTTCCTCCACATCCCGCAGCAGTTTGAATCCCACAAGAAAAGTGTCCGGGTTGTTTTGTTTTATCAGCGGGATTACTTTTTTCGTCCGTTTCAATCCCATTATAATATCGTCATCCGAAGAGATTTTTTCATTACCGGAATATCGGGTTTGAGGATTTTCGAGCAGGAAGCGTACCTGGTCATCACAAAATCCTTTTTCGCATTGCAGCGCTTCAATTTCCTCCGCAAGCCTGAAGATATTTACAGCATAGCTGAACGTAAAATCGGAAATTGCCATCGAATGGATAAAATAATCAACCGGAATCGCTTTCGTCAGTTTATCCACGGCCTGGTACACGCTTTCGGCATCAGTCACAGGAATAAATTCGACGTGCCGCTTCCGGCTTTCCGTAAGCGGCTTCAGTACCGCGTTTCCGGTGTGCAGGTAGTGCACGCTGAAATCCACGGAACCGGAATTTTCAAAATACTCCAGCACAGCTTCCAGGCAATGCCATCCGAGCGACCCCGTGCTGACGTTGGTGATTTTACGGATCCCGTCGATGTTTTCCGAAGTTCCTCCTGCCGTGATCGCGATGTGAAGCATGGTCAGAGTTTTTGCTGGATTTTATTGTCGTCGCTCAGTAAAAAAACTTTCGGCTCGTAACCGGATGTTTCTTCAGGTGTCATCTGCACGTATGCCATCACTATCACCTTGTCGCCAGGCTGTACCAGACGTGCAGCAGCCCCGTTGAGGCAAATGATTCCGCTGTCTCTTTCTCCTTCTATCACGTAGGTTTCAAACCGTGCACCGTTGTTGATATTGACAATCTGCACTTTCTCATGAAGTAAAATTCCCGACATCTCCATCAGGTGTTTATCGATCGTAATGCTTCCGGTGTAGTTCAAATTTGCCTCGGTAACTGTAGCCCTGTGCAGTTTGGCTTTTAACATCGTTAGTAACATATTTCTCTAATTTACAATTTATAATTTACAATTTATATGATTAACCAATAATCCAAAGTTTTATTTCGATAAACTGAATTTCTGAATCAGAGATTCAGCTAATCAGTAAAAATTACGTTATCAATTAATCGTGTTTTGCCGAATTTCACGGCTACGGCTGCAATTGCTTTATTTTCGATAGTGCGGATGCTTTCCAGTGAGGGATATGCACGGACATCTACGTAGTCAATCACGGCCAGTGGCATTTCAAGGATTTTTCCGGCGATTATTTCTGCGAGTTTATCCGTATCCCTCTCACCCTTCGAAAAAGAATCGTAGCCGCTTTTCAGCGCTATGTTCAGTATCACTGCCTGCTTTCTTTCTTCGGCGGAAAGATAGGTATTTCGTGAACTCATCGCAAGCCCGTCGTCTTCGCGAACAATGGGACAAACAACAATCACGGTGTTCATATGCAGGTCGTTAACCATTTTCATCAGTACGGCTACCTGCTGTGCATCTTTTTGGCCAAAGTAAGCTTTGTCCGGCCCTACGATATTAAACAGCATATTGACCACCGTAGTTACTCCCCTGAAATGAGTGGGTCTTGAGGCTCCGCAAAGCACTTTCGTCACATTGCCGGTAACTTCCACAAACGAGGAGCTTCCCTGAGGATACATTTCCTTTACCGAAGGGAAGAACACAACATCGGCACCTGCCGACACGGCAAGTTTGGTGTCGCCTTCAATGTCGCGGGGGTACGATTCGAAGTCTTCGTTAGGTCCGAACTGGGTCGGATTCACAAAGTCGCTCACTACCACCACATCGTTTTCGCAGCGGGCTTTCCGGATTAACGAGAGATGGCCATCGTGGAGAAAACCCATCGTGGGAACCAGTCCAACGGTTTTGTTTTCCTGCCGCTGTTTTGCCAGGTAGTTTTTTAACTCCTGAATGGTTTCTATGATCATTTTTATTTAATAAAGTTTATCAATATTCTCATTGTCAGATATGTACGTGTGTTCGGCAGCCGGGAATTCACCGTTTTGCACTTCGTGGATGTAATCACTCACAGCCTGATTTATATTCACGTTCAACCGTGCAAATTGTTTTACAAATTTCGGGACAAAGTCGCTGAACATGCCAAGCATATCGTTTATGACCAGTACCTGTCCGTCGCAATACCTGCCTGCTCCTATGCCGATAACCGGTATTCTGACGGTCTCGCTGATTTCTTTCGCCAGCAGTTCGGGTACGCCTTCGAGTGTGATGGCAAAAACTCCGGCTTTTTCAAGAGTTTTGGCATCATTCAGGATTTGAAGTGCACTTTCGGCATTCTTCCCCTGAACTTTAAAGCCTCCAAAAACATTTACAGACTGGGGAGTGAGTCCGATATGTCCCATGACTGGAATTTGCGAACTGACGATGGCTGCTATTGTTTCGGCAAAGTACGCGCCACCTTCAATTTTTACTGCTTCTGCACCTCCCTCCTTGATGATTCGGCCTGCATTTCTGATCGCTTCTTCTTTGGAGATATGGTAGGATAGAAACGGCATGTCGGCAACGATCAAAGCCCTGCTTACCCCTCTTACAACAGCTTTTGTGTGATAAATGATGTCTTCAATGGTGACAGGTAGTGTCGTGTCGTTTCCCTGGAATACCATTCCAAGTGAATCGCCTACGAGGATGGAATCAATCCCGGCAGCATCCAGGACTTTTGCCATGGAATAGTCGTAGGCCGTGAGCATGGTTATTTTACGGTTCTCATCTTTCGCCTGTTGAAATGACTTAACACTGAATTTTTTATCCATGATTTGTTATTTTAATATTTCGCTGAGCCTGTAGTCGTCCAGCATTTTCATTGTTTGCCTTCCCAGTACTTTGTATATTTCCACAAATTCCGGGCTGTTTTTTTGCAGGCTTTCCAGATGAAGCTTAATTGTGTTTTTATCCCCCCGTTTCAAAGGTCCGGTAAGCGCATTTTTCCCGTCGTAATTTTTAATGTTTTCCAGTACGCTCAGCATAAGCGGAACGGTGGCTTCTCTGATTGCCTCTTTTTCGATGCCTGCTTTTTCAAATACCCCGAATGATAGATCCGCCAATGTTACCAGGTAGTTGGAAAGTATGCAGCATGCTGTGTGATACAATGTTTTTTGTCTGTTGTCGATTCTTAAAACCGGATTGCCTGTTTGTTTAAAAAAATCAACCAGTTCATTTTGTTCTCCCTCGTCAGTTTCGATACTAAACCAGGTGTTGCGGAGTTGTTCTGTGGAGGGAATATCTGTGCTGAATGAAAGCAACGGGTGTGCACTGCATACGGTAAACCCTTTTTCTTTGAGTGAATGCAGAATACTGGCTGAATGTACTCCGCTTGCATGCAGAAACATTTTGTGCTTATTGGGTTTTATGTCCAGGCGGGCAATCTGACATGCCACTTCTTCAATTGCATCGTCGGTTGTGGTAATCCATATCATCTGTCCCGACTCTGTAAGTTGCTCAAGGCTGGTGAATGCGCGGGTACCGGTAATGCGGGCGGCTTCCCCGGCATGGTCGTGGTTACGGCTGTAATATCCCGTCATCTCTATTCCCCTGGTTTTGAAATAAAGCCCCAGAGCGACAGCAACTTTCCCTGCACCAACAAATGCAACCATTCTGAATGATTTTTTTAAGTAATGGAAATCATTTTTTTCAGGGCGCAAAGTTACGAATAATTGTGACAAAGGACAATTATTAGCCGTTTTTTAAGAGTAATGAGGATTTGAAGCAACTGGTGCTGTTTCAGTCGATTTCCATTTCCAGGTTTTTACGCAGTTTTTCGAGCAACGGGAAATCGTTAGCCATCCGGTTGTAAATATCTTTTGGCGACTGGTGTTTTTTAAACTCAGACTCGGGCGCCAGCTCTGTTACCAGACTGATGTGGCTGTTGTTCAGTTCCCTGCGGAGAAAATGCTGTACAGCCATTTGTGTGAGTTCTTTTTCCTGAAATTTGTTGTCGACCATTATCTTAATGGTATTTTCATCCACTTTTTCGGGAAAATGAGTCTCCAGAAATGCTTTCGTGCCCGGATCTTCATTGTGCCCGGTTATGAATTCTTTCCATTTGGCTGTGAGCTCGCTCTCCGTAAACGAACTGGCTTTTGTTTCCCCGGCGGGTGACTCTGCCGGTACCGGTGAAGTGTTGGCAGTTTCCTGCTTCGGAGTGGAAATAGAGATACTTACCGGACGAATGAATTTTATATCGTTGCCCGGGGAGGGTGCTGTTTTCTTTTCGACCGGTGCCTGTTTTTCGCCGGATTCCTTATTTATTTCTGCACGGACAGCTGATTCTGTTTTTTTTTCAGCCGGACTTTCAGTAACCGGAGCAGAAAATGGGGCAGCAGGTGCTGAGACCGTGTTCTGAACCGGGTTTTGAGTGGAAGCGGTTGCAGGGGCTACTTTCTGCAGCGGAATCTGAACATTCTCATTCAGTGTTTTTTTTTTATCACCCGTGAGCTGACAGATCCTTATCAGGGTAAGTTCTATGAGTAAGCGTTTGTTTTTGCTTATCCGGTAATTGAGGTCGCAGTCGTTGCTGATTTTCAAAGCAGAATAGATGAATTCGGCCGAACAGGCTGCTGCCTGCTGTTTGTAGCGTTCGGCAATATCAGAACCCACTTCGAGCAGCTGGATGGTGACCGGGTCTTTGCACACAAGTACATCGCGCAGGTGCGAGCTTAATCCGGATATGAAATGATGCGCATCAAAACCTTTGTTGAGCACTTCGTTGAATATCAGCAGGGCTTCATTCACGTTTCCTTCCAGAAACGAACCGGTAAGCCTGAAATAGTATTCGTAATCAAGCACGTTGAGGTTTTCGATTACATCGTGGTACGTGATGTGGTTTCCGGAGAAGCTGACAAGCTGATCGAAGATGGAAAGGGCATCGCGCAAACCACCGTCGCTTTTTTGCGCGATGATATTCAGCGCGCTTTCCTCCATGCTTACTCCTTCCTTTTCAGCAATGTATTTCAGATGGTTTACTGTATCTGTTATCGATATGCGGTTGAAGTCGTAGATCTGGCAGCGTGAGAGAATCGTCGGGATGATTTTATGCTTTTCGGTGGTTGCCAGGATGAAAATAGCATGCGATGGTGGCTCCTCGAGTGTTTTCAGAAATGCATTGAAAGCACCCTGCGAGAGCATATGTACCTCGTCGATGATATACACGCTGTATTTGCCTGTTTGAGGCGGAATACGTACCTGGTCGGTGAGCGAACGGATATCGTCCACCCCGTTGTTGGATGCTGCATCCAGTTCGTGTATGTTGTACGAGCGCTGATCATTGAATGTCTTACAGGATTCGCACTGGTTGCAGGCTTCAAACTCATCGGTAAGCTGTTCGCAGTTGATTGTTTTGGCAAAAATACGCGCGCAGGTGGTTTTTCCGACACCACGCGGACCGCAGAAAAGATAGGCGTGAGCCAGTTTTTTGCTTTTAATCGCGTTCTTCAGGGTGGTGGTCAGTGCATCCTGCCCCACAACCGAGCGAAAGGTGGAAGGGCGGTACTTAAGAGCCGAAACAACGTATGAATCCATTTGCAGTTACTTTTCAGGAGGTTAGAAACGAATTACAAATATAGTTTTTTTTATTGATATGACAAAGAGCCTTACCGCAGGCAGCAGGTTCTGTCCGGCATTATTTGAATTAGTTTCGATTTAATCTGACAGTTAAGGGCAAAAAACTTAAATTTGT
>CAZWLJ010000013.1:0-48501 GCA_964634605.1 uncultured Paludibacter sp.
CTCGATAACATCCACCACCGAGAAATACCATTCTTCGGTTTCATCGTCCCAAACGGTTCTGACTTTCTTTTCTTCAAAAAGTTTTATGGCATTCTGTTTTGTCATGGCCTTAAATTGTATTTACCGTTTGCACCATCATTCTCCAGTCGTACTTTTTCTTTTCTTCCTTTACATATTTAATAAAATCATCCGAACGGTTATTTTCAAAAAAGTCAACCAGCGCATCCGCAATTTTATTTACTTCAGGCTCTACCACATAACCTACCTTACCATCAGGAACAATATCGGCCAGTCCACCGACATTGGTTACCAGCATGGGTTTTTCGAAATGGTAGGCAATCTGCGACACACCGCTTTGAGTTGCCGAGCGGTAAGGCTGGGCTATCAGGTCGGCTGCATTGAAGTAATATGCCACTTCCTTTTCAGGAATAAAATCAGTATGAAGAACCACCAGATCATCCAGTGCATATTTTTTTATCATTTCGAAGCAGGGTTCCTTTGGCTCATAAAATTCGCCTGCTACGAGCAGTTTGACGGGAAACTGCCGCAACCGCACATCAGCAAAGGCTTGCATGAGCAAGTCAAGTCCTTTGTAACGGCGTATAAATCCGAAAAATAAAATATACCGGAAATCAGGATCCAGATTGAGCGCATCCATAGCTTCGGAACGCGGAAGAATTGCCCCGTAATGGTCGTAAACCGGATGAGGCGATACCAGTTTCGGTTTTTTCTTACTGTCGAATTTATTGATGTCATTCACCACCGAGTTTGTCATGGCCACAAAACCGTCCATCGCTTTCACGAAATATTTGGGAAACAACTTATCCAGCAAAGAAGGTTCGTGGGGTATCATATTGTGAACCAGCGAAATGATTTTTGTTTTCTCCGTTTTTGCAAAGCGGGCAATAGTTCCGAAACAGGGCGCCATAAAAGCCATCCAGTAGCAGAAAATGATTTTATCAGGGTTGCTGGCCTTAATTTCTTTACCCACGCTGATCCAGTTCAGTGGATTTACACTGTTGATACGGCGGGTAATTTTCAAGTCTGCCGGCGCTTCGTCATCCGAAAACTGCGTTTTCCCCGGAAAAAGAAAAGAGGGGTATTGCAATGTAAAGGTATAAATTTCTACTTCATTGCCCTGTCTGACAAATTCATGCGCCAGGCGCTCGTTGAATGCAGCCAAACCTCCGCGATACGGATAAGCGGTACCTACAATAATAATCTTCATGCGAAAAGAATGGTTTTCTAAAACTAAATTTACAAAAATAGCAAATTAATCCTGGAAGTGAAAGGAATTTGAAATTAAGTTTCGGAAGAAGGGACTTCATTCTGGACCGGACAAAAAAAAGTGCCTGAAAAGGACACTTTTAATACGCAGGCTGTTTTATTATCAGATCAGAACTTTTTGAATTTCTGATGTGCTGGAATTTCTGATAACTACCAGGTAACATCCTTTGGGCAGGTTGTTTACCGGTATTGCCACTTCATTCAGAACGGGAGAAAAAGTGAGTGATTTCAATAAAAGGCCACTTGAGCTGATCAGTTCAAACCGGGTATTTTCAATAAAATCGCCTGAACACACAATTCTTTCAGATGCCGGAGAATAGTGAATTTTGTACAGATTTTCTTTCTGATGTTTTACATCCGATGTCATCACCACGTTCAGTTTGAAATCATATACCATTCCTTCGGTAACGTTTGTGCAAGCACCGTTTGGCAGGGTATACCACGCATTATGATACAGAACCCTTAAAGGAATGCTTTGTAAAATTGCCGATTGGGGAACGGTAACAGGCTGTGTGATGTCCATTACCGTGTCGAAATTACCCAAAATATTATTCGATGGTGGTTGCTGACCAAATTCAGCAATTTTTTCATCAGTGGTAAAAGTCAAATCGGCATTCCAGTCCGCGTAAATATATGCTTTATTGTAACGAAAATCCTGGTAAACGACAGAAGCAGATCTTTCGCCGGCACTAAACGCTTTCAGTTTGAGAGTAAAAGCAGTGCCTCTTTCTGCTTCAATTACATCTTCCAGATACTTAATATAAACAGTTGACGGTAATGATGTTGCACTATAAGCAAAGTTTTTTTTTGCTCCGGTTGTAGAAGCGCTTTCCAGGTAAGCTTTTTTTTGGCTGTGTTGTGTTCCGCCGGGTATGCAATATCCTTCAAGATTTGAATTGGAAGAATCGCCATCATTATCATACACCAGCACACGGCTTTGAGCAATGAAACCCAGAATATGATTATTTGTCGGATTATTCAGTTCGATATAGAAATCTTTATTTCCTTCGGCCAATGAATTCTCAAGGATTGTAACATGAACCGTTTTCGATGATTCTCCGGGAGCAAACTGAACGGTCTCGGTTTTATCGGAATATGTCTTTCCATGCACACCCGTTCCGGGTGTTGTAATAAATGTAACCGAGGCAGATTCGCTAATATTGCCGAAACGACGAACTTCGAAGGTATAAATTCCGGCATCTTCACGGGATTCTCCAAAGGCTTTATCTATTTCAAACATGGCCTTAATACCATTTTCTAATTTCAGCAGATTTTGAAGAATAATTTTCGAATCAGTCGAATTATCATTTTTAGTACCGGTAGCTTTCACCTCAACCACATGATTATCTGCACTTAACGAATTATTTTCGTAAATTACTCCATCTTTGAGAAGTTGAGGAGAGTATGTATCGACCTTGGCAGTTTTGGTACCGTCAATCCAGATTTCCAATATACCTGTATCCGGAGATTTAGCACCTAACAGCCTGAACCATCCCCCTTCTACTCCGAAGCGCGCGGTAGCTGTATTCGTTTTCGACTGAATAGCTATTCCCAGATTGCTGTAGTTCTGAAGCACTGTCCAGTCAGTCGAGCTGACAGGCGTAAACTGGGCTGTTTTTAATGTTGCAGTAAAAGTTCCGCCTTCGAGTGATTTGGTTAAAGGATCGCCAGCATTTTCTGCAATATAGATATTGTATTTTGTTGCTATATCCTGTTCGGATGTCTGCCGTTGCTGATAGCTAATTTCGGTCAGTTCTATCTGTTTCCCAAAATCATAGGTAAGCGACTGAGGCATCGACACTTTGGGCTTCCATTCAGGTTGCCATATTGTGGAGAGATTATTATCCAGCGTGTTGCTTGCCGGACAGTCCGGTTCTCCGTTCACTGCCTGTCTGGCTTCTGAAGTAGCAGTAGCCGTAAACCCGGTTCGGTCTATTTCTACTCTTGCACCGTCTGAAAGTTTATAAAACCTCATTTCAGCGAGCGTAGGCCATCTGCCTGAAGGCATTTCAAGCACTTCAAACTTTAATTTGGAAACTTTCCGGGTCACCAGTGCCCGAAGAGCATCTGCAGCGGTACTTTTAATTCCTGACGGGAAAGCCCCTTTGGAAGCAATGGAGGCATCAGACCGGTAGGCTTCTATCGAACTGATCACAGGCACTGCCAGTGAAGAGGTAATACTGAGGCGGATTTTACGAACGGGTAATACGGTACCTTTAATCATTCGCTGATATCCGATTGTCTGACCCGAGCCAAACTCCTTCCAGTTACCGTACACCTCTACTTCCACTTTCCAGCTGCTGATTCGCTGTCCGAGCGGAATGTATTCCTGTAACCTGATTACATCCAGGTCAACATCTTTTCCCAGATCAACGGTTACTGTACCGGTTTTTTGCCCGTCAGGCATCGTCCAGTAAGTATCAAAATTGTTGTCAAGTAATTTGGAGGCCTCAAATCCTTCTCCCCTTACAGCCGATGCGGCAACACTTGCAGCAGGTTGTATCAAATTGGTTTTGAAAGTTTCAGTAAGGGCTGTATTTAGTTTCATCAAAGCAACCGAATCGTTGGGATGAAATTTACCCTCCCTGTTGGGCGGGATATTCAATAGTAGCGGAATACCCATTCCGACCGAGCGGAAATAGATATTATGAATCAGGTAATCAAGCGATTTTACGCTTCCGTCCTGTGATGAGTGATAAAACCATCCCGGACGGATAGATACATCTGCTTCGGGAATGCAGAAATAAGTGCCGTTGGCCTGATATTGCGAAGCACCGTTTGAGGTTGGAATAACTTTGAGCCACACCGGATCATTTACGTAACCGCTTTCGTTGCCAACCCAGAATGCATCCACCGGGAAACCGGATTCGGGTCCCGAATAGTTTTGTGCTGCTCCCAGTGTCATCCATGTGAGGCAATTGGGCTGTAGTTCCCTGACAGTACTTACATAGCGGGCAAAGTCGTATGTCTGATGAGCTACACCGGAACCGGTAGCACCATCGAGCCAGATTTCAGCAATTTCACGTTTACCGGTTTCAGTGTTGAGTCGTCCGTATTCACCTCCGAGCAATTCGCGCAGCTGCGCATCATAGAAATCGTTATAATCGCCGGGTGTGCTGTCGCCGTACGAAGGTTCCCAGGCATCCCAGGGCGAAAGGTAGACTCCCATATCCATCCCGTATTTATCACAGGATTCCGACAATTCTTTAGCCAGGTCACCCTGACCGTTCAAATAAGGGCTTTTTGAAATATTGTAATCGGTAACTTTGGTTGGCCAGGTGCAGAATCCGTCGTGATGTTTGAGTGTGATGATGACGCGGGTAAAACCGGCTTTTCTCAACAGACGAACCCATTGATCGGTATCAACTTTACCTTTGGTGGGATTAAAAGTGGAAGCAGGCCGTTTCACATCATTACCCCATTCGATACCATCTGTACCGGCAAAAGTATTCATACCAAAGTGAATAAAAGCGGCCATGGGATTTTTCAGATATTTCATCTGACGCGCGTTTGGAGCAGGACCAAATTTGAATGGTGGTGTAGTTTGTGCAGAAACTACAGAGAAAAAAAATAAGGAAGCACTCAGTAAGGTGATGACTTTTCTCATAGGATTTGAATATTTAAATCTAAGGAATACAAAGGTAATGAAGAATTTTGAAAAATGAAATACAATTAAAATAAAAAATCTATCAATCCTGTGATTGATAGATTTTTATATGATAACTATACTTTAATTAGTCTTCTTCTTTCGCTTTGAACGATTCCCAAACAAAGAATGCAATTAAAGCCACAAAAGCCACCAGAGCAGCAACCTGAGCCCCGGTTCCTCCCGGATCTGACCATACTTTGAGATCAAGCGCATCTCCTTTTCCGGTAATGAATATAATCAAAGCGCCAATTACACCGAACAGAGCAGCTCCGGCAATAAATCCGGAGGCAATGAGGATTCCACGCTGATGACGGGCATTATTCAGTTTGGCATTTCCGGTACTTTTATTAAACCAGTGATTGAGAAGTCCGCCAACTACCAGAGGGGTATTGAGCGGAAGTGGAATAAACATACCCAGGGCAAATGCAAGCGGAGATATTCCCAGCCAGTTGATTAAAATTGAAATCACGGCTCCGACTCCCAGTAAAACCCAGCTTACCCCTGTACCTGACATAAGCGGTTCGATAATAGCTGCCATGGCATTAGCCTGAGGTGCCACCATCGGATTGGTATGTTCCGGGGTGGGAACAAATCCGTAGGCTTCATTGAGTATATAAATAACTGCACCGACCGTAGCTGCAGAAACCAGTGTGCCCAGAAATTTGAAAGATTCCTGCTTTGCAGGAGTGGTTCCAAGCCAGTAACCTATTTTCAGGTCGGTGACAAATCCTCCTGCCATGGATAAAGCGGTACAAACCACGCCTCCGATAATCAGCCCGCTGACCATCCCCTGCCAGCCTTTCAGGCCTACAGAAACCAAGATTACCGAAGACAGAATCAGTGTCATTAATGTCATTCCCGATACCGGATTGGTACCTACAATGGCTATGGCGTTAGCTGCTACCGTGGTGAAAAGAAATGAAATGACAGTGATCGTAATCAATGCAATGACAGCCTGCAAGAGCGTTACTTTCACTCCGAAAAGAAGAAAAATAAATACCGCTACCAGTGTCAGAAACAGGAATAACATCACAAATGTCATTTTTATATCGCGTTGAGTCCTTTCAGTTTTAACTTCAATTTGTCCTTTTCCCTTACCACCAACAGCCAGTTTGAAAGCTCCTCCTATTACACCTGACGATTTGATAATACCGATTACACCTGCCATGGCAATGGCGCCAATACCAATCGGACGTACGTAGGAAGCAAAGATTTCTTCGGCTGACATGGCTGCAAAAGGATTTACCCCGCCGCTCAGCGAGGCTGAAAGCACACCAATTTCATTCACCAGAGGAATCAGCACCAGCCACGAGAGCAACGAGCCAACGGTGATAATGAGTGCATACCGGAGTCCTACCAGATATCCGAAACTAAAAATGAGAGCGCTAACATTGAATTTCAGAACCATTTTGAATTTTTCGGCAAGCAAGGCACCCACCGGAACAATCCGGGTGCTTATTTCTTCGCTCCACAGACGGAATGCCGAAAAACAAAAATCGAAAAGTCCACCAATCAAACCACTCGTGACAAGCAGCCTGGCCTGATTTCCCCCTTTTTCGCCAGTCATTAATATTTCTGTAGTAGCCGTAGCTTCGGGGAAAGGCAGTTTCCCGTGCATGTCTTTAACGAAATACTTCCTGAAAGGAATCAGAAACAATATTCCTAAAAAGCCGCCAAACAGTGATGAAAAAAATATCTGCCAGAAATCAACCTGGATTTCGGGATATTTAGCCTGCAGAATATACAATCCGGGAATGGTAAAAACGGCTCCTGCCACGATAACACCCGATGATGCCCCGATGGACTGAATGATGACATTCTGACCCAAAGCTCCCTTTTTCCGGAAGGCTGCCGAGGCTCCCACGGCGATAATGGAGATAGGAATTGCCGCTTCGAATACCTGTCCGATTTTGAGCCCGGAATAGGCAGCCGCAGCCGAAAATATCACGGCCATGAGCAATCCCATACCCACAGACCAGGGTGTAATTTCTGCAACAGCCGAACCAGCAGGCATTACAGGCTTATATTCTTCACCTTCTTTTAATTCGCGGTAGGCGTTTTCGGGTAAATTTACCGGTTTTTCATTATTATTTTCCATAAACAACTTTATCTATTTATACATGATACTTGCAGAAGATGCACAGACTGTAAATGCCGTATTTTTCACATTCATAAGCGGAGCTGAAGGAGATATCCTACCGTCGTGACAAACAACATTCCACTCTCCTTCGGGAATTACCACTTTTACATTTTTCCGGTTTCCGTTAAGGATTACCAGGATATCTGTCCAGGTATCGCCGTTGGCATTACCGGAAAGTGTGTAGGCTATTACGTTGGGCACGTTCAGTTCTACAAACTTCAGATGCTTTTTCATCATCTCAAAATCAGTCATGCGGAATGCCGGATGGGCTTTACGTAACGCTATAAGCCCCTTATAATACAGGAATATATCGTTGTAAGTGGATTTGTTGTCCCAGTTGATTTGATTGATGCTGTCGGGCGATTCAAAGGTATTGTTCACCCCTTTTTTGTCTCTGTAAATTTCTTCACCGGCATAGATGAAAGGTATTCCCTGCGAGGTAAACACTACTGTCTGAGCCAGCTTGTTGAATTTCTGGATTTCGGTTTCGGTAGCTCCGGCTGGTTTGCGTTTGCGCAGTTTATCCACCAGACACATATCGTCATGACAGGAAACATAATTGACAACCTGTGTTGGCTGAGTGGTGTATGGTGCACTTGAATGTACCAGTCGGGTATAATCAATGCCGGGATATGGCGTAGATGCTGTGATACCAAATTTCACGGCATTTTCCAGGCTGTCGCGTCCTGACACAAAACCCGGAAATTCGTTCATCCAGTTTCCTTTAAGAGCATCGCGTATGTCGTCGCTGAAGACTGCTATTCGATTGAGCTTGCTTACATTTTTCTTTACAGCCCGTTTTTCCTCGGCAAGTGGCGATGCAGCTGCTGTCCAGCCTTCGCCGTAGGTGATTATTTTCGGATTCACCTTATCAAGTGCCGCACGGATTGCATTCATAGTCTCAATATCGTGTATTCCCATCAAATCGAACCGGAAGCCGTCAACATGATACTCGGTAGCCCAGTAAACCACTGATTCGACGATGAATTTTCGCATCATGGCACGCTCAGAGGCTGTTTCGTTGCCGCATCCCGAAGCATTGGACCAGGTACTGTCGGAATTAAACCTGTAGAAATAACCCGGAACAAGCAGGTTCAAATGGCTTTCTTTGCCCACAAAAGTATGATTGTACACCACATCCATGATTACTCCAATTCCTTCGCTGTGAAGCGACTGAACCATCTGCTTGAATTCCTTTATGCGGCTGACCGGATTCGCAGGATCAGTAGAATAGCCGCCTTCGGGGACATTAAAGTTCAGAGGATCATATCCCCAGTTGTATTTGTTGTCTTTAAGTCTGGTTTCATCAACCGAAGCATAATCAAAAGAAGGCAAGAGATGGACGTGGGTAACTCCAAGTTCTTTCAGGTGATCGATACCGGTCGGCTGACCTGCCTGATTTTTGGTTCCCTTCTCAGTAAAAGCAAGGAATTTTCCCTTGTTTTTAATGCCGGAATTGGGCGAAACTGAAAAATCGCGCATATGAACCTCGTAAATCACGGCATCAGTCATATTCCCGGGCAACACGTGTTTATCGTTTTCCCATCCATCCGGATTGGTTTCGTTTAAGTCAATCACAGCCGCCCTTTTACCGTTGACTCCTACGGCTTTCACCCACATACCGGGAGTTTCGTTGAGCCATTGCTCACCTGTTTTGATCTGGAATGTGTAGTATTTACCTTTCAGATCCCCTTTTATACTTGCCACCCAGGTACCGTTTTTGGAGCGTTTCATGTCTTTCATCTCATATGCCGATCCGTCTACCCCGTTATCGAAAAGCAGGAGTTTTACCGCATCAGCTGCAGGCGACCATACCCTGAATTTAGAGCCGGACGGAGAATAAGTTAGTTCGAGATCATCTCCGTTGTAAACCGGATATTCATCAAAGTTGCTGTATTTCTTCCCGTTTCCGGCGCAGCTTATCAGCATCCCGGATATTGCCAGTATAATCCACGTTTTTTTCATGATGATGTTGTTTATTATTATTTTATAAATTAAGTCTTCGGATATTTTTTGATTAACCGAGAAATATTCAGGAATAATTTTTTATAAAAATCTTCAGTTTTTTAAAAAACAAAGTTTTTATTTATTTAATGCCGTGACGTATTAGTAAAGCATTAATATCCGGCTCTTCGCCCCTGAAACGTTTGTAAAGCACCATAGGATGCTCGCTGCCGCCTTTTTCGAGAATGTTTGTCCTGAAAGAATCTGCGGTTTTCTTATCAAAAATTCCATTTTTCTGAAAAACGGAGAATGCATCGGCGTCAAGTACCTCAGCCCATTTGTAGCTGTAATAGCCAGCAGCGTATCCTCCTGAAAATATATGACTGAAAGTGGGACTCATACCGGTATTGTCAGTGACAGGAATTACCTGTGCGGGAGCCATGGCTTCCTTTTCGAAGGAAATAACGTCGCCTTGAAATGGATTTTCGAGTGTATGCCATTTCATATCCAGCATACCGAAGCTGAGCTGCCGCAAAGTAAAAATACCGATATTGAAATTTTCGGCGTCTTTAATTTTTTGTATCAGTTCGGCAGGCATTTTTTCGCCGGTTTCATAGTGCACGGCAAACTGGTCCAGAAATTCCTTCTCCACACCCCAGTTTTCCATAATCTGCGAGGGCAGTTCGACAAAATCGCGGTAGACACTGGTACCTGAAAGCGACTGATAGGTTGTTTTTGAGAGCATACCGTGAAGTGCATGGCCAAACTCATGGAGCATGGTGGTAACTTCGTCGAATGTGAGTAAAGCAGGTTTGACAGTTGTTGGCCGGGTGAAGTTCATCACGTTGGTAATATGCGGACGGCTGTCTTTTTTGCCATCCATCCACTGATCTTTGGTATTGCTCATCCAGGCTCCGGCACGTTTTCCGTCGCGTGGATGGTAATCGGTGTAAAGCACCGCTACAAACCGGCCCTTGCTGTCGGTTACGTCGTAGGCTTTCACTTCGGGATGATAGACCTGTATTTCAGGATTTTCTTTGAAATTTAGTCCGTACAGCTTATTTGACAACCAGAATATACCCTGTTTCACACGTTCGAGTTCGAAATAAGGTTTGAGCATTTCGTCGTTCAGGTTGTACTTTTCGGCTTTTAGTTTTTCGGAATAATAGGACCAGTCCCAGGGCTGAATTTTAAAATAGGCGCCATTGCGGTCGGCATATTCCTGAACTTCTGCATATTCCTTTTCCGCAACCGGTTTGTAGGCTTCGAGCAGTTTGTTGAGCAAATCGTACACATTCTCCGGATTTTCAGCCATTCTTTTTCTCAATACATGCTCTGCGTAGTTTTTACTTCCGAGCAGTTTGGCTATCCCGATACGGAGGTTTCCTATTTTCCTGACATTCTCGCGGTTGTCGTATTCGCCGCCCACCATGCATTTTGTTGAGTTAGCCATGTAAAGTTCGCGACGCAAATCGCGGTTATCGGCGTATTTCATTACCGGAGCATAGCTGGTAGTCTTCAGATTAATCAGCCAACCTTCTTTTCCGGCTTTGCGTGCATTTTCAGAAAGCATATCCAGCACATCGGCAGGCAGACCTTTCAGCAGTTCGCGGTCAGTAATCAGCATTTCGTATTTATTGGTTTCTTTCAGCGCATTCTGCGAGAAGGTGAGTGTCAGCAGACTCATTTCTTTGGTCAGTTCGCGGTATTTTTCCTTGTCTTCGTCCGAAAGGTTGGCTCCGTTGCTGGCAAATCCGTCGTAAGTTTCTTCAAGCAACGTTTTTTGCTCCGGAGTAAGTTTGAGGTTATCTTTCTGCTCATAAACGGCTTTGATACGTGCAAACAACTTTTCGTTCAGGCGGATGTAGTTGCCGTGTTCACTCATTTTGGGTGAAAGTTCCTGTGCAAGTTTCTGGAGGTCGTCGGTGGTTTCGGCACCCAGAAGCGCATAAAACGGCGCTGACACCTGCGAAAGCAGTCTGCCCGATTTATCAAGCGCTACAATTGTATTTTCAAAAGTTGGTACTTTGGGATTGTTTACGATTGCCTCAATCTCTGCTTTATTCAGTTTCATGGCCTCGTCGAATGCAGGCATGAAATGTTCCAGCTTTATTTCGTTGAACGGAATGGTCTGATGCGGAGTGTTATACGTTTGTAATAATGGATTTGCGGCAAAAATGCCCGAATTAATTGTCAATGCGGTCATACACACGATTATTTTCTTTTTTATCATATAATTATTTTTTTTACTTTATTTTTCAGATTAATGGATCACCGGAGGTTTGAAATTAAAAAAACCTGCCAAAGTTAGGCACAATTATTCTAATAAACAACATTTATTCTGGACTTTTAGCAAAATATACTCCTGCTGATTTTCTGCATTTTAAGGACTGTAAATTTGGTCAGGCATTTGATTTGATTTAATTAAAAGAAAACACTATTTTTGCATTCAGCTAACCAACAAAAATTCAAACTATGAAAAGATTAGAAATCCCGTTTATCGATGCTCTGAATGATGAGCAAATAGATTTTTCTGCCGATTTGCTGACAGAATACGGTTTCAAATCAGTGATAGAAAAACTCAACTGGTCCGATCAGTACCCTTACAGACCTATCACTTATTTCTACATCGGAAGGTCTTCAGAGGCGGTTTTCATCAAGTTTGAAGTGAATGGCACCATGCTGAAAGCTGTATACACGGACGACCATTCACCTGTACACGAAGACAGTTGCGTGGAGTTTTTCTGCATGCCCGAAGGAGCCGAAAAATACACCAATTTTGAATTCAACTGCATCGGAACCTGTTCGGCCTCTAGCCGTAAAGGCAGAAATGAAGAAGTTGTGCCTTTTTCGAAAGAGGAAATGGCAACGATTGAACGCTACGCATCCATGGGCAGAAAGCCTTTTAAGGAAATGGAGGGCATGTTTGAATGGGATCTGACTGTAAAAATACCTTTGAAACTGATGAACATTGACCCCGGCAATCTGCCCGAAAAAATACTTGGAAACTTTTACAAATGCGCCGATGATACCAATTCAGTTCATTTCGTAAGCTGGGCACCCATACTTACCGAAAATCCCGATTTTCACCGTCCGGAGTTTTTCGGCGAATTGTATTTTGTATAAAAAACATAAGTTCCTGCATGACCCTTTAACTGTAAATTTTTCCGGTTTACATCCGTAATCATCCGATAAAATCTGCCATAATAAGGGGAATAACAAGTATCAGGCAAATTATTAATGTTTTTTATTAAATTAATAAACGTAAATAAAGTTTTTTAGGATTATCTTTGTCCATTGAACTGATTTCCGATAAAACATGAAACTGCCATTGAAATATACATTTTACCCGCAAGGAAATGTTTATTGGCATGTTCCATCTGTCCTTGATTAAAGTATAAAAAACAAACAGATGAAAAAAACAATTCCCGCCACTCTACTCCTGGCAGCTGTTTCTGCCGCTTCTACAGCACAAACTCAAAAACCAAACGTCATTTTCATACTGGCTGATGATTTGGGCTATTCCGACATTGAACCGTACGGTCAGGAAAAAATTAAAACACCAAACCTGAACAACATGGCCCGGAACGGAATTCAATTCATGCAATTCTACTGCGGCACATCGGTCAGCGCACCTTCCAGAGCCAGTTTGCTGACAGGTCTTCATACGGGGCACACTCATGTACGCGGCAACAAAGAATATCTTCCGGAAGGACAGGAACCGCTGGGAAACCACCAAACCCTGGGAAATCTGTTTCAAAAAGCCGGATACACCACCGGAATTTTCGGAAAATGGGGACTTGGATTTCCCGGTTCGGGCTCTGAACCCACAAAAAAAGGATTTGATGAATTTTACGGCTACAACTGCCAGCGCCAGTCGCACAGCTATTACCCGGAGTGGCTTTGGAAAAACGATGAAAAACAGCCGCTTACAGGCAAAGAATACGCACAGGATTTAATCCACCGCGAAGCATTGAAATTTATACAAACCTGTGCCGGAAAACCTTTCTTCGCGTACCTCACCTACACACTCCCTCACGCCGGACTGGAGCAACCCGACGACAGCATTCTGAAGATGTACAGCGGAAAAATTTCCGAACCAGGTGCCTTCAAAGGAGCAGGTGATTACGTGCCCACGCCCGAACCAAGAGCCCAGTTTGCGGCAATGGTCACCCGCCTGGATGCTTACGTGGGCGAAATCAGAAAAATGCTGGAACAACTGGGAATTGCCGAAAATACTCTGCTGATTTTTACCAGCGACAACGGGTCGCACCGGGAAGGGGGAAATGATCCCGATTTCTTCAACAACGGCCAAACTCTGCGCGGCCTGAAGCGGTCGTTGTACGAAGGTGGAATACGGATACCGATGATTATGGAGTGGAAAGGAACTATCGCTGCCGGCACAAAAAACGAACTTCCGGCTGCATTCTGGGATTTCATGCCCACATTTGCCCGGCTTACCAATCAGACCGGAAATCCGAAACAAAAAACCGACGGAATTTCCATACTACCTGCCCTCACCGGAAAAGGTAAACAAAAAAATCACAACTATTTATACTGGGAATTTCATGAAGAAGGCGGGCGACAGGCTGTAAGGCAGGGCGACCTGAAGCTGGTGAAGCAGCAAATTAAAAGCGGAAAACCAACATTTGAACTCTATAATCTGAAAAACGATCCGCTTGAAAAAAACAACCTGGCTGCTAACAACACTAAAACAGTCAGAAAACTTAATAAACTCATAGACAAAGCCCACACGCCTTCCCGAATGTTTAATTTTGGAATTACGGAATAATATGAAACGTAAACTCTTCTTTATTCTGATGCTGATTATACCGGTAATAAACTTTGCACAAATTACAGAAAAAATGAACCTGAATAACGACTGGCAATTTTCTGAAAGCGGTAAAAACGACTGGAAAAATGCCGTTGTACCCGGCTCCGTTCAACGGGATTTGATTCGGCTCGGCGAATTGCCCGATCCTTATTGGGGTACAAACGAAAAACTCGTGCAATGGGTGGAAGATAAAAACTGGGATTTCAAAAAAACATTCATTATCAGCGCCCAACAACTGACTTACGACGATGCAATAATTACATTCGGAGGACTGGATACGTATGCCGATGTTTTTCTGAACGGAGCGAAAATTATCAGCGCAGAAAATATGTTTCTGCATTACGAAACTTCGGTAAAGAATTTCCTGAAAACAGGCGAAAACACGCTTTACGTCCGTTTTTACACGCCAGCAGAAAAGCTGATGCCTGCTCACATTTCGAGCGGTTTTGATTATCCGGCCGACAACGACCACCGCCTTCCGCGCATGAGTGTGTACGCCCGTAAAGCACCCTATCATTTCGGCTGGGACTGGGGAATGCGAATGGTGCAAATCGGCATATGGCGACCTGTGGAATTGACTTTTTACAGTCAGGCAAGGATTGACGATTTTTGGGTGAAACAACTGGATATTACGAAAGAAAAAGCCGTCCTCGAAAATCAGGTTGAGATTTTTTCCCTTTCGGAAACTCCTCAGAAAGGCACGGTTGAAATTTGTTACGCTCCACAATGGTCGAAATTCACCGAAAACACCGTCAAAAAAGAAATCTCGCTCCAAAAAGGTCAAAACAAAATCTACATTCCTCTGGAAATTCAAAATCCAAAACTCTGGATGCCAAGAGACTGGGGGGAACCGAATTTATATAATTTCTGCGTCAGGTTTTTTGAAGATGGAAAGCTGATTGCCGAGAAGCACCTGAAAACCGGACTTCGGAAGATTGAACTGGTGCGTGAAAATGACAATGAGGGACAGTCGTTCTATTTCAGGGTTAACGGAATTCCGCTGTTTGCCAAAGGTGCCAACTACATCCCGGGCGAAATCATTAACACACAACAGGATAAAACCTATTATGACCGGCTTTTTGAAAATATCACCGCAGCCAATATGAATATGATTCGTGTCTGGGGAGGCGGATTTTACGAGGACGATTATTTTTACCATCTTGCCGACGAAAAAGGGATTCTGATATGGCAGGATTTTATGTTTGCCTGCACCACCTATCCGCACGACAGGGCTTTTCTGGAAAATGTAGCTCAGGAAGCCGGATACAACATCAAACGACTGCGGAATAATCCGTCTGTAGCCCTCTGGTGCGGCAACAACGAAATAGCCGAAGCACTGAAATACTGGGGCTGGAATAAGAAATACTCACCCGAAATATTCAACAATTTCAAAGTAGGCTACGACAAATTATTCAGGCAATTGCTTCCGGAAAAAGTAAAAGAACTTGATCCTGATAAATTTTACGTTCATACTTCGCCCGATACGGCTAACTGGGGCCTTCCCGAAAGCCTGAAACTGGGCGACTCGCACTACTGGGGCGTATGGTACGGCCGGCAGCCGTTTGAAATTCTGCACGAGCGCGTGCCGCGTTTTATGAGCGAATTTGGATTTCAGGCATTCCCTGAAATGAAAACGATCCGCAGTTTCGCTGCACCCGATCAATGGTGGCTCGAAAGCGAAACCATGCTCACACACCAGAAAAGCTCCACCGGCAACGACGCCATCAAAGAATATATGGAAAGGTATTATCAGATACCCAAAAAGTTCGAAGATTTCGTGTACATTGGTCTGGTGATGCAGGGAAGAGGAATGAGCCTGGGGATGAAAGCTCACCGGCGTAATCGCCCGTACTGCATGGGTTCGCTCTACTGGCAACTGAACGATAGCTGGCCTGTGGTTTCGTGGGCTGGAATTGACTACTACGGCAACTGGAAAGCGATGCATTATCATGCCCGTGATGCTTTCAAACCTCTGAAAATGAACGTTTATGAAGAAAACGGGAAAATCGGTTTTTATACCCTGTCCGACAAGCTTGAGGATGCAAACAACCTGAAAATGAGTATCGAGCTCATAAATTTCGAAGGAAAAAGCATCAAAAAAATCAGTAAAATCATTGCAGCAAAAGCAAACAGTTCCGAAAAAGTATTGGAATTGAACAGCAACGATTTAATCAACGCTGATGAGCGAAAAAAATGTTTTTTACAGGTAAAACTTTCTGATGAAAAAAACAAACTTACAGACCGGGAAATTCACTATTTTGAGGTTCCGAAAAATTTAGATTTGCCGGAAACAACCATTCAGAAAAAAATCAAACAGGAAGATGGTAAATATACGGTTACTATTACAAGCCGGAAATTAGCCAAAGATATTTTTATCGAAATTCCGGTTCAGGGAGCCCGTTTTTCAGATAATTTCTTTGATTTACTGCCCGGAGAGAAAAAAGTGGTTACGATTACTTCGCCGGATTTGAAGAAAAACGGTGAAACTGCTATAACTTTGAAACATCTGAGGGAAACGTATTAGTCGGTGATTAGTGACTAGGGATTAGTTATTGGTTATTATGTTATTGAGTTATTGAGTTATTGAGTTATTGAGTTATTGAGTTATTGGGATCTTGGTTCTTGGTTCTTGGCTCTTGGCTCTTGGCTCTTTTGTCTTGATTCCTGGCTCTATTAGTCTTTGTTCTATTAAATCTTACAAAAAATGTACAAACTGGAAATTTGCGCCAATTCAGTGGCGAGTTGCGTGGAAGCACAAAAGGGAGGGGCTTCGAGGGTTGAACTTTGCGCCGCCATTCCCGAAGGAGGCACAACTCCCTCCTATGGTGAAATAGCGGTAGCCCGCGAGCTGCTCGATATCAGCCTGCATGTCATTATCCGGCCGCGGGCGGGAGATTTTCTTTATTCCCGAACCGAACATAAAATCATGCTCAAAGACATCGCCATTGCCCGTAAACTTGGAGCTGACGGTGTGGTTATCGGCTGTCTGACCCCCGACGGAGATGTGGATATGATCCGTAACAGGGAACTAATAGACGCGGCAAAGGGCATGAGCGTCACTTTTCACCGGGCTTTCGACATGTGCCGGAATCCGCTTGAAAGCCTCGAAAAAATCATTGAGCTGGGATGCAACAGAATTCTGACTTCGGGACAACAACCCAAAGCAGAACAGGGCATTGATTTGCTGAAACAACTTGTAATAATTGCAGATAAACGGATTATTATCATGCCCGGAAGCGGCATCAACGAAAATAACATCGCATACATTGCACGCGAAACAGGAGCTACCGAATTTCATCTTTCAGCGCGAAGCACCAGGCTAAGTCAGATGCAGTACCGCAACCCGAACGTATCAATGGGTGGCAAAGGAATTGAAATCAATGAATACGAGCAAAACACCACCGACGCGGTGAAAGTAAACAAAACACTTGAAAATCTTAATAATCAACTAATATAAAATTACTATGAAACAAAAAACTTTCAAATTTCTGATTACGCTTATGATTGTAATGCTGAGTGGTCTGACCCTTAAGGCTGCCGAAGCCAACTTCCGGGTTATTCCGCTGCCCAATGAAATTAAAAGTACTAACGCCGGTGCTTTTAATCTGAATGCTTCTACCCGCATTATTTACCCGAAAGGGAATGAAATGATGAAAAAAAATGCAGAATTCCTGTCGGATTATCTGAAAGAAATTACAGGAATAAAACTGGATGTAAGCAATTCCGGCTCAAAATCAAATGCCATCGTTCTTGAGAATGGCTTGAAACATGCAAATCCGGAAGCCTATAAGCTGACTGTAACTTCAAAAAACATCGTCATTGCAGGAGCAGGTGAAGGAGGTGTATTCTACGGCATACAGACTTTGCGCAAAGCTACACCCATTGGCACAACAAAAATTAGCTATCCGGCAGTTACCATTCTCGATTCGCCCCGCTTCGCTTATCGTGGTATGCATCTGGATGTGGGACGCCACTTTATGTCGGCCGATTTCATAAAGAAATATATTGACATACTGGCCATGCACAATGTCAACACCTTCCACTGGCATCTCACCGAAGATCAGGGATGGCGCATTGAAATAAAAAAATATCCGAAACTAACAGAGATTGGTTCTATGCGGACAGAAACTGTTATCGGGCATAATACCGGAAAATTCGACGGAAAACCTCACGGAGGTTTTTATACTCAGGATCAAATCAAAGACATTGTAGCCTACGCTCAGGCACGTTATATTAACATTATTCCCGAAATAGACCTTCCCGGACATATGCTGGCCGCACTGGCTGCTTATCCTGAGCTGGGATGTACCGGTGGCCCGTATGAAGTGGAAAGAACCTGGGGAGTTTTTGACGATGTACTCTGCGCAGGTAAGGAAAAAACGTATACATTTCTGGAAAATGTGCTGACCGAAGTAATGGAACTTTTCCCTTCAAAATACATCCATATAGGTGGTGACGAAAGTCCGAAAGTACGATGGGCAAAATGTCCCGATTGTCAGGCAAAAATTAAGGAACTTGGTCTGAAAGACACCGACAAACACAAAAAAGAATTTTACCTGCAAAGCTACGTCACCGAACGAATTGAAAAATTCCTCAACAAAAATGGACGGAACATTATCGGTTGGGACGAAATTCTGGAAGGTGACCTGGCACCCAACGCAACGGTGATGTCATGGCGCGGTATCGAAGGGGGAATAGAAGCTGCTAAACTGGGACACGATGTGATTATGACACCCAACAGTCACCTCTATTTTGACTATTATCAGACTGCCGATACTGAAAATGAGCCGATGGCAATCGGAGGGTTTGTTCCGCTGGAACGCGTTTACAACTACGAACCTTTACCCGATGCATTGACTGCTGAACAAAAGAAACATATTCTCGGTCCTCAGGCTAATATCTGGACCGAATACATTCCCGACAGTAAACAAGTGGAATATATGCTGCTGCCACGACTGGCAGCACTTTGTGAAGTTCAATGGACACAGCCCGAAAAGAAAGACTACACGAGCTTCATAGCCCGCCTTCAGCACATGATTCAACTCTACGATCTGTATAAGTTGAATTATGCTACTTATGTGTTTGATGTGCAGGGAACTCTGACACCGAATCCGCAAAACGGAAGTCTGGATGCCACCTTTAAAACCATCGACAACGCACCTGTATATTATACGCTCGACGGTTCGGAACCAACAATTCATTCGTCATTGTATAAAGGGGTTATCCATCTGAAGGAGAACTGCACACTCAAAGCAAAAGTACTGCGGGAGAATGGTAAAAACAGCCGGACATATATCCAGCCGGTCAGCCTGAGCAAATCCAGCCTGAAACCCATAAAACTGCTCACAAAACCTGCCCGTAATTACGGTTATACAGGCGCTCCCCTGCTCAACGACGGTCTTGCCGGAAAAGGAACCAATTATAAAACAGGACGCTGGATTGGTTTTTCGGGAAATAATCTGGAAGCAGTAATTGATCTGCAGAAACCGACAGAAATTTCCAGAGCTTCCATAAAAAACTGTGTGGTTACCGGCGACTGGATACTCGATGCTCAGGCATTTACGGTAGAGGTTTCGAACGACGGAGAGAACTTCACTTACGCTGCAGGCCTGGAAACAAATCCATCAGATCAAACCGAACACTGGAAAGGAATTGTAACACACACGGTTACATTTCGCCCTGTTACAACCAGGTATGTAAAAGTAACCGTAAAACCTTTTACAACATTTCCAGCCTGGCATGGTGCAAATGGCAAACCGTATATTTTTGTGGATGAAATATCGTTAAATTAATCACTCAAACAAAACCAAATCACACTTATTAAATAGAATCAGAAAACGCATTGCCACGATTGGCAATGCGTTTTCTGATTTATGTAAAACAGATCTGCCATTCAATAATCAGTTTACTTCCGCATCGGCATCTTCCGTTTCGCGACTCCGGCTTGCATCATAAGTATCCACCAGCTTATCCAGAAAAGCAATTATAACATAGGGTGCAGCCAACCGGGCAACATTGGTTATGGCGTTGACACTTTTGGAGCCTTTGGTGCTCCTGGATTTCGTGGCATACAGGTAAAGACCCCCACCAATAGCAGCACCGACTATAAATCCAAGCGGAAGTCTGGAAAATTTTTCCTTTACGAGCCGTATTGCATTGACTTTTTTGCTTTCAGTTTCCATGAATTTTTCATTTAAGGTGAGTATATGAAAAGAACAAAGACTTCTCACCTTTAGTTTATAAAAAACTTAATAAAAACGGATAATTTCGTCCAAGTCTGTAAGATTGATTATTTTTGCAAAAAAATTCTGCATGAAGCTCTACGATATCTACCAAAAACATCCCATAATCTGTACCGACAGCCGCAATTGTCCTCCGGGTTCAATCTTTTTTGCTTTGAAAGGCGAAAATTTCGACGCCAATACCTTTGCACTTTCGGCTTTGGAAAAAGGGTGCGCATACGCTGTGATAAACAACCCCGAATACGCTACAGATGAACGCTTTATACTGGTAGACGATGTACTTGAAACCTTGAAGGAACTGGCTCGTTATCACCGGAAAAAATTGGGGACAAAAATCATAGGTATCACCGGAACCAACGGCAAAACCACCACCAAAGAACTCATTGCAGTAGTTTTGAGCCGTAAATACAATACACACTTCACACAGGGAAATCTGAACAATCATATCGGTGTGCCGCTCACACTCCTGCAACTTAAACCCGAACATGAAATAGCCGTGGTGGAAATGGGCGCCAATCATCCTGGTGAAATCAAAATGCTTGCAGAAATCGCCCTGCCCGATTACGGCATTATCACCAACGTGGGAAAAGCACATCTGGAAGGTTTCGGTTCTTTCGAAGGAGTGATGCGTACAAAAGCCGAATTGTATGATTTTATTCAGAAAAACTCAGGAGAGATATTCCTGAATACCGGTAATGAATATTTGAAAAAAATGGCTGAAAAATCGGGTTTTTCGGATAGTAACAGAATTTTAGCGTATCAAACAGACTGTGAAATTAACGGCAAACTGGCTGTTGGAAAAATTACCTCTTGCAGCCCCCTGTTGCAGATGGAGTGTGTTACTTCGCAGGGGCGGTTTGATGTGAGCACCCGGTTAATTGGCGCTTACAACGCCGAAAATGTGCTGGCAGCCGTAGCAATCGGTCATTTTCTGGGAGTTAATAATGAACAAATAAAAGCCGGACTGGAGAATTACCAGCCGCGAAACAACCGATCGCAATTCACTCAAACAGAGAAAAACAGCCTGATTATCGATGCTTACAATGCCAATCCGACCAGTCTTCAGGCTGCCATACTGAATTTTGCCCGGATGGATGCCGAGAACAAAACACTGATTATCGGCGATATGCTCGAACTGGGTACGCAATCGGACGAAGAACATCAGCGAATTGTCAATCTGATAATCGAAAACGGCTTCACTGACGTATTGCTGACAGGGGAATGTTTTCTGAAAACCAACAATAATTTTATTAACTTTGCAGGTGTTTCTGAACTGAAAGCACATTTGATAAAATATCCGCTGAAAAACCGGTTTATCCTGATTAAAGGATCGCACGGAATTCATCTGGAAAGGATAATCGAAGATTTATAAAAGAATAAGCCCCCTAAATCCCCCATGGGGGGACTTTTTGAACACAGATAACTTCAAAACGTCGAAGACTTTTGAATGTATTTTGAAAAGACAAAAGGAAAAAGACAAAATTTTTAGAGCACAGACTTTTAGAACAAAGACTGACAGCTAAAAAAACATTCGCGTAATTCGCTAAAATTCGTGTAATTCGTATTATGGAGAAAAAGAAATTAATTGTATTATTATCGTTACTTGGTGTTGTCATAGCGGCATTGATTATCGGGCTTGTCACCTTTATGAACAAGTCAACGAAACAGAGCCAGCAAATAGCTCAGACAGAGATGTTTATGGAAGAAGAGAAACAGCAGATGGTCACAGAGGTTGATGCGCTGGCAGGTGAAATGGACGGTTACACCATGTACATTCACAACGACTCGCTGCTGCGTGAATTTGATTTACAAAAGCAAAAAATTAAGGATTTGCAGAACGAACTTCGCACCACCAAAGCCACCGATGCCAAACGCATAGCCGAACTGAAAGCCGAAATAGCCACTCTGCGAACTATCCTGGCGCATTACGTGCAGCAGATCGACTCCCTAAACTCGCTGAACAAACGACTTACGACTGAAAATCTGGAAGTAAAACAACGATACCAGAGTGTTTCGGAAACAGCAGAAATGCTGGCAAAGGAAAAAGAATCACTGAGCGAAGCAGTTACCCGTGCGGCTGTGCTGGAACTCTATAATTTTTCTTTCAACCCGATGGATGGAAGAAACAAAAAGACTGACCGTGCCTCTAAAATGTCAAACCTGAAATTCAACTTTACCATTGGCAAAAATATTACAGCAGAGCCCGGACCAAAAACAGTTTACCTCCGGCTCACCCGGCCCGATGGCGAAGTGATGCTGAAAGGTAACACCGTTTTCACCTATGAGAACAAAAACATCGAATACTCGCTGAAAAAAGAATTTGATTATACCGGCGATGCTTACACCGATGCCCTGTACTGGAAAGTGGAAGAAATACTCCAACTCGGCGATTATCAGGCAGATTTTTTTGCCGACGGTAACAGAATTGGCCATTTTTCATTCAGAATTGAAAAAAAATAGTATCTTTACGCATCAATTAATTGACTTATAAACTTTTTCCCCGGAACAACTCCTATGAAACGTATTCCATTGCTCATTATATTAACTCTGACTGCTTCCACGTTGTTTTTTCCGGCTTGTGAAAAGCAGGACAAGTACATGGACTGGAAAGTAATGAACGACGAATGGCTTGAGGCACGCCAGACTGAAACAACTTCATTCCCGTTTACCTGGACAATCGACGTGCTTAAAAACCCGCTTCTGAATAATCCATTCTCAACCACCGAGTCAGGTATCCGCTACCGGGTGCTCCGGCTTGGAAATCCGGCTGACCGGATGCCAAATCCGACCAGTTATATCTGGGCTACATACGAAGGAAAACTGATAGACGGCACAAGCTTCGACAGCGGCACCGAAAGCTATCTTGGTTCATTGAGCAACACGGTAAGCGGATTTCAGGAAATTCTCAAAAAAATGCATATCGGTGATATCTACGAATTCTATTTGCCTTTTAATTTAGGTTACGGCGAAGAAGGAAGCTATACGATACCTCCTTATTCCGTGCTTATTTTCAGGGTTGAACTGACCGACGCAAAATATTAAAAACAAAATGAAAATCAGGGGTATTATATTGATACTCAGTATGCTGGTTTCGAATTTATTTGCACAAACCAGTTACACGGTCGAAACTGTACCAAATCCGCAGAAAGCTGCGATACCGAGTTTTGTGAGCGATCCCGACGATATTCTGAAGCCCGAAACCGAACAAATAATCAATACTCAGATCGATTCGCTCTGGAAGGTGAATGATACCGAAATGGCTGTAGTAGCGGTTAATTCCATCGGTTACGACAACGAAGACGACTTTGCCAACCGGCTGTTCAATCTCTGGAAAATTGGTGGCGAAAAACAGGATAACGGTGTACTGCTGCTTTTCGTAATGGATATCCGCCGCGTTGTAATCCGTACAGGATATGGTGTGGAAGGAGTACTTCCGGATGCCATCGCCAAACGAATAATTACCGAAGTCATTATCCCGGAATTCCGGAAAGGAAATTACGACGCCGGAGTCATAGCCGGGGTGAACAAAATTATCAGTACTGTTCGCGAGGAACCTTTCGTAAAGGAGGAGGAAGAACCGGTAAACTGGATGGAAGCAATACCTTATGCAGCAGCCGGTTACATCGTTTTCTTTCTCATTACCTGGTTATGGATAAGCACCGCAGTGCGCAAGGTGCATCAAAACCAGGCTCTGTCTACCAACCTGGCCCGATACAAAGCCATCAGCGAACAGAATAAAGCTACTTACACGCTATCAGCGTTTGTATTCCCGCTGATTGCATTTTTCCTCATAATATTTCTGTCGAAACTGGCTTATGTGCTGCTGCTCTTTCCGGCACCGGTTGCAGCGCTTCCATCTTACCTCTACGGAAGAAGGCAAATGACCAAAGCACGCCGCGAACCCATTCCCTGCAATGAATGCGGCAGTAAAATGCACATACTATCCGAAAGAGAAGAAGATACCCGGCTGCAGTTAGCCCAGCAATTCGAGGAAAAACTTAACAGCATCGATTACGACGTGTTCGTTTGCGACAACTGCCAGAATCAGGCTGTATTCTCGCTCGATAAATTCAACACATACACACGCTGCCCCAAATGCAATACCAAAGCATATGTGCTTCACTCAAAACGAACAGTATTGATGCCCACGTACTTCAATTCGGGAACACAGCGAACCACCTACAAATGCAAATTCTGCGGATACGAGGATCATCATGACACGAAAATTCCGCGCTTACGCCGAACGGCAGCCTTTACCGGAGGTGCTGTGGGCGGTGGCGTATTCAGCGGACGCGGAGGATTTGGCGGAGGTGGTTTCGGCGGAGGCGGTTTTGGTGGCGGAATGACCGGCGGAGGAGGAGCATCGGGAGGTTGGTAGAAAATATTACCGTGAGCATTGAAAATTAATAAATAAACTCAGTTTTGATTATTCAATTATATTTAAAATTATACAATTATGAAAAAAGGTGGTCTTATCATTTTAATTCTGGCGATTTTAGCCATTTTAGTATTCTGGGGTATAGGTGGTTACAATGGTCTGGTTTCCACTCAGGAATCGCTCAACAAATCGTGGGCAAATGTTGAAAATCAGTATCAGCGTCGTGCCGACCTGATTCCAAACCTGGTAGAAACCGTGAAAGGCTATGCCAAACACGAAAGCGGAACACTGGAAGCTGTTGTAAATGCACGCGCCAAAGCAACACAGGTTACCGTTGACCCGAATAATCTTACTCCGGAAAAATTGCAGGAATTTCAGGCTGCTCAGGGTGAATTATCTGCAGCACTCGGCAGGTTAATGATGATACGCGAGGCTTACCCCGATTTGAAAGCCAATCAAAACTTCATCGAACTGCAGGCACAGCTCGAAGGAACCGAAAACCGGATTACCGTAGCACGCGAACAGTTCAATCAGGAAGTGCAGAATTACAACACACTGGTAAGAAAATTCCCGAAAAATATTATCGCCAGACTTTTCGGATTTGAACGCAAACCAACATTCGAAGCCGAAAAGGGAGCCGATAAGGCACCCGATGTGAAATTCTGACATGGAATATACACCTTCGCCCGATCGCTACGCTGATTCAGTTGGTTACAATTACTGTGGAAAAAGCGGACTGCAACTGCCCCGGCTGTCGCTCGGACTGTGGCACAACTTTGGTGATGTAAACGACCAGACCGAAGCCCGGAACATGCTCAGGACCGCATTCGACAATGGAATAACCCATTTTGATCTGGCCAACAACTACGGCACTCCGTTTGGAAGCGCTGAAACCAACTTCGGAAAGTTTCTTCGGGGGGATTTTGCTTCGCACCGCGACGAGCTGATAATCAGCACCAAAGCCGGACACACCATGTGGGATGGTCCGTATGGCGACTGGGGTTCGCGCAAATACCTGATAGCCAGCCTGAATCAAAGCCTTAAAAGGATGGGACTTGACTACGTGGATATTTTCTATTCGCACCGGTACGACCCCAACACACCACTCGAAGAGACCATGGGGGCGCTTTCAGACATGGTTAAGCAGGGTAAGGCACTCTACGCGGGCATTTCCAAATACCCTGCAGGTAAAGCGCGCGAAGCATTCCGTATACTGAAGGAAAACGGAACTCCCTGCCTCATCTATCAGGACAGGTACAGTCTGCTGAGTCGGGAGGTGGAACAATCCATGTTCCCGCTAATAGAAGAAAAGGGAGTGGGATTTATCGGTTTTTCACCGCTGGCTCAGGGAATGCTCAGCAACAAGTACCTGAAAGGGATACCTGAAAGTTCGCGTGCTGCACAGTCGTTCGGATTTCTACAGAAAGACCAAATAACTCCGGAAGCTGTATTGAAAATCTCGAAATTGAACGATTTTGCAAAAAAAAGGAATCAAACACTCGCACAAATGGCGCTTGCCTGGTGTCTGCACGATAGCAGGGTGACATCCGTAATTGTGGGCACAAGTTCAGTTAAACAACTAACAGACAACATAAAAGCGCTTAAAAACACCGATTTTACTGACGAAGAATTGTGGCTGATAGGCGAAATAGCCGCTCATTAAAAATCCGGCAATTTACAGAATAAAAAAATGGCTGAACTCCGAATGAAGTTTCAGCCATTTTTTAGTTAGCTAATACTCTGTTTTATCGTCTTTTTCATTCCAGTACTCAAATGCACGGATAGCCTCCCCCGCCAGCAACCTGTCAGTTTGAATACTGCGTTCGGAGGGTTTCAGATTAATTTCATCGTAAATAAACGAGTCGTCAAATCCGATATTTTTTGCATCAAACCGGGTGTTGGCATAAAAAAAACGGTCGATGTGCGCCCAGTACACTGCTCCAAGACACATGGGGCATGGTTCGCACGAAGTGTACATCGTGCAACCTTCCAGGGTAAAGCTCCCGAGCTTTTTAGCAGCTTTGCGGATAGCTGTGACTTCGGCATGAGCTGTAGGGTCGTTAACAGCAGTCACACGATTAACCCCTGTGGCAATAATCTTTCCGTCTTTAACTATTACAGCACCAAAGGGTCCTCCTCCTTTCTTCACATTCTGTATCGAAAGTGAAATAGCCTTTCGCATAAATTTCCTGTGTTCGTCCATGTAATAAATTTCTTAGAAATGACATTACAAAAATAACGTTTAAGTTTCTATAAAACAACGATATAAACTGAATATTTCTCTTTTAAAAAAAGTAAAATGGTAATTTCCTGCACTTTTTCTTGCAATAGCAACCGAATTTTTAGTACTTTGCATCATAAAAACAGAATCTGCATTACAACCATTTATATGAATAACATAAAAAACAGAGCCGGAAGGAACCAGACACTAATCCTCAACGATGAAGAACGTAAGGAACTGGAAGCAAATCTTTATATACCATTGAAAAAAAAACCGTTAGATCCCGATCGAATTTGCAACAAAACAATCCTCTCCGATTTGTTTGATATAATCGATTACCTTCCTGAAAATTTTGCCGATTTGATAATTCTGGATCCGCCATACAACCTGAGTCGCGATTTTCATGGTTTCAAATTCAAAGCTACTGATAATGAGAGCTATCTGGAGTACCTGCGCCTGTGGTTTCCGAAAATCGTTTCGACACTGAAACACGACGGTTCGCTTTATCTGTGCGGCGACTGGAAAAATACGTCGGCTCTGCAGCAGTTGATGAGCGAGCATCTTACAGTCATGAATCGCATCACCTGGCAAAGGGAAAAAGGGCGTGGCGCTAAAAAAAACTGGAAAAACGGGATGGAGGATATTTGGTTTGGTGTAAAAAATGAAAAAAAATTCTACTTCAACGTGGAAGCAGTAAAGATGAAACGCCGCGTGATAGCACCCTATAAAAAAGACGGTAAACCGAAAGACTGGGAAGAAACCGGTGAAGGAAATTTCCGTATTACCTACCCTTCCAATTTCTGGGACGACATCAGCATCCCGTTCTGGTCAATGCCCGAAAATACCCACCATCCGACACAGAAGCCCGAAAAACTGATAGCTAAACTCATTCTGGCAAGCTGTCCGCCGGGCGGAATGGTATTTGATCCTTTTCTCGGTTCGGGTACAACCTCGGTTGTTGCCAAAAAACTGAATAGAAGCTACCTCGGAATAGAAATGAATCCTGATTACGCGCTCTGGGCGGAAAAAAGGCTGAAAGCAGCTGAACAATCTCCCCGTATTCAGGGTTATTTTCAGGAAGTTTTTTGGGAAAGAAATTCGGTGAAATTTCAAACCGAAAACAAGGAACAACGATCATTTAACAATGACACGATACTTTAAAGCTGAATCTGCTGACTAAGTCTGACGTGTCAGCAATAAAACCAACATAATGCTACTTGACATTATTCTTATTATCACAGGTTTCGTATTCTTAATTAAAGGCGCCGACTGGCTGGTGGGAGGTGCTTCCGGACTGGCAAAAAAACACAACGTGTCTGATTTGGTTATCGGACTTACCATTGTTGCGTTAGGTACTTCAGCGCCCGAACTGGTAGTCAATACCGTGGCTTCCGTCGACAAACATTCCGATATTGTGTACGGAAACATTATCGGAAGTAATAATTTCAATTTATTCGTCATACTGGGTGTGGTGGCGCTTATTTTTCCGATATCTGTACAACGAAGCATGATACGCAGGGAAATCCCTCTGTCACTCCTGATCACGGTACTTCTGATGGTTCTTTCCAATGCTTTACCCGGGCAAAGTGAAAACATTCTGAGCAGGTTCGAAGCGGTTATCTTACTATTGATGTTCATTGCCTTTTTATATTACACTTTCAGGCAATCTGACAACGGGCAGGAAGCACAATCTATTGAAGTAAAACCGATGACTACAGTGAAAATCTGGTCATTGATTGTGGCTGGATTGGGTATACTGATAGCCGGAGGAAGAATGGTGGTTACAGGTGCCGAGAATATTGCGCTTGATTTTGGTATTTCAGAGAAAATCATTGCTTTAACCATTGTTGCAGCCGGTACATCGCTGCCCGAACTGATGACTTCGGTGGTAGCTGCCTCGAAGAAAAACAGCGACATTGCCATCGGCAACGTGATTGGTTCGAACATCTTCAATATCCTCTTTATCCTTTCGGTGAGCGGAATCATCAATCCGATAGCATACAACCCTTCATTCAACCGCGAAATGCTGCTGCTGATTGGAGGTACTTCATTGCTGGTGCTTTTTATGTTCGCCGGTAAAAGATATCGTGTCGACCGGTGGGAAGGCGCTCTGATCCTTGGAATTTTTGTGGCATATACCATTTTTCTGATTCAGCAGGAATTATGAAATAAATGCGGACAGAATCCGTTTTTATGGTAAAAATACGAACAGTTGAAATTTTCACGGTACATATTCATGCTTTTCGTGGCTGCATTTTTCAGTTGCGAAAACAAATACAAGTCGCCTATCCCCGATGTTCCGGTTGATATCAGCCTGAATATGCTTTCATACAATCCGACATTCGGCAGCGTACTCAACGACACGCTGATATTCACCTACCCGCGTCAGTATCCGCCTTTTGCAGTTGGGTATGGCGGCGTACTGGTAATCATCGGTTACGATACAAATCTGAATCCGCGTTATTATTCATTTGATTTAAGTTGCCCATACGAAGCTGACCGCAATGTACGTGTATTCACGGGAATGGCTCATCTTCATCCCGAAAAATACATGGAAGGTTATGCCGTTTGTCCTAAATGCGGTTCGGAATTCTACCTTACCGATGGCTGGGGGCGGGTTTCAAAAGGTCCGTCTAAATATCCGCTCAAACGGTATCAGACCGATTTTGTCAACAACTATCTGATTATCCGAAACTGATTTACCATGTCCGTCGCTTTTGGGCAAAGAAAGCGCAAATGACCGTTAGAACGATATAAACAGGATAAACCAGCGAAAAGAGCAGACTGTTTCTTATCACTTTTTTCAGTCCGAAGAAATCTTTGATTTTCACGAAGAAAGACAAATCAATCACCCATTTGAGTAAAAACAAAAATGCAGCCAGAACAGGCCATTGCAGATTTACTGCAGCCACTATCCAGTTGATTAATAAAACTACGCTTATCAGGAATACAACCAGCCCGGTTACAGCGAGTTCACTATCGGAATATGCTGCTTTTTTCCCGGCCCAGCGGCTGCGCTGATGCAGAAACTCCCGCCAGGATTCTTTTGAACCGGTTTTCACCATCGCGGCTTCCGATTTCAGGAAACGGATATTCCCGTTGCGTCTCTTTATACTCTGAAGCAGGAAAATATCATCGCCACCCGGTTCCTCGAAATGAAGCTCATCCATGCAGTTGAGCCATGTTTGACGTCTGAAAGCCAGATTGGCGCCATTGCACAACACGGGCATTCCGGCACCGGCAGCTCCGGCACCGCTACCTACCAGGCTTGCAAATTCAAATTGCTGAAAATCTTGCAGAAAACTTCCCCCCGATTCCATCCGCACAGGACAAATAATGATATCTGTGAACTCTTTGAGGTAATACTGAACAATCGTTTTCAGCCAGTCGGCAGCAGGAAGGCAGTCAGCATCAAGCGTTACTATTAACCGTGAATCTGTTTTTAAAATGCCCGTTTTTATGGCCGCCTTTTTCCCTTTCCCTTCATTTCTGAGCAAAGTGAGTTCCGGAAAATCTGACTTTTCCCCGCTGGCATATTCGAGGCTGCCATCCGCAGAGCCATCATCCACCAGTATAAACTGAAAATTTCGGTAAGTTTGTTCTTTGATAGCCTGAAACAGCGGCGAAAGATTATTTAATTCATTTCTGCAGGCCGTAATTATGGTGACATGCAACAATTCCTCTTCATTATCAACTTCATAATCAGGCATTTCCGACCATCCTTTGATAAAAATGATGATCAGAACAGCATATAAGAATAGAATAAAAAGGGATGTGATGGTTATTATCATTTTTCATTCAGAAAAAATGAGTAAAAAAATCGGGATCAACGTTCCACTTCAACATGTTCCGCTACAATTTCATCATCGAGAAAAACAGAGGCAGACGACGTGAATTTACCGGGATTTTCGGTAGTCAGATATCGGCAGGAGTTATTTTTCGAACATTTTTCATCCATGTTAGGGTGCCGGTGCAGGTAGTCTGCCAGACTGCGGGCTACAATCTCACCCTGTGAGATAACGCTCACATGATCCGGAAGTTCTTTTTCAATTTTACCCTTCAGAAGCGGATAGTGCGTGCACCCCAGAATGACAGCATCAATTTGTTTGTCACGTTTCATCAGGTTGTGGGTATGTTTTCTGACAAAATAATCAGCCCCGGGATTTGAGTATTCGTTGTTTTCAATCAGCGGAACCCACATGGGACAGGCTTCCGAAGTGACAACGATATCCGGATAAATTTTATGAATCTCGAGCGGGTAAGAATTGGACAGAACGGTTCCGCTTGTGGCAAACAGCCCGATATGACTGTTTTTTGTCAGTTTTCCCACTTCTTCCACTGTTGGCCGGATAACACCCAGTACGCGCCTTGAAGGATCTATTCCGGGCAAATCATTTTGCTGAATGGTGCGCAGGGCTTTAGCTGATGCCGTGTTGCATGCCAGGATAACCAGATGGCATCCCCGGCTGAACAAGTACTCCACACATTGCAGTGTAAACTTGTAAACCACATCAAAAGAACGTGTTCCGTAAGGTGTACGGGCATTGTCGCCCAGATACAGGTAATCGTATTCGGGTAGTTTTTTCCGGATTTCGTTCAGAATAGTCAGGCCGCCGTATCCTGAATCAAAAATTCCGATTGGAGCTGCCTCCTTACCCCAGGGAGAAGTCAGTGATAGTACAGGAGTGTCTGTCATTATGCTTTATTTGTTTCGGGAATAAGTTTAATCAAATGTTTGCCCTGCATTCTGGCTCAATTGAATCATCCGGTCGTATTCCTCGGGAGTAAGATCCAGAAAATAATAATTCTGAGGATTCATCACCTGGCCTTTGTAGTGAACTTCATAGTGGAGATGAGGACCCGTGGATTTTCCGGTGCTACCCACAAGTCCTATGATTTCGCCGCGTGTTACAGCCTGACCCACACTCACATTAATTTCTGACATGTGTGCATACAACGTTTCGTACCCGAAACCGTGATCGAGCCTGACACAATTTCCGTATCCCTGCTGCCAGCCTGCTTCGGCTACAGTCGCGTTTCCGGTTGCAAAAATATCTGTACCTGTGGGAGCAGTGAAGTCCATACCCTCGTGAAATCGCCTTGTGTGATAAATCGGGTCATAGCGGTATCCCCAGCCCGAAGCCACCCGTTTGAGATCTTTATTGAATACCGGTTGAATGGCAGGGAGGCATTTGAGCATATTTTCCTGATTTTGAGCCAGTTTCACAATCTCGTCGTACGATTTGGATTGAACGTAGAGTTGCTTCTTTATTTCATTCAGTTTCTGAGTCGTTTTGACCACTATCTGAGAGTTTGTCATTTTCATCAGCTCATCGTAATAATCCATATTGCCCGAAGCAGCAATCCTCGACTGGTATGGAATAGGATCAGCCTGAAAAACAACCCGATACAAATTATCATCCCTTTCCTGCAAGTCGGCAAGTATGCCCTGAAATTGTTTCATTTGCCCCTGCAACGCTTTGTACTGACCTTCCAGCTTGTTTTTCTGCATTGTCAGTTCCTTTTCCTTAGGCGATTTGACAACCGATACGAACAGGAAGAAAAAGGCTACTCCCAGCAGAATGCCGGAAAGTGTATGGAGTAGAATTTGTCTCAAACGAAGCGAAAACGTTATCTGAATCTCTTCGTAATCAACAGTTTCGGGGTTAAAATAAAATTTTTTCTTCGCCATACCTGTATTTTGGGTAATAAAAAAACAAATATAAAAAATTACCGCGGTTAATTCCTCTCAAACTGCAGTTTTTTACCAGATTGTTGATGCAAAAGTAATAATTTTGAAGTACTTTTGCAGATTAAAATAAGAAAAAAAAAGAAATACCCCCCTAACCCCGGAAGGGGGAGCTGCAATGCTGTTAATAACACCATATTTCCTCCTTCAGGGGACAGGAGAATTTTTCAGATTATGACATCACAAGAATTAAGACAATCATTCCTCGATTTTTTCGCATCAAAAGATCATAAAATTGTACCTTCAGCACCCATGGTAATCAAAGATGACCCAACGCTCATGTTTACCAACGCGGGAATGAATCAATTCAAAAACATCATACTCGGCAACGATCCTATACAGTATTCACGTGTGGCTGATTCGCAGAAATGTCTCCGCGTGAGCGGCAAGCACAACGACCTCGAAGAGGTAGGGCACGACACGTACCACCACACCATGTTCGAAATGCTCGGCAACTGGTCATTCGGCGATTATTTCAAGAAAGAAGCCATCACCTGGGCGTGGGAATACCTCACCGAAGTTTTGAAACTGGACAAAAACCGCTTGTATGTCACCGTATTCGAAGGCTCTGAATACGAAAAGCTGGAACGCGACAACGAAGCCGCTGAAATCTGGTCGCAGTTTTTGCCTGCTGATCGTATCATCAACGGCAACAAGAAAGACAATTTCTGGGAAATGGGCGACACAGGTCCCTGCGGACCCTGCTCTGAAATACATATCGACATCCGCCCCGACAGTGAGCGCGCCAAAGTTGACGGACTTAGTCTGGTGAACCAAAGCCATCCTCAGGTAATTGAAATATGGAACAACGTATTCATGCAGTTCAACCGCAAGGCTGATGGTTCGCTCGAAGAACTTCCCGCCAAGGTAATTGATACCGGCATGGGTTTCGAGCGCCTTTGCATGGCCATACAGGGTAAAACGTCGAACTATGATACCGATGTTTTTCAGCCCATCATCGAAGAAATAGGCAAACTCAGCCGGATTAAATACGGCGAATCGGAAAAAACAGACATCGCCATGCGCGTTGTGGCCGACCATGTACGTACCATTGCCTTCTCCATTGCCGACGGTCAGCTGCCCTCCAATGCTAAAGCCGGATATGTAATCCGACGGATTTTACGCCGTGCCGTACGTTATGGTTACACCTTCCTTGTACAACGTCAGGCGTTTATGTACCGGTTAATGCCGGTTTTGTGCGAAGTGATGGGAGACGCGTATCCCGAACTCACAGCTCAAAAAAGCCTGATTGAAAAAGTGATGAAGGAAGAAGAGGAAGCATTCCTGCGCACACTGGAAACAGGAATAAAACTTCTTGATAAGGTGATGGATGATGCTGCTAAATTAAACAAAAAAGAAATTTCAGGGGTCGATGCCTTTACACTGTACGATACTTTCGGTTTTCCGCTGGATCTTACAGAACTTATTCTTCGCGAACATAGTTTTACGGTCAATATCGATGAATTTCATACCGAAATGCAAAAGCAAAAGGAACGCGCACGCAATGCGGCAGCGATCGAAACGGGCGACTGGATTACCGTTCGCGAAGGCGACAGCGTGTTTGTAGGTTATGACAGGACCGAAACCGAAACCAGCATCCTGCGTTACCGCAAAGTAAGTCAGAAGAATAAGACTTTTTACCAGATAGTCCTTTCCGAAACCCCGCTGTATGCCGAGATGGGCGGACAGGTTGGCGACAAGGGAACGCTGACTGTTAATAATAAAACAATTGAGATTTTCGACACTAAGAAGGAAAACAACCTGTCGGTACATCTCACCAGTTCACTTCCAGAAGATGTTACCGCCCCCGGTTTTGTCCGGATTGATGTGGCAAAACGCAAAGCCACTGCCTGCAATCACACCGCCACTCACCTGCTTCACGAAGCGCTTCGCGAAATTCTGGGCAAACATGTGGAGCAGAAAGGTTCCTTTGTAAGTCCCGAAAGTCTCCGTTTCGACTTTTCACATTTTCAGAAACTGACAACTGAAGAATTGCGTGCCGTAGAAAAAATAGCCAACCGTAAAATCCGTGAGAACTATCCGCTGCAGGAAAGCAGAAACACACCGATTGCCGAAGCGCAGGCAATGGGAGCGATGGCTCTTTTCGGTGAGAAATACGGTGAAACAGTTCGTGTCATCCGGTTTGGCAGCTCAGTCGAACTCTGCGGAGGTACTCACGTTCAGGCTACCGGCGATATAGGGATGGTTCGCATCATCTCCGAAAGTTCCATTGCCGCAGGTGTGCGACGTATCGAAGCAATTACCGGTGAAGCGGTGGAGGAACTGATGAACAGCGTTCAGGACACATTAAATTCAGCCAGGGAACTTTTCAACAATGCTCCCGACTTATACAAGGCCATTCATAAAACTTTGGAAGAAAACAGCGAACTGAAGAAACAGGTGGAAAACTTCATGCACGAGCGTATAATCACCCTGCTTGACAAGCTCATCGCTGAGGCAAATGACGAGCTGGGAATTAAGGTAATCCGTTTCCGCACCGACCTTCCGGCTGACGCGGTCAAGACACTTTCATTCCAGATACGCAACGTGTTGAACGAAAAACTTTTTGTTGCCATCACCAGTCTGTATGAAGGCAAACCATCTATTACGGTTCTGCTTTCCGACGACCTGGTGGCACAGGGCTACAACGCGGTAAACATTACCCGCGAAGCTGCCAAATGTATTCAGGGCGGTGGCGGCGGACAACCTTTCTTTGCCACTGCGGGAGGAAAAAATCCCGAAGGGCTGGATAAGGCAATGGAGATGCTGAAGCTGTAAAGAGGCCTACAATCCGTGAATGGGAGTTTTGAAGGTTGCTGTATTAATGACTTTTTTTTACCGGATGATAAAAAACAACAAACTTTATCATGATAAAAATCTGTGGGGCAAATTGCGGTTCTGCAATACTATATTTTTGATATTCAACAATTTGCTTCTTCCGATTATTAAATTAAACAAAATGAAAAGATTATGAGAATTCATGTATTAAAATCAGTTTTACTAATTGTATGTTTTTTTGGTTATTTCAGTCTGGATGCTCAGGACTGGGCTAATCTGAAACGGTATCAGAAAGAGAATGAAACCCTTTTGTTAAAAAACAATGCCGAAAACAGGGTGGTATTTATGGGAAATTCGATTACAGAAGGCTGGAAAGGAACACATCCCGGATTTTTCAGCAATAATCCGTATATTTGCCGTGGCATCAGCGGTCAGACAACCCCGCAAATGCTCATCCGGTTTCGCCAGGATGTAATCAATCTGAAGCCCCGCGTTGTTGTCATTCTGGCCGGAACCAACGACATTGCCGGAAATACCGGACCCTCGACCCTGGAAATGATCATGGATAACCTGAAATCGATGTCAGAACTGGCAACGGCCAACAACATTCGTGTGGTGTTATGCTCAGTGCTTCCCGCTTACGATTATCCCTGGAAAAAAGGGATGGAGCCAAACATAAAAATACCGCAACTGAACAAAATGATTAAAGCGTATGCCGATGAAAAACGAATTACCTATTTGGATTATTTCAGCGCTATGTCAGATGATAAAAATGCCATGAAACCTGAATATACCTACGATGGCGTACATTGCACATCAGCCGGATACGATGTGATGGAAGAAATGGTAGTGCCAGCCATCCATAAAGCTTTGAAAACAAAACCGAAAAGAAAATAACCAACCACTGAAATTTGATTCTGAATTTTATCGATTTTCTTTCTTCCCAAAAAACATTCACTAAAAAAGTCCGTTGCATTTTTTCTGCAACGGACTTTTTTTTTCCAGCTATTCTCCACAACCAGCAGCAAGCAGGTTGTGAAGAAGACTGGAAAGATTTTAATCTTTGAATTTTGCACTGATGAACTCCCTGTTCAGCCGTGCGATGTGCGAAATCGAAACATTTTTCGGACATTCCGCTTCGCAGGCGCCGGTGTTGGTACAGTTTCCGAATCCGAGTTCGTCCATTTTGGCAAGCATAACTTTAGCCCGGTGGGCAGCTTCTACCCTGCCCTGCGGCAGCAACGCCAGCTGGCTTACTTTTGCCGAAAGGAACAACATAGCCGAACCGTTCTTGCAGGCAGCCACACATGCTCCGCATCCGATACAGGAAGCTGCATCCATGGCTTCGTCAGCTGCAGGTTTAGCAATGGGTATGGCATTACCATCGGGTACACCGCCTGTATTAACCGAAACATAGCCACCAGCCTGTATTATCTTGTCGAACGCTCCGCGGTCCACCATCAAATCTTTGATAACGGGGAATGCAGCCGAACGCCAGGGTTCGACGGTTATTGTTTCGCCATCTTTGAAATTACGCATGTGTAACTGACAAGTTGTGATTTCACCATCGGGTCCGTGAGGATGTCCGTTGATATACATGCTGCACATACCGCAGATACCTTCGCGGCAATCGTGATCGAATGCTACCGGTTCTTTGTGTTCGCTTATCAGTTTTTCGTTCAGGATATCCATCATTTCGAGGAATGAACAATCGGGTGAAATCCCGTCTATTTTATAGGTTTCGAAAGCTCCTTTTTCTTTCGGACCGTTTTGACGCCAAATTTTCAGCGTGAGATTTAATGTTTTTTCCATATCTTTTTTACGCTTTATAATTACGTTGCTGACGAACAATAAATTCATAATCGAGCGGTTCTTTAACCAATTCCGGTTCAGTTTCTTCACCGGTATATTTCCAGCACGAAACGTATGAGAACTTTTCATCATTTCGGAGTGCCTCGCCTTCGGGTGTCTGATACTCTTCTCGGAAGTGTCCGCCGCAGCTTTCTTCACGAATCAATGCATCGCGGGCCATCAGTTCACCTATTTCGATGAAGTCGGCCAGACGCAGTGCCTTTTCAAGTTCCACGTTCAGCGAGTCGGCTTTACCCGGTACATATACGTTAGTCCAGAATTCCTTTTTGATTTCTGCTATTTTCTGCAAACCGGTTTTAAGTCCTTCTTCTGTGCGTCCCATTCCTACGAAATCCCACATGACCAATCCCAATTCACGATGAATATGATCTACCGAATATTTACCCTGGACAGACATAATCTTTTTGATTTTATCTTCCACCGATTTTTCGGCTTGTGCAAATTCTTCGCGGTCGGTACTCATTCGCGGAACCTGAATCTGGTCGGCCAGGTAGTTCTGGATGGTGTACGGTAGCACGAAATATCCGTCGGCAAGTCCCTGCATGAGTGCTGATGCTCCAAGGCGATTGGCACCGTGATCGGAGAAATTGGCTTCGCCGATACAGTACAATCCGGGAACAGTAGTCATCAGTTCATAGTCCACCCAAACTCCACCCATGGTGTAGTGGATTGCCGGATAAATCATCATCGGTGTTTTATAGGGATTGTCGTCCACAATTTTTTCATACATCTGGAAGAGGTTTCCGTAACGTGCCCGAACCACATTTTCGCCCAGACGGTTTATTGCTTCGGAGAAATCCAGATACACGGCCAGTCCGGTATTTCCGACACCGAATCCGGCATCGCAGCGTTCTTTGGCGGCACGCGAAGCCACGTCCCTGGGTACGAGGTTACCAAATGCCGGATAGCGGCGTTCGAGGTAATAATCACGGTCTTCTTCCTTCAGGTCGGTAGGTTTCAGTTTGCCGGCGCGGATAGCTTCAGCATCTTCTTTTTTCTTTGGAACCCAGATACGACCGTCGTTACGGAGCGATTCGGACATCAGCGTCAGTTTCGACTGATAATCGCCGTGAACAGGAATACAGGTCGGGTGAATCTGAGCAAATGCCGGATTTGCAAAATATGCTCCCTTTTTGTACATCTGCATAGCTGCAGAGCCGTTCGATGCCATTGCGTTGGTCGACAGGAAGAATGTATTCCCGTAACCACCGGTGCCTACCACCACGGCGTGTGCAAAGAAGCGTTCAATTTTTCCGGATACAAGGTTGCGGGCAATGATACCGCGTGCACGTCCTTCGACAACAACCACATCGAGCATTTCATAACGAACGTACAGTTTTACCGTACCTTTACCAACCTGACGGCTCAGAGCTGAATAGGCACCCAGCAGAAGTTGTTGTCCGGTCTGACCTTTGGCGTAGAAAGTACGTGAAACCTGCGCACCACCGAACGAACGGTTGTCGAGCAAGCCGCCGTAATCGCGTGCGAATGGCACACCCTGTGCCACACACTGGTCGATAATATTATTTGAAACTTCGGCGAGACGATACACGTTGGCTTCACGTGCGCGGTAGTCGCCGCCTTTTATTGTGTCATAAAACAACCGGTACACGGAATCACCATCGTTCGGATAGTTTTTTGCTGCGTTGATTCCTCCCTGCGCAGCAATTGAGTGTGCACGGCGGGGACTGTCCTGAATGCAGAAATTCAGCACGTTGAATCCCATTTCAGCCAGCGATGCTGCAGCAGAAGCACCTGCAAGTCCGGTTCCGACCACAATTACGTCGAGACGGCGTTTATTAGCCGGATTCACCAGTTTCTGATGGTTTTTATAGTTGGTCCATTTTTCGGCCAAAGGCCCTTCAGGGATTTTGGCTTCTTTCGGGGTAATGTTTTTTGTTTCGTTTTTCACTTCGGCAACAACTTTTTGAGTAGTTACCTTCAATGTTTCAGTCACTTTTGCAGCACCTTCCTTAGCACTCTCAGCAATTTTTTCGCCTGCATCTTTTACTGATGCAATCACCTGTTTCGTTTTGTCGTCTTCGATGAAATCTTTCACGTCTTCAACGACTTCCTGTACATTTTCCACCAAATCTTCGGCAGTATCTTTGATGACTTCGGCAGCTTTGCTTACAGCTTCTTTTGCCTTATCGAAAATATCTTCTTTCTTAGCCATAATTCTTAAATTTTTTTCAATTAAACAAAGGCATTACATGACCCGAAAACCCAATAAAAAGTAAACCGGTATTGCCATAAACAACAAAATAATTATAGTGGAATACACATTCGAAATGCATTTTACGCGCGGTAACCACGTTTTGTTGTTCAAACCTACGGATTGAAGCGAGCTCCAAACACCGTGTGTAAGGTGAAACCACAAAGCAGCCAGCCAAACGATGTAGATAATGCAATAAATTGGATTGCTGAACAACTGGTTGATGAAAAAGGCGCCTTCCTGCGGATTCTGAAGTCCTGCTTCTGCCCATCCGTGACCATGGGTGAGTTCGACCAGCTGCATCTTAGCCCAGAAATTAAACAGGTGAAGAGCCAAAAATCCAAAAATAATCAGCCCGAGCACAAACATGTTTTTGGATGCCCAGTCTACACCTTCCTGACGTTTTGTCACAGCATAGCGGTCTTTACCACGTGCTTTGAGGTTGAGCAGAGTCAAATAAAGCGCATACAATATATGCACCACAAAACCCAGCGCAAGCACTCCGGTACCAATAATAGCATACCAGTTTGCTCCTAAAATTTCACAAATATCATTATAAACCTGGTGACTGAACAAGACAGTAACGTTCATAATACTGTGAAAAGTCAGGAAAAGAATGAGAAAAATTCCGGTTATACTCATAATAACCTTTCTCCCGATAGAAGAATGAATTAACCACATAGATTTTCTGTTTTTTTAGTTTGAAGTATAGTTAGTAATAAATTAAAATTCAATGTCAAATAATCATAATTCCGGAAAGATATTTTTTCCATAAAAGCAGGGCTTTCAGGAAAGGATAATAAGCATTATCTAAATCGGTCACAAAATTACTCATTTGCCCTTGATTAAAAAAATAATTACGGAAATAATTCCTTAATTTAGCATAGTTATTAGTATCTTTGTTACATAATACTTTTTATTATGAAATTCACACCTGAAACCTATAAGATCCCGGATAAGCCCATGACGCCGTTCATTGACACGGATGAAATAGAGGGTTATCTGAACAACACGATCCCGACCAGGGAGCGTGTAAAAGAGGTGATTGCCAGGTCATTGTCTAAAAAACGGCTGAACCTGGAAGAAACAGCTGTGCTGATCAACGCGACAGACCCTGAACTCATTCAGGAAATAAAAGAAGGCGCCAAGCAACTGAAAAAAAATATCTACGGCAACCGGATTGTGCTTTTTGCACCGCTATACGTGGGCAATAAATGTTCGAATAACTGCACCTACTGCGGATTCAGAGCATCGAACACCGCCGAAGTGCGAAAAACGCTGACCGACGGGGAGATGATAAAAGAAATTGAAGCACTCGAAGATAACGGACAGAAGCGGCTGATACTGGTTTACGGAGAACATGCCCAGTACGACGCGGCATACATTGCCCACACCGTGAATGTGGCTTACAGTGTAAAAAAAGGGAACGGTGAAATCCGCCGCGTGAACATAAACGCTGCACCTATGGAAATAGAAGGTTTCAGAACCGTAAAAAAGGCAGGAATTGGCACTTTTCAGATTTTCCAGGAAACTTACCACCGTGAGGCATACAAAACCTATCACCTGCGCGGCAAAAAAGCCGATTTCGATTACCGGCTCACTTCGCTCGACCGCGCACAGGAAGCCGGCATCGACGATGTGGGCATCGGGGCGCTGTTCGGACTATACGACTGGCGTTTCGAAGTAATGGGGCTGGTGCGTCATACCAACCACCTGGAAGCCTGCTACAACGTAGGTCCGCACACCATCTCCTTCCCGCGCGTGAAAGACGCCTCCATGCTCGATATGGGCGATACATATTTTGTTTCCGATGAAGATTTCGCACGCCTGGTAGCAATTTTGCGTCTGGCGGTTCCCTACACAGGCATGATACTCACCGCCCGCGAACCGGCAGCGCTGCGCAACGAACTGATCCAGTACGGTGTTTCGCAAATTGACGGCGGCACCAAAATTGAAATCGGGAGTTATGTGGAAACACAGAACACCAAGCAGGATCTGAACAGAGGTCAGTTCAGAATTGGCGACGACCGCTCGCTGAATGAAGTCATCGAAGAATTACTTTCACAGGATATGATCCCTTCGTTTTGCACGGCCTGTTACCGGCTGGGTCGCACCGGCGAACATTTCATGGAATTCTCCGTACCGGGATTTATCAAGCGATACTGCACCCCAAACGCCATACTCACGCTGACAGAATATCTGGTGGATTATGCTCCGGAAAAAACAGCTGAAAAAGGCTGGCTGGTGATTGAAAAAAACATCCTGACACTCGACGAACACATGCAGCAACAAGTGCGTGAGCGAATTGAAAGAATAAAAAATGGAGAAAGGGATTTATATTTTTAAAACTGCCCCCTAACCCACTAAAGGGGGAAATATTAAAACCAAAATTTCCATGAATAATCCAACCATAAATAACAACTTGACAAAAAGTGCCCCCAAGAGGGAATTCAGGGGCGCATTTATCGGTATTTTCGGTCGCCGGAACACCGGTAAAAGTTCGCTGATTAACCTGTTGACGGGACAGGAAACAGCCATTGTATCGGACAAACCCGGTACCACCACCGATCCGGTCAGCAAATCGGTTGAAATTTTCGGGATCGGACCGGTCATCCTCATCGACACTGCAGGTATCGATGATGCAGGTGAACTGGGCGAAAAGCGGATAAAAAAGTCCATGGAAGCTATCAAGAAAGTGGATTGTGCCATCCTGCTGATTGCCGGAAACGAGTTTGGCGCTTTTGAAACCGATCTGATAAAATTGTTTGAAACGTTCGATGTGCCCTATCTGATAGTACATAACAAAAGCGATATGGTTCTGTTAGACCTGCGCACTACCGATGAAATAAAAAAATATTCCTCCTCGGAAATACTGGATTTCAGCACACTGAATGATGAAAAAAAGGAAATGCTTATTTCATTATTAAAAAGCACTATCCCGACTACTTCCTACCAAAAGCCATCGTTGCTCGGCGACCTGGTGAAGCCGAAAGAACTCGTGCTGCTCATTACGCCTATCGACAGCGAAGCGCCCGACGGAAGGATGATTTTACCACAAAATATGGCCATCCGCGATGTGCTTGACAATAACTGCATCGGCGTAGTGGTGAAAGAAACCGAACTGGAAGATTTTTTCAAACTCGGCATCCAACCCGCTCTGGCAATAACTGACAGTCAGGCTTTTAAATACGTTTCATCGATTGTTCCCGCAACAGTTCCGCTGACAAGTTTCAGCATCGTTTTTGCCCGTCTGAAAGGCGATTTCGGTAAATACCTCGAAGGAACTCCACATATTTCGAAACTAAATGACGGCGATCGTGTTTTAATCCTTGAAAGCTGCACCCATCAAGTCAGTTGCGATGACATCGGGCGGGTAAAAATCCCGAGGTTGCTGCAGGAGTTTACCGGCAAACAACTTCATTTTGATTTTATTTCGGGACTTTCGGAACTTACAAACCAGGTGGAAAAATACAGTCTGGTTATTCAGTGCGGAGGTTGCATGGTGACACGCAAGCAACTCCTCAACCGGCTGAAACCGTTTACAGAAGCAGGAATTCCGGTAACAAACTACGGCATGACACTGGCGTATGTGAACCGGATTTTCGAACGGGCAACGAAAATATTCACACATAATCCCCTGAAAGGACTTTAGCCGACAGATAATTAATGAGATCATCTCATTATTTGCACTCAGTTAAAAGTCTGTCAGGTTTTTGGTGTCATAAATTTATAACAACAATAAAAACATTGTTCACGATGAAAAAACTTCTTTTACTACTCATTATCAGCTTTTTTACCATTAAGGCATCAACAATGAACAACGCACGAATGCTGCGTTATCCGGATATTAACGGGAATCTTGTTGCATTTGTTTATGCAGGTGATATCTGGACAGTGCAGTCTACGGGTGGCGAAGCCAAACGATTGACTTCACATTCAGGCATTGAACTTTTTCCGAAAATTTCACCTGACGGGAAATGGATCGCTTTTTCGGCCGAATACTCCGGCAGTCGCCAAATCTGGTTAATGCCAGCCAATGGGGGTACGGCGCGTCAGCTCACTTTCTACAATTCAGAAGGTGTAATGCCACCCCGCGGTGGATTTGATAACGTAGTGCTTGACTGGACACCCGACAGCAAACGCGTTCTTTTCCGTGCAAACCGTACGGCTTTCGGGTCGCGGAATGGAAAATATTATACTGTAAGCATCGATGGCGGAATGGAAGAGCCACTTCCTATCGTCAACGGTGGTTTTGCAGCTTTATCGCCCAACGGTTCTCAGATATGCTTCACACCGGTTGACAGGGAATTCCGCACGTGGAAACGCTACAAAGGCGGCAGGGCAACCGAGCTGTGGACTTACAACCTGAAAGATAACACATCAGGGCAAATCACACACTGGGCAGGCACAGACCAGTGCCCTACGTGGTACGGCGAAAACATCTTCTACTCGTCAGACCAGGACACGCGCCTGAACATCTGGCGATACAACACAATCACCAAAGAAAACGTGCAGATAACCCATCACAAAGATTTTGACGTGATGTGGCCATCGGGAAATAACGGAAAACTTGTGTACGAAAACGGAGGTTATCTCTTTGTAATGAATACCTCTTCGGGAAAATCAGAAAAAATCAACGTCAACATCAACTATGATAATCCGAACTTGTTGCCTTTTTTCAAAAACGTAAAAGAATTTATTGGCAGTTATTCCATTTCCCCTTCGGGAAAAAGAACGCTGTTTGATGCCCGGGGCGACATTTTCTCAGTACCGGTGGAAAACGGCGAAATCGAAAACCTGACCAACACACAGGGCATCAGGGAAATCTTCCCGGTATGGTCGCCCGACGGGAAAAACATAGCTTACTATTCTGATGCTACGGGTGAATACGAAATGTATCTGCTCGAGAACAGGAAAGGTGCACAACCCCGACAACTGACTAAAGATTCGAAAGCATGGAAATACACAGCTGAATGGTCGCCGGACAGCAAGCACCTGGTATATTTTGACCGCACGATGAAACTTTGGCTGGTGGATGCCGTTTCGGGCAAACAAAGCTTAATAGACCAGGCATCGGCAGAGGAAATACGCAACTATTCGTTTTCTCCCGACGGCGATTGGGTAGCATACAGCAAATCCTCGCCAAACTATCAGTCAGCTTTGTGGCTGTACCAGATTTCCACAGGAAAGAATACCCAGCTTACCGAAGCATCATTCTCCGATAGTCAGCCGGTTTTCTGCCGCGATGGAAAATTCCTGTTTTTCACATCCAACCGTGATTTTAATCTTGCATTCAGCAGTTTCGAATTTGACTATCTGTACAATAATGCCGGAAAAATATACGCACTTACGCTTCAAAACGATGGCACAACGCTGAAACAATATAAAAACGACATTGAAAAAACCGGTCAGGAAAAAACCGACACAACAAAAAACGCAAAAAAAGAGAAGACTCCCGAAAAAGTACAAATTGATTTTGAGAACATACAAAGCCGAATCGTTGCCCTTCCGGTAAATGCAGGAAATTACCGAATAATTGGCGCTGTGGAAGAAGGATTGCTTTATTCCTCGGAAAATAAAATTATGCGTTACAATATTAAAACCGAAAAAACGGAAGAAATACTGGATGGCGCAGGCAACGGAACTTTGACCGCCGACGGCAAATCGTTTATATATCGTTCACAAAATGATTTTGCGGTGGCAAAAAACCAGCCCGGACAAAAAGCAGGTGCTTCAAAAATTGATCTGACCAATCTGACAATGAAAATCAATCCCCGCAAAGAATGGAACCAGATTTATGCCGATGCCTTCCGTATATTCCGTGATTATTTCTATGTGGGAAATCTGCATGGTGTGGACTGGAATGAAATTCAGAAAAAATACGGAGATATGTTGCCCGATGTTCCGAGCCGTTTCGACCTGGATTACATTCTGAATGAAATTGTCAGCGAAACAAACACCGGACATTCCTATGTGGACTGGGGTGATATCGGTCATGTGGATCGGATTGATGGCGGTTTGCTGGGTGCCGAACTGGAAGCCGACCTGAAAACCGGGCGATACAGAATTAAAAAGATTTATTCAGGCGAAAACTGGAACGAAAGCCGCCGCTCGCCACTTACCGAAAGCGGTGTGAAAGTGAAAGAAGGCGATTACCTTATCAGTATCAACGGTATAAATCTTACAACCGATATCAATCCGTATGAATTACTAGAGAATCAGGGCGGAAGACATGTGGAGCTGACGGTAAACAACTCTCCATCGGCTACCGGAGCAAATACCTTTGCTGTAAAAACCATCACTTCGGAGCAGGAACTGCGCTACATGGATTGGGTAAACGAACGCCGTGCCATGGTGGATAAACTTTCGGGCGGAAAAATCGGCTATATCCACGTGCCTAATACTGCTGTAGAAGGTAACCGCGAACTGCACCGCGGAATTTATTCCTACAACGATAAAGACGCTTTGATAATCGACGACCGGTACAACGGCGGAGGATTTATCCCCGACCGGATGATTGATTTGCTAAACCGCCGAACACTGGTGTACTGGTATCAAAACGGCATTAAACAATCCATGAAATCACCCGGAATAGCTCACGATGGTCCTAAAGTAATGCTTATCAACGGATATTCATCTTCAGGTGGCGACGCATTCCCCTATTTCTTTAAAAAAACAGGCGAAGGAAAACTGATAGGTACCCGCACCTGGGGCGGGTTGGTAGGCATTTCGGGCAACGCGCGCTTAGTGGATGGCGGTTATATTTCGGTACCTCGTTTCGGCATTTTCGACCAGTCTGGTGAATGGATTATCGAAGGTGTTGGAGTGTCGCCGGATATAGAAGTTGTGGACAGGCCCGAAGAACTCGCGAAAGGCAATGACCCGGGCATACAAAAAGCAGTGGAAGTACTGCTCGACGAGCTGAAACAAAACCCGCGCAAAAAAGTGATAGCTCCGGCACCGCCTGACAGATCGAAATGGATTGAAGTGGAGATAAAGTGAAAAAAGCCCCCAACCCCCTGAGGGGGGGGAGTTTAGAGCACAATTAATGTGGATTGTATAAATATTAAATGCAAAATTTTTTGTTACAACTGATTTTTAGCAGTTATAAAACAACATTTAATGAAATTCGACAAATCAAAAAATTCTATTCAACGCTCTCTTGCTCCCCCTTCAGGGGGCTGGGGGGCCGACGACCTTATGCGCCTTTTGAATGCAGATTTCGACGACACACAAATGCTTTTTGAATTTTCTGAAAAAACCAAACTGCAAAACGTCGGTAATTCGGTATATCTGCGTGGTTTGATTGAACTTTCAAATATCTGCGAAAAAGATTGTTATTATTGCGGCATCCGAAAATCCAATGAAAAAGTCCACCGTTATACCCTGAGAGAAGAAGAAACGCTGGAAACCATCCGTTACGCATATGAAAAAGGTTACGGCTCGGTAGCCATTCAGTCGGGCGAGGTACAGAGCAAGGCATTTACTGAAAAAATCAACCGCATTCTATGTAAAGCAATGGAAATCTGTAACGGCGAATTAGGCATTACCCTTTCCTGCGGTGAACAAACCGAAGAAACCTACCGGCGGTGGTTTGACAGCGGTGCAAAGCGTTACTTGCTGCGCATCGAAACTTCCAGTCCGGAACTGTACCGGAAACTTCACCCCGGCGACAAAAAACATAGTTTCGAAAAACGGCTGGAAGCACTGAAATTGTTGAAATCCATCGGTTACCAGACCGGAACGGGCGTGATGATCGGACTGCCTTTTCAGACTGTTGAAGATCTGGCGGACGACCTGCTGTTCATGCGGGATTTCGACATCGTGATGTGCGGCATGGGTCCGTACATTGAGCATCACGAGACACCTCTGTATCAATTTAAAAATACACTATTGCCTCTAGAAGAAAGATTAAAACTGGCTATGAAAATGATTGCTGTTTTACGAATTATGATGCCCGATATCAATATCGCAGCCACTACCGCCCTGCAAACCATTGAAAAAAATGCCCGGATGCATGCCATCCAAATCGGTGCTAATGTGCTGATGCCCAACATAACTCCGCATTGTTACCGCGACGATTATTTTCTATATGAAAACAAACCGGTGTCCGGTCAAAGCAGGGAAGATGATCTGGAAAATCTCGAAAAATCACTGCAAGCCATCGGACACCGGATTGGGTACGGAGTGCAGGGAAACTCGAAACATTTTATAAGCCCAATAACCCGCTGAGCAGGAAAAATATGTTGATATTCAGGAATATCCGGATTTCATATCATCATCAACATCATATCGTCTAATCAACTCCGAAAAAAACGGGGTAAGTTTTTGAAAACCTACCCCGTTAATGACTGAAAATGAGTTTTTATTTATGTTCCTCCAAAATAGCTCTTACACCTTCCGGCGAAACCCGTCCGTACACCTTCTCTCCCACCATCACCACGGGCGCAAGTCCGCACGCACCTACACAGCGCAGGCAGCTGATGGAAAATTTCTTGTCGGCAGTAGTTTCACCCACACCGATTTCGAGCACTTTTTTGAATTCGTCCAGGATTTTCTCGGCGCCACGCACATAGCAGGCCGTTCCCATGCAAACAGAAATCGGGTGTTCGCCTTTGGGCACCATTGTGAAAAACGAGTAGAACGTCACAACGCCGTAAACATGCGCCACCGAGATGTTCAAATTGTGGGCAATCACATCCTGCACTTCGGCTGGCAGATACCCGAACGTCATCTGCGTTTCGTGAAGCACGTTAATCAGTTCTCCCGGGTCGTTATCAAAACTGTCGCATATCTCATTGATTTTCTCAATCTTATCGTCAGATAATTTTATCTTGACTTCTATTTTCTTTTCAGGCAATGTTTGTACTGTCATAATATTATATATGCCCCCCAACCCCCTGAAGGGGGAGTTATTGAGCGTTTTATTAAGTTATTAGCATTCATTCTTTTTGCAATCGGGCACTGACGCTTCAAGCGGCATTGACCATATTTCATTTATTAAAGATTCTCTCTATGCAAAGTGCTCCGTCGGTTGACGGATCATTTTGCTGTTAAAGTTATCTTTATTTAGGCATAAAACTTGACCTACCCTCCCAAAATCCCCCCTTTAGGGGGTTAGGGGGCAGTTCTGTTTCTTAATGTTCAATCGTAACTTCCACACTCTTATCATAATAATGTGTATGCAGCAGC
>CAZWLJ010000013.1:48601-58269 GCA_964634605.1 uncultured Paludibacter sp.
TTAATGTTCAATCGTAACTTCCACACTCTTATCATAATAATGTGTATGCAGCAGCGAGTGCGCTTTGTGCCCGCCGGGTTCGCCGAGAAATTCTTTATACAGCTTCACGATGTATGGATTTTCATGCGATTTACGCAATGTTTTCCGTTCGTCCTCGGTATAAATAGCGCCGGCTCTGGCTTTCAGAATTTCGCTGTGACCGTGGTGGAACGGCTGACCGCCACCGCCGATACATCCTCCCGGACAAGCCATAATTTCAATGGCGTGGTATTTTGAGCGTCCGGCACGAACTTCATTCAGCAGTTTACGAGCGTTGCCCAATCCGTGCGCAATACCGATGTTCACGGGCAATCCGTCAAAGTCGATAGTAGCAGAACGGATTCCTTCAATACCTCGAAGCTCGTTGAATTCCACTTTATCCAACGATTTTCCGGTAAATAATTCGTATGCCGTACGGCAAGCCGCTTCAATCACACCCCCAGTATTTCCGAAAATAACACCCGCACCGGTTGACTCGCCCAGCGGAGCGTCAAATTCTTCATCGGGCAAGTTCAGGAAGTCAATATTAGCTTGCTTGATAAAGTGTGCCAACTCACGGGTTGACATGGAGAAATCGACATCGGGATTTCCGTCCACTTTGAATTCGTCACGCTGGCACTCGTATTTTTTAGCCAGACAAGGCATGATGGAAACTACCACCAAATCTTTCCGGTCAACACCGATTTTATCGGCAAAATAAGTTTTGGCAATGGCGCCAAACATCTGCTGAGGCGATTTGGCCGTTGAAGGCACATCCAGTAAATCAGGGAAATTATGTTCAAAGAAATTCACCCAACCCGGACAGCACGAGGTCAAAATCGGCAATTTTACGTTTTTATCTCCATTCAAATGGCTTTTTAACCTGCCCAGAAGTTCAGTTCCTTCTTCGATAATGGTTAAGTCGGCTGCAAAGTCGGTGTCAAAAATGTACTTAAACCCGAGGCGACGCAGGGCTGCCACCATTTTTCCGGTAACAAGCGAACCCGGTTCCAGCCCGAATTCTTCGCCCAAAGCTGCACGAACGGAAGGAGCGGTTTGCACAACCACCGTTTTAGCCGGATTACTTAACGCCCGAAGCACCTGAGTGGTATGGTCAACTTCGGTCAAAGCTCCTGTAGGACAAACAGATACACACTGTCCGCAATAGGTACACGGCGATTTTTCCAAGTCCATTTCAAAGGCGGGAGCCACCACAGACATAAATCCACGATTCACCGCCGAAAGTGCTCCAACGGTCTGAACCTCGTTGCACATCATTTCGCAACGACGACACATCACGCACTTGTCCACTTCACGAATGATGGACGGAGACAAGTCTTTCCGGTAGGTTGATTTTTCTCCCTGATACGGAATTTCACGGATACCGCACTGAATAGCAAGGCTTTGTAATTCACAGTCGCCCGATTTTGCACATACCAAACAATCGAACGGGTGGTCGGAAATGATTAATTTCAATACCGTTTTACGGGCATTCAGCACACGGATGTTGTTCGAGTGAATAACCATTCCCGGAGTAACTTCCGTGATACAGGACGGCGCCAGATTGCGGCGGCCTTCAACCTCCACCACACAGATACGGCATCCGCCCGGTTTATTCTCAATATCCATGCTGTGAAGCTCCATGTGGCAAAGGGTAGGTATTTCGATGCCGGCCTGACGAGCCGCTTTCAAAATGGTAGTCCCTTTTTCTACTTCAATTTTTTTATTATCTATTGTTAATTCTACTTTTTCCATTTTTTGCAGATTTTTTATATAATCGGTTAATCTGATTAAATTTCAACGATTTTGCCTCTCCCTCCGCCCTCTCCAAGGAGAGGGAACTGCGACTTGCAGCTTTTCAGAGATACTTCATTAATCGCACTTCGTAAGCCTCCCCCTTGGGGGAGGTTTGGAGGGGGCTTTTCGCTTACGCCAACGAATATTCCGGTGTCAGGTGAATAGCATCAAACTTACATTTTTCCATACAAGCGCCGCACTTAATACAGACTTCTTGATGAATAAAATGTGATTGCTTTCTTTCGCCCGTAATGGCGTTAACAGGACAATTACGCACACAAAGCATACAGCCGATACAGGTATCCGGGTCAATGACGTAATAAAGTAGGTTTTTGCAATGTCCTGAACGGCATTTCTTATCGTGAACGTGCTCGATATATTCTTCGTGGAAATTTGTCAGCGTGGAAAGCACCGGATTTGGCGATGTCTGCCCAAGTCCGCAGAGTGATGTGTCTTTAATCACATTGCTCAGGTTTTTCAGACGTTCGAGGTCTTCGTCGGTTCCGTTTCCGTCACATATTTTAGCCAGAATTTCATTCAACCGTTTGTTTCCGATTCGACAGGGAGCGCATTTTCCGCAACTTTCTTCCACTATAAAATCAAGGTAGAATTTGGCAACCGAAACCATGCAGTCGTCCTCGTCCATCACAATCATACCACCGGAACCCATCATAGAGCCGGCCTGAAGCAGGTTGTCATAATCAATCGGCGTATCCAAGTGTTTTTCTGTCAGACAACCGCCCGAAGGCCCTCCGGTCTGTACGGCTTTGAATTTTTTACCTCCTTTGATTCCGCCGCCGATTTCGTAAATAATCTCACGCAGAGTAATGCCCATCGGCACTTCAATCAATCCTACGTTATTGATTTTTCCGGCCAAAGCAAACACTTTCGTTCCTTTGGATTTTTCCGTTCCGATGGACGAGAACCAGTCAGCGCCTTTCAGAATAATAGCAGGAATATTGGCAAACGTCTCAACGTTGTTCACGTTGGTTGGTTTTTCCAAGTATCCTTTTACAGATGGGAATGGCGGTTTGTTGGTCGGTTCGCCACGTTTTCCTTCCATGGAATGGATGAGCGCCGTTTCTTCACCGCATACGAAAGCTCCGGCTCCGTAGCGAAGTTTAATTTTGAAATTAAATCCTGTTCCAAGAATATCATCTCCGAGCAAACCCATTTCTTCCGCCTGCTTGATAGCCACTTTCAGGCGTTTGATAGCCAGCGGATATTCGGCACGGATGTAAATCAAACCTTCGTCGGCACCGATACAATAACCGCAAATCGCCATGGCTTCGAGCACGGAGTGCGGGTCACCTTCGAGAATGGAGCGGTCCATAAATGCGCCCGGGTCACCCTCGTCGGCATTACAAACCACGTATTTTTTATCAGAAACACTTTTTTGCGTAATTTCCCATTTCAGTCCGGTGGGGAAACCGCCGCCTCCACGTCCACGCAAACCGGATTTTTTAATTATCTCGATGGCATCGGTAGGCGTCATTTCCGACAGCACTTTACCCAACGCCTGATAAGCATCGTGAGCAATGGATTCTTCGATATTTTCCGGGTCAACAAGTCCGCAATTCCGCAACGCAATGCGCAACTGTTTTTTGTAGAAACCCATGTGTTTGGAATCGGGCACGTGCTCTTCGTTTTCCGGATTCACATACAGCAACCGCTTTACACGACGGCCTTTGATGATATGCTCGTCAATAATTTCCTGTGCATCATCCGGTTTTACTTCTACATAAAAAGTGTTGTCCGGAAGCACATTTACAATCGGTCCTTTTTCACAAAATCCGAAACATCCGGTGCGGATAACCTGAACATCTTCGATAAGCCCTTTTGTCGCCAACTCCCTTTCCAGGTTGTTGAATATTGCCTCGCTATTGGACGACTGACAGCCTGTACCACCGCATATCAATATGTGCATTTTGTATTTAGCCATTTCTTAGTCCTCCTTTCTTAATTGATTGTTTCGTAATTTCGGGGAATGATTCCGTCCACCAATTCGCCGTTTTTGATGTAACGCTCGATGATTTCATCTGCTTTTTTTACATCCACATAACCGAATACGACCGGTTCAGAATCCTTCAGTTTTACTTCGATGGTGGGTTCTGCATAGCAATAACCCATGCAACCGGTTTGTGTAATCACGGCTTCGATGTTTCTTTTGTCGAGTTCTTCAAGAAAAAACTCCATTACTTCCTTAGCTCCGGAAGCAATCCCGCAGGTTGCCATAGCCACCTTTACCTGTACCAGATTTTCGGAACGACTGGCTCTGTCTCGTAAATCAACATGAGATTTGTACTTCTCCTGTTTAAGTTTCAGGTCAGCCAATGTTTTTATTTTTTCCATTTTTTGTTTGATATGATTAACAGTTAATCAATAATATTTTTGTTTTGTTGTATGTGTTTGATGACAGATGTCAACATAAATAACTTTCTTTTTTTCTTTGTCCGAAAAGCTCTTTCAGATTTTCGTTGATGTATTCTTTTACCGCAGCCGACATTTCGGCGTTGCTTAATTCTTCGATTCCGTTCTCTTTCAATTCCCGGGTACTCATTTCAAATTTTTCCTCATCCATTTCGTAGGTAAATGCGAAGTTGATTCCCGGATTTGCAATCAGCAATAAAATCAGGTAACCGGCCAAATCTCCCAGCGGAATGCAATCGGGATGATTGGTTTTGTAAACGGCTTTGATTTCAGTGCCGACTCCTTTTTCGGAGTAAATATCCAGACTTCCACCCGTTTGCTCGCTTGTCATTTTCAGGAAAGGGACTCCCAAACCGACTTTTCGGGTGGTGCGGGAGGTGAAAAATGGGTCAGCTAACTTCGCTGCCGTTTTTTCGTCCATCCCCGTTCCATCGTCTTTTACCGAAAATGTAAGCGTAAATTCTTCGTTGTTTTCAATGATTTTCAGCTCAATATTCTTCGCTCCTGCACGAATTGAATTTTGAGCAATATCCATCATATGCATTGCAAGGTTTACCATAGAAGCCTGCCCCCTAACCCCCTAAAGGGGGAATTAGTCCGAACTTTGATTTTTGTGATTTTTATGATTGAAAAGATATTCAAACTATAATCAACCGCACACATCAACTCCCCCTTCAGGGGGTTGGGGGGGCTATCGCTTCCTTAAAACTCTGCCAATCAACCATTTCCATTTTCAATTCTGTATATCTTTTTCCAATATCTTCTAAATAATGTGCATCCGAACTGCGAATAAACCGTTCGTTTTTCAACTTTGGATGCATTTCTGTGAATTGCTCAATCGTTGTTCGCCATGAAACTTCCAACGCTTCGTATTTCAGGTCGAAAGGCATAAATCCCAACTGGCTGAAAATGCTGTTTTTCGATTTGTCGATATGCGCCGGGATAAAAATCCCGCCCAACGAATGCACTTTCTGCTCCACGCTCTCAATATCCTCATCCAATGCCCCGAACAACGCTTTTTCCTCTTCGTAAACAATATTGTCATCCGCATCTACAGCCACTTGATACCCAAACACTTTCGGGTCGTTTTTTATATCGGGCAAATGCTCGTCCAGATATTTCTGAAACTCATTGAGCACTTCCTGATTTGAAAAATAAGCGAGGCAATGTACCTCTTCCTGCGTATTAATTTCGCATCCGCCAATGACGAAAAGGTTGTTTTTTTCTCCAATTTCAATGCAGGTTTTCACATTCCGGGTGGTGTTGTGGTCTGTAATCGCTATCACATCCAGCCCTTTTTCTATCGCTTTCTGCACAATTTTTCGTGGACTCATATCCAAATCCCCGCACGGCGAAAGACAGGTGTGGATGTGGAGGTCTGCCTTAAGAAACCCACCCCTAACCCCTAAAGGGAAATTTGATTTATTGCTTTCCGAGTTCAATTTTAATCAATTTACAACACCCTTAAAACGCACACAATATTCCCCTTCAGGGGCTAGGGGTAAAATATTCATAAAGCATCCCCGCCGTTTCAAATGCAGGTTTATTGGATTCAAGCACCACAACACCCTCTTTCTCTGCCAATTTCAGCATTTCCTCATCGGGTTTCCGTTCGTTCACAATAACGATGGCGCTCAGTTCAATCAGTGACGCGACCGCCACGATATTCTTGTGAATCTGTGACGTAATCCACACCATTTGCGGCTGAGCTTTCCCCATCACATCGCTCAACAAATCAGACACATACGCCGATTTTGGTTCTTTATCAAGCTGGCCTACACTTGCCACACATGTAAAACCGAGGTCTTCAATCAGTTTTTTAAGATTATTTTTCTCCATGATTGTCTTTATATTTATTGAGTCTGTCTTTGCCCCAAATTTTTTCAATGGTTTGAAAAGCCTGTTCGGGACTCAGTTTGTAATTTTTCTCCATAACCCGCTGCACAAAAACACAATACGACATACTCGCCTGCCCTTTTACGATATCTTCAGCCAGATTTTTGCAGGTTGGCGCACCGCAGGCACCGCAGTCAAAACCGGGTAGGTACGAGTTTAAAGTCTTTATTTTCTGCATCTTTTTCAAGGCAATTTCCACATCTTCATCCAGCAATAGCCCTTCACGTGGGTGAATGGCTTCTGTTTTAGACACTCTCCGAAGTTCGTTTTGATGATTCATCAGCGGATTCAGCACCTCTTTATTCTCAATTAATCTACCTTGCAATCTTTTCACCCGCTCCCCAATCCGCTCCACGGTCAAAAACCGATTTCCCGGGCAGAGAATACCACCTGCACAACCTTGGTCACATACCCGAAGCTCCAGAAAATCGATGTCGCTGATATGTCCGGATTCTAATTTTTCCAGAAATTTGATGACGTTCTCCACACCGTCAATCGCCAGACTGCGCCCTTTGAAGTATTCCCGCTCCGTACCGGAAAGCGCCCATTTGATGGAATCAGGCGACATGGTCGAACTGTGTTTAAGCTCTTCGGTTTTGGGTGAATCAATAATCGTTTTATACACCTTGTTGTACATTTCCTTCATGTTCAGTACCACGTCTGTAGGCGATTTATCTTCGCCTTCGGGTGCTTTTGCCGCCACAATTTTGGATGCGCAGGGAGAAATATAAAACACACCGATGTCTTCGGGGGGAATGTTGGTATTGGAATTTATGTCACGCAGATAAATGGCGGCGAGGTCATGAGGCGCTTTCAGTTGCAGGACATTTTCCGTGAGGGAAGGAAACATCACCTGAATCAACCGCACAACAGACGGACAAAACGAGCTGATAACGGGTCGTGCACCCTCTTTTTCATCTGCTTTTACTTTGTATTCTTCTTTGACAAAATCAACGGCATGCTCCACCTCAAACACTTCGTTGAAGCCAAGTTTGCGTATGGCAGCGGAAATCTGAGAAACAGAATATTTGGTAGGAAATTGCCCGAAAAAGACCGAAGGTACAAGGGCAATTTTATAAACGTATTTTTGCAAATGCGACTCGAGCGAATCGGATTTGACATACACAGCAGCCACCGGGCAAACGCTGTAACATTCACCGCAGTCCACGCAACGCTCGGGCATTATGCGAGCATGACCATCTACAATACGAATGGCTTGCGTGGAACAAACACGCATGCAGTGCGAACAACCGATACATTTTTCCGTATCAATCTGGATCGCATGCACATAGTGCGGAGCCGCCATTTTTGGTATTATTTAAAGTTAATTGTCAGTTCAAGTGTCGTTCCTACCCCAACCGTGGAGGTAAGTTTCATTTCGTCTGTATTGTTTCTGATATTCGGCAAGCCCATGCCTGCCCCAAAGCCCATTTCACGCACTTTGTCCGAAGCCGTGGAATAACCCTCCTCCATCGCCCGCTCTATACTCTCTATTCCGGGACCATCATCCTGTAGCCGTATAAATATTCGTTCGGGTGAAATATCCACATCCATTGTGCCCCGATACGCATGCGCCACTACATTCACTTCCGCTTCATACAAGGCCACTGCAATGCGCCGAACCGTAGCAGGCAGAATATTCAACTGCTTCAGTGTCTTCTTAACTTCAGAACTGGCTTCACCTGCAGCGCTGAAATCACCTCCTTGTATCTCAAATTCCAATTGCATCAGTATAACGGTTTTATCCCGTTCTCATAGAGTTTTCCCGAAATTTCGAACATGGATGCAGGAGATGCAATGATTGCAATATCACTCTCTTTGGCTAGTTCGAGCATATCTTCAGTTACTTTCTTCCCACGCGCCAGCACAATGCATGATATTCCGGATACTTCAGCCGTGCGGACTGCCTGAATAGTTGCAAGTCCGGTAATTAAAATCATGTTGTCGCTATGCCATCGCAGCACATCACTCATTAGGTCCGATGAAAAAGCCGTTTGAAAGTCATTTATATCGGATGTTTCATTTAAAATTTCACCGTCGCAGAGCTCTATGATTTGGTATAAATTCACAAAAAACAATTATAAAAAGTTTGCTTAAAATTCTATACAAATATAGGACAAGATTTCTAATTAAGGAAATTTTTCCTTATTATTTTTTATTTTTATATATACAACTAATTATCAATACTTTAACAATATAATATCACATAATATTTGACTTTTCCGAGGAATAGTTCGATTTTTACTTACAATTTAAAACCATTATATATAATCATAGCGTTTGTCGATTGATTTTTTTCAATTATCAGAAAGAAAGTCATATATCTGCATTCTTATACACACAAAAAAAAACAGCGAAAGTAGGCTACTTTCGCTGTTTTTTCGTTATTTTTCTCCGGGTCATTTCTTTTCGCAGGTAGTTTTAATTCCAAAAAGTTTGTAAAGCGGACAAAAGCTAACCAGACTGGTTGCCAAAAACACTATGGCAACAACCAGTAAAACTATCCCCAGCGTACCGGTTACAGTTTTACAAAAAAATAATCCCAGAAAAACAACAGCCAGAATAGTACGAATAAGTCTATCTGCTTTTCCCATGTTTTTTGTCATAATTGTAAGTTTTATTGAATGAATATTTTTTTCTTATTATAATACAAATAATAAGCTCAATTGTTCATTACTCAATATTTTGTTAATCAATCACATCCCCAAACAAAGTAGCAGAACTGGCTCTGTTTATTCTCACACGAATTGTTTCTCCGATTCTGCGCCCTTCACGTGGGAAAATCACTACCTTATTCTGCGATGTCCGGCCGAAAAGCTGCTCTTTAGAGCGTTTGGAGAAGCCTTCCACGAGTACTTCAAATTCCTTTCCAATATCACGCTGATTGCTCGCAAAGGAAAGTTCGTTTTGTAGTTTGATAATCTCATCCAGCCGCCGGAGTTTCACATTCTCAGGCACATCGTCGGGCAGGTGTTTGGCTGCGTGCGTACCGGGTCGTTCGGAGTATTTGAACATAAAAGCCATATCGAAGCCGACTTCGCGCATGAGCGACAGTGTTTCGGCATGATCCTCTTCGGTTTCACTGTGAAATCCGGAAAAGACATCTGTGCCGACAGAAGCATCAGGCAGAATGCGCCGGATTGCAGCAATACGGTCCAGATACCATTCGCGGGTATATTTCCGGTTCATAGCCTTGAGTATTTTGTTGCTGCCGCTCTGTACCGGCAGATGAATGAACCTGCATAAGTTGGGATAAGCGGCAATCACCTCGAGCGTACGGTCGCTCATATCTTTGGGATGCGAGGTAGTGAACCGAAAGCGGATTTCGGGAGCAGCTTCAGCCACAATTTTGAGTAACTGAGGAAAGTCAATGACCTGGCCATCTTTTTCGAACTGGTATGAATTTACATTCTGGCCAAGTAGGGTAACTTCTTTGAAGTTTTTTGCCTGCAAATCCTTCAGTTCATTCATTATGCTTTCCACATCGCGGCTGCGCTCGCGTCCGCGGGTGTAGGGCACGATGCAAT
>CAZWLJ010000014.1:0-226 GCA_964634605.1 uncultured Paludibacter sp.
AAATCGTTGGATAAATATCTGTATCCCAATTCGGTATCATACAATCGTTCACTTTCGGGAACCTCATTCGGTCCGGCATCGGTGTAATTGTTGCGGTTTGGCTCACGGTTGGCTATCGCAAACGAAGCATAAAGGCTGCCGGATTTGTTAATCTGATAATTCAGGCCTCCTTTCGGATTGAAAAAATGAAATATATGCGACTGTGTGATATCCCGCATGGAACCTT
>CAZWLJ010000014.1:258-564 GCA_964634605.1 uncultured Paludibacter sp.
GCATAGGCATGCAATCTGTCGGTAATCGTGTAATTCAGTTTTGCATAAATATTTGCATCGGTTTTCGTTGATTCGTTGAAGTAATATGTGTGGCCGGGGGCTGCATTGTTTGGATATCGTACCCAAATTACTTTGCCGTAATGATCGCCGAAGTATTTGTTGGCAGCTCCACCTGCCGTCAACGACAGTTTTTCGTATTTCCGGTTCAATGAAACTGTGGCACCTCCAAAATGATTATCGAGCCATTTCTGACGAATCAGATCGGTTTTCCTGAGTATGTTTCCGTTTACTGTAGCAGGAGTTAAG
>CAZWLJ010000014.1:574-57928 GCA_964634605.1 uncultured Paludibacter sp.
CAGGATGTTTATCCAGTTTCTTGGCAATATCGTAGCTGATACCGCAAGCAACGGTAGAACCAGCTGCAGGGATAATACCAACGATGGTACCAATAATACCAGAACGGATCATATTAGGCATCATCTTCATAATATCCTTTACCCCGTGTATAGTGTAATGAGGCATTTAAGTTCAGCCCGGCATTTATCACCTGTGTGAAATGCAGTTGATAATGTGTTTGGTTGTAGTTATCTGTCTGATTATCATAGAATTTTGTTTCGTTTTTGTTGTCGGTGTACATGCCGAGTTCGTTGTAAGTACGTGTGTGATTTTCCAGATCCACCCCGTTCCATGCCTGATAGGTTTTTTCTTTTCCGCCAAAAGTAATGAATTTTACCAGTGTATTTTCGCCGTAGTATCCGCCCGAAATGAAATACGATTTCATATCTACCGACGCGCGGTCGATATAACCATCGGAAATAATATTCGAAAGGCGTACATCGACCGCAAAATTATTTATCATTCCGGTGCCTGCCATCACGCTGTTTTTCAGCGTGTTAAATGACCCTACAGTAATTCCTGCTTCGGCATAAGGCTTATTGTTCAACACTTCGGTCTGCATGTTGATACTCGCACCGAAAGCGGCCGGACCGTTGGATGAAGTACCTACACCCCGTTGTACCTGCACGGAATGGAGCGATGAGGCAAAATCGGGCATGTTTACAAAGAAAACACTGTGTGATTCGGAGTCGTTCAGCGGAATTCCGTTTACGGTGACATTTGTACGGTTAGCGTCTGAACCACGAATGCGAAATCCTGTATATCCAATCCCGGTGCCGGCGTCCGAAGTGGTGATGTATGAAGGTGTAAATGCCAGCAGATAAGGCAAATCCTGACCCGAATTTCGCTCTTCGATTTTCTGTTTCGTGACATTGGAAAATGCCACCGGCGAACGGTCGGTAGCGCGGGTGGCCAGAATGTTAACCTCTTCAAGATTTATCGAAATGTGCGTCAGTACAATTTGAATATCTGAACCTGTCTGAACATTTTTCTGAAAATCCTCATATCCAATGCATTTTACTTGAAGCGTATAGGCGAAGTCGCTTAAATTTCCGAAGTAAAATTCACCTTTCGGATCGGATATTACTGTTCGAGATGTTTGTTTGAGTATTACGTAGGCTCCCCGGATGGGCTGATTGTTGTCATCCATCACTTTGCCCCGAATGAAATTCTGAGACTGAACAGCCAGCGTACAAATCAACACGAGTGTAAAAAGAAAGTGTCTTCTCATCTGATTTTATTTTATGATTTATAAAATGGTGTGAGAGAGCCAGTTAGAACGGTTGAAATGTGAATTGATTGATTCTTATTCCCTTCGCGGAATTACCCGTGCAGGTTCAAAGGGTATGATCTCAGCCCGAAATATTAAGGCACCCCAGCATTTATATGTATAATGTTTGAAAACTGAATTTGTTCAGATTTCTGTTTGCAAAGTTAACTCTTTTTATGAAATAATCAAACGGATAAAAAAGTTTTGCCCCTCTTGAAATGCATTTCCAAATATTTTAAATGCTTCTGTAAAATTGATTTATGACAGATTTCATGTCTTTTGGTAAATATTCCAGTGCTTTTTTGCTAATTACACTTGGAATTTCCTTATAAAAAGCTTCGGCTATGCTCCCGGTAATGGCTGTTAAGGTATCGGCATCGCCGCCCAGCGAAACGGCCAGACGAACGGCATCCTCAAAATCTTTACTTTCAAGAAATGCTGTAATGGCTTGTGGAACAGTGTCCTGGCAGGTCTCACTGTAACAGTATGCAGGACGAATTTCATCGCAGGTGAGTTGGAGATTGTAACCAAATTTCTGCTCCGTTTCTTTTATTATTTCAGATTTATCAGCTCCGTTTCTGCTTCTGAAAATGGCCAATGCCACAGCCTGAGCACCTTTTATCCCTTCCGGATGGTTGTGGGTGGGGATGGCCGAAAGTGCTGCCTGTCTGAGTGTCTCAACTTCATCCTCAAAAAGCCAGCCTATGGCACTTACACGCATGGCAGATCCGTTGCCGAAGCTGCCATAAGGTTGTGGGTTTTCGCTTTTTATCCAGGCTGAAAACCGATTGCCGTAGCTTCCCATCGGATTTGGATATTTTCTACACCATTCCAGCAATGAATCCTGATACGATTTTTTGTTCAAAACAGCGTCAGCGATTGCCACCGTACAAATCGAATCGTCGGTGTAATCACAGTCAGGATCAAACAACTCAAAACGGGTGCTTTTGAATCCGTTAAATTCAAAGCGTGATCCTGCTATATCGCCAATAATTGCTCCTAACATAATCTTTTCATATTATTTTTGTAAAGTTATTAAAGTTTTCAATAATGTGAAGAATATATTGAAAATTGGCTGAACCATTCGAAATGATTTTTGTTTTATGTAAAAATTAAAATTTCAATCATCATGAAAAATTTTATCATCATAGTTATAATGGCTTTAGCTATAGCAGGTTGTTTATCGGTTAAGAAAAACGGTGAATCTGAGAAAAATGCGAACCAGGTTGCTCTAAACTCCACAACACAAACTTTTTATGATTTTTCGGCCCTGAATATGCAGGGCAAAGAAATTAAACTGAGTGATTACAAAGGTAAAATTGTACTCGTGGTAAATACAGCCAGTAAGTGCGGATTTACACCACAGTTTGCAGGCCTCGAAGAATTATATAAAAAATACAGCAGCCGGGGTTTTGTAGTTCTCGGTTTCCCCAGCAATCAGTTTGCCAATCAGGATCCCGGAAGTAACGAAGAAATTCTTGAATTTTGTCAGGCCAACTACGGAGTCACATTTCCCATGTTTGAGAAAATTGATGTGAACGGTGAAAATGCTCATCCTGTTTACACCTATCTGAAAAACAGCGTTCCAAATGCCGAACCGGAGAAAATAAAATGGAATTTCACCAAATTTCTGATAGGAAAAGACGGAAAAACGTTGAAAAGATATGAATCGAGAGTGAAACCGGCCGATATCGAAGCAGATATTCAGGAATTGCTGAAATGATTTTTTTTTAGCTAAAAAAATATTTTTTGTTTTTTTGGCCTTTTTCGGTATTTTTTGTATCTTTGCACCCGAAACAAATGTGGATAGATTTGGACTGCTTGCAACCACGAAAAAAAATGCTAAATTGTAACTAACTTTCCGTTTTTTTCTATTACAGTCCTTTATTCTTCCCGGAAAAATAATCAATCAGTAAACATTTGTTTTTGCAACTATCAGTGTGCAGAATCAAAATGACATTTAAAAACAAAATTATTATTATGGGTTATTTATTTTCTTCCGAATCGGTGTCAGAAGGACACCCCGACAAAGTGGCTGATCAGATTTCTGATGCCATTCTTGATAATTTTCTGGCTCAGGATGCTAATTCCAAAGTAGCCTGCGAAACTCTGGTTACAACCGGACAGGTGGTTATTGCTGGTGAAGTTCGTTCACAGGCATATGTTGATGTACAAACCATTGCACGAAAAGTAATTAACCGGATTGGGTACAACAAAAGCGAGTACATGTTCGACGGCAACTCATGCGGAATTTTTTCGGCATTGCACGAACAGTCGAAAGACATTAACCGTGGTGTAGAACGCGAGGACCCCATGAATCAGGGAGCCGGTGACCAGGGAATGATGTTTGGTTATGCCTGCAGCGAAACTGTCAATTACCTGCCCGTTTCACTGGACTTGTCACATGCTCTGGTGAAAGAACTTAAAGTGATTCGTAATGAAGGCAAGCTTATGACTTACCTTCGTCCCGATTCCAAATCACAGGTTACCGTTGAGTATGACGAAGATAACAAACCTTATCGGGTACATACAATTGTAATCTCGACTCAACATGACGACTTTATTCAGCCAAGTGAAGAAAAAGGACAGGAAAGAGCTGATAATGAAATGCTTTCAATTATCAAAGAAGATGTAAGAAACATTCTGATTCCCCGGGTAAAGGCACAGGTTCCTCAGTTTGCACAGCTTATCAAAGATGATTACATTCTTCTTGTCAATCCGACAGGAAAATTCGTAATCGGCGGCCCTCACGGCGATACCGGTCTCACCGGACGCAAAATTATTGTGGATACTTACGGAGGAAAAGGGGCGCACGGAGGCGGAGCTTTCTCGGGCAAGGATCCTTCCAAAGTCGATCGCTCTGCTGCTTATGCTGCACGACATATTGCCAAAAACCTCGTTGCTGCAGGCGTTTCGGACGAAATACTGGTACAGGTGGCGTATGCCATTGGTGTGGCCAAACCGATGAATATTTATGTAAATACTTACGGAAAATCAAGAGTAAACCTTACCGATTCGCAGATAGCCGATAAAGTTTCAACAATATTTGACATGCGTCCCAAAGCTATCGAAGAAAGACTCAAACTAAGAAATCCAATGTACGAAGAAACTGCTTCTTACGGACACGTAGGTCGTACTCCTGTTAAAAAGGAAAAAACCTTTATCGATGCCTCAGGTAACGAATTTAAGAAAACGGTTGAACTTTTTACCTGGGAAAAACTCGACAAGGTCGCAGAAATAAAAAAGGAATTCGGTCTTTAGATAAAATTGAAAAAGGTTTTCTGAAAAGAAAACCTTTTTTTTATGTTCACCTGTTTTTGATAAAGAAGCATTATGGTACAAAAATGAATCAAAAAGCTTACAATTTTTCAACACAGGCTTAAAGTTTGAAACATTTCCACTATTTTTGTATTGAAATCAAAAAGCAGCATGGACTTTACAAATATTCAACGATTCATTAAAAGAATAATCAATGTACTTAAAAATTGGTTATTCCTTTTTATAGAGTGGCGTGAGCGACGCGTATTGAGGTTCAGGAGCCTGCCTGCCTGGCGAAAAACAGTCAATGCCTTTCTTACGATTATTGGTCTCTTTATCTTCTATTTGCTCCTGGTTGATATGAATTTTTTATTTTTGTATGGAAAATCACCCAGCATAAAAGCCATTGCAAATCCTCCACAGTCATACTCTTCCGAAATCATCAGCTCTGACGGAAAACTCATAGGAAAGTATTTTACAGAAAACCGCAAAGAGGTTACACTTTCAGAAATTTCTGATGAAATGATTAATACGCTGATAAGTACCGAAGACGAGCGGTTTTACAAACATTTTGGAATCGATTTTCACGGTCTGGCATCTGCTGCTAGGGATATGCTGAGAGGAAATCCGCGGGGTGCCAGTACAATTACACAGCAACTCGTGAAGAACATGTTTAAAACCCGCAGTCAGTATTCGCGCGGTTTTCTCGGTTCATTGCCCGGATTGCGTCTTCCAATTGAGAAAACGAAAGAATGGTCGGCTGCACTGAAACTGGAAGTGCTCTACACCAAAAATGAGATTCTGCAAATGTACCTTAACACGGTCAGTTTCGGAAGCAACGCATATGGAATACATACTGCAGCTAATACATATTTCAACACCACTCCAGATAAACTCAATTATGAGCAATCGGCGGTACTTGTAGGCATACTCAAAGCAATAACGGCATACAATCCTTACCTCAATCCTGAACGTTCCAAACAAAGAAGAGACGTTGTGTTGGGGCAACTGGCAGTAAATAACTACATCAGCAAGTCCGAAGCGGATTCGCTCAAACAATTGCCTATTGTACTGAATTATAAAGTTGAAAAACCAAACGAAGGCATTGCTCCATATTTCAGGTCATTTCTTACCAAGTTTCTGGAAAGATGGGGCGAAACCAACGGGTATGATATTTATGCAGACGGGCTGAAAATCTACGTAACTATTGACTCAAAAATGCAGGAGTATGCCGAGGAAGCTGTACACAAACAGATGAAAAGTCTGCAGCGGAATTTCTTCGATCACTGGTCGGGACAAAACCCGTGGCGCGATGAAAATGGGAGGGAATTAACAAATCTGATACCCGAACTCTCCAAACGGTCATCAGCCTACAAGTCACTGTCTCAAAGATTTAACGGCGATGAGGATTCGATAAGTAAATACATGAATCAGCCCAGAAAAATTAAAATTTTCGATTATAAAGATGGTACAAAAGAAGTAATGATGAGTTCAATGGATTCGATCAGATATATGAATCATTTTCTGCATTGCGGATTTGTTGCTATGGAACCCGATACCAAGCAGGTTAAAGCCTGGGTGGGCGATATTGATTACAGTTACTGGCATTACGATAAAGTAGCTCAAAGCAAACGTCAGCCGGGCTCCACCTTTAAACTTTTTGTATACACTGCCGGAATGATTGCCGGAAAAAGTCCGTGCGACCGGTATCAGGATAAACCTTTTACCTGGGGAAAAGGAAAATATGCCTGGCAACCCAAGAATGCAAACAGAAGCTATTCTTATGATAATCTCACACTTAAAAGAGCATTTGCCCGTTCGGTCAATACCGTGGCAGCCCAGCTTGCCAAAGAAGTGGGCATTCAGAATGTTGCCGGTGCAGCACGGTTGCTCGGAATCAAATCAAAACTCGAAGAAGTGCCCACGCTCAGTCTGGGTGCTTCCGATGTTTCGTTGCTCGAAATGGTCAATTCATACAGCACCGTAACCGCCGAAGGGATGTATATGGCACCTGTCATTGTTACAAAAATTGAAGATAAAGATGGTTATGTGATTTACGAACACAAAGCCAGACCCAAAAGAGTCATTTCATACGAGAATGCATTCCTGATGACAGAATTACTCAAAGCGGGCATCACCGAACCCGGCGGGACTTCCAGAGCATTGTGGAACTACGACCTGATGCGCTGGGACACAGAATTCGGAGGTAAAACCGGAACATCGTCCAATTATTCCGATGCCTGGTATATAGGAGTCACACCGAAACTGGTCGGTGGCTCGTGGGTGGGAGCCGAGCATCGCAGCATACACTTCCGCAGTGGAAGCATGGGCCAGGGCAGCCGTACGGCGTTGCCGGTTTTTGCTTTGTTCATGGAAAAAGTACTTGCAGATCAAAAATTTTCAAAATACAGGGAAAAATTTCCTTCACAACCCAAAGAAAATATTTCAAGAGACTACAAGTGCGAAAGTGACTATTCAACGGCTGATGACAGCGAAGTATCCGACAGCATATTCGAAAGAGTTCCTTTGGAATCACTTCCCATTCCGGATCTGAAAATTAATAATGAAGAAACAGAACCCATCCGTACAGACCCTGAAATCCCGTAATTAATGAATTGAAAATACAGCGAAAGCTGTTTTGAATAAAATGAATAAAATAATAAGTAAAGAAAATTTCTCGGCTAATGTTGTGAAATTTATTGTTGAAGCCCCTTTGATTGCTAAGGCCCGAAGAGCCGGACATTTTGTAATGGTGCGGGTAGGTGAGAAAGGAGAACGAATTCCTCTCACAATAGCCGATTCGGATGTAGAAAGAGGTACTATCACGCTTGTGATTCAACGAACCGGTGTTTCTTCGACCAAGATTTGTGCACTGGAAGCCGGTGATTATATTACCGACCTGGTTGGTCCATTAGGAAAAGCCACTCATATTGAGAATTTCGGAACAGTGGTTTGCGCTTGCGGAGGAGTAGGTACAGCACCTATGATGCCAATTGTGGCTGCCCTGAAAAAATCAGGAAACAAAGTGATTACGGTACTTGCCGCAAGAACCAAAGAACTGGTTATACTGGAAGAACAAATGCGTGAAAATTCCGATGAAGTTATCGTGATGACCGATGATGGTTCTTACGGTAATAAAGGATTGGTAACAAATGGGGTGGAAATGGTAATCAATAGGGAAAAGGTGGATTTGTGCGTGACCATTGGCCCAGCAATAATGATGAAGTTTGTCAGCGAACTGACCAAAAAATACGAGGTCCCGACCGTAGCTTCTCTGAATACCATTATGGTGGACGGAACAGGAATGTGCGGAGCCTGCAGAGTGACTGTAGGTGGCAAAACCAAATTCGTTTGCGTGGACGGGCCTGAATTTGATGCACATCAGGTGGATTTTGACGAGATGCTGATGCGCCTGGGAGGCTACAGAGAGCAGGAAAGAGAAGAAATGGAACGGAAAATCTTGTATACAAAATGACAAACAGAGATGAACAGTGGCGCGTGGATTTACGTGCACAAATTAAAGCAAAGGAAAGATCCGGATTGCACCGTGTGGAAATGCCGGAACTTGATCCGGAATACAGGAGCCATATCCGAAACGAGGAAGTAAACCTCGGACTGACACCTGCGATGGCTGTCGATGAAGCTCATCGCTGTCTGGACTGCGCAAATCCGACATGTATGGAGGGCTGTCCGGTAAATATAAATATTCCCGGTTTTATTAAAAATATCGAACGGGGAGAATTTCTGGAAGCTGCCAGAATTCTGAAAGAAACTTCAGCTTTACCAGCCGTATGTGGCAGGGTTTGCCCGCAGGAACGGCAGTGTGAAGCCCGTTGTATCCATTTGAAAATGAAGAAAGAGCCGGTTGCAATTGGTCATCTCGAACGGTTTGCAGCTGACTATGAACGTGAAAGTGGACAGATATCCGTTCCAGAAACTGCTCCTGCAAATGGTATGAGAGTGGCTGTGGTTGGTTCGGGTCCCGCAGGATTGTCATTTGCAGGAGATATGGCAAAACTTGGCTATGAAGTTCATGTTTATGAAGCATTGCATGAAATAGGCGGTGTGCTTAAATATGGAATTCCGGAGTTTCGGTTACCTAACAGAATTGTGGATGTTGAGATAGATAACTTGCGGAGAATGGGTGTAATTTTCACCAATAACTGCATCATAGGAAAAACAATTTCAATTCATGAACTCAGTGAGGATGGATTCAAAGGTGTTTTTGTGGCAAGTGGTGCCGGTTTACCCCGTTTCATGAACATTAAAGGCGAAAATCTGGTAGGAGTCATGTCATCCAACGAATATCTCACCCGCGTCAACCTGATGGATGCTGCCAATCCTGATTCGGATACTCCGGTGTATAAAGGTAAGAAAGTTGCCGTCATCGGAGGTGGTAATACTGCTATGGATTCAGTCAGAACAGCGCGCAGGCTGGGTGCCGAAAAAGCAATCATCGTGTACAGAAGATCGGAAGAAGAAATGCCAGCACGTCGTGAAGAGGTAATTCATGCTAAAAGTGAAGGTATTGATTTTATGACCCTGCATAATCCGGTTGAATACCTCGGTGACGATAAAGGCCGGGTGACACACATGGTTTTGCAGGTAATGCAACTCGGAGAACCCGATGAATCCGGTCGCCGTTCTCCTGTTGAGATTCCGGGAAAGACTGTAACTGTTGAAGTGGATGAGGTAATAGTAAGTGTTGGCGTTTCGCCCAATCCGTTGCTCGCCCAATCCACTCCGGAGTTAAAAACCAGCAGCAGAGGTACTTTGATGGTTAACGATGAAACGCTTCAGTCAATCTCCATGCCTGTTGTATTTGCCGGAGGAGACATAGTACGCGGCGGCGCAACGGTAATTCTGGCTATGGGCGATGGACGCCGGGCTGCTAAAGCTATGGATGAGTGGATAAAATCGGGTGATGCGACTGATTGAATACAATGTCTTTAAATAAAGAAAGAAACCGGTTTTCATACAGATGAATCCGGTTTTTTTTATGCAGACAGATGCTCAATCAGAATTCTTAATCCAATAATTATAAGTACAATACCACCAACGATTTCAAAATTAAATTTGAATTTCGAACCAAATTTCGAACCCATTCTTACACCAAAAAAGGAAAATACGAAAGTGGTGATGCCTATAACTGAAACGGCAAACAAAATTTTATCAGGATAAGGAGTGAAAATTAAGCCGGTGGCAAGCGCATCGATGCTTGTGGCAACGGCAAGGATAACAAGATATTTCAAACTGAAATTCCGACTTACGCACTTGCCATCACAATTGCAGGAATTCTCATTTTGCTCTATTTTTGTTTCTTTCAGGCTTTCAACGATCATTTTGCTGCCTATCAACAGTAAAATGATAAAAGCTACCCAATGGTCGACCGCTTTTATCTGACTTGCAAATACCTGACCTGCTCCAAAACCTGCCAGTGGCATTAATCCCTGAAAAATCCCAAAGACTGATGCTAAAAGCACTGATTGCGAAAACCTTACATTTTTAGAACAAATACCCTGACTTATCGAGACTGCGAAACTGTCCATCGATAAGCCAACAGCTATAAGCAGGATTGTAACGAAATCCATTGTTAATTATTTTTTTATCAAATCAAAACACGAGTGATCAACAATATCGTTGAAAGAATTGATTCGCTCATTTTTTTATGAAAAAACTATTCAACTCTCCGGAAAAGTAATGTATTTTTCCGGTTGAGAGTTGAATAGCTTTAAGGTAATGTAAGGCTGATTACTTAAAATAATGATTTCACCTGTTTGTATACATTCTGAGCTGTAAATCCAAGTTTTTCATCCAGCACTTTGTATGAAGCTGAAAATCCGAATGATTCCAGACCGAAAACTTTGCCGTTTTCGCCTACGAGTCCTTCCAGATTCACCGGCAGACCAGCTGTAAGACCAAATCTCCTGACTCCTTCAGGCAGAACACTTTTCTGGTACGAATCGGATTGACTGCGGAATAAACCTTCAGATGGCACAGATACTATTCGGACTTTCATTCCGTCTTGTCGAAGCAGGGCGGCACCCTCTACAAGTGTAGCTACTTCTGAACCCGATGCGAGCAAAACGACATCCGGATTCCCGTCGCATTCCACTACATAAGCACCTTTCAAGGTCTCATAAGCAGCTTCTTTTCGGTTTTCAGCCGGAAGATTCGTAATATTCTGACGGGATAAGATGAGCGCTGTCGGAGTTTGGGTATTTTCCATTGCCATTTTCCATGCTACGGTCGTTTCTTCGACATCAGCCGGGCGGAGTACCAAAGTTGAATTTTGACCGTGGTGGTTTTTCAGTTTTTCCATTAAGCGAATTTGTGCTTCCTGTTCTACCGGTTCGTGAGTAGGACCGTCTTCACCCACACGGAATGCATCATGAGTCCAGATGTATTTAACCGGAAGCTGCATCAATGCAGCCATACGTACTGCCGGTTTCATGTAATCGGAGAATACAAAGAAGGTACCGCATGCCACAATCACACCGCCATGTAAAGCAATACCGTTGCTAAGGCATGCCATGGTAAGTTCGGCTACACCTGCCTGGAGAAATTTTCCGGTGAAATCGTTTTTCTGGAGTGCTTTGGTTTTTTTCAGAAAACCGTCAGTCTTGTCTGAATTACTCAAATCGGCACTCGAAACGATCATGTTTTCTACATTTTCGGCCAGGAAAGTTAGTACAGTTGCAGAAGCTGCTCTTGTAGCCTGTCCTGGTTTCTGTTCGATGGATTTCCAGTCGAGTTCCGGCATTTTGCCTGTGAAGAATTGTTCCATTTTGGCAGCCAGTTGAGGATTTTCTTCAGCCCATTTTTGCCTGAAAGCTTTCTTTTCTTTTACAATTTCTTTCAGCTCAGCTTCACGTCTGGTATACAGTGCTTTTACTTCTTCGAAAATCTCAAATGGTTCTTCGCTGTTGCCTCCCAGACTTTTCACTGTGTTGCTGAAACTTGCTTTTGTAGCGCCAAGCGGCTGTCCGTGAGTATCCACCATGTTTTCGTAACTTTCTCCATCGCCTGTCACTGCACCGCGTCCCATAATGGTATTGCCGATAATAAGCGTTGGCTTTTCCTTTTCTTTTTTGGCTTCTTTGAGTGCTGTCCTTATTTCAGTGACGTCATTTCCGTTAATTTCTATCACTTTCCATCCCCATGCCCTGTATTTCATAGCTACGTCTTCGCTTGTAACCATATTGGTGTAGGTCGACAGCTGAACGTTGTTTGAATCATAGAACATGATCAGGTTGTCCAGTCCCAGGTGTCCGGCAATTCTTCCGGCTCCCTGCGATATTTCTTCCTGGATACCACCATCGGAAATGTAGGTATAAATAGTCTGGTTCATTACATCGCCAAAACGTGCTTTCAGAAATTTGGCAGCTATGGCAGCTCCTACGCCGTATGTATGACCTTGTCCGAGAGGTCCGGATGTATTTTCCACTCCATGTGCCACATCGAGTTCCGGATGTCCGGGAGTAATGCTTTCCCATTGCCTGAACTGTTTCAAATCTTCCATTGTATATTTTCCGGTAAGTGAAAGTACCGAGTAAAGCATGGGCGACATGTGTCCCGGATCCAGGAAAAACCGGTCACGGCTTTCCCAATACGGATTTTCAGGATCGTATTCCAGAAATTCGGAAAAGAGCACATTAATAAAATCGGCACCACCCATTGCGCCTCCGGGATGTCCGGAATTAGCTTTTTCTACCATTGCAGCACTCAAAATCCGAATATTGTCAGCTGCTTTGTTAAGTTCACGCGTTGTGTTCATAAATTTAAATTAATAATTAGGTATTTAAAAGAATTTTTTATTTTAATCTGTAACCAATAGTGTAGCTCAATCCCCATACAGATGATTTACCGGTTCCGTACCCCGGAATATACCACGGGAAAGTATCTCCTGAGGTAGCTTTCGTAATCAGATGTTTGTTGCGAACTGTCCAGCCCATGTAAAAGTTTTTATAAACTTCTACGCGCAAACCGGCTGCGATTTCGAACCATACACTGGTTGAAGGTATAGATTCGAGATTGTAGGTTTCAGTGCCACCCCAATATGCGTCTGTTAGTGTCTGATTATATATGGAATAGTTGAAACGGCTCATCCCCAGCCGAAGACCTACCAGTAAATTGTTGTTTTTCTGGGTGGAGTTTGGTTTCGGTTTTAACATACTCAAGTCCACTCCGGCTTTGCCAAACACCCCTTGTGTATCGAAACGAATGTTGTTCGGGGCTGTTTTTTCGGCTCCGGCATATCCCAGTTCTATCACGGGGAAATATTTATTTTTCAGATTTACCTGAATGTTTCCCTGTGCGGAATATATGTTTTTGTTGATTAAAGCAGTCTGAATCAGGGGTGCAACATCGGCCTCAATCCATATTCCCTGAAGAAATTGAATGCTATCCTTTTTTTCGGTTTTTTTGGTTTGAGCAGTTGAATGCAGTGTAAAGCAAAACAACAGGATGCTACTTAGTATGATATAACTGGATGTTTTCAACTGAAATTGTGTTAACGGTTGGATTAATAATGGATGCACTTTTGATAAAATGTCCGGTTGTGAGCACTGTGTCTATCGTATGGGTTCGTATGCTCCCGCATTCGAGCGAAAGAAACTCAATATGATTTTTATACCTCACGGTTATCGTATCGACCATTTTGTTGATTTTCATTCTGAATTTTGATTCTTCAGCAAACTGATTCAACGGAAGTTTGATAGGATTTGTTTTTGTTTTTTTGTACAGCAGCGAATCTACACCTATTCCATTTACCCACAGGCTGTCAATGTTGGAATTTACCAGCACTCTTTTGCCCGTAGTTATGTTTACTGAATCGATATAAAATGTAACGCCCGCCCGGACAATCCGGCTTTTACGGCAGGTTTCATCCTGCTGGCACGAAAACATAGATACTGCCAGCAGTAAAAATAATAGTGTATAGTATTTTATTTTTGTCATAAAAGTTGTTTAACTTCGGATTTCAATAACCGCAATGCTGCATCCAGTGCAGTATCTTCAGGAGTATTGAATACTTCTAAAATGATTCCTGCAAGTTTAGCAGCCGGATCATCAGTTTTGCATTGTGCCGCACAGGTGTTGATCAGCTGTATTAAATTCTCCCTCGCTTCATTTATTTCTTCCCAGAGCAATTCGCTCACATAAATCTGCTGCGAGGAATTATGCTCGAATTCGCGCCGGATAGTAGCCAGCAGGTTGGCCTGGAGTTCAAGGCAGTTTTGGTCAGGAGCGGTATTGTTTACAAGCATATTATTCGGATTCATCCTCTCGAGCAGCAATGCCAGTCGTTCGTAGGCGCGCAGCCGGGTTGAGGTAATGAGAGGTAAAGCTGTTTTCTTCAGTTCGGATTCTCTTGCCTCACGCTCCGATTTGAAAAGCTGATACAGCAGCACATACACTGCAAGTACCACCAGAAGCACCGGAATTGTATATTTCAATATTTCCATTCGAATAGCTATTTTTTACCCGATTGATATAAAAGTACTTCGATAGGCTGAATGTATATCAGGCAACCTTTTCCCGTTGATTTGATTTTGTCTTCGATACTACGGTAGAATTCTGTTAATTTCTCAGTCTTGTCTGTCATTTCGATTATTACAGGCAGTTTTTCAGAGATTTCCCAAAATTTTGAATTCAAAATTTTTCGGCTGCTCAGGCCATATCCCATTATTCCGCGAAACACGGTTACACCCGATATTCCTTGTTTGTGAGCTTCGTGCACAATTTTTTCGTAGAGCAGATCCATACCCGATTTATCGGTATTGCTCATGAATATTTTCAAAACGCTGTAATCTGTTTGCATATCACTTATAATTGATTTGCTGTAAGAAAACCTGCATAAACAGCTAAAATGCCTGAAATAACACTTACTCCGATATACAGAAGCGCTGATAGGTACTGGCCGTTTTGCAAAAGCAGAAAATTCTCGTTGGTGAACGATGAAAACGTAGTGAATCCCCCGCAAAATCCGACTACCAGAAACAACTTCAGGTTTGTGTTCAGCAGGTTGCTGTTCACAAATATCCCCAGTAAAAAACCTATCAGAAAGCTGCCGAGAATGTTGACGATAAGCGTTCCCATCGGGATGGAATGAAAATTCCACGAAAGGTTTAATCTGGATACCAGGTACCGGGCTATACTTCCGATAAAACCGCCGAATCCGACCAGAAGCAATTGTTTCATCTCTTTTTCTCTATGTAAAAACAGAAAAACTATATTTCTTTCTCTATTTTATAATTATTCCTCTCCGGTGAGTTGCGGGTCACAATCTCGGCTATAAATCCGGCCAGAAACAATAAAGTTCCCAGTATCATCAGTAGCAGCGAAAGATAAAAATAAGGACTGTCAACTACCAGCGGAGCAGCTACATGGTTATTAAGCGCTACCAGTTTATGAGCGCCGACAACAATTATGGCAATGAATCCTAAAATAAACATCAGGCTGCCCATTGTACCAAAAAAATGCATCGGTTTTTTGCCAAATTTTGACAGAAACCAAAGTGTCATCAAATCAAGGTATCCGTTTACAAAACGGCTAATGCCGAATTTTGATTCGCCGAATTCACGTTTTCGATGTGTTACAACTTTTTCACCGATTCGGGTGAATCCGGCATTTTTAGCCAGATAAGGTATGTAACGGTGCATATCGCCGAAAACCTCGATGTTTTTTACAACGTCACTCCGGTAAGCTTTCAGCCCGCAGTTCATATCGTGCAGCCTTAATCCTGTTACTCTGCGTGCCGTGGCATTGTAAAGTTTTGAAGGCAGATTTTTTGTCAGTTTGGAGTCATAGCGTTTCTTCTTCCAGCCCGAAACCAAATCATAATTGCCCGAAACAATCATGTGATACAGTTCGGGTATTTCATCGGGACTATCCTGTAAATCGGCATCCATCGTTATCACTACATCGCCCTTTGATGCTTCGAAACCCCGGTAAAGGGCAGGAGATTTTCCGTAATTGTGACGGAATTTTATGCCCCGTATCCGGTCGGGATTCTGACTCTGCAAATCCTCAATAATACTCCATGAGCCGTCGGTGCTCCCGTCGTCGATAAATATCACTTCGTAGCTGAAATGGTTTTCAGCCATCACACGTTCAATCCATTCGTGGAGTTTCGGGATTGACTCTTCTTCATTGAAAAGCGGAACAACTACAGAAATATCCATATTATGTGTCTTAAAATCAAATAATTAATTGTTGTTATGCGGCAAGTTATTCTGGTCGTCAAACATATTCTTGTCTTTTTTTACCATTCCGGCAACGACTAAACCGGTGAAAAATCCCAGCACGATATTCATCCAGGTTACCATGAGTGAATAATTGATGGGAGACATCATTGTTTCCATGTTGTCGTATGTTTCTTCGGGTACAGATGGCATGATTTGTTCCATGACTTCGATACTTTTATTCATCAGATCGGGCAGAAAATCCGGTTTGATGAACTGGAAAAATACATATTTGACAATGGCTGAAATGAGCGCTGCAAAAAGGAACAGCAAGACGACATAAGCAAGTGCATGGCGGTAACTTATAGCTCCTTCGCAATCTGTATCCCGATAACTTACTGTAAATCTGTAAGTCATGTAAAAAATGACACCAATCACAGCATAGGACAAAAGTCCCAGAAAGATATTATTTGAAATTGAAAAAATAAAATTGACAGAAAATAATATTCCCAGAATCAGGCCATTCCGCATTGCCGAATTCATTAGATTTGGTTTCATATTGTACTTTATAAATTTTAAACTACAAAATTACAAAAAATATGGCGAAATACAGTCATGTTTTTGACTTTTGAAATAAGCAAGTGTGACAAACAGTTATCTGCCACACATTCAACATACGGATTTCTGTTATTTCAAACCTTGATAATATCTGCACCATTCTCTCAACCCGCATTCTCCACACCTGGGACTTCGGGCAACACAAACATACCTTCCGTGCAGAATAAGCCAGTGGTGGGCCTTGGGGATAAGTTCGGCAGGAATGTATTTGACCAGTTCTCTTTCGGTTTGCAGCGGATTTTTGGAGTTGGAAGTCAGGCCCAGTCTTTCTGATATCCTGAAAACATGCGTATCCACAGCCATTGCAGGTTTTTCGTAAACCACTGATGCAATCACGTTTGCTGTTTTCCGTCCCACGCCGGGTAACTTTTGAAGATCTTCCACATTGTCCGGAACTGTGCCACCGAAATCAGATATCAGCTTCTGAGCCATACCTACCAGGTGTTTGGATTTGTTGTTAGGGTAGGAGATGGATTTAATGTACTCGAAGATAACTTCGGGTGTTGAAGCAGCCATAGCTTCGGCAGTGGGGAAGTCATACAGCAGTTTCGGAGTGGTCATGTTCACACGCTTATCTGTACACTGTGCCGAAAGTATCACGGCTACCAGCAATCCGAACGGATCGTCGTACTTAAGCTCTGTTTCGGCCACCGGCATGTTCTGCTCAAACCAGGCGATAATTTTACTGTACCTCTCTTTTTTTGTCATTGGAATTATTTTCCTGCAAAATTAACGAAAACCGTTTTCATAGCCATTCATTTTTATTAAATTTGCAAATTAATTTGGACTGCCGACACCTGTAGTCTGTCCTCCGAAACAGTTTAAAACCCTGAAAAAATGGCTCCCAAGAAACCAGTAAAGAATACATCGACCAAAAAGAAACCTGCGCAATCAAGGACTTACCGTTCTGCGAACCATGCCGGATTTTTCAGTAGAATCATTTCATTTCTCAAAGATGAAAAAACACATTTTATTGCCGGAATGTTTTTGGGAGTCATCGTGTTATACACCCTGCTTTCTTTTATTTCTTATTACTTCACGGGAGCAGCCGACAAAAGTGTATTTGACAACATCAGTTTCGGCGAATCGCTTTCTATTCGCGGTTCGGTAAAAAACTGGGCTTCGGTGATGGGTGCTTTTCTTTCAGAAACTCTTATTGACAACTGGTTTGGTGTATCTTCCATAGCTATTTTGTTTTTTCTGGCCATCGTTGCCTTGTGGTTGATGAAAGTGAGGTTTATATCCTTATGGAAAGCGTTTTTTCACTCTTTTTTCTGGTTGGTGTGGATTTCGGTACTTTTTGGATTTGTTACCGATTTTTTCCCGTCCATCCAGCCGTCATTTTTTGCTTTAGGAGGCAAACACGGTAAATATGTTGCCGTTGAGATACTTAATTCCTATATTGGCAAACCAGGCACTTTGATGCTTTTGGTGGCAACATTGATCATATACATGGTTTTTACGTGGGGAGGTACTATTGCTTTTCTTAAAAATTTGTTCCGTCGAAAAAAATCGTCATACATACCCAAATATGAAACAGATGAACCTCTGGTGGCTGTAGGAACTGAAATTATTCCCGAAGAATGGATTTTCGGATCCGAACGTGAATTCACTGTTTCTGACCATTTCACTGAAAAAAATGAAACTGCGGAATCAAAAAATGAGATGGATGCAGAATCGGTAACTTTTGAAGTGACGAAACCAAAAACCGCTGAAGATCAGATGGATGAATACGAAGCAGAGGAAAACGACGATCCGAACTACAACGTTACAAAACTGGGTAAATACGATCCTACACTTGACTTGTCGAAATACGTTCCGCCTACGCTCGAATTGCTCAAAGTTTACGGTTCCGACAAAGATCTGCAGGTGGATATGGCCGAACAAACTGCCAACAAAAACCGGATTATCAGCACACTTAAAAATTTCGGAATTGATATTGACTCGATAAAAGCTACTGTAGGGCCTACAATTACGCTTTACGAAATCGTTCCCAAATCGGGTATCCGGATTTCCAAAATCCGAAATCTGGAGTCAGATATTATGCTGAGTCTGGCTGCAACGGGCATTCGTATCATAGCACCTATTCCCGGCAAAGGGACAATCGGTATCGAAGTACCGAATAATGAACCTCAGATAGTTTCGATGCATTCAGTTATCGGCTCAAGGAAATTTCTCGAATCCAAATTTGAGTTGCCGATAGCCTTTGGCAAAACCATCACCAATGAAGTGTACATGATTGACCTGACAAAAATGCCTCACTTGCTCGTTGCCGGAGCTACCGGACAGGGAAAATCAGTGGGTCTGAATGCTATAATCACTTCATTATTGTATAAAAAACATCCTGCACAGCTAAAATTCGTTCTGATTGATCCAAAAAAAGTAGAGTTTAATATATACGGAGCTATTGAGAAACACTTTCTGGCCAAATTACCTGACGGCGACGATGCCATTATAACCGATACAAGCAAAGTGGTACAAACGCTGAACTCGCTTTGTATGGAAATGGATGACCGCTACGATTTACTTAAAAAGGCGCATGTCCGCAATATTAAAGAATATAACGAGAAATTTGTAAACAGAGAGCTCAATCCCGAAAAAGGACACCGCTTCCTTCCGTACATTGTTGTGATTGTGGATGAGTTTGGCGATCTGATTATGACTGCCGGAAAAGAGGTGGAAATGCCGATTGCGCGCATTGCTCAGCTTGCCCGTGCGGTCGGAATGCACATGGTCATTGCCACTCAGCGTCCTTCGGTAAATATCATCACCGGTGTGATAAAAGCCAATTTCCCGGCACGTGTGGCATTCCGCGTATCTTCGATGATTGACTCAAGAACCATTCTGGATGCTCCCGGCGCCAATCAGTTGGTTGGTCGTGGCGATATGCTTTTCTCTCAGGGAAGCGACCTGAGCCGTGTACAATGTGCTTTCGTGGATACTCCGGAAGTGGAAGAAATTGCAAAGTTCATCGGTCAGCAACGTGGTTATCCCACTGCATTTTACCTGCCTGAATATGTTTCGCCCGAAGGCGAAGGACTTGATACCTCTTCTGTGGATATGAGCAAGCGCGATCCGATGTTTGAAGAAGCCGCACGAATGATTGTTGCAACGCAGCAGGGCTCTACCTCGATGATTCAGCGGAAATTTTCAATCGGCTATAACCGTGCCGGTCGAATTGCTGATCAGCTGGAAGTGGCCGGTATCATCGGTCCGAACGAAGGCAGCAAAGCACGCCAGGTACTCGTTCAGACAGAATATGAGCTTGAAAACATCCTTAAACATCTATAATTCCCGACATTTGTATTTATCCGATACCAACCATTCAAATTTTTTATACATGAAAAGCATTAAATTCATTTCTCTGATGATGTTTGCAACTTTAATAATGGTAAGTTGTGATGGTAAAAAGACTCAAAAAAATGACTCAAAGAACGACTCTGTTGTAAGTACCGTGTTTACTGTTGACAGCTTATTGGCATCTGCTGATATGCTGATTAATAAAACGATAGTTGTTGAAGGTACTTGTACGCACCTTTGTACTCATTCCGGTAAAAAGCTGTTTCTGGAAGGCAACTCTGATTCCGTAACTATCCGGGCTGAATCCGAAAAGCCTTTCAGGCAGGAATGTATCGATAAACGTGTCCGTGTAAAAGGAAAGCTGATTGAAGAAAGAATAGATGAAGCCTATTTAGCCAAATGGGAGTCGGAAATCCACCAGAATGATTCGATTCATGAAGGATGCACAACTGAGAAAAAAGCTGCAGGACAAACAGGAATTAATTCTGAAGAGCAGCGAATAGCTGATTTTCGAGCACGGATTGCCACTGAAAAAGCAAAAAACGGCAAGGATTATCTGGCTTTTTATCATATCGAAACAGCAAATTACAGGATTATTCAATAAGTATCTTTTAAGCTGAATTTTTGATTATCTGCAAAAAAAAGAATCAAAAATTTATATACTTTCATTTACAGATGTGTTTGCGCGTACTTTTGGCATGCAAGTTGCAAATTAACAGATATAACTTTTTTATTTACACGAAAAATGAAAACGATAACCGTAAAATTAATAGGCAGCTTGTTGATTGCTTGGATGATAATACCTTCGCTGACAGCCCAGAGCAATCAGAATGCCGTTAAAGTGCTGAACAACACGATAAATTTACTGCAAAAAAACGCCATTCAGACTAATTTTGAATTATCGGTTAAAGAAGCAACCACGGCAAAAACTCAAAAGATGAATGGCTCGTTTCTTATGCATGGAAACAAATTCGTACTTAATACCAGCGAAATGAATGTGTATTTTGACGGGAAAACTCAGTGGAGCTATTTGCCTGATATTAACGAAGTGTCAATCAGTAATCCGACGGAAAAGGAACTGGCAGAAACCAATCCGCTGACTTTACTTCAGGCATATAAAAGTAAATCAACTATCCGTTTTGCTGATAAAAATACGGCAAAGAATGCTTATATGCTGGAACTGCTGCCCAAAACCACCAATACGGATACAAAGAAAATAACTGTAGTAATAAATAAAGCCAGTCATTTTCCTCAATCAATACAAATGACCGATAAAAAAGGCACAAACAGCACTCTCGTGCTCACTCAGTTTAAAAAGGGGATAAAAACCAACAATAATACATTTATATTTATCACAAAAAATTATAAGGATATAGAAATTAATGATTTGAGATAAGAAATAAATACTTTAACTTTGCAGTGCATCAATTTTCAGGATATGAGTTGATGCACTTGTTTTTTTATGCAAAAATGAATTAATTAAAATACACAAAAAATATATGAATGAAAAAGTAAGATGCCTGATAATTGGTTCAGGACCTGCAGGTTATACTGCGGCTATTTATGCCTCGCGAGCAAACTTATCTCCCGTATTGTACGAAGGAATGCAACCAGGCGGACAGCTTACCACTACCACCGAAGTGGAAAACTTTCCGGGTTACCCTGATGGCAAGACCGGACCTGAAATCATGGAAGATTTGAAAAAACAAGCCGAAAGATTTGGCGCCGATGTACGTTACGGTATGGCTACAGCAGTCGATTTCTCGGTTGCGCCATATAAAATAACCATCGACGGTGAGAAAATCATTGAATCAGACACGGTTATTATTTCTACCGGTGCCGAAGCCAAATACCTCGGAATACCTGATGAAGCAAAATATGCAGGATTTGGTGTTTCAGCCTGTGCTACATGCGATGGTTTCTTTTATCGAAAAAGGAAAGTAGCGGTAGTAGGAGGAGGAGATACCGCAGCAGAAGAAGCCATCTATTTATCCAACATTGCCGAAAAGGTATATCTGATAATTCGTAAAAACTACATGAGGGCTTCAAAAATTATGCAGGAACGGGTACTTAACAATCCGAAAATTGAAGTGCTCTTTGAACATGAAACCTTAGGCCTGACGGGTGAAAAGGTGGTGGAAGGGGCAGATCTGGTTAAACGCCGCGGAAAACCGGACGAAGAAAGAGTACATATCGAAATCGACGGATTTTTTCTTGCTATCGGTCATAAACCGAATTCGGACATTTTCAAACCATACCTTGAAACCGACGAGGTGGGTTACATCAAAGTGACTCCTGGGACTCCACGAACCGCCGTTCCGGGTGTATTTGCAGCGGGTGATGTGGCTGATCCTCATTACCGCCAGGCGGTAACTGCAGCAGGAACGGGCTGTATGGCGGCTATCGAAGCCGAAAGGTATTTGTCTGAGAAAGGATTGTAATTGTTTACATGCAATACCGGCAAGTTTATAAACGAAAAAGCAGTGAAATTCACTGCTTTTTCGTTTTTTTTATTTATTGTTTTCTGAATTCATCCAACATACGTTGGGCAACTTCAAGGATACTTGTATCATCCAGTTGTACAATTCCTCCGTCAGGTCCCGGCTCAATATGCAATCCCACACTCTGACCTTCCTTGTAATCAGTTCCCCCGAAATAATTTTTTACTGTTTGTTTTTCCAGACCAAGCTCATTAGCGATCTTGGCCATACTCCCGCTTGGCAGTGCATCTTTTATTCTGCGTAATTCGTTGAATGTTATTGTTTTAGTCATGGCAAATATTTTTTTATTGTTAATAAATTAGTACTCATTTTTCTGTGTTAAACATACCACATAATTTTTATTCTGCAAAACATTTTTGTGCAAAAAAACTAAATATTTTGCAAATTAAATTTTATCATTTTACATGTAAGTGATATTCAACATGTTATTCATTTGCAATAATTTCTATAAAATTCCACAACTGTTTCAATTCCTTTTTCATACAAATCGATTCTGAAGTTTTCGTTTGGTGAATGTATTGCGTTTGATTCGAGTCCAAAACCCATCAGAACCGGCTTTACACCAAGTACTTTCTCAAAAACCGGAACCACTCCTATACTTCCGCCTCGGCGTACGGGCAGGGGTTTTATACCAAACGCTTTTTCGTATGCCTTATCAGCTGCTTTGTACGCGGCTGAATCAATCGGACATACATAGCTTTCGGCTCCGTGCAGCCTGCTTACCTTGATTTTGACGTGTTTTGGTGCAATTTTGATAAGATATTTCTCAACAAGAGCTGCAATTTTTTCATATTCTTGATTCGGAACGAGACGGGCTGACAGTTTTGCAAATGCTTTTGACGGAAGTACCGTTTTGCTTCCTTCACCTGTATATCCTCCCCATATTCCGCAAATATCCAGCGTAGGCCGTATGCCTGTTCGTTCGATGGTTGAAAAGCCTTTTTCTCCATATACGTGCTTTATCCCGAGGTTTTGCTTGTACTCATTTTCGTCGAATGGTATTTGCCGGATTAAATCCCTTTCTTTTTTACTTACTTTTTCCACATCGTCGTAGAAATGTGGAATCGTAATGCGTCCGTCATTATCGGTGAGTTGAGCCAGAATCTTGGTCAGTTCATTGATTGGATTAGCTACTGCTCCGCCGAATATGCCTGAATGAAGATCCCTGTTGGCCGAAGTTACTTCTATTTCCCAGTAAGCCAGTCCACGCAGACCGGTAGTAATGCTTGGCTTGTCTGCTGCAAGCATACTCGTATCCGAAACAAGAATGGTATCGCAAGCCAGTAGTTTTTTATTCTTTTTGCAGAAATCTTCCAGACTGGGTGATCCGATTTCCTCTTCTCCTTCCAGAATAAATTTCACATTGCAGTTAAGTTGTTTTGTATTAACAAGATATTCAAATGCTTTAGCCTGAATAAATGACTGCCCTTTGTCGTCGTCGGCGCCTCTGGCATAAACTTTTCCTTCGCGTATTTCAGGTTCGAACGGAGGTGAGTCCCAAAGTTCAAGAGGTTCTGCAGGCATTACATCGTAGTGTCCGTAAACCATGACGGTAGGCAGTGCTGTATTGATTGTTTTTGATGCAAATACAACGGGATTTCCTTTTGTCTCAAGGATTTCGGCTTTGTCGGCCCCTGCATCAAGCAGGAGTTTCTGCCAGAGTTCGGCACATTTCCTCATTTCTCCTTTTTTGTCCGAGTGAGAACTTACGCTCGGAATTCGTATAAGGCTGAACAACTCCCCGAAAAACCGGGATTCATTTTCTTTGATGTATTCTTTTATTTCCATATGAATGTAGTTTATATAGTTAACGATAAATTTATACTTTTGTTTTACATGACAGTTTTCAGTGTGATGTTTATTCGGGAGTATCAATCCATGTGATGATATGCATTTTTATTTTTGCTTTTGACTGCCATTAAGTATATTCAAAGTTGTATATTTAACATTCAGTAATACTCGATTTCGTGTTTTTTTTTACTATTTTTGTAAATTATTTAGCCTGGCATTAACGTAATATATGCTGATCTGTCGAAGTTTTATCAGTTTAATCTATTACTATTACTATTAATAATCAGAATTTTATGAATAAGAAACACATATATTTTTTTGCATTACTGCTTTTGATAATAACAGGTTGCACTACTCAGAAGAAGCTGACATATTTCAACGGGATAGATAAATATGCGGCAGATTCGATAAATCAGCAGGTTTCGTTCAGGCACGAAGGAAGAATAAAGAGTGGTGATATGCTTGGAATTACGGTTTCGGGTCTGGATTCCAAAGCAGTTGCCAATTTTAATTTGCCTTTCGTCTCGTTTTCATCTCCCGGTTCTGATCAGATTTATGCACCGCAAACCCTGCAACCATACGTAGTGGATATTCATGGAAATATTAATTTTCCGGTAATCGGAACAATCAAAGCCGAAGGACTCACACGAAGCGAACTCATTACCCTTCTTGCCTCACAACTGGATGAATACATTCAAAATCCCATTGTAAATATACGGTTTATCAACTCAGCCGTAACTGTACTGGGTGAAGTAAACAAACCCGGTCAGTATGCTCTGGGCAGCGAAAAAACCACTTTGCTTGATGCACTCGGACTTGCCGGTGATTTGACCGCATACGGCAAACGCGAAAATGTACTTATCCGGCGTGAAAACAACGGGAAAGTTGAGTTTTCAAGAATAAATCTGAATGATGAAAGTCTCTTCAGTTCGCCATACTATTATATTCAGCAAAATGATGTTGTTTATGTCGAACCCAATAATGTAAAATCAGTATCTTCACAGAATATTCCACTATATTTATCATCCGTATCTACCCTTGCCACATTAATCACGCTGGTGTATTCAATATCCAAATCAAACTAAAAAACTGAAGCAGTTTCATCATGCAAAAAAACAATATACCGAATTCCATCCCGGGTAAAAACGCTCAAAACAATGGAGACACCATTTATTTAAGGGATTTGCTCTTCAAGTACATTCAAAAATGGTACTGGTTTGCATTAGTAGCGATAATTTGTTTGATTCTGGCAACTTTATTCATAAAGAAAACCGATACGAAGTACAAGATTCAAACAACAATCCTGCTCAGAAATGACGAAACTACTCCGGCGATTTCGCAAATGGCTATGATGGAAAGTCTTGGCTTCAACGGAGTTTCCAAAGAAGTGGAAGATGAAATTCAGGTAATAAGTTCCAAGAAAATATTAAAGCAGGCAATTGATTCGTTGGGACTACAGATTGAATATTTCGAAAAGGACGGATTAAAATACGTGGAAAAATACAAGGATTTTCCCTTCGTACTTAATATTTCAAAAGAAATGCTGCGAACAATAAACTTACCCCTCGAATTCAATATTAAAGAAAATTCAGGCAAATACAGAGTGGAATTCAAAGCCGGAAAATTAAAGAAAAAATACAAGCTTGATAATTTGCAGCAATCGTTTGATACTCCGTTCGGTAAGTTTAATTTTATATCCTCAAATTCCTCCCCGGAGGGTAAAAAGTATAAAATAAAAGTATACCCGATCAGTTTATTGCTTGAAATAAACAGTTCGAAAATAAATGTATCAACCGTAAATAAACAATCAAATGCAATTCAGATATCAACGGTAGAATCCAACATACCAAAGGCACAGGATTATCTCAACAAAATAGTGGAATTGTACAATCTGGATGCCATAGTTGATAAAAATATCATAGCCACCAATACTGCCAACTTCATCAATGATCAGCTGGGAATAATTTCAAAAAATTTATTCAGACTTGAAACAAATGTAGAAGGGTATAAACGCTCGAAAAGCCTTACAGATTTATCATCAGAAGCCACTCTTTATCTTGAATCTGCCAGCGAGTATGAAAAAAAACTGACAGATATTGGCATTCAGCTTAATATGATTCAGTCTGTGGAGAATTACATTAAGAACCCCAAAAATGCCAATAGTTTAATTCCGGCAAATATTGTAACTGAAGATGCTGCCCTTGCCAAAACCATTCAGGAATATAACCTTTCAGTACTCGAAAGGATGAAACTATCGCAGACAGCAAACCAAAAAAATCCGGCGCTTATTCAGGCCGATCAACAGATAAATGCATTGCGGGCCAACGTGCTGGCGAGTGTGAACAGTGTGAAAACAGGCCTTCAGATAGCCAATAACGATGTATTGAAGAAAGATGCCCAGTTCAGTGGCCGGATTAAAAATGTACCTACTCAGGAACGTGAATTCCAGGAATTAAAGCGTGAACAGGAAATTACTCAGAATCTTTACATATTTCTATCGCAAAAGAAACTTGAAAATGCTCTAAGCCTGGCAAGCACAGCTCCGGCTGCCCGAACCATCGACAGGGCATACGCATCTCTTGAACCTGTTGCGCCCAAAATAATGACAATTTATCTCATTGCCTTGATTATCGGTTTGTTGATTCCTTTCCTGGTAATATACCTCAAAGATTTGATTAATAATAAGATAGAAGATTCGAAAGAATTCCAGGCATTGGTAAAACCACCTTATCTCGGAAATATAACCGTAAGCCGCGAATCTGAAAGGGTAGTAGTCAGAGAGGGTAAGACAACACCCATTGTTGAAATGTTTCGTCTGGTCAGAACCAACCTTCAATTTCTCATCGGTTCAAAGAAATCACCCGTGGTATTAATCACATCGAGTATCAGCGGAGAGGGAAAATCTTTTACATCCATGAATATTGCCATGTCATTTGCACTCATGAAAAAGAAAGTTGCACTCGTGGGAATGGATATCCGGAATCCGATGTTAGGTGAATACATGCACATACCGAAAGAAAGAGGAGTCACTGTTTATATTTCTGACACGAATTATAAAGTACAGGATATTATCGTCAAATCCGGTTTTCATCCATTGCTCGATGTGATTCCGGGCGGCCCTGTACCTCCTAATCCCTCTGAATTGCTGATGAGCAGCAGGGTGGACGAGTTAATTGCCGAACTGAAGCAAATGTATGATTATATAATAGTAGATACAGCTCCTATCGGTGTAGTGTCTGATACTTACTTACTCAACAGAATTGCAGATAATTGCATCTATGTAGCCCGTCAGGATTATACCCCTAAAGATGCTGCAGTATTAATTAATGAAATTTACAACGATAATCGGTTGAATGGAATGGGAGTTCTTCTCAACGGTACACCTGTATCATCCGGATATGGTTACAGCTACGGATACGGTAGTAAATATAAATCTACGAACGCACCAAAAGCTACTTTCGGAGATAAATTGACGGATTTTATAGATAAGATTTCTAAAAAAAACAAATAATTCCATTTAATATTTGAAATAAACCTCAGATTGATTCTGAGGTTTTTTGTTGGAAATACGAAACTTGAAAAATTTATAAGTTTCCAAGTTTATTTTATAAGATATTGATAATAAGATACATATAAATCTATAAAGAGTTATTAACAAAAAATAATACTGTGATATCTCGTTCGTTGATTTGTTTTATGTAATTTTGCATCATTCTTTAGCAAATATTATGGATAAACTCACTCAGCAAATCATTCATACAGCTTATGCCAAGTTTCAACAATTTGGTATCAGAAGTGTTTCAGTAGATGATATATGTAACGAGTTACGTATTTCGAAAAGAACTTTTTATCACTTATTTCCCAAAAAAGAAGACGTGATTCTGGCTGTGTTGCAATATCAGACATCAAATGTGACTGATAAATTCATGAAAATGTACAAGAACAAGAATGCCATTGATGCCCTGATATTGATTATAAAGGAAGTAAAGACGCATTCCAGCAACGATTGTACATCTTTCTACTATGATCTGGAAAAGTATTATCCTGCCATTTACAACAATTACATGAAAATGAAAACAGACTGGATGCAGGAGAGTTTTATGAATAATCTAAGGCAGGGTATTGCAGAAGGATATTACAGAGAAGATTTGGATGTGGAATTAAGCTCTATTTACCATGTCATACAGTTAAATAATTCCTATAAGGATATTCTGAATCATTCGCCAAAAATTCCTGTGAAACGTATCACTGAATTCTATGTTGACATGATAGTAAGACTGATAACAAACGAAAAAGGACTCAAATACGTCGAAGAACAAATACTGAAAGATTAAAAAAAGAAATTTTTTATTACAATAAAATGAAAAAGACAGGATTGTTAATCATTAGTTTAATGCTAATAAGCGGAATATATTCGCAGGATACTTTAAGACTTACCTTGCCACAAGCTATTGAAATAGCTTTAAGCGAAAGTCCGACTATAAAAATTGCCAGTAAGGAAATTGAAAGAATCGACTATTCAAAGAAAAGCGCCTGGTATGCCTTAATACCAAATCTGGAAGGAACCGGACAATACTCCAAATATCTTGTTCCGGCTAAAATGAATATGTTCGGGCAGGTGATGGATTCGCCATCTGATTTCAATACCTCATTAGGTATGACACTTTCCCTGCCATTGTTTGCTCCCGCATTGTGGCACAATATTCAGATGACTTCGCTCGATATGCAGGCAGCTGCTGAAAAAGCGGCGGCATCAAAAATTACTTTACGAAACGAAGTTACCAAAGCCTATTACAATGTTCTGGTAGTTCAGGATTCATATAAAGTACTGAAGGATGGATATGAACTGGCTAAGAAAAATTATGAAGTAGCCAAAAAAGGATACGAAACCGGCATGCTGGCAGCCTACGATTACATTTCGGCCGAAGTGCAGCTGAATAATCTGCTACCCAACATACTTCAGGCAGAAAACGGAATAGCTCAATCAAAAGCATATCTGAAGGTGCTCATGGGATTGGATATCAATGTCCCCGTACAGGTGATGAATTCCCTGACAGATTTTGAAAATAATATTGTAGAAGTTAAGAACTTAAGTAACTATGACTTCGAAAATAATACTGATCTGCGACAACTCGATATCGGAAGGATGCAGCTTCTGCGCACACAGCAGTTGCAGCGCACTCAGCGAATGCCAACGCTGGCAGCCTTCAGTCAGTTCGGATTGAGCGGAACAGGAAGTAAGGAAACTATGCTGAATTTTGGACAAGTACCTATTATGGTTGAAGCAAGCAAAGATTGGTTTGGACAGGGATTAATCGTCGGATTGCAGCTCAAGGTGCCTATTACAGGTATTTTTACGAATACAATCAAAGAAAAACAGCTCAAAATTCAGGAGCAGGCATTGCAGCTGCAACGCGAACAGGCAAAAAGTGCTATACAATTGCAGGCAATTTCAGCGCTGGATAAGATGAATAAATCAGTGAAACAGGTAGATGCTGCCCGTAAGAGTGTTGAACTATCCGAAAAAGCATACACTATTTCATCAAAGAGATATGAAAACGGTGCAGGCACAATGATAGAACTGCAAAACGCTGCTTTAGCTATCACCCAGTCGCAATTATCGTTCAGACAGGCAATTTCTGATTATCTGTCGGCAAAAGCAGACCTTGAAAAACTGCTTGGAAATAATCAGTAACCGGCATATGTGAAATAATAATTCAGGAAATTTTTTAAAAATCATCAAAATAAAAACTACAGTATAATTCTGAAAAACCGAATTCCTTCAGGATCAGGAAATTGAGAACGTATATAATAATTAAAATAAGTATATGAAACGAAATCATTTGTTTTTTATAAGTTTACTTGCACTTTCCGTAAGTCTGGTATCATGCGGAGCTGACAAGAAGAAAAAAGTTGAAACTGCATCTGAGAAACCAACAGTAAAACTGGCACAGGTATTTGAACGCAACGTTCCGCAAATAGCTGAATTTACTGCCACAATTCAACCGGAAGTTAAAAACAGTATTGCACCGGTAACTCCGGGCCGCATCCGCCGCATCATGGTTGAAGTGGGCTCACAGGTGGGTAAAGGTCAGCGCCTGGTGCAGATGGACGCAATCAACCTGGAAAATTATCAAACTCAGATTTCAAATCTTCGTCAGAACTACAACCGGTTGCTCGAATTATATCAGGTGGGTGGTGTGTCAAAACAGGATGTCGATAATCTGAAAGCACAGCTGGATCAGGCCGAAACTTCAATGAAGAATTTACAGGAAAATACATATCTGGTAAGTCCGATAAGCGGAATAGTGACAGCCAAAAACTACGACAACGGTGATCTTTTTACCGGTCAGCTTCCGGTGCTTACTGTGATGCAAATCAATCCGCTGAAAGTAGTAGTGAATGTATCCGAAACGTATTTTCCAAAAGTAAGAACAGGCATGGGCGTGGATATCAGTTTTGATGCATTCCCGAATCAGCGTTTCAGCGGTGCGGTGAGTAAAATTTATCCGACAGTGGACGAGATGACCCGAACATTCGGAGTGGAGATAAAAATGCAAAACAGCGGTAACAAGGTTCGTCCGGGTATGTATGCACGCGTAACCATGAATCTGGGGACAGAAAGCCGTGTGGTAGTACCCGATCAGGCTGTGGTGAAACAGGTTGGCTCAGGTAACCGGTATGTGTATGTGTATAAGGATGGTAAAGTTTCATACAACCAGGTAATACTGGGGCAACGTCTTGATGCAGAATACGAACTTATTTCAGGTGTTTCTGCCGGTTCGCAGGTGGTTGTTGCAGGTCAGTCAAAACTCAACGATCAGATGGAGGTAACCGTAAGCGAACAAAAGAAAGTAGTTGAAGCGAATAAATAAAAAAATTGTTCATTTCGTCTCTTTTTCTGATATCTGTCTCATGTTTTTAAAGAGAGAATAAAGTTTAAAAAATACATTAAATGAAAATATACGAAAGTGCTGTAAAAAAGCCAATTATGACTATCCTGGTCTTTATTGGTGTTATCATTCTGGGACTTTTTTCTTTGAGAAATCTGTCGGTCGATCTGCTGCCAAAAATAGATATGAACATGCTGATGGTAATTACAACTTACCAGGGAGCCAGTGCGGCTGATGTGGAAACCAACGTTACACGCCCGCTTGAAAATGTGTTGAATACTGTTCCGAATCTCAAAGAACTCAATTCCTCTTCCAGAGAAAACCGGTCTGTTGTAATGATGCAGTTTGAATACGGAAAAGATCTGGATGAACTTACAAACGATGTACGTGATAAACTGAGTCTGGTCAAAGCTATGTTGCCCGAAAACTCGGAGGAACCGATTATCATGAAGTTTAGCACAGATATGATACCGGTAATCATGTTATCTGCCACGGCCGATAAAAGCATTCCTGCTTTGTACCGGATTTTGGACGATAACGTTGCCAATCGCCTTGCACGCATTGATGGAGTGGGTTCCGTATCTATAGCAGGTGCTCCTCAGCGTCAGATTCAGGTTTATGTTGACCCTGTAAAAATGGAGGCTCACAAGCTTACAGTTGAAGGTATAGCTCAGAAAATCGGTGCTGAGAATATCAATATACCTGCAGGTACTATGGATGTAGGGAATGAATCCTATTCGCTGCGGGTACAGGGTGAATTCAAAGATCCCAAAGAAATCAGCAACATCATAGTTGGAAATTTTGGAGGAAAAGCCATTTATCTTTCTGATGTGGCTACCGTAACTGATGCTTTTGAAGAACGTGTACAGGAAAGTTATACCAATGGTGTTCAGGGAGCTGTAATGGTTATTCAGAAGCAATCTGGTGCCAATACTGTTGATATTGCCAACGAAGTGCTAAAAGCGTTGCCCGAAATCCAGAAAAACTTACCTCCTGATGTGAAAATCACGGTCATAAATGATACCTCCGATGGTATTAAAAATACAATAAACGGCTTAGCAGAAACGGTGCTTTTTGCATTTGTTTTCGTAATGATAGTGGTTTTGTTCTTTTTAGGCCGATGGAGGGCTACCATTATTATTATTCTAACCATTCCCGTATCACTTATTGCATCATTTATATATCTGTATGCTACCGGCGGCACACTGAACATCATCTCATTGAGCTCGTTGTCAATAGCCATCGGGATGGTGGTAGATGACGCGATCGTGGTGCTCGAAAATATTACCACCCATATTGAACGGGGAAGCCGTCCGAAAAGTGCTGCTGTACACGGAACCAATGAGGTTTCTCTCTCCGTGGTTGCCTCAACACTGACTCTGATTGCCGTGTTTTTCCCGCTTACGCTGGTCACCGGTTTTGCCGGGGTAATGTTTAAGGAGCTGGGATGGATAGTAACCATTATCATGACCATGTCGTTGATATGTGCGATGACTCTCACTCCGATGCTGAGTTCACAAATGTTACGGCTCGATAGAAATCCGACGAAACTCACCAAAAGAATTTATGCACCCATTCAGCGTTTTCTTGACTGGCTGGACAATGTTTATACACGGTTTATTAACTGGACAGTGCGAAATCGTAAAAAGACGATTTTGTTTACCTCCCTGTTTTTTATTTTGAGTATTCTTCCGATCGGATTAATTGGAACAGAGTTCTTCCCATCGTCGGACGACGGATATATTTCTGCTAAAATTGAACTTCCCGTTGGCACCCGCATGGAAATTACCCGCGAATTAGCCATGGAGCTTCAAAAGAAATGGAAAGAAGAAAATCCGGAAATCGAAACAATCAGTTTCTCGGTAGGTCAGGCAAGCAGTTCCAACGTATGGGGTTCGCTACAGAGCAATGGAAGCCACATTATTGAGATGGATTTCCGGTTGGTAAGTCTGAAAAACCGGGAAAAATCGGTGTTTGATCTGATTGCAAAATTCCAGGCAGAGCTGGATAAAATGCCTGAAATCAGAAAATCAAATGTTTCGACCGGTGAAAACGGAATGATGGGAGGACAATCCAGCCTCGAAATTGATATTTTTGGGTATGATTTTGAAAAAACCGATCAGATAGCCAGAGAGTTGAGCACAAGATTCAACAAGATAGAGGGATTATCCAATATTCAGGTAAGTCGTGAAGAATATGTACCTGAGTTTCAGGTGGATTTTGACAGAGAAAAGCTTGCATTGCACGGTTTGAATATTGCCACAGCTTCCAATTTCCTGAAAAACCGTATCAACGGGCTTACCGCTTCACTTTACCGTGAAGATGGTCAGGAATACTTAATACGTATTTCTTACGATCCTCGTTACCGACAGTCTTTAACAGATGTTGAAAATATTCTCATATATAATTCGCAGGGTTCACCGGTACGTGTCAAAGATTTGGGTACAGTTGTCGAACGCTTTACACCGCCAACCATCGAACGTAAAGATCGTCAGCGTGTTGTAACCGTTTCGGCCACACTGTCAGGATCCACCATGGATAAAGCTGTAGCAGCCATAAATTCCGAGATTGACAAGCTGGATGTACCATCTGATATCATCATCGAAATCGGAGGTTCATATGAAGAACAACAGGAATCATTCTCCGATCTGGGTATTCTGTTCCTCATAATTATATTGCTGGTTTACATCGTGATGGCATCACAGTTCGAATCACTTACTTATCCGTTTATAATCATGTTCTCTGTTCCTTTCGGCATTTCGGGGGTTATACTCGCTATGGCGCTTACAGGAGGGACGCTCAATATCATGTCTTTTATCGGGCTCATTATGTTGGTGGGAATCGTTGTTAAAAACGGTATTGTACTCGTGGATTACATCAACCTGAATCGTGAACGTAAAATGGGAATCATCCGTGCTGTAGTGGCAGGAGGAAAATCTCGTCTTCGTCCTGTATTGATGACAACTGCCACAACCATTCTGGGTATGCTGCCACTTGCCCTGTCGCAAAGCGAAGGCTCTGAAATGTGGCGGCCAATGGCAATTACGGTTATCGGTGGTTTAACTGTTTCTACAGTGTTAACCCTGCTTGTAGTTCCGGTACTCTATACTATAGCTGCAGGAATAGGTGTGAAACGGCAGTCGAAAAAGATGGCTAAGAAATTACAGGTAAAATAATGACTATAGATTGCAATCTCTTATTTTCAGAGTATATAAATTTTCTAAATCAATATCAAATGCTTCTGAATCTCCTCATCCGGGGAGATTTAGAAGTTCTATACAATACATTATGAAAGCAGTTTTTATTACTTTTGATCAGTCGCATAAGGAAGATGTGATCCGGATTTTGGATAAGTATATGATTCGTGGATTCACATTCTGGGAAGGTACTCAGGGACGCGGTTCGGTGGATGGTGAACCTCATTATGGAAGTCACGCCTGGCCTTCACTCAATAATTCGATTCTTACGATAGTGGATGATTCGTTGGTGGGTAAATTAAAAGAAAGCCTCAAAGAATTGGATAAAACCTCACACATGCTCGGGTTACGGGTGTTTGTGTGGAATGTGGAAGATATGTATTAGACAATTCTCATATATCAGCCGGTTGATGTCAGATAATGAATCCGGGAATTATGGATCGAGTGATTCCTGATATTTCAGCCGGTTCGTTTACATGAGTATTTATAAATTAAAAAAAGACGGTTTTCCGTCTTTTTTTTGTTATAATGATAGCAGTTATTCTTTTTATTCAGCAGGTTTTTTGCTTTCTTTCCCTTTTAACATCGGATTAGGCATATTATCGTTGCTCGTAATTTCCCCGGAGGGCATGCGGATATCATCAGGTAGATAAACAGGCATATTATCCAGCTCTGCATAATCAATACGTGCTCTTTTTCTAATCATTGTTTTGGGAGTTTTACTGTAATTCCGGAAGTTCTGCGAGTCGTTCGGTAAAAGAAATGACTTTTTATCGCTTTGCCGCTGAGGTATTCTGAATTTGTACCCTTTCATTCTGAGAGAGTCCTGATGAAACTTCTGCCGGAAGCCGGGCAGATTCTTTTTCAGTAAACTATCTGAAGCAACGTCGTAAGATATCACCGGTACTTCCGGATAGTTGTACTGAGCCGATACAGGCAACACATTCATTATCAGTACAGTAAATGCTATATAAATAGTTTTCATGCAGAACTCGTTTTACAGATGCAAATATATTATTATCAATTGAATATACGGAGATTTTTTATTGAAATTAACTTTCGTAATTTTCTGTTTTATTTTTTACTATCTTTGTCAATTGTTGAAAATCACATTCTTTGATGCGTGAAACAGCCATTAGAATTTCTCAATAATAAAATATAAATAAACACATGAAACAGCCATGTTAGAATACTCTTAAAAAGCAAGGGAATGTTTAATGGCATGTTTCGTCTGTCCTTAATAAAAAAGTAAAAAAATAAACAGATGAAAAAAGTAATTTATTTTTTTGTAGCGGTAATATTCATTTTTGGATATTATGGCTGTAAACCTTCCTCATCAGATAAAGGAATTATGAAAGAAAAACAGTTTATTTCCGAAAAAACTGTTTCGGAAGTTACCGGATTATTGCTTGATTCGGTAGGCGAAACCCACAGTCTCCGGGTAGAACGCGGTGTAAAACAAGTGGCTGAACTTTGGCGACAGGAAGATGGTACTGCAGAGGATTTCTCAAGATTCTGTAAAAATAATTTTGTGGCAGATACAGCCAGCTTAGATAACCTTTTCAAACGGCTTGAACGGAACTTTGAAACCCTCAGCGGTTATTACAACGAAATTGATTTGAAACTCAAAGAACCTATTCAGCTCGCAGGTTTTGAAGAGTCGCCGGTAGATATGCTTTTTGGTGGTTATGATGTCAGAGCGCATATGGACGATGATTTCTATGCAAATAAAATTGCTTTTCTGACAGTTTTGAACTTTCCTTTTTATTCACTCGAAGAGAAAACCAAACTGGGCGAAAGCTGGACCCGGAAGCAATGGGCGTACGCCCGAATGGGCGACCGGTTTACAACCCGGATTCCCGCCAATGTTCAGCAACATCTGTCGCAGACGCTGACTAATGCAGATTCCTATATTTCAAATTACAATATTTTCATGGGACAGCTGATGGACGAAAAAGGCAATAAACCATTTCCGGCAGACATGAAGCTCATTACCCACTGGGGATTGCGCGACGAACTGAAATCCAACTACGCTGATAAAGTAAACGGACTGAAAAAACAACAGATGATTTACCAGGTGATGAAACGGATTATCGACCAGTCAATCCCATCAGAAGTGATCAATAACGGCAAATACGCGTGGAATCCGGTTGAAAATAAAATTTACGATAACGGTAATGAACAGCCTTCAAAGCCCGAGAATAATATTCGCTATGAAGTACTGCTTAATAATTTCAAAGCTAATCAGCAGTTAGATGCATACTCGCCACATTTCCCAACTGCATTGAGCCGGAATTTCAATGCCACCATGGAAATTACTCAGAAAGATGTTGAAAATCTTTTCAAATCGCTCCTTTCATCTCCACAGGTCAAAGATGTGGCAGCTTATATCAAATCCAGGATCGGTAGAGATTTGCAGCCATTCGATATCTGGTATAATGGCTTTAAAGCCAAGGGAGAAATATCTGAAGACGAACTGACTAAAATCACATCTGCCAGATATCCTGATGCACAAGCCGTGGAAAAAGACTTGCCAAATATCCTTACCAAACTTGGATGGAAACCTGAAAAAGCAAAACAAATAGCCTCATTAATTCAGGTAGATCCCTCGCTCGGGGCAGGGCATGCCTGGGGGGCTGTGCTCCGTGGTCAGAAAGCACATCTGCGTACCCGAATCAGTGAAAAAGGTATGGACTACAAAGGCTATAACATTGCCATACATGAATTCGGACACAACACCGAACAAACCATTACGCTCAATGATGTGGATTACTGGATGCTCAACGGAGTGCCAAACAATGCCTTTACCGAAGCTGTTGCATTCATGTTTCAGAAACGAGATATGGAATTGCTCGGGATGAAAAATTCCAGTTCCGATGCTGAAGCTTTTCTGGCATTGGATAATTTCTGGGCATGCTACGAAATCATGGGTGTGGCTTTGGTGGATATAGCCGTTTGGCAATGGATGTATGCCAATCCGGATGCTACACCAGCGCAACTCAAAGATGCCGTAATAACCGAAGCAAAAAAAGTCTGGAACGAATTCTACGCCGGAATTCTGGGTGGAAAAGATGAACCTGTTCTGGGTATTTACTCACATATGATTGATTATCCGCTTTACCTGTCGTATTATCCCATCGGACATCTGATCGATTTTCAGATAGAACAGCAGATGAAAGGAAAAAATATGGCCGATGAAATGCAACGTATGTACACTCAGGGGCGCATTGTACCTCAGGTATGGATGAAAACCGGAGTCGGACAACCAATATCGGTCGAACCAACACTGAAAGCTGTGCAAGAAGCATTGAAAGTGGTGAAATAAACATTTTTAAGAAAATATCGAAAACAAAAATGGCTGACAGTTAATAGTCAGCCATTTTTACTTCATTAAATCAGGGAAATTTATTTTTTTTCACTAAGAAAAGTCTTATACACCCATCCGGCACACATTCCACCAGCTACAGGCACCAAAATAAACAGCCAGAGTTGAGGAATATAATCTCCACCTGCAAAAATTGCCTGAGAAATACTCCGGGCTGGATTTACTGAAGTATTGGTAACCGGAATACTGATCAGGTGAATCAGAGTCAGTGCCAAACCGATAGCCAATCCTGCGAATCCTTTCGGAGCACGTTCGTCTGTAGCTCCCATGATTACAATCAGAAACATGAATGTAAGCACAAACTCAGTAACTACTGCCGATAGCAATCCGTAACCATGAGGTGAGAGCGCACCATAACCATTGGCTGCAAAAGCGCCCGGCTGAGTGTTGTCAATGGTAAAACCGGATTTACCGGAGGCAACGATGTAAATAACAGCAGCTGCAGTGATAGCACCAAGAATCTGAGAAATAATGTAAGGCAATACGTCTTTTGAGTTTGCTCTGCCTCCGGCATAAAGCCCTAAGGTCACTGCCGGATTGAAGTGAGCACCTGAAATATGACCCAATCCGTAGGCACCTGCAAGCACTGTAAGGCCGAAAGCCAGAGCTACTCCGGCATACGCTATACCTAAATCAGGTATACCTGCAGCTAAAACCGCACTTCCACAGCCTCCCAAAACCAATCCGAAAGTTCCGAGAAATTCAGCTAAGTTTTTCTTCATAAAATTAAAATTTTAGTTATTACCTACTCGTAAGGCTTTTCGGTATCCGCCAAAGTTTTTTTATCTGTTTTATTGACCTATTGAATTTCAAAAATATGAAAAATATATTAAACCTTAAATATGATTTAACATATATTTAACCGTTTTGATTCCCAAATCAGTATCAAAACGATTATACACCTCCTTGAGTGGTTTTTTTGGTTCATTCATTTTTTCTCAGTATGCTCTTTTTTCGTGTCCGTTCATTTCCTGATTTCATTATTTCGGATTTAAATCTGTATCTTTGCACCACGAAAAAATGTTGAATCTCTCAGAATTCCAACAACTCTATGCCCGTCATCCACAGATAGAGGCTTTGACACTTTGGGCTGCAACACATGAACCAAATCTGAAAATTTCCGGTTTATGCGGATCTTCATTGTCGCTTGTTTTCGCGGCATTCAGTCAGAAAGTGACTAATAATCACGTTTTTGTATTGAATGATGCCGATGAAGCAGGATATTTGTATAACGATCTCCGGCAGATATTATCCGATCAGTCTGTCCTGTTTTTCCCCTCTTCCTACAAAAAAACCATTCGCTTGTCGCAACTTGATTCGTCAAATGAAATTTTGCGTACCGAAGTACTCAACCGGCTTACCAACAGTAGCTCGCAGGCTCTCGTGGTGACTTATCCTGAAGCCATGATGCAAAAAGTCATTTCACAGCAGGGTTTCAGATTGAAAACTCTCAGGGTAAAAACCGGTGAACGTATCAGTATTGATTTCCTGATTGAAATTCTGACAGAATATGAATTTCAACGTGTCGATTTTGTATATGAACCGGGCCAGTATGCGGTCCGCGGAGGTATAGTTGATGTGTTCTCTTTTGCTTACGAGCTACCCTACAGGCTCGATTTCTTTGGCGACGAAGTTGAATCAATACGAATTTTCGATATTGAAACACAACTTTCGGAAGATAAAAAACAACAGATTGAAATTGTGCCCGATTTGCACAAAGGAGGCACCGACACCAAATATGTCACTTTTCCTGAATTTGTTTCGGATAAAACCTGGTTTCATTTTACCGATGCTGCTTTCGTTCGCGACCGGATCAGTCAACTTTACGATGAAGCTTTGGTAAAAGCAAACAGCGGCGATAAAATAGTGGAAGATCTGCATACCACACATATCACAGGACATGAGTTCATGCAACAGCTGAGCAGTTACCGAAAACCGGAATGGGGAAATAAATCGTTTTTCAAAGCCAAACAATCCGTTCATTTCAATACATCTCCACAACCTGTTTTTCAAAAGAATTTCGAACTGATCAGTAAGGACCTGAAGAAAAATTCCTCGGAAGGGTATAAAATCTTTATTTTTAGCGACAGTGTGAAACAAACTGACAGAATTGCCGCTATTTTTAATGACAGAAATGATGAAATTGAATTCCAACCCGTGAAAAATACCATTCACGAAGGATTTTCCGATCATGATCTGGCATTAGTTTGCTATACCGATCATCAGATTTTCGATCGTTTTCATAAATACCAGCTCAAAACAGATAAAACCCGCCAGGGAAAAGTAGTGATGACGCTCAAGGAGCTTAATCAGCTGCAGTTTGGCGATTATGTAGTTCATGTGGATCATGGTGTCGGTAAATTTGGCGGACTGGTTCGGACAAATGTGAACGGAAAAATGCAGGAAATGGTCAAATTAATCTACAAGGATGACGATATAATATTTGTAAGTATCCACTCCCTGCATCGGATTTCAAAATACAAAGGTAAAGAAGGCGAAGCACCACGAATAAACAAACTGGGATCGGGTGCATGGGAACGATTAAAAGAACGTACGAAAGCGAAAGTCAAGGATATTGCCCGCGATCTGATAAAACTGTATGCTAAGCGAAAAGCTGAAAAAGGTTTTATTTTCTCGCCCGACAGCTATCTGCAGCAGGAACTTGAAGCTTCATTTTTGTATGAAGACACTCCCGACCAGGTAAAGGCAACAGCCGATATCAAGAAAGATATGGAAACCGATATGCCTATGGACAGGCTGGTATGCGGCGATGTAGGTTTCGGAAAAACCGAAGTTGCCATTCGGGCAGCATTCAAAGCTGTTGCAGACAGTAAACAGGTAGCAGTGCTTGTTCCCACCACTGTGCTCGCCATGCAGCATTATAACACATTCAAAGACAGATTAAAAGATTTACCTTGCACTATTTCCTATCTGAGTCGTGCAAAAACCGCTCAAAAAACCTCAGATACACTCAAAAGACTCGAAGAAGGTAAAATTGATATTATCATTGGAACGCATAAACTCGTAGGTAAATCGGTAAAATTCAAGGATTTGGGTTTGCTGATAATAGACGAGGAACAAAAATTCGGAGTCACGGTGAAAGAAAAACTCAAAGAACTGAAAGTGAACGTGGATACACTGACTCTAACTGCAACTCCCATTCCACGAACACTTCAGTTTTCGCTGCTCGGAGCACGTGACTTGTCAATAATCAACACGCCGCCTCCCAACCGTTATCCCGTACAAACGGAGATACATCCTTTTGATGAAGACATTATACGTGAAGCCATACAACTTGAAATGAACCGGAATGGTCAGGTTTTTTTTGTAAATAACAGGATTCACAATATTTATCTTATCGAAGCGATGATTACAAGGCTTGTTCCCGGATGCAGAGTTGCTGTGGGGCATGGGCAAATGCCTGCTGATAAACTGGAAGAAATCATCATGGATTTTATTGATTACGAATATGATGTGCTCATTGCCACAACAATTATTGAATCCGGAATCGATATCCCCAATGTCAATACCATTATTATTAATAGCGCACACCGGTTTGGATTAAGCGATCTTCACCAGTTGCGGGGTAGGGTGGGGCGCAGCAACCGGAAAGCATTCTGTTACCTCCTTTCACCCGAAATGAGCCTGCTTACTCCTGAAGCCCGCCGCCGGCTTAAAGCTATCGAAACATTTTCTGAGCTTGGAAGCGGATTTAATATCGCCATGCAGGATCTGGATATCCGTGGCGCCGGAAATATGCTCGGAGCCGAACAGAGCGGTTTTATTGCCGATTTGGGTTATGAAACATATCAGCGAATTCTGAACGAGGCTGTTCACGAACTTAAAGACGAAGAATTCTCTGAACTTTACGCTGAGGAACGGGCTGATAGTGGAAAAAGCAAGAGTTATGTGACCGATTGTCAGATAGATACAGACCTGGAGCTTATGTTTTCAGCAGATTACATCGAAAATGTTTCGGAAAGAATATCAATTTACCAGACACTGGATAGTCTCGAAACAGAAACGGAACTGGAACGTTTTCAGCGCGAGCTCATTGACAGGTTTGGTAAAATACCCAAAAATGCTGCAGGTCTGATGCTGATAGTTCGCCTTCGCTGGCTGGCAATGCGTTACGGTGTGGAAAAACTCGTTTTGAAAAACCAGCAAATGATAGCTTATCTGGTGAGCAATCAAAAATCCATCTACTATCAGTCTGATGAATTCGGTCGTTTGCTGCAGTATATGACACGAAATCCGCGTATTTGTAAGCTCAGAGAACAGAATGGCCGTCGCTCGGTGGTGTTTTCAAATATTAAAACGGTGGAAGATGCCTGGGGAGTGTTTGAGTCGATATGAGAGTATACTCAAGATTCCGGGTAGTAAAAACTGTAAAATAAAATACCGAATAAACAAAAAAACCGCATTGTTACTTGTTGAGAAAACTCCTATAAATAGGATTTGAGGCATCGGTTTTCTTTGTAATCTGCTGTCCCGACGAATCGGGATACCCGAAGGCGCAGCCCGCCATTGAAAACCTTTGTATCTCGGAATAAGTTATCTGTTGAGTTTTCCAATCTCTGAACAATGCGGTATACAAATATACTGCTTTTTCATGAAATATATACTCTGGCAGCTATATTTTTTTGTTAAAACTTCAACCTGAAACCTCTAAAATTCTGTAAATGAAAATTGAATCTAAAATTTACTGTTAATATTTCGGTATATGGAAGAAAAATCTTACTTTTGTGGTTCAAAAAAAAATATAAGTTATAAATAATTCAATATGTCAAAGAAAAAAGAAGTAAAAGTTGAAGAACTTGAAAGCGTAGGACGTGCTTTATCCAAATCAGAAGCATTTATTGAAAAAAATCAGAAATTCATTTTAACCGGAGTAGCAGCAGTAGTGCTGGTTGTTTTAGGTGTTATGGCATTCCACAACTTCTATCAGAAACCACGTGAAACTGCTGCAGAAAATGCCATGTACAAAGCACAGGAATATTTCGCTGTTGATTCTTTCAGAGTAGCGCTGGAAGGCGACGGAACTCAGATCATGGGTTTCAAAGAAATAGCGTCTGAATATGGTATGACGGCAAGCGGAAACCTGGCAAATGCATATACCGGAATATGCTATTATAAGTTGGGCAAATATCAGGAAGCAATCAAATTCCTGGCTCAATACGACGGAAATGATAATTACTTCAAAACCACCGTGGTAGGCCTGACCGGCGATTGCTATGCAGAACTCGGTGATAAGAGCAAAGCCCAGAGTTACTATAAAAAAGCCATAGCTGACGAAAACGAATTAGCTCCCGTATATCTGAAAAAATCAGGGATCCTGTTTGAAACCGATGGCAAAACCGGTGAAGCCGAAAAAGCATTTCAGCAAATAAAAGATGACTATCCGATGAGCAACGAAGCTTACGATATTGACAAATATCTGGCACGCGTTCAGAAATAATATTTCACAATCAAAAGATTATTAATAAAAAAGCTGCTTTCAGTTAATCTGATTGCAGTTTTTTAATATTTAAACTACACACTCAAATGGCCACACAATATCAAAATCTATCTGACTACGATTCGGAATTAATGCCCGACAAACAAACGGTCGGGAATCAAACGTATGCTTTAGTCGTTGCTGACTGGAATCCGGACATCACCAATTCGCTTCTGAACGGAGCAATGTCAACCCTGATGGAAAACGGTGTGACAAAGAAAAATATAAAGGTATATCATGTACCCGGAACGTTTGAACTCACTCATGCGGCAGCTAAACTTATGAACCAGTTCGAAACAGTTGCAGGGAAAAAAAACCGCATCTTCGATGCAATTATTGTTATCGGATGTGTTATTCAGGGCGAAACTCCTCATTTTTCCTATGTTTGCAGCAGTGTGACCAAAGGAGTTACAGAACTGAATCTGATACCTGATTCCTGCCCCGTAATTTTTGGAGTGCTCACTACTAACACATTACAGCAAGCAAAAGACCGTGCAGGAGGTATTCACGGAAATAAGGGCGATGAAGCTGCCATTACAGCAATAAAAATGGCAAATATTGTTTGGTAATTCAAGAAGAAAAGTATATCTTTGTACCCGCAAATTAAGGAATAGGGCAGATACCAAAGTGGCCAACTGGGGCTGACTGTAACTCAGCTGTCTTTCGACTTCGGAGGTTCGAATCCTTCTCTGCCCACTGACCCCCAACCCCTAAAGGGGGGCATATAAAACTCCCTTTACGGGAATATTAGGGGATAATGCGGAAGTAGCTCAGTCGATAGAGCATTAGCCTTCCAAGCTGAGGGTCGCGGGTTTGAGCCCCGTCTTCCGCTCTACATAAGGAGAGATATTAACTGATTGTTGATGTCTCTCTTTTTTTTTGAACCTGTTAATTCACTTTTAAATAAAACTATTCTGGTATTTGAATTATCTCCAGTCTCATATGGGTGAAATTGCAGCTCTTCTGGTCTCATTTACGTGGACCGGGAGTGCACTTTTCTTTGAAAAAGCAGGGAAACAGATAGGTTCTCTTCAGGTGAATATAATCCGGCTTTTTCTGGCCATCCTATTTCTTGGCATTACTACACTCATCACCCGGGGTATGTTTTTCCCGATGGACGCAACGGTTGATAACTGGTTTTGGCTAGCTGTTTCGGGTGTTATCGGCTTTTTTGTGGGCGATCTGATGCTCTTCAAATCCTACTCAGTTATCGGTTCCCGTACAGCATCACTTATCATGAGCCTGCATCCGATGATGACTGCTTTCATCGGATGGATTTTTCTGAGCGAAGTTCTTTCATTAAAAAGTTTACTGGCCATAGTTATCAGTCTGACAGGAATTATGATCGCAATTTTCAACCGGAATATGAAGCTTGATATCCCTTTCAAAGGTTTTATTCTTGCTTTTACGGCTGCATTGGGTCAAGCTGCAGGCCTTATTTTAAGTAAAAAAGGGATAGGTGATTACGATCCTTTGGCAGCTACTCAGATTCGGGCTATTTTTGGTTTTGCTAGTTTCGCTGTTTTTATTACCGTGCTGGGCAGATGGGGGAAGGTGAAAGCTGCTGTTCGGAACATTGAAGGTATGAAGGCCGTATCAATCGGAACTGTTTTTGGACCTTTCGTGGGAGTATCACTTTCATTATTTGCAGTTCAGCATACTCAGACTGGTATAGCTTCTACGCTCATGGCTTTAGTGCCTGTATTGATTATTTTCCCTTCATCAATCATGTTTAAAGAAAAAATTACGACCCGCCAGGTTCTGGGAGCCGTAATCAGTATGATAGGTGTCAGTCTTTTCTTTTACTAAATAATTTCATTAAGCACCTTGCGGATTTTCTCATATGTTTTAATTGTGTTAGGTACTAATGGAAGCCGTAACTTGTTCTCAATCAGTCCCATAATTGCCAGCATACTTTTTACTCCGGCCGGATTGCCCTCTACAAATAATAAACTGATCAGTTCGGTAAAATTATGATGTATCAGACGGGCGCTGTTGTAGTCACCTTCAAGCGCCAGCCTTACCATTCGGCTGAATTCTTTGGGGAAAGCATTGCCGATTACAGAAATTACCCCGACAGCTCCCAAAGTGATAAGTGGGAATGTAATGCCGTCGTCGCCCGAGATAACCAGAAAATTTTCCGGCTTATTTTTGATAATATCGTCAATCTGGCTGAAATTTCCGGACGCTTCTTTTACCGCACATACATTTTTGAAATCGTTAGCTATTCGAAGTGTTGTTTCAGCAGTCATATTTACACCTGTTCGCCCGGGCACATTATACAGGATAATGGGAAGTGATGATGCTCTGGCTATTGCTGCGTAATGCTGATAGATACCTTCCTGCGAGGGTTTGTTGTAGTAAGGAGTAACAGAAAGTATAGCGTCGTAACCGCTCAGATCGGTTGTTCTCACTTTATGAACCACTTCGCGGGTATTGTTTCCTCCGATTCCGTAAACCAGCGGAATTCTTCCTGCAGCTTTCTGTGCTACAAATTGTTTTATTTCTTCTTTTTCTTCGCTGGTAAGGGTAGGGGTTTCGGCAGTTGTACCGCAAACAACGAGGTAGTCGGTACCGTTTTTAATCTGATGCTCAATTATTCTTGTCAGTGCATCAAAATCAATGGACTCATCTTCTTTGAATGGAGTAATAAGGGCTACGCCCATTCCTACCAGTTTTGAATTCAACATGTTAAGGGAAATATCTTAGTAAATTATAAAAAACATAAATGATGAAACAGCCTGTAATTTCTTCATAGTCATTTCAGAATGCAAAATTACGCTTTTAATCTTTAGATTGTATTTTTTTGAGGTAAAAAATTAGTTGTTCAAACAGATATTGCTGATCGGTATGAAATAAACTTTCGTTCAGATCCTGAAATTCTTTTTTTCTTCGGTCTTCTTCATTCTCGGGTTCATTCCGGGGCTCGGGCTGAGGTATTTTAATCACAAAGTCCATCACTTCATCCATCGATCGGCTCATGCCGGTTTTCATGGCTGCATTAGCATACAAGCATACGTATTGCAGGGGAATAATGTCTGAAAGTGTGAGATCAATGAGCATGTCGTATTCTGTGTCCATCAGTTCTTTCAGGTAAGGAGCTTTCGGGCAGCCTAACCAATCAATTGTGCTGCGGTCTAAAATTTTGAAAGTAGGCAGAATAGCCGTTGCTGTCATTTTCTTATCCAGATATCCCCATGCAAATACCTTTTTCCCGTCGGCATTGAGTATTTCTATTGCCCGGCGAATAAACCGGTTTTTTTCCACGTAATCACTTTCGAAAACGAGCAAAATTGTGTTCGCGTTTCTATAGTCTACATAGCGTTTATTCCGGAAAGGTTCCCTCAGATATTTGGATACTCTTTTTTTGTAGATATATTGATTGATTTTTCTCATTCTCGCTTCATGTTCTTTTGCAAAAATAACAGAAAAAAGTTAAATTTCCATGCTGGTTGTACATTATCTTCGCTTTTTTGCGGTATTTTATTCTTTTTGAATCAGTTTCAGAAACTCATCTTCACTGATAACCGGTATATTTAGCTTCTCTGCTTTGTTCAGTTTTTCTGGTCCCATGTTTTCGCCAGCAAGTATGAAACTTGTTTTCCCTGACACGCTTCCGCTGTTTTTTCCTCCGTGCTGTTCAATAATTGACTTGTATTCATCACGCGAATGGTGAGAAAATGTACCGCTTATCACAATTATTTTACCGGCAAGATTATCGCTTTTATTTTGTAGTGAATCTTCCGAAACGGACATTTGCAATCCATGTGATTTCAGTTGCCCGATTATTTCAAGGTTTAGCGGGTCGCTGAAGAATTGCACCACACTTTCGGCTATTCGCTGCCCAATTTCATCCACTGTAACGAGCTCTTCTGCAGTTGCTTTCTGGAGGTTTTCCATATTCCGGAATGCCAGCGCCAGTTTTTTTGCCACTGTTTCGCCAGCGAAACGGATACCTAAAGAGAAAAGTACACGTTCGAAGGGAACTTTTTTCGATTCTTCGATCCCTTTGAGGATGTTTTGTGCTGATTTCTCACCCAGTCTTTCAAGACGGGCTATATCCGAAGCTTTCAACAGATAAATATCTGCCACATTATTTATGAGGTGATTCTGATATAGCAAGTTAATGGTCTCACAGCCCAGTCCGTCAAGGTTCATAGCCTTCCGGCTGGTGAAATGTTCTATTTTTCCTTTTATTTGCGGGGGACAATAATTTTCGTTAGGGCAGTAGTGGGCAGCTTCGCCTTCATATCTTATCAGCTGAGCACCGCATTCGGGGCAATGGGTGATGAATCTGACTTTATCGCCAATCAGTAAACGTGCATCTGTATCCACACCCGTGATTTTGGGGATGATTTCGCCGCCTTTTTCCACATACACCATATCACCGATATGCAGATCAAGTCCTTCAATAATATCGGCATTGTGCAGTGAAGCACGTTTGACGGTGGTTCCTGAAAGTAGAACCGGATCCAGATTGGCAACCGGAGTAACAGCTCCTGTGCGTCCAACCTGATATTGTACCGAATTCAGTCGGGTGGTGGCTTTTTCTGCCTGAAACTTGTATGCAATTGCCCAACGGGGCGATTTGGCTGTTGTTCCCAGGTTTCGCTGCTGAATGAGCGAATCTACTTTTATCACGATACCATCGGTTGCAACAATCAGGTTTTTGCGTTCCATATCCCAGTATCGGATGTAACTGATTACTTCGTCCGGATTTTTACAGCGCCTGATGGCATCTGAGACTTTGAATCCCCATTTTTTAGCAGACTGGAGGTTATCGAAATGGCTGTCGGAAGGTAAATCATCGCCCAATACAGAGTAAAAATAAGCGTCCAGTTTTCTTTTAGCTACCTCCGACGGATTCTGCATTTTCAGTGTCCCCGAAGCTGCATTACGTGGATTGGCAAACAGTGTTTCTTCCTGAGCTTCCCGTTCTTTGTTCAGCTCATCGAATACGTTCCAGGGCATCAGTACTTCGCCGCGTATTTCAAATTTACGAGGAAAACCATCGCCGTGTAATTTAAGCGGCACGCTTCGGATTGTTTTTACATTTGAAGTTACATCATCGCCTTTCTCACCATCGCCGCGGGTTACAGCACGAACCAGCGAGCCGTTTTCATATACCAGTGATATTGAAGTACCGTCAAATTTCAGTTCGCAAACCTGTTCGAAATCTGCATTCAGGCTCTTTCTTGTTCGCTCATAAAAATCATTGACCTCACCTTCCGAGTATGTATTTCCGAGCGAAAGCATCGGGTACTGATGCTTAACCTGCCTGAAAGAACTGCTTACGTCACTTCCAATGCGCCGGGTGGGTGAATTGGGGTCCGAAAAACCGGGATATGCGTTTTCCAGTTCTTCCAGTTGTTTCAGTTTTTTGTCATATTCAAAATCCGAAATGGTGGGATTTGAAAGCACGTAGTAGTTGTAGTTGTGCTGCTCGAGTTCACTGCGGAGTGATGAAATTTGATTCCTGACCACTTCAAGTGAGGAGTCGGGCTCTTCTGATTTGTCTGTTTCGTCAAATAAGTCTTTCATCATAAAGCAAAATGTTTTGCTATCCCCTGCCTGAAAGGGGAAGATTTGGGTTTTTATTCGTATCTGATTATTTTAGCAGGTGAAATTTTTGTTATCAAATATGACGGACCAATAAGCATCAAAACGGAAATAACCAGCGTTCCGGCATTTAACAAGAGGATATACATCCAGTTAAATGTTATAGGGACTGTGCTGGTATAATATGAAGCCGGGTCGAGCGGAATAATTTTAAACTGGTACTGTATGAAGCAGATCAGCAATCCGGTCAGATTTCCCCAAAGCATACCTTTTCCAATTAAAAAAACAGATTCATACAGAAAAATTTTACGGATAGACCAGTTTTTCGTTCCGAATGATTTAAGTATACCTATCATATTGGTTTTTTCCAGAATAAGGATCAGCAATCCGGAAATCATATTAAAACCCGCAACTGCCAGCATGAGCAGCAAGATGACCCATACGTTCATATCCAGCAGATCAAGCCAGCTGAAAATCTGGGGATTCAACTGCCGGATGGTTTGGATAAAATAGCCGTTTCCCTCACTGTCAAAACGATTGACAACGAGCGAATACACCTGTTCGCTTACCTGATCGAGATCGATGAAGTCCGATATAAGCATTTCCATCCCGCTGAAGTATTCTTCTTCCCACCCGTTCAGTCGTTGTGCTATTCGTATATCGGTGATTACGAATAGTTTATCGTAATCGGCAAAGTTAGTGGAATAGATACCTTTGATGGTGAATTTACGGACACGAATCTGATCCTGCAGAAAATAGGTGTAAAATGAATCTCCAATTTTCAGCCCGAGCATATTGGCAATTGTTTTTGAAATGACTGCTTCATTTACCGGAGTGGAATCATTCAGATTCAAAATGTCGCCTTCCACGAGGTTTGACCTGAAGAAATCCCAGTCGAACTCCGGACCGACGCCTTTCAGAATCATTCCCTGAAAGTCATTTTCTGTTTTGATGATTCCCGGTTTCGTAACGAAACGCTGAATGTGTTTAACATTCTGAATTGCCTTCAGTTGATTTTGCAGCGTGTCGTTCATCCGGATGGGCTGCATTTCGTAAGAGTTGTTGTTGTCGAAATTGGTGATTTGTATGTGCGAACCGAAACCGATTGTTTTGTTCCTGATTTCCTGTTTGAAACCAATGACTACTGCGATAGCAATCAGCATCACAGCCACTCCCACTGCAATGCCGATTGTGGCTATCCGAACAGCGGGCCGGGATACACTTTTCTCACCTTTTTTTTCGAAGTGAATGCGCCTGGCTATGAAATATTCTAAATTCATTTTCTTCCGGGATACGCTTCCAATGCCTTTTCAAGGACCATTAACGCATGTTTCAGATCTTCTTTGTTAAGTACATAGGCTATACGGACTTCATTTTTGCCTAATCCTTTTTCGGTGTAAAATCCTGTTGCGGGAGCCATCATCACAGTGCAGCCTTCGAATTCGAAATCGGAAAGACACCAGGCGCAAAATTTGTCCGAATCATCAATAGGCAGCCGTGCAGTGGTGTAGAATGCACCCATCGGAATGGGAGAGTACACGCCGGGAATACGGTTAAGACTGTCAATCAGAAATTTACGCCGTTCAACATATTCATCGTAGACTTCCATCAGGTATTCTTTCGGAGTGTCGATCGAAGCTTCTGCTGCTATTTGACCGATAAGCGGCGGGCTCAGGCGTGCCTGGCAGAATTTCATAACCGTTTTCCGTACTTCCTTGTTTTTGGTTACCAGTGCTCCGATGCGAATTCCGCACTCACTGTAACGTTTTGAAACACTGTCAATTAAAATTACATTTTCTTCGATGCCATCCAGATGAAAGGCAGAAATATATGGTGCGCCTGTATAACAAAATTCACGGTAAACTTCATCGGAGAAAAGGTATAAATCATATTTTTTCACCAGATCACGTATCAAATTCATTTCTTTGCGGGTGTATAGATATCCGGTCGGATTATTCGGATTGCATATCAGTATCCCTTTTGTGCGGGGAGTTATCAACTCCTCGAATTTTTCAATCGGAGGTAGCGCAAATCCATCGTCAATGCTGGAAACAACCGGCTTCACCACAGCTCCTGCACCTATGGCAAATGCCGTGTAATTGGCGTATGCAGGTTCGGGAACGATGATTTCATCGCCGGGATCAAGACAACTCATAAATGCAAAACTTACAGCCTCAGAACCTCCGGTGGTAATGATAATGTCATCAAAAGCTACGTCGATATTGAACGAACGGTAGTATTCAGCCAGTTTCAGCCGTAAACTTTTAAAACCATCGCTGGGACTATATTCCAGTATCTCCCGGTTGATGTTTCGGATAGCATCCAAAGCTACTTTGGGTGTTTTGATGTCGGGCTGCCCGATATTAAGGTGATATACTTTTACACCCCTGGCTTTTGCATTATCAGCTAAAGGTGCAAGTTTTCGAATTGGCGACTCGGGCATGGACTGTCCGCGCTGTGAAGTATTAGGCATATTATTTAGTTTATCAAGTTTATCAAGTTTATCAAGTTTATCAAGTTTATCAAGTCAGAAAGTTTTAATAAGTGAGCGTTTTAAAAACAACATTAACCTTGTGAAATTTAAATCTCATTTATTATTCCTAACTGCTCATTGCCCTCTTCAGATTTCTAATTTCAAATTTATTTAATGTCTACCATCAGTTTCAGGTTAAATTGCCTGCCCGTCAGATAGTTTGGGCTACCATGCTGATAACCATAAATATCTGATACCCAGTAAATGGAGTTTTCGTTTTTAAAGTCGAACAGGTTGAATACTTCCAGGTTTAACCATATCGAGGTTATGTTTTTCATCCATTTCCGGCTCATTATCCTGTCCGAACCATTAATAAGCACTCTGGAAGCTCCGATATCTACGCGCTTGTAATCACGGAGACGAAAGCGGTCGCCCAGGTAACGTGGACTGCGAGGAGGACCTACCGGTAAACCATCGGAATAAATGGCTTTAAGATATAGTTTGTATTTCGGATTATTGGGCAGATAATCTGAAAGAAGCGTCGATAAACTGTAACGTGCTTCGTTCGGACGCGAAATCCATCCGGGATATATTGTTTTTCCTTCATTGTCCGTGTAGGAATCATTCAGCACATCTTCGCGCGAGCGCATGAGTGAAAAATTTATCCATGAATCGGTGCCGGGTACCAGTTCACCGAATAGTTTGAAATCTATACCGGCTGTATAGGCTTTGGCATCGTTTTGTCCTGAATAACGAATACGGACATTGTCAACAGAATAAGTGGTTACACGATCCGCTAATTTGAGATAAGCTTCGGTGGAAAATTTGAACGGACGTCCGAGCCACCTGAAATAATGATCGCCTCCCAGCACAAAATGCAGCGATCGCTGTGCTTTGAGATTCGGATTAAGTTGTACTGTCACATTTCCCAACTCATCCGACACAGTATCACGAAGTTCCTTGTAAAATGGTGACTGATAGTACACTCCGGTGGCAAATCTGAAACTGAAATCTTTATCCCAGTGTGGTAAAACAGAGATTGAAACGCGCGGGCTGAGTAAAAATTCTTTGTTATAAGTCCAGTAGCCTGATCTGATTCCACCAGTAAATGCATACAGGGCATGGTCTGTATCCCATCTGTAAGTGTCCTGCAGGTAAGCAGACGTACGCCATGATTCTGTTTTATGAACAGATTTCATATTGTAAAACAAATCAACAATGTCATCGGCCAGATAGGGGAGGGAATATCCGGCACTGTCGCGCCATTCCCATTCGTTAATTTTATCGGAAATGATTTCACGCTGGAGGTTTATTCCCCATTTCAGCGTGTGACCCGATTTAATGTATTCGCCAGCGTGTGAAATGTTAGCTACTGTAGCTTTAAGCCGGTTTCGGGCATGTTCGTGATAAGTGCCTACTCCCAGTTTTTCACCCTCTTCGGTCTCACCGGTATCACCCATCTTTAATTCTCCCAATACATATTGTCCGGTGATGTCGTATGTTTCATTTTCGTTGGTTATAAACGAAGAGGCAGTCAGCCCGATTTTCAGATTTTCTTCAGGCCTGTAAAGAATGGACAACGCTCCGAACGCAGTCTGGAAAAGGTCTTTTTCCTGCCCTTCGTAGTAGATATTAAGTTTTTCGGCCATATTGAATGTGCCAAATCGTGTTTCCCTGTCTTCGGGAATAAAAGTGTAATTGTTTCTTGAGAAATTTCCCAGAAAATTCATTTCCAGTTTAGGAGTGAGCTGGTAGGTCAGATAGGTTTGATAATCAACAAAACTGGGTTTGTACGAACCTTTAGTATCAAGTGTTCCGAGCAGGTATCTGGATGTCTTGTACCGGATGCCGTGCATTTGCGTGAATCGTTTTCCGGCTGTACCGATATAAGCCGAAGCGCCCAGCAGACTAATCATTCCGGATGATTCGAAAGATTTCGGCTTTTTGTAATTTACATCCAGTACCGATGACATTTTATCGCCATACTCGGCATTAAAACCACCTGACGAAAAGGCCACATTGCCCACCATATCCGGGTTGATAAAACTCAGTCCTTCCTGTTGTCCGGCACGTATCAGAAGTGGCCTGTAAATTTCAATCCCATTTACATATACAATGTTTTCGTCGAAATTGCCACCCCTCACGTTGTACTGCGAGCTTAATTCGTTATTGGATGTAACTCCGGCAAAGGAAATAAGCAACGATTCAAAACTGCCGCTTGTATTGGGTATGAGTTTGTATTTCCCGGCTTCGAGTGTTTGCATGTTGGATGTACTGCGCCGGTTGACAGTAACCTGCAAAGCTTCAAGTTCGTTGGAAGTATAAGGCAAAACAACGGTTATCTGTACTACCTGTTTTCCAGGGAATATGGTATGGCGAATGGTTTCATTTCCCAGATGAGAGTACACGATGTTCACAGAATCGGTAATATTCACATAGAGATCGTAATAACCGTTCCGGTTAGTGCTTGTACCGATATTCATCCCTTCAAATCGTACGCTTGCATCTTCAATTCCGCGGTTGTTATCGTCTATCACATATCCGTAAACCCTCACTTTCTGCCCCCCGGCAAATACAGTGGCAGCCGAAAACAGAAGAAACAGGATCAGAATTGATTTATACCTCATATACCAAATGTGAAGTGACGAATTTTACAATACTAAATAAATTAACGGACGGATAATTCATTTATTGAACTATTAGTCTGCAAATTTAGTGATAAAATAGCTTTTAGCAAAACAAGTATTTCTGAAATCGGATTAATGTTAAAAGATTGAGCAGCGTTGATTCTTATCACGAAAATCGTGTATTTTATAAAATGAAAAAACAGCCGGAAATGATATAACTTTCCTGTTTTTTCGGATATTTTGCTGTCCTTTTTTTATCGAACGGACGAATATGGCTAACTTTGAAACGAAAAAATATTAAAAGATAATGGCAAGTACAAGTAAAGAGATTTTTCAGCGAACTGAGCTGCTGCTGGGTACGGAATTCATGAACAGCATGGCTGCTAAACGGGTTATTCTGTTCGGTGCAGGAGGAGTGGGGAGCTGGTGTGCCGAAATGCTCATTCGATCAGGGATAGGGCATCTTACTATCGTTGATTCAGATCGGGTGTGCATTACCAATGTAAACCGTCAGCTGATGGCCACGATGAAAACCATTGGTCAGGTGAAAGTGGAGGTGCTGAAACAACGTTTGCTCGAAATTAATCCCGATGCAGAAATCACTGCCCTGCAGCAAGTTTACAGTCCCGAAACGAGCGAATCATTCGGGCTCGGTACCTTCGATTTTATTATTGATGCTATTGATAGTCTTTCAAACAAAATACATCTGATACAGCAATCCTGTAAAACCGAAGCTCAGTTTTTCTCCTCCATGGGTGCAGCGCTCAAAACAGACCCGACACGTATCCGGGTTGCTGAATTCTGGAAAGTTACCGGCTGTCCGCTTGCGGCTGCATTGCGTAGCAGACTGAAGAAGTACGGTGGCGTTGACAAGAAATTCATGTGTGTTTACAGTGATGAACTGATTGATAATAAGGGCCATGCGCATAATCCGGAAAACAATACCGGTTCGGAAGGTAGCATGTGGGACAGCCGTAAAGCCCGTATCAACGGAACTAGCTCATACATGCCTGCCATGTTTGGGATGACCATTGCTTCGCTTGTTGTGAAGTCGGTCATGAATGAAAATTAACACCCGTCCGGGAGTTATTTTCACTCGTTTTCTTTGAGCATCCGTTTTATATCGTCACGATGTCCGTAAACAACCAGAATGTCGTTTTCTTCAATCCGGGTGTTGGCGGTTACTATCTCACCGGCTTTGATAATTGTCCGGTTTACTCCGAGCTTGTTTACCTCTGAGACTTGTTTTAATTTGGTGAGTACCAGTACATTGTATATTTTGTTGAAATTGATGTTAATAATTGTTCTGCCAATCATTTTTGGCGGCACTATCAGTTCAACGATGTTGTATTCTTTTGTAACCTCAAAAAGATTAATAAAATTTGCATTCGAAAGTTTCAGAGCCCACCTATCGGCTGTTTCTATTTCCGGACGAACTATTTCCGTTACTCCCATAGCCTCGAGTACATTTTCATGAAGCGTTGATACCGAGCGGCTTATGAGTCTTTTGACTTTCATTTTCTTGAGCAGCGCGGTTGTCATCAGATTTTCACCTTCGTTTTCGCCGATACATACAATAAAAATATCGGTATTCTTAATTGGAAGTGAATTGATAGCTACCGAATCGGTACTGTCCAGACAAACCACATGGGTAAGTTTGTCTTTCATCGCGTCAACTTTATTCATGGATTTATCCACACCTATTACTTCATGACCCATGTTGGCGAGTTTTTCGCCAAGCGCTGCTCCGAAGTGACCGAGACCAATGATAATGAATTTCATCTGTTTATTTTTTATTTTTTAAATTATTGTCAGATGCAACACGCCATTAATCATTCCCTTGTGTGTCAAAAGTATATTTACATGGCTGTTTCATATATTTATTTTTTTTAATTTATCAGAATATCTTCCGTTGGATAACGGTATTTTCTATCGACCGACTTTTTGATTATTGCCATCAGAAAAGTAATCATTCCTACCCTGCCTAAAAACATTGAAAAAACCACAATTATTTTACTTGCGTCGGAGAGCGAACCGGTTATTCCACGGCTCAGGCCTACTGTTCCGTATGCTGAAACAACTTCAAATACAACACTCAGCAAACTTTTATCCGGTTCGAACATCGAAACACCGAATGATGCAATGAAAATAACCACAAACGAAAGCAGAATGACGGCAAAAGACTTGTTGACGGACGTCTGCGAAACCTCGCGACCGTATATTTCCAGATTCTTTTTGCCTTTAGCAATGCTAAGTATATTCATACACGCTACGGCAAAAGTACTGGTTTTAATACCTCCTCCGGTTGATGCTGGTGAAGCTCCGATCCACATCAAAACGATGAAAATCAAAGTCATGGGAATAGTCATCGCCCCGGTGTCGACCGAATTGAAACCCGCAGTGCGTGTGGTGACTGATCCGAAAAAAGCAACTACAAGCTTTCCGAAGAAGCTTTTGTGTTCTGATAGTGTGTTGTTGTATTCGAAAATCATAAAAAGAACCGTTCCGACAACAAGCAGGGTAGCTGTTGTGGTAATAATCACTTTTGAATTCAGATTGAGAACCCATGGCAGATAAGTTTTTTCTCTTTTCCTGAAAATATGTTTGAATATATTTTCAGTTTTGTGTACCAGATATTTCCATACATTGAATATAATCGGAAATCCGATACCTCCGGTGATGATAAGTAAAGCGATAATTACCTGAAAAAAATAATTAAAACGGAATGTCATTTCAAAAAGATTATTTTTCAGCGGCGAGAATCCGGCATTACAAAATGCAGATACTGAGTGGAATACCGAGAAAAATAATCTGTTGCCAAATCCGGGAACAACGTCGCTGCCGGTACTTGCGAAGAGAAATACCGCCCCGGTAGCTTCGATGCTGAATGTTACCATAATAATTTTACTCAATACGTTGAAAACATCATCGAGTTTGTCAATGTTACTCATCTCACCCATATACATCTGGTTTTCGTACGATGCGCTGCTTTTGAATAAGTAACTGAAGTATGAAGTGAAAGTCATAATTCCGAGTCCGCCTATTTGTATCAGAAAGAGGATTATTGTCTGCCCGATAAGTGTGAATACTCCGCCGGTATCAACGGAAGTAAGTCCGGTTACACACACGGCGCTGGTGGATGTAAACAGCGCATCGACATATGAAATCTCACCTCTCGTAGCATTCGGAAGCATAAGCAGCAGGCTTCCCATCAGGATGATGATGAAAAAACTGAACACAAAAAGTTGCGCGGGATTGATTAGTTTGTATCTGAAACGGAAATTTATGTTGTAAATCTCACGCAAAAAAACCAAAAATAGTGCAATATAGCTCCACGTGTTCTGAAATGACTCATATCCTCTTGTTATGAGGTGTATGATATTCAGAACGAGCACAAAAGTAAGGAATACAGAAAGACTCAAATCAATCCGGCCGATTCTGTTGAGTTTTCTGTCTCTTTTGAAGTAAATACGGGCAACAAGCGAGGTGAGAGTGAGTGCTATTGCCAGATGGTAGATAAAGAGAAAAGCAAAATCAGTATCGGTTTCCAAACGAAAACCAATATCAATGACTGATAAAATAAAAGCAATTACAGCAAAAGTAAATGATGCTTTGTTGATATTGGTTAAATTCCGGGTAGAGTTGGTTTTATCTGCCATTTACAGGATGATATTTTTTTAATAAAAATTTTGCAAAAATAGGTATTTATGCTGTCCGTTGTTTTCTGCAAGTGCAAAAAAAATAACATTTCGTGTTTTTTCC
>CAZWLJ010000015.1:0-57531 GCA_964634605.1 uncultured Paludibacter sp.
AACGATTCAACGATTCAACATTTCAACGATAAAACATATAAACAACATTCAATAATGAAAGATTTAGACTTAAAAGATTTAGACCTGGATGATTTGGACAGCCTGATTGGAAAGGCAGAGAACAAAAAAACCATGGAAGAGATAATAGCTCCTTACCTGGTAAAATGGAAATGGTTTGTACTCTCCGTTTTGGTGATGCTTGTTCTGGCTTTTGTGTACCTTCGTTATACCGACAGGGTGTACAGAGTTACTTCGGCCATCATCCTGAAAGATCAGGACGACCAGAAAGTACGGGGCGGAAACGCGGTTTTCAGCAGCATGGACCTGATGGGTACCGTGAATAACGTGGATAACGAGGTGGAAGTGATAAAATCAAAGTCCACGCTGAAAGCTACAGTGAATACCCTGCAGCTTCACACTTCGTATATCACGAAGGGCAGAGTGAAGTCAACCGACTTGTACAAGAGTAGTCCGCTGCTGGTAACCATGGATCAGGGCGATCTGGAAAAACTCAAAGGTGTAATTTCACTTTCGGTGAGAATAAATAAAGACGGGTCGGTAAACGTTACCCGGATGGTGGACGAAAAACCGCATACAACCAAAATCACTCATTTACCGGCACTTTTTCCCACGCCTCACGGCAAACTCACATTCTCCTTCCGTCCGGATACAAAAATGATATATGATACTCCCATAGAGGTAGTGATAAGACCTGCCCTGTCGTTAGTATCAGGCATCAGGGGAAGATTATCCATTAAACCTACTTCCAAAACAACCTCGGTACTCGATCTGCAGCTCACTACCACTGAACCTGCCAAGGGAGTTGATTTTCTGGACGGGCTGGTGAATACCTATAATCAGGAAGCCATAGCCGATAAAATGCGGGAAGCCCTGAATACCAAGGATTTCATCGACGAGCGGATTGCAATTATTGACCGTGAACTGGGAGCCGCCGAACGTTCGGTGGAGGAGTTCAAAAGATCACAGGGACTCACTGACCTGCGCTCCGATGTCCAGCTTTCGCAGCAACAGGGAAGCCAGTACGAACAAAAACTGGTGGAAGTAAGTACGCAGTACAACCTGATAGACCACCTGGACAGTTACGTGAGGAATACCGACAACAGGAATAAACTGGTGCCGAGCAATGTTGGAATAGAAGACCCGACACTCACTGCCACAATTAACGAATACAACAAGGCAGTGCTCGAAAGAGACCGCCTGCTTCGCACTAATACCGAAAGCAATCCTGTAATCCAGAAACTGGACGGACAGATAGTAGCCCTGCAGGATGCCATCGGAACTTCCATTGCCAGTGCCAAGCAGGGACTGAACATAGCCAAACGGGATGCGCAGCAGCAGGTGAATTACTACCGCGGACAAACCGGAATGGCTCCAACGCAGGAAAGACAATACTCGGAATTTGCACGTGAGCAACAAATAAAAAACAGTTTGTTTCTGATGTTGCTGCAGAAGCGCGAAGAAACGGCACTGAACCTGTCCATGTCAGCCAACAGCGCAAAAATTCTGGATTCAGCCACAATAAGCGGACCCATAGCACCCAAACCGATGCAGATTTATCTGGTGGCTCTGATGCTGGGATTAGCTCTTCCTGTACTCATTATTTTCCTCAAAGACCTGCTTCATTTCCGGATTGAAAGCCGTGCCGACGTGGAGAAAATCTCTAAAATACCCTCGCTGGGCGAAATTCCGGTTTCAACATCCGGAAACATTGCCGTGGTAGCCAATGAAAACAGGGAAACAGAAGAGGCATTCCGTATGCTCCGAACCAACCTGAACTTCACACTGGGTAAGGATAAAAAGGTGGTGCTGGTTACTTCCACCGAACCGAAGGAAGGAAAAACATTCATTGCCATCAATACCGCCATCAGTCTGTCGCTGCTCGACAAAAAGGTGCTGCTCGTAGGTATGGACCTCCGCCTGCCACGCCTGTCGGAATACCTTAATATTGATACTTCCCACGGGATGTCTCAATACCTTTCGGGCTTCGAAAAAAACATCCTGGACATCGTACAGCCGTCGCGTATCAATCCCAACCTCTCTGTTATTTCAGCCGGTACAATACCGCCCAATCCTTCAGAGCTGATAGCCCGTACCGAACTCGATAAGGGAATGGAAGTGCTGAAACAGCATTTCGATTATATCATCATCGATACAGCTCCCGTAAGTCTGGTGACCGATACCATCGTCGCCTCACGCGTTGCCGATGCTACGATGTATGTATGCCGTGCCAATTACTCGCGCAAGAACAACCTCCGCTTTGCCAACGACCTTTCCGATAAGAAAATGCTTCCGAACATGGGGTTGGTGGTCAACGACGTGGCTAACTACCATTCGGGATACGGCGGTTACGGTTACAGCTACGGCTATGGTTACGGTTATGGCTACGGAAAAGACAAGAAAAAGAAAAGAAAATTATTTTAATGATATAATCGGGCAGGCATCCTGCCCGATAAAGTAAATACTGCGCATGTGCCTGATATGCTGCATGGTTGTATTTTTATATTTCAGTTCGGGAAAGTGCTGAATGCATATACAACTGTCCTCCGTTGCTTTAATGAACGATAGATAGCTTAGCGGGGGCTTTCATGAGGAAATATTATCTGTTCTTGAATCTGTAATTTTTTATTAAGAAAATAAAATTAATTTTGATTTCTAAGAATTAAACCGGAATAAATCTCCTGACAAAAAAATAATATTCAGTTTGTAATATTAAACCTGAATATTGTATGTTTTTGTAAACAAATACTTAACCAGAACGATTGCATGATAACTCCTGAAAATAGAATTATTTTACTTTCATCCCGGATTAATCCTGACGAAAAGGAGTTGAAAAAACTGGATGCCTGCCTGACTGAAATCCGTAACTGGGAATTTGTAACCGAAAGATTGATATCTTCCGGCACAGGTTCCCTTTTTTACATAAAGATACCGGAACTGAAAAATGCTGTTCTTATTCCATCAGAGTCCGTTAACAGACTGAAGCAATGTTATGATGAAAGCAGGTGTCACGGTAAAATGATGTACGATGTTCTTGGCAAGGTGGTGAATCTGCTGGCTGAAAACCGGATCGAAGTCATGGTGCTTAGGGGAGCACACCTGGCAGATAATCTGTACGGTGATATTGCACTGCGAAAATTTACAAATATCGATTTGTTTGTCAGAGAAGAAGTTGCACATCAGGCATTCGGATTAATCGGGAGTTTGGGTTTTATTCCCCGTTCGGACGTTAAAGGAGGTGTATATGATAAAACCGGACAGCAACACAATCGTTTACCGGAACTGGTTTGCAACGGAGTGTCAATTCATTTGAACCTGAAGCCTGAAAACGATGACAAAAAGCTATTGCAGCCGGCTGATGAAATATGGCAACATGCAGTAAAAGAATCGCTGCAGGGAATCGAAGTGTTTGTGCCGGATCTGACCGATTCGGTTATCTGCACCTGTTTAAATCTCGATAGTCATTTTAACGAAGGACATATCCATTCATCAGGATTCAGTGACCTGGTCAACCTGCTCGAAATACACCGGGATGACCTCGACTGGATTGAACTCATCTGCCGCACCCTGGATTGCCAGTGTGAGAAAACAGTATTCAAATACATTATGATGGCAGCCAGAAAATACAATGCCTATGTGCCTCATGCGATAAAGGCAGAATATGAGGCGTATTTGAATAACAATGATACCGCACGGTTCAGAAAATACCTTTCGGAACTGAACAGGGAACGCCTGCAAAGGGCAATGGGAACAGATCCGTTCAACCCGGCGAATTCGGTGACCGGAAAATTCAAATCCATATTCTTAACGATGTTTCCACCTAAGAGCCACATGGTTTCCAATTACAACATCAGTCAACCCGCATTGTTCTGGCTGTATTATCCGTACCGTCACTGGCTGGCAATAAATAAAATAATCAGGACATCCGGTAAATGAGCAGGTTATGTTTCCGGATTAACCGAAAAGAAAAACATCAGCAGACACAAATGTAAACCGCCTGTAGGACGGTTCAATTAAGAAGGCTTAAATCCTCCGGGATTTAAGCCTTTTTAATTTGTCACGGAACAATGAATTGTTCGCTGAAAGAAAAGTTCTATGTAGTTACTTATTTAGAAGCTGCGATAGATACTTTACGGAACTCTTTCAATGATTTTTCCAATTCAAGAGAAGCTTTGCGTGCACGTGCACCAGCTGCTTTGTTACCTTTGTCTGCCTGAAGAGCTGCATTTTCAGCGAAAGCAGCGATTTCTGCGTTAATTTTTGCTACAAGTTCTTTCATAAAACATTTAAAATTTATATGGTTATAAAAAACGAAAATAATTTTTTTACAAAAATACAATCTTTTATCGTCCCTGCAAGGATTTTGGTTAATTTAATCGATTTTTTTTAAAAAAAAATCAAATATTTCTGTTTTTATCCCTTATTAAGTCCCGAATCGGTGTAAGAATCCATCTGAATGCCATCCTGTGATTATTTGCGGGCTACCAGAATAAACTGCGGGTAGTCCGAAATCATGCCCCGGATTTTTTCCTGCCTGAGTACGTGGTAGGTCTCAACAGCAATTACGTTAAATCCGGCCTGTTGGAATTGAACCGAAAGTGCATCTGTGTCGAATCCGTTGTGAGGAACGGGCTGAAAGCGGTGAAATGAACCGTCCTCGGAGCGAAGGTCGCCGATTACAATCCATGCCCCCGGTTTACTGATTCTGAAAAGATGATCCAGGGTCGATCCGATGTCATCGATATGGTGAAAAGCCATGTTCGAGAATATTAAATCGATATCCTGAGCCTGGTAACCGGTTATTTCACCGTGAATGATTTCAACATTGTCCATTCCGGCTGTTTTCTTTCGAAGCATTCCGAGCATAGCTTCCGAAGTATCCTCGAAAACAACCGATGCAAGTTCCGGAAGGAGCATCAGTCCGGCCAGACCGGTTCCGGCACCAATTTCAAGCCCTCTCCAGCCGGGTTGTATGGTAATATGGCGGCGAAGCTCCGTTATGAAATTTTCGGCCATCCTGATTTTTCCGGGTTCATCCCAGCCGGTTGCCTTTTCGGCAAATGAATCTGTCATATTTTTCATTAATAATTTGTTTTTTTTGGACAGTAATCGGATTAAACAGATGATCCGGTTCACGTGTAAACCGTAATACCTGTTTGTAAATGATTGCTTACAGGTTAATTAAACACCTGTTCGAAAGAAAAGTTCTCAGCATCATTCAGTTTACCTTAGAAAATAATATTGTATATTTGCACCAGGTAAAATGCATCCGGTTTCAACAAAAAACCGGAGCACAGCAGTCAGAAAAGTCTGCATCCGTATGTGACCCTGATTTCAAACAGTAATAAAAATATGAAGTTAAAAATTATCCCTATGGCAATAGCCCTTGCCACGCTTGCAGCGTGTAACAGCGAGAAGAAAAACGGTGATGAACCGCTTATTGGTAAACAAACTCCCGTGATTGAAAACGGACTCATGACACCCGAAGTGCTGTGGGCTTTCGGTCGGATTGGAAGTGTGCAGGTCTCACCCGATGAAACAAAAATTCTCTACACCGTATCTTATTACAGTATAGAACAAAACAAAAGCAATTCCGAAATCTGTGTAATGAACGCCGACGGTACGGAACGGAAACAAATTACTGCCACTCCAAACCGCGAATCGTCGGCAAAATGGATGAAAGACAGTAAAACCATCGCCTTCATTTCAAACGAATCGGGCACTTCACAGATATGGACTATGAAAGCTGACGGTTCACGGCGAAACCGGCTCACCGATACCGAAGGCGGTATCAATGATTTTGCATTCTCACCCGACGAAAGCAAACTGCTCTATGTGGCTGATGTAAAATACGGTGAACGTACTGCCGATAAACATCCCGACCTGCCCCTGTCGAGCGGAATAATCGTAAACGACCTGATGTACAAGCATTGGGACGAATGGGTACAAACAATCCCGCATCCTTTTGTGGCTGAATTTGCCGGAGGAAAACTTGAAAATGTGAAGGACATACTGGAAGGAGAACCCTACGAAAGTCCGATGAAACCCTTTGGCGGAATTGAACAGTTTGCCTGGAGCCCCGATGGAAAAACCGTGGCATACACCTGCCGCAAAAAAACAGGTAAAGAATACGCCCTTTCAACTAACTCCGATATTTATTTCTACCATACCGAAAACGGAACTTCGGAAAACAAAACTGAGGGAATGATGGGATACGATCAGAATCCGGTTTTCTCGCCCGACGGTGAATGGATTGCCTGGGAAAGCATGGAACACGACGGATTTGAGTCTGACAAAAGCCGGTTGTTTGTGCTGAACACGAAAACGGGAGTGAAGAAAGACCTGAGCGCCCGCTTCGACCAGAATGCAAACGGCCTGAGCTGGTCGCCCGACAGCAAATATATCTATTTCGTAAGTGTGTGGCACGGGACTTCACAGGTGTACCGGGCGGATGTGATAACCGATTCCATCACGCAAATTACCCGCGGAATGCATGATTATGAGTCGGTAGTTCCGCTTAGCAATCAGCTGATAGGAGTGAAGCACTCCATGAGCAAACCGAATGAGATTTATGCCATCAACGCGACTACCGGTGAGGAAAAGGAACTTTCATTTGAAAACAGGGAAATTCTCGGCAAACTGAAAATGGGTAAGGTAGAGGAACGCTGGATAAAAACCACCGACGGGAAAGATATGCTCACCTGGGTAATTTATCCGCCCGATTTTGACCCAAACAAAAAATACCCGGCGCTGCTCTTTTGCGAGGGCGGACCTCAGACACCGGTAAGCCAGTTCTGGTCGTATCGGTGGAATTTCCAGATCATGGCTGCCAACGGCTACATCATCGTAGCTCCCAACCGTCGCGGTTTACCGGGCTTCGGATACGAATGGCTCACGCAGATAAGCGGCGACTATGGCGGGCAGAATATGAAAGATTACCTTTCGGCCATTGATGAAGTAGCTCAGGAACCGTACGTGAATAAGGATAAACTGGGTTGTGTGGGAGCAAGTTACGGAGGATTCTCGGTTTACTGGCTCGCAGGACATCACGGGAAACGCTTCAAAGCCTTTATTGCCCACGATGGTATGTTCAACCTGCCCCAGCAATACCTCGAAACGGAAGAAATGTGGTTTGTTAACTGGGACCTCGGAGGTGCGTACTGGGATAAGCAGAATGCAACAGCTCAGAAATCGTATGCCAACTCACCCCACCTGTTTGTGGATAAATGGGATACCCCGATACTGGTGATACACGGCGAAAAAGATTACCGCATTCTCGCATCGCAGGGTATGGCTGCCTTTAATGCAGCTGTGTTGCGGGGCGTACCGGCCGAAATGCTGATTTACCCCGATGAAAATCACTGGGTACTGAAACCTCAAAACGGTGTGCTCTGGCAGCGGACATTCTTCGGATGGCTGGATAAGTGGCTGAAGTAAAAGGTTAGAAAACAGACAGACTTCAAAACGCCGAAGATTCTTTGAACGTTTCTTAGAATAACAAAGAAACCGGAACTTACAGAAACCAGATTTTTTATACTATGATTTAAAAGCCGGGCTACAGACAATGCGTCAGAATGGCCTGGCTTTTCAGTTTTTTTGGTTGATTTATCCGGTTAAGGATTCTGTCAGCAAACCAGTATGCTTAAATTTTGTTAATTTGAAAATGTTCATGCAGCGTTTTGACACTAAAAACCATCATATAGTAAACAAGGGATGATTTCGGACAACGAACAACTTATAATTGACGGCTGTAAACGCGGTGAGCCGTGGGCAAGAAGGGAACTGTATGAAAAATATGCCCCTTCCATGTTGTCACTGTGTGTGAGGTATGTGTCCGATCCCGAATCAGCAAAAGATGTTTTGCAGGATGGTTTTGTGAAGGTATTTACTCATTTCAGTCAGTATCAGGCACGGGGACCGCTTGGGGCCTGGATGCGCCAGATTTTTGTAAATACGGCGCTGGAATACCTTCAGAAAAATGAAATGCTCAGGATGAATGTAAGTATTGATAATTATTCTGAAACGGTGGATGAATTTAATCATCATACGCTCGAAAAATTATCGGCCGATGACCTGATGGAATGTATCGCCAGGCTTCCTCACGGAAGCCGGTCAGTATTCAACCTTTTTGCCATAGAAGGTTACTCGCATGCCGAGATTGCTGATAAGCTGGGCATTCAGGAAAATACTTCCCGCTCGCAGTTTTCCCGTGCCCGCAAATCGTTGCAACTAATTATTACGGATTTAATGAAGAAAAGATAATGCCAGATATACCGAACCATAAGGACCAACAGGATGAATTCAGCCGGCTCGTCAAAGAAAAGCTGGAAAATCATCAGATTCCGGTGGATGAAAGCATCTGGAAAGGAATAGAGCAAAAAATGGCTCCCTCACCCGGGCGATTCGCCGTTCCCGTGTGGTACTGGATACCGGGAGCAGCCGTTGCAGCCGTTGCACTCATCCTGCTGCTCAATCCTTTTTCAGATACGAAACACGTTCCGGCTCTCACAGGTATGCAGCATACCGGGATGAAAAATCCGGATTCCGCACATCAGCAGGTTAATAATGGACGTACCGGCCGTGAAATTCGTATTGACAGTGTATGGCTGGCATACGAACCGAAAGATGAAATTACCGGAATTACGGATAAAAAAATCAGGAAGCAAACAGTAAAAGAATCTCCAAACCAGTCTTTCATTGCGCGCGTCGTGGATGCTGTAAATCCACATACTTCAGACCTTACCCAAACGGATACGCGTCAGACTCCACCGGCTGCTGACCAAAAAACAACCGAAAACAAGATGACAGCGGCCACAAAGCAGCATAATGATGCTGCGCCCGATAAGAAAGCAGCAGAGGTTGCACCGGTCACTTCGCTGCCCGACCTGAACGATTATCCGGTAATAAATCCGGAAAAACCTAAGATTCGCAAAAAACAACCTTTGCTCATAGCTGCTTCATTTGGATCAGGGGGAAGTCTGCCCGAATTGAAAAAGGAACAACCCATGGGCGACTTATATGCCGGAAATCCCAATCTGGTGAAAAGAGAAATAGCTTCAACCTATTCCACGGTGCTGAATGCCAACGATTTTTCCGAAGCCAGGCACGATCCGCCACTTTCTGCCGGCATTGCACTGACGAAACCCCTCAACGCTGTTTTCAGCCTCGAAAGCGGTCTGGTGTACACGTATCTCAGGTCGGAGTATTACCGGCCGGGATTAACCAATAATAAAGGTGTACTTCACTTGCACTACCTGGGAGTACCGCTCAACCTGATTACCAGACTGACAGATCAGCCCCGATGGAACCTCTACCTCTCCACGGGAGGAATGCTCGAAAAAGGACTGCGTTCGGTTTACGTACAGGAAATAGAAGATAATCAGGCAACAATTAATACAAACGTGAAATCAGGAATAGATGGAGTACAGTGGTCGCTCAACGGAGCGCTTGGAGTGAGCTACAAACTGCAGAATAAACTGAGCCTCTTTGCCGAACCTGAAATAACCTACTACCTGCAGAATAATCAACCCCGGAGCGCACGAACCGAACATCCGGTCACCGTGGGGCTCAATGGCGGATTGCGAATTGAATTATAGTGCATTTAACAGCCAAATGTTTAAAAAATGAAGAAGTTTGTCTTACTTACCCTTTTCACCCTGTTGATTGTGTCGTGTGAGAATAATCCCGCGAATACCGGCACCGAACTGGTGGGCAAATGGAAACTGGTAGAAATACTGACGGATCCGGGCGATGGCAGCGGCACATTTCATCCGGTAAAAAGCAATAAAACCGTTGAGTTTCATTCCGACGGAACCATCACTTCCAACGGATCGCTCTGCGTCGTTTCTGTTCAGGCAGATAATCCGTCTGCTGGTACCTATTCATTGACCGATTCGACAATTATTTCCGAAGGCTGTATGAATGATTTTCCGTTAAAAACTCATTTCAGGCAGCAAGGCTCTGTGCTGATTATCAGCTATCTGTGTATTGAACCCTGCAGGGAAAAATATGTAAAAAACTAAGAGGAATCTGAAATGAACTTCAAAAAAAAGGTTGTTCATTTAACTGATTCAACTACTGAAATCTGAATTCTATGTAACATTGAAATAACAACTGATTAAAAGATGAAAAAATTAATTCCAATCCTGCTAATTGCATCGCTGCTGATAAGCTGCGACAGCAGTAACAATCCTTACGCAGAGGATGCAAAACCTGTAAACCTTACTGCCGTACAAAAACAGCGGGTGGCACAGGACAATGACTTTGCTTTTGATCTGATGAAACACGTACTGGCCAAAACCGAAGAAAGGAATGTGTTCATATCGCCTTTGAGCGTTAGCATAGCACTGGGAATGGCACGCAATGGCGCTATCGGAACAACCCGAAGCGAAATGGAATCGGTTCTGAAAATGAGTGGAATGAGCGATACCGAAATCAATGAATATTACAAGCTGATGCAATCCGAATTGCCTGATCTGGATCCCAAAACCAAACTGACGATAGCCAATTCAATCTGGTACCGCAATACGTTCAGTGTGAAAGCCGGATTCCTGAAAACAAACACCGATTATTTCAGTTCGAAAGTGGAAGCGCTTGATTTCAGCAGCCCCAAATCGGTGGAAATAATTAACAAATGGTGCAGCGATAACACCAACGGGCTTATTCCAAAGGTCATTGACCAGATTGACCCGCTCGAAATGATGTTTCTGATCAACGCTATTTACTTCAAGGGTACCTGGATAAAACAATTCGAAAAGAAAAATACCCGCGAGGCTGATTTTACCAATGAACTTAACAAGCGGGTAAAGGTCAACATGATGAATTTAACCGACTCCTTTGCTTATACCGAAGATGAAAATGCGCAATACCTGGATATGCCCTACGGCAATAAAGCATTCAGTATGACGGTTATACTGCCAAAAGAGGGTGCGGACGCTACCGGAGTATTCAGCACTCTGACAGCTTCGAAACTCAACCAGACTATCAGCCGGATGAACCTGCAGGAAGTAATTGTATCATTTCCCCGTTTCAGGGTGAAAAACAAATTCAGGCTCGAATCGATGCTGATGGAAATGGGCATGAATAAAGCATTTCAAGTAAATGCCGAATTCGACAATATCTCCGTGCTCAAACCGCTGTATATAGGATTCGTACAGCACGACACCTATGTGGAAGTGACCGAAGAGGGTACCGAAGCAGCAGCAGTGACTACCATCGGATTCAAAACAACATCGATGCCTATGAATCCTGTCTTCATAGCCAATAAACCGTTTGCATTCGTCATTCGCGAGAAGAGTTCGGGCGTAATACTTTTCATGGGAAAAATTGGAAATGCTGAAAAATTCTGACACCATGTTCAGGCATGTATCATTTGTCATGTTAGTGCTGTGTTTCACGTTAACCGGATGCACCGGGATGAACGATTTTGCTCCGGATGATTTGTCCGGTGTCAGATACGGTTCTGAGTTTTTAATTCCTCTTCACCGCACCGTGAAAACCATTGATAACGATTATACAATCCGTTTTGATTCGGTGCTTACCGATTCCCGGTGCCCCGAGGGAGTGTATTGCTTCTGGAGTGGCATTGCTGGCATCAGGCTGACCGTGGGAGGCAGAAGGGGTGAAACTGAATCCGTAGATCTCTATACGTATGATTTCAGGGAATACTCAGACACTGTAACATATAAAAATCTGAAAGTCAAACTGATAAATCTGATTCCCTATCCCTCTTCCGGGAAAGAAATCAGTCCGGATTCATACAAGGCAAAATTAATACTTTCAAAAATATAAAACGAAAATGAAACCATTACATTACATCTCATTATTGCTGGGTATCTTCTTGCTCGGGGGATGCTCCGAATCGGTCGAAGAAACCGTTACCTACAAGGTAAATGAACCCGTATTCATGTCTGTCGATTTGTTTCGCAAATCGGTGAGGATATCTGATGTACCTCAGCCCATCACCAAACAGGGTAAAATTGCATTTTTTCATGGATACATGTACATTTCCGAACCTGAAAAAGGCATCCACATTATTGACAACCGCAATCCGGCGAAACCAGTCAGAACGGGTTTTATCGAACTGCTCGGTAATGCCGATATGGCCATAAAGGATAATATCCTCTATGCAGATTCATATATCGACCTGGTTTGGTTCGATATTACATCACCGTCTGAACCCCGCCTGCTGGGACGCAAGGAAGAGGTATTCCCGCAGGCTGTTCCGGCCATTGATAATAATTATTTGTGCGACTATGAGAAAAGTATGGATCGCAACAATGGAATTGTGATAGGCTGGGTAGTTAAGGAAAGAACCGAAAAATACATGCGCAACCGTAATTACTGGTGGTGGCGGGGAGGAATGATGGAGGATTCATATACTCTGGCTAATGCCAATTACGGCAGCAGTACGAAAGGGGCAGTCGGACAAACCGGTTCCATGTCGCGTTTTGCCATTTATAAAAATTATCTTTACACCGTACTGAATAACCAGCTGGGTATTTTCAACATAGATATTCCCGAACCCGTGAAAAAAGGAGAAAATTTTTACGTGGGATGGAATGTCGAAACCATTTTCAGCTATAAGGATTATATGTACATGGGAACTCCTACCGGAATGCTGATTTACTCCGTTGCCGACCCGGAAAAACCTGAACGTCAGGCATCCGTCACTCATATACTCGGTTGCGACCCTGTGGTGGTCGAGGACGATATAGCTTATGTAACAATTCATTCGGGTAACTTCTGCGGTCAGAATTCCAACCAGTTGCTTGTGTATAATGTGAAAGATCCCAAACAGCCCAAACACATCGTTTCATACGAAATGAAGAATCCGAAAGGACTTGGAATTGATAACAAAACCCTGTTCGTTTGCGACGACGGACTGAAAGTGTTCAATGCCGAAAACTCACTAACCATCATGGATCCGAAGAATCTTCTTGCTCACGAAAACGGAATGAATGGATTCGATCTGATAGCATTTAACAAAACCCTGATGATGATAGCCGAAGACGGAATTTATCAGTATGACTATACCGATCTGAAGAATATCAAACCGCTGGGCAAAATTACCATTGGTAAATAACACCGCGTGGTGAAAAAGCCTTTTTGGATTAAGAAACACTGCTTGCTGATATGCTTTGGAGAGTGACTGATTCAAGGTAGATCAAATAAAATCCTGCTGCGTAAGTGGCAGGATTTTTGATTTATAGGGACAAAAAAACTACTTTTACAAAAAAATATTTATTACTCACCAAAATGAAAATAAGAAATTTGTTTAACATGCTTATTGTAAGCATTATAGTCCTTTTCGGCTCGTGCAGCCTTACTTCAGGTACATTAGCCGGATCTTCTGAAAAGAAATCTGCTGATGAAGGCAAAGTGCTCGGTGATATTTTGAACGCAGTAACAGGAAAATTACCGGTTACCCAAAAAAATATGGTCGGTACCTGGAATTATCAGGGTACTTCCTGTGCATTCGAAACCGAAAACCTGCTGAAAAAAGCGGGTGGGGCAGTGGTAGCCACGCAAGTGGAAGATAAATTTGACGAAACATGTACCAAACTGGGTATCAGCGAAAAAAACACCGGTTTTGTATTCAATGCTGACAGCACGTATACAGGGCGGATAGGCGGTGTTAAAATTTCGGGCAAGTTTATTCTTAATCCGCAGACAAAACAGGTTCAGATGAGTTACCTGTTGGGTGTGGGTCATCTGAAAGCTACTGTGGCAGTATCTCCGCGTGAAATGAAAATACTGTTTGATGCTGATTCATTCCTGAAGCTGATGAAATTTATCAGCCAGTTTACTGATGACACTTCAGTGGAAGTACTCGGCAAAATGGCGGATATGTACGACGGCATGTTGCTTGGGTTTGATCTGAAGAAGCGATAATGCATGATAAGTAAAAAAAGCAGAGCGTTTTATCCCACCGGGGGTAAAACGCTCTGCTTTTTATACTGTGTGACTAACCGTAAGGCAAATCAGAAATAGATCATTTCAGTTATTCCGTTTTCTTTTTTCTTGCCCGTAATTTTTTCAGTTCCTCTTCGAGTGAAGCTATCTCATTTTCCTGGCTGATAATGGTTTTCAGCAGTTCGTTGAGTTCCTCGTTTTCGATAGTGGTGGGATACTGAGCTTCCACGCGGTCAAGAAAATCAGCCAGCACGTTCATGTAGTTTGTAAATGCTTCGTACGGTGAAGTGTAGTGCGTTCCAAACGAGTCGAAATGCGACATGTACCTGAAATTATCAGTTGTTTGCAGCATCAGCCAGTCGTGTTGCAGAGGAGCATCCTTGCACAGGTGAACCCGCTCGGTTACAGCATACAGTTTACTGAGTGCTTCCTGCTGAAGGTCGTTACCGTTCCAAACGCTCAGATCCTTTTCTCCTGACCAGCTTATAAAATATGGAGAAGTAACGCTGTCCACCGAATCGATTTTTTTGGTAATTTCGGATGGCAGTGCAAAAGTGTGTCCGTGTTCCATAGCATGATATGGCAGCGCTTTCAGAAAATCAAAAATTCCGCTTTCAGCGCGCTGATAAAATCCAAATGCTTCATAACCCATCCATAGATTCACAACAGGTTCATTCTGAGGCAATTCATTGATCCATTGAATGAATTTATCGGCCGATAGCGGAAAATCGGTCCAGGAGTGATCCGAGAAACGGAAAGAAATATCGTCGCTGAGTTTGTTGTTTCGGATCAGCAGTTTCAGCTTCGGTATGTATGAATGGTTGTAAACAAAATTCGGGCTTTTCCACCCCATCACGTGTTTCACTTCTTCAATAAGCATGGTCTTGTAACCCATCGCCGAAACGATTTCGCCTATTTCATCGGAATAAATCAGTTCCGAATTGCGGAAAACAGTCGGTTTTTTGCCGAACAGCGCTTCAATTTTCTTTGAATGAAGTTTTACCTGTTGTTCGAATTCATTCCTGTTGTAAACCGAAGCCAGCGAGTGTGCATAAGGCTCTGCCAGAAATTCTACGCTCCCTGTCCTGGCCAGTTCTTTGAAACCATCGATTACTTCAGGAGCATATTGCTCCAGTTGTTCGAGCGCTACCCCCGAAATGGAGAATGAGCATTTGAATTTCCCGTTCGAACTCCGAATCATATCGGATAAAGTGCGTGTGGCAGGCAGATAGGCCTGCTCTACCATTGCACGGATCCTGTCTTCGGTCAGAAAATCGTCAAAATAGTAATGATCCTGTCCGATTTCGAAAAAGCGATACCGTTTGAACCGGATCGGCTGGTGAATCTCAAAATAAAAACAAATGTTTTTCATATGTTTATTTTTTATTTTTAATATTTAGAACTAATAGTGCCCGCTTGCCGAAAGCTTTCGTTACATTCCCCTGAAAGCAGGCGGAAGTTTTATGTGGCTGTTGTATGTCGGAAAGCGTTTTTTTGTATATAGCTGATTAATCGTATTTCACTGGATTCAATCCTGATGATTACACCGGAATACCGGTGGGAATGAATCAGTGTTGTCTTATCACTTTGTCGTAAATTGATCGCACTTTCAGCCCGGCATCATACCATTTTATGTTATTAACTTCTTTCAGGCCCAGTTCATGCATACTTTTGTACATGGCCGGATAGGTCACTATCCCGTAAATGGCATCAGCCATGGCATCGATGTCCCAGTAGTCGGTTTTTACCACATGCGTGAGGATCTCGGCACAGCCCGACTGGTATGAGATGATAGAAGGAGTGCCAACCTGCATGGCTTCGAGAGGCGATATCCCGAATGGTTCCGAAACGGAAGGCATGATGTAAACATCGCTTTGAGCAAGCATTTCGCTCACATCGCGCCCGCGCAGGAATCCCGGGAAATGAAAACGGTCGGCGATGCCCCTTTTGGCTGCCAGATCTATCATGGCATTCATCATGTCACCGCTGCCAGCCATCACGAACCGGACATTTTTTGTTCTGCTGAGTACCTGAGCGGCTGCTTCTACAAAGTATTCGGGACCTTTCTGCATGGTTATGCGACCGAGGAATGTTACAATTTTGTCCTTGCGTGGCTTTTTTACAAATGAGTCCGCATCCGGCAGAGGTTCCACGGCATTGTGTACGGTGGTGACTTTGTTTGGATGCTGATGATATTTTTCAATAACGATATGACGGGTTAGGTCGCTCACTGTCATGATGTGGTCGGCAGCATCCATCCCGTCTTTTTCAATTTTATAAACGGTCGGGTTCACTTTCCCGCGGCTCCGGTCGAAGTCGGTGGCATGCACATGAATGACGAGCGGCTTGCCGCTGATTTGTTTTGCAAATCTTCCGGCGGGATAGGTGAGCCAGTCGTGTGAATGAATTACATCAAAATCAAGCTGATGAGCCAGTACACTTGCTACTGCTTCGTAGTTGGATATCTCTTCAATCAGGTTGTCGGGGTATTTGCCCGAGAATCCGATACATCCCAGATCGTTTGTATAAATTCTGCGGAAATCGTATTTGATTCCGTTTCGAAGCCAGAAATATTCATCGGGGTGCATCAGCTTGCCGATGCGGTGATTGACATGGTCCCAGCTGTTTTCTTTCCATACCACCGGTACGTTGCATGCGCCGATAATTTTCAGAAAACTCTGGTCTTCGTCGCCGTGAGGCTTTGGAATGACGAAGGTGATTTCCATATCGGGTTGCTCAGACATGCCTCTTGTCAGTCCGTAACTTGCTGTGCCGAGTCCTCCCAGAATATGCGGGGGAAATTCCCATCCGAACATGAGTGCTTTCATAATGCAGGTGTTTCTATATCAATTTTTTTCAACATATCCAGTACTCTCAGTATTTCTGCTACGCTCATGGCAAACGACATTCCTCCGTGACCTTTGAAAGGCGGATTGCCGTCGAACAATTCGGAAATGGTCCCAACACAGAGTTCGGTCATTTCGGCCTCAAGTCCTGTCATCAGCCGTTCGATGAACGATTTTCCGCTTTGCCTGTAAATGCGGAGGTATGCATCGGCGAAGTAACCCACCGTCCATGGCCACACTGGCCCGTTGTGATAATTCCAGTTGCGTTCACGCATGCCGCCGATGTATTCCGGACGATACGAACCGCTTTTGGGGCTCAGGGTTCTCAGTCCTTTTGGAGTCAGAAGTTCTTTGGTTGTAATGTCAACAACCGATTTCCGCTGGTTTTTGTCGAGTGGCGAAAAAGGAAGTCCGGCGGCGATAATCATGTTGGATCGTACTTCCATATCCCGGTAGTCGTCTATCACATAGTCATACAGATAAGTTCCGTTCCAGAATACTTTCACGAATGAATCCCGGGCAATTCCTGCCTGATAATCCAGCAAATCGGCTGATTGTTCCTTGCCCGAAAGTCTTTCGAGAATAGAAACGAATTTCAGGGCGTTGTACCAGAGTGCATTTATTTCCACTACATATCCGGTACGTGGTGTGATGGGGCGATTGTGTTCCACGGCGCTCATCCAGGTTGCTGGTTTATCCGTTCCGTTCACATAGAGCAGGTTGTTGTTATGCATGAACAGGTTCGGATGATTCTGCTTTTTGATGAAATTGATGATCCGGATAACCAGATCACCGAAACGTGAGGCTGCCAGCTCGATTGTACGGTGTTCGGCATATTGCTGTACAGCACGTATAAACCAGAGGAACACGTCGGGGTCTTCAAGTCCTTCCAGTTTGAAACCTTCGCGGTCGCCATCCAGAAATCGTTCAATTTCTTCTATGGCGGTATCTGTGATGGTATCAAAGTAATCTTCACGCCCGATAATGAGTGTGGCGGGTATGAGTGAAATAAATTCGTCGCGGGCACGTGAATTGAACCAGGGATAACCTGCCAGCAGGTAAGTTTTGTGATCTTCACGTTTGTAAAATTGCTGGGCAGAGTTCTTCAGTGTCGAGAACATGTCCAGACGATGGTTGCGGTGCTTAATTTCTTTTTCCCACAGGCTCTCAAGTGTGCCTGGGGAAATTTCGGAAATACCTCCCGAGAATATGATAGATTCTCCTTTTTTAACAGGCATTTCAAAATACCCTGGCACTAGCAGGTCTTCCTTGTATTCGTATCCTCTTTCCTGTTCTTTAATGTATTCTATTCCCTTATACCAGTCGGGCATGTGGTGATAGGTGTTTTTCCTGGAAAACTGCATGTAAAGTTGGGGATAACCTTCGTAAAGTCCCATGCTTATGCCGTTTTTCAACTCTTTATAGGCTGTGTTGGCAACGTTGTTCTGGTGAGTGAGCTCGTTGACACTGCGGAACGCCAGAAATGGTTTGAAACGAATAGTAGTGGGAGAGTGAGCTTCGAGCAAGGTGTATTTTATCAGAATTCTCGGCTCGAATGAGACCAGCATTTTTTCTTTCGACAAAATCACACCGCCTACACGGTAAATGGTGCGTGATATGGTTTCGCAATCAAACTGACGGATGTATTTATGCCCGTTAGGACTGTAGTTGTTGCCGGAATATTTATGTACACCCAGGTTGAATTCAGCGCCGTGCTGAATTACTGTTTCATCGAGCGACGATAAAAGCACGTGGTTCGAATTGTCAATTTCAGGAAGCGGCATCACAAGCTGACCGTGGTATTTCCTAGTGTTACAGTCCACCAGAGTAGTGCTATTATATGTTCCTGCACGGTTTGTCCTGATCATCTCTTTTGACAAAGATTTTTCAAGGTTCATCAGGAGTGTTTTGTCAAAATTTAAATAGCTCATCTTGCAAAGTATTTATGGGTTGTTAAGGCACTCACAAAAATAGCAAAAAATTCCATAATAAAAACAAAATTTATGTGTATTTTTAATTATTGACCGGGCTTTGGAGTTTATTTGTTTTTACCCGGGACTTTTTGTTCTCTGATAAAAATGATTGCATACCGGTTATTGTCCCTTTTAATAACGAAATTGCCCGGCTGAGTTTTTGCAGGTATGAAGTGTCAAATCATCTGAAATTGAATGCAATTTCGTTTTTTATCATTAATTTTGTGAAAAAATATAAAAGAGTAGTATGGAAACAGGCATTCAGGAAAAGAAAAAAATATATTATGCCGTATTTTTCCCGTTCATCATTTGTTTCTTTGTCGTTCTGGTGTTTCTTTTTGAAAGGGGAATGGGATTCGATTTCAGCGAAGCGGGTGTGTATCCCGGAGAACCGAAAACGATCATAAATATTTTTTCAATGCCCTTCATTCATGCCGGCTGGACCCATTTATTGAACAATATCGTGTCGTTTTTTGTGCTGAGTACTACTTTGTATTATTTTTATTCTGAAATAGCCAATAAAATACTGGTTTTGTCCGTTATACTTAGTGGTCTTTTTTTGTGGGTAATCGGACGCGATAGCTGGCACATCGGTTTGAGCGGAGTGATATATTCGTTCACTTTTTTTCTCTTTTTCAGCGGTATCATCCGAAGGCATGTGCCGCTAATAGCTATCGCTCTCATAGTGGTGTTTCTTTACGGGAATAATGTCTGGCATTTGTTTCCGTGGCAAAAGTTTGATCCTGTATCGTGGGAAGGTCATCTGTCCGGAGCTGTGAGCGGTTCGCTGCTGGCATTCGCCTTCAGAAAGCAGGGCCCTCAGAAGCTGGTGAAAGTCTGGGAGGAAGATGAATCTGACGATGAAAATTACGTAGAACCGATGGACGGAGATGAACCGGAAAATACAGAACCTGAAAGACAGTAATTTTAATAAAATATAAAATATTTAATGTATGGAAGACAAAAATTCAAAGGAAGTAAACCTGCTCGATTTACTTAGTGTAGCGGGCAAGTGGATTGCAGAAGTTGCAAAAAAGCTTATTCAGTTCATTGGTTTTTTATTGCAACTGGTATTCAAGCATTGGATAATTACTGCCATTGTGTTGATCCTGAGCATCGTGGCAGGTCAGTATCTGGCACGCCCTTCGGTACGAAAATACGAAGCAGGTGGCATAGCTATGCTTTACGGATGTGAAAATTCAACCGTAAAAGAAGTGTTTCGTCAGCTTCAGAATTCCATTATTTCTGAAGATGCAACATCATTAAGTTCGATGAAGCTTGCCTCGGTACTGGGAATACATGACAGCATTGCCGGAAAAATCCTGAAGCTTGAAAGTTTTAACGTAATCGACTACCTGGATGACGACACGCCTGATATGGTTGATTTCGACAATAATCATTCGCTCAGGGATACCATGAACCTGGTTATGAGAGACCGGGTTTACATCAGCGTACAAACACTGAATCCTTCACAGATAAAATTGTTTCAGAATGCACTTCTTGATTATTTCAACAACAACCCGATGCTGAAAAGCGAATTTGAAACTTCAAAAGCAGGATTGGTCAACCGGATTCAAATATGCGATACCGAAATCAGAAGACTGGACAGCCTGGCAAATCTTTCTTATTTCAAAGATTCGGATAAAAAAATAAGCCTGGACAACAACAACCTGATAGTAGGCGAACAAAGAAAGCAATTGTTCTATAATGATTTACTGTCTTTGCAGGATCTCAGAAATCAAAGCAACAGCAGATTACAACTCTGCAAAAAACCGGTCGATTTTCCGGCTGGTCTTGTAGTAAACCCGGCACCGCTGAACGGAAGGATAAAATATGGTGTATACAGTATAATAATCGGTGCATTACTGGCTGTTGTCATTGTTTATCTGATTGATAACATGAAAAAAATAATGAACTTTCTAACCGGCAAAAAGTAATTCGATAAGTGAAAAAACTCAGTTTAATCCTCGTAGTCTTCTTAATTTCAGGAGCTGCTTTCGCTCAGAATATTAAAAACGAGAAGTTCGTATATGTAGGCTCATACAACATGAGCGGACTAATGACACAGTTTGCGCAAATTACCATACAGACAAAACCCGTGGTAACCAGCAAAAAAACATTCATTCACAGCAGTGTGGTTGCCACCACATTCACAAAATGGGATAGTTTTTTCAAAATCCGGGATTTGTATGAGTCGTACGTCGATCCGGTGACCTATAAACCTTCGCTCTTCAAGCGAAACACATTTGAAGGAAATTACCGGAAAACAGAAAAGTATGTTTTCAGTGGCGGAAAAGTGTCCAGCACATCGACAAGGATGGGAGGCCGTGAAGTGAATAACACATTCCCGGTTGGAAATTCGACCAACGATATTGTAACTTCTGTACTCAGAATCCGTAAAATGGACATGAATCGGGTCAGACCTAACCAGATTATTTCACTTGTTATTGCTTTCGACAACAGGGAACACACTGTTTCGGTAAAATACATGGGAAAAGAAACGCTTAAAAACCTGGGTAATCTGGGAACGAAAGAATGCTACAAATTTTCAATAGCTTCTGCTTCGAAAGCGTTGCGCGGCAAAGATAAAAACCTCTTCTGGATTACAGCTGATGCCAGCAGGGTACCTGCTTTTATTCAGTTCAGTATTCCTGTGGGTACAGGACAGGTGAAACTGACGAGTGCAACAATCAATTAATAAACAACAAAAGAATATGAGAAAGATATTAATTATTCTGACGATAGTTTTCCTTGTTTTAAGTCTCATTTTTGTCATCCTTCCGATGGGAACCATCGCGCTGCTGCCTACGGCTTTTGCCGCGCTCTTTGCCTTCGGAGCATTTTACAAAGCAGAAGCTACCCGTAAAAATCTGGCAAAATGGCTTATGATTATAGCTTTAGGCTTTTTTGTGGTTGCTCTTGGAAAAGTTTTTTTAATTAAGAATGAGGCGGAAAACGACAAGGAATTTCTTCAGGAACAAATACAATCCACCGAAGAAGCTCAGATGGAACTGGAGGAGCTGATGGAAATGAATGATTCGGGTGCAACTGAAAGTGCCGGAGTGCCAACAGAGCCCGACAGTATAGGATAAACCTCACAAGTTCAGGTTTATAGTAAACGAAAATACAAACGGGGATTGCTTCATCGTGAAGCAGCCCCCGGTTTTTTTACACCTGAAAAACTAATGTCAGGTAGTGGTTTCAGGTTTCATATTCCGCCTGATTTAACAGGATGAATCCGATACCCACAACGGTGTTTTTTCAATTGCTGAAAACCAGTTTGCCGTCCCTGAAATCCACAGTGATTGGTTTGCCGTTATCCAGTTTTCCGCTGATGATTTCTTTCGAAAGATCATTCAGAATATATCGCTGTATAGCTCTTTTCACCGGCCGGGCTCCAAATTGCGGATCGTATCCTTCGGCAGCGATAAATTCCATTGCACGGGCTGTAACCTCAAGTTTTACACCATTGTCAGCCAGCATTTTTGATATATTATTAATTTGAATGCTAACTATTTCTGCAATCTCCTTTTCGCTGAGAGGTGCAAACATGATGATTTCATCAATACGGTTGAGAAATTCCGGGCGAACAATCTTTTTCAGCATGTTCATTACCTCGTTTTTTGTTTGCCCGGTTATTTCGTCCCGATTTGTGTTGTTTATCTTCTCGAAATTTTCCCGGATCATTTGCGAACCGATGTTGGAGGTCATCACGATTATCGTGTTTTTGAAATTGACTACCCTTCCCTTATTATCGGTCAGTCTGCCATCGTCAAGCACCTGGAGCAAAATATTGAATACATCCGGATGCGCTTTTTCTATTTCGTCAAAGAGTACAACCGAGTATGGCTTTCGCCGGATGGCTTCAGTGAGCTGCCCCCCTTCCTCGTAACCAACATAGCCGGGAGGCGAACCGATGAGGCGTGTAACAGAGAATTTTTCCTGATATTCGCTCATGTCGATGCGTGTCATCATGTTTTCGTCGTCGAACAGGTAATCGGCGAGCGCTCTGGCCAGTTCTGTCTTTCCAACACCGGTTGTACCCAGAAAGATGAACGAACCAAGGGGTCGTTTGGGATCATTCAAACCGGCCCGGCTGCGGCGCACTGCGTCAGACACGGCCGCAATAGCCTCATCCTGACCTACAACGCGTTTGTGAAGTTCATCTTCAAGGTGAAGTAATTTTGATTTTTCGCTTTGGAGCATTTTGCTTACCGGGATGCCTGTCCATCTGCTTACCACGTCAGCTATATCCTCACTGTCTACTTCCTGTTTTATCATGGCATTGTTGCCCTGGATAACAGCAAGTTCTTTCTGATACTGAGCTGTTTGTTCCCCGACCGATTTGATTTTTCCGTACCTTATCTCGGCTACTTTTCCGTAGTCGCCTTCCCGTTCGGCTTTGTCAGCTTCGAATTTCAGATTCTCGATTTCGATTTTCGTTTGCTGGATTTTTTCAACCAGCGCTTTCTCCGATGACCATTTAGCCCTGAGTTCAGAACTTTCCTCTTTTAGATTAGCAATTTCGGTATTCAGAGTTTCCAGCTTTTTAACATCATTCTCCCTTTTAATGGCTTCGCGCTCTATTTCCAGCTGTTTGATGTTTCTTTCGGTCTTGTCCAGGTCTTCGGGAACCGAATCTGCCTCCATGCGAAGTTTGGCTGCTGCTTCATCCATCAGGTCGATGGCTTTGTCGGGCAAATACCGGTCAGTGATGTACCGGTTTGACAATTCAACAGCTGCAATGATTGCATCGTCCTTGATTCGTACCTTGTGATGATTTTCATACCGTTCTTTCAGGCCGCGCAGGATGGATATCCCCGACTGAATATCGGGTTCGTTTACCATTACAATCTGGAAACGGCGTTCGAGCGCTTTGTCTTTCTCAAAATATTTCTGATACTCGTCAAGCGTAGTGGCTCCTATTGCCCGGAGTTCGCCACGTGCAAGCGCCGGTTTCAGAATATTGGCCGCATCCATTGCTCCTTCGCTTTTTCCTGCCCCTATCAGCGTATGAATCTCGTCGATAAACAAAATGATTTCCCCATCGGATTGAATAACCTCGTTCACCACTGATTTAAGCCTTTCTTCGAATTCGCCCTTGTATTTGGCTCCGGCAACCAATGCACCCATGTCCAGTGAAAATACCTGTTTGGATTTCAGATTCTCGGGTACATCACCTCTGATTATACGGTGTGCCAGTCCCTCGGCTATGGCTGTTTTTCCTACTCCGGGTTCACCTATGAGGATTGGATTGTTTTTTGTTCTCCTGCTCAGGATTTGCAGCACCCTTCGGATTTCCTCATCCCGTCCGATAACCGGATCGAGCTTTCCGGCACGCGCCTGCCCGTTGAGGTTGATGGCATATTTGGTGAGTGAATTGTAAGTTTCCTCTGCCGATGAAGAACTGGCTTTCGAGCCTTTACGAAGTTCGTTGATGGCTGTCTGAAGATCTTTCTCCGTTGCTCCTGCATCCCTGAGCAACTTTGAAACCTGAGTATTCACATGCAGCAGGGCATACAGAAGGTATTCGAGCGTGACAAACTGGTCGCCGGCTTTTGATGATAAATCGGCGGCTTTCTGAAATACCTCGTTCGATTCTCTCGAAAAATAAGGTTCTCCTCCCGATACCCGCGGGAATGCGGCAATAATCTGCCCGGTTGCTGATTGAATGGAGGAAAAGGAAATGCCGTTTTTACCGAATAAAAAATGAACGACATCTTCACCTTTCATCATTACTCCCATCAGAAGGTGAGCTGGTTCGATGATTTGCTGTGATTTTGCCTGTGCAAGCTCTATTGCCTGCTGAACGGCTTCCTGCGATTTGGTTGTAAAATTGTTGAAGTTCATATAGTGTCTGTTTTTTTTTTGTCAGAATTGGTTTAATCATCAGATTTCAAATAGTTTACCATTCTGATAATCAGACAAAATGACCATATTGAATGCTTTTTTGCTTAACCTCATCTGACAAAATTTCATAAGAAAAGCCAAAATGTCATTTTAGTTATTTTAAGTATAGTTTTTCACAGGATGACAGCATATTCTGATTTTTTTACAAATAAAATACTTATTTTTGTAGTTTAAATCCTGTAATCTAACTGAATAATGCCACAGACAAAATACAATGTTCCTGAACCTACCCTGAGGCGGTTACCGTGGTATCTGGCTTACGCGCAGCTTGTGCAGCAATCCGGAGAAACTTTTTTGTCGTCCACACAAATTGCAAATAATATTGCAGTTGATGCATCCAAAGTAGCAAAGGATTTGTCGTATGTGAAAATTTCGGGCAAAACACGGGTAGGTTACGAAGTAAGCGAACTTGTGGACGTACTGGAAAAATTTCTTGGATTTACCAAATCTCATAAAGCATTCCTTTTTGGGGTTGGAAGCCTTGGAGGCTCACTCATGCATGATAACGGTCTGAATCATTTCGGCCTGGAAATAGTCGCCGGTTTTGATGTGAAGTTTGAACTGGCCGGTACAAGTATCAATCGAATTCCCATACATCACATCGATCGGTTCGGCGAACTTCAGACTCAAACCGGAGTGAATATCGGAATCCTGACAGTACCTACCGACAAAGCACAGGAAACTGCCGATATGATGATAGAAGGAGGTATACAGGCTATCTGGAACTTCACACCTTTCCGTATCCGGGTGCCCGATAACATCATCGTGCAGAATACATCCATTTACGCGCACCTGGCAGTGATGTTCAACAGGCTGAATGAACTGAGTGAGAATGAAAAAAAACCGAAAACGAAATGAAAATTTTTGCAATAGGACAAAATTATACAGAGCACAACAGGGAACTGAACAATGTGAATCCGGCCGAACCTGTGGTATTTATGAAACCCGATACGGCTGTGCTGCGAAACAACAAACCGTTTTACATTCCCGATTTCAGCAGCGAAGTGCATTACGAGACAGAACTCATTGTAAAGATAAACCGGATCGGGAAAAACATTTCACCCAAATTTGCCAGCCGGTACTATAATGAAATTGGTCTGGGAGTGGATTTTACGGCACGCGATATCCAGAGGAGGCTCAAAAGCGAGGGCAAACCCTGGGAAATTTGCAAAGCTTTTGACAACTCGGCCGTCATCGGCGATTTCGTGTCCCGGGAGGAGCTGGGCGACCTTCGCAACATCCTGTTTCATCTGGACATAGACGGCCAAACAGTGCAGCAAGGCAATTCGGCCGACATGATTTTTGATATAGACACACTCGTAGCTTATGTGAGTAAGTTTTTTACTTTGAAAATAGGCGATATCCTCTTTACCGGAACTCCAGCCGGAGTAGGTAAGGTAAACATAGGCAACAGGCTTCAGGGATATATTTTCGGTAGAAAAATGTTTGATTTTCAGGTTAAGTGAGATGCTTGCAGCGCTATAATAATATCAGGTTGTGGCCGTTATAAGTGTAAGCATTTTTTTGTTTTTATATATATCCTGCTATGAAGTTTAAAATACTGATGATAATAACAGCATTTGTATGTACAATCATTACATCTGCTGCCCAAGTACCTCAAACAGCCACCCGTGAAATACAGTGGACAGGTGTTGAAACCTGGAGTACTGACAAGCATTCCCGGCAGGTTGCCGTATTTGCTAATGCTCAGTATCCCTCTGATAACTATTTGCCCTACTATGCCGAAAAATTCATTGCCGATGAAAACTCAGACTATTTTGTTTCTGTTGAGAATCCCCAATATATTCCACTCACAGCCGATGAAGAAAAAATTACGGGGGGGTATTCTTTTCCCGAAACAATAGAAATAAAAACCTTCAACTCGTATCAGCGTGGAACAACCTACCTGAACATTCAACTGTTGCCTTTCATAAAGAAGGACGATAAAGTGTTGAAAATAAGAAGTTTCTATCTGAAGTTTGTGAAAAATCCAAAACCCTCACGCATTACGTCGCCTTCCAGACACTCGTATGCGGCATCTTCGGTGCTTGCTACCGGAAAATTTGTGAAAGTAAAAGTTAAAGAGACCGGAATTTACAAACTTACCTACGAGGCTCTTAACACGATGGGAATAAATCCGGCCAATGTACGGGTATTCGGATTCGGGGGTGCTTTGCTTGATCAGGACTTTACGAAAATAAAACCGGATGACTTGCCGGAAGTGGCTGTATGGATGGAAAAAGGAACTGATGGTGTGTTTAATGCCGGTGATTACATCCTCTTCTATGGTCAGGGTCTGGTTAAATGGAGGTACGACCAATCCAGATCCATGTTTACCCATACGCTCAATCATTATGCTAATGAAGGGTACTATTTCGTCACATCGGATGCCGGTGAAGGCAAAAAAATTCAGGATGTAGCCATTTCGGTGCCATCAGGAGCCGATGTGGTTGATGTTACCGAATTTCTGGACTATAAGATACATGAAATAGAAAAATACAACCTGGCCAAAACAGGAAAAATATTCTATGGTGAAATTTTCGAAAGTACCACTTCGTACAATTTTACATTTGATTTTCCGAACATGGTTGCCGGAAATGTGAAAGCAAGAGTAGATGTAGCTGCCACTTCAACCGATAATTCCAATTTTGTTCTGAAACTGAACGGCGGACAGGAATTGTCATTTATGGTGCCCCGAAAGAGCGGTGATAATTATGAAATAGCAAAAGACGCAAATGTAACGCTGAACTTTCAGTCAGCCAGCCCGAATTCAAAGGCAGATTTCACCCTGACCTATTCAAAACCAAATTTATCAGCCAAAGGATATCTCAATTATCTCGAAGTTAATGCCCGGCGAAAACTGATCATGACAGGATCAACCCTGTTTTTCAGAAATACCGATAATCTTGGAGCACTGGGCTACAACAGATACCAGATTTCCGGAACAAATACATCGGTACAGGTTTGGGATATAACTGATCCGCTCAATATAAAACGAATTGTAGCTACCCGCAACGGAGATGTGCTTGAATTTACTGATTCGAACGAGACACTGAAAGAATACCTGGCTATCGATCCGACAGCTAAATCTTCATATACACTCGAACCTGTTTCGGCGGGAGTTGTCACCAATCAGGATATTCATGGCATGCCAGCTGCCGAAATGGTAATCATCACGCATCCTTCATTTCAGTCGCAGGCAGAAAAACTGGCCAATGCACACCGGGAGACAGATAAACTCAGAGTCAATGTGATGACTACAGAGCAGGTTTACAATGAATTCTCATCCGGAACACCCGACGCTTCAGCCTACAGATGGGCTATGAAAATGTTTTACGACCGGGCAATCGCTGCAGCCGACCCATCGGCCATGCCTAAATACCTGCTTCTTTTCGGCAGAGGCTCCTACGACAACCGTGGCATAATCAATAATTCGGGCGACAACCTGGTCATTACCTATCAGGCAGATATGTCTCTGGATATTGTAAAGTCCTATATTACAGATGATTATTTCGGGTTTTTGGACGATAAGGAAGGTTTGTATCCACCATCAAACCTGCTTGACATCGGGATAGGACGTTTTCCGGTGGCTACAAGTCAGCACGCTGATTATGTGGTAAATAAAAATATTTCGTACATGAATAACCAGATTCGGGGAAACTGGAAAAACCAGCTCTGTTTCCTTGCAGATGATGAAGACGGAGCACTCCATATGCGCCAGTCCGACAGTATTGCACAATCGTTGAAAAAGAATAATCAGGGATTTCAGTTCAACAAAATATACCTCGATGCTTACAAGCAGGAAACCACTGCAAGCGGTGACACTTATCCGCTGGCCACAACAAAACTTCATAACCTGATCAACTCGGGTTTATTTATGCTCAACTTTACAGGACATGCCAGCGAAAACGGCTGGACGAAAGAAAAAGTGCTGCTTTCTGATGACGTAAAAAATATGTATAATACAAAATTGCCTTTGTGGATTGCTGCAACGTGTGATTTTGTTTTGTTTGATGTGAAAAACATATCGGCGGGAGAGTATGTGCTGATTAATCCGGCCGGAGGAGGTATCGCACTTTTCTCAGCAGCCCGTACTGTTTACGCTTCACAAAATGAAAGACTTAACCGATTTCTCACCCTCGACTTATTTGAAAAAGTGAATGGTGAATATCCACGGCTTGGAGATGCCGTAGCCAGATCAAAAAACCAGACCGGAACAGAAATTAATAAACTATCTTATATGTTGTTTGGGAATCCGGCATTGCGCCTTGCCTATCCTACAACCTACAGAATAGTAACTGAAAAATTAAATAATCAGCCCGTTGAAAGTACCGACACTTTGAGAGCGCTTTCTGTCAATCAGTTTCAGGGATATCTCGTCGACGGGAACAATAACAGGGTAACCGACTTCAACGGTACTCTGGAAGTGACTATATACGATAAAATGCAAAAAATCACGACACTGAACAATAACCAGGGCGGAAGTATCACGTACGAAGACAGACCCAATTTGCTCTACTCCGGAAAAGCCAGGGTAACCGATGGTACATTTAGTTTTACGGTGATGATTCCACGTGACATTCGATACAACTACGGAAAAGGAAGAATTAACTACTATGCTTCTGATTCTCTTTCCAACAGGGAAGCTCAGGGATATTATGAAAATTTCATTGTGGGTGGCTCTTCATCCGGAGTTATACTTGATAACGACGGACCCGAAGTTAACATGCACCTGAATACACCTAACTTCACTTCAGGGGGCAAAGTGAATGAAACCCCCATGTTTGTTGCTCATGTAACCGATTTAAATGGAATAAACACCGTGGGTAGTGGCATCGGACACGATATGAGGCTTATTGTCGACGATGATCCTTTGATGTCATACACTCTGAACGATTATTTTGAAGCCGAAACAAACAGTTATCAGGAAGGAAAAGTACGCATGAAACTTCCTCTGCTGACAGCCGGAAAACATACACTTACGTTCCACTGCTGGGATTTGCTCAATAACTCCACAACAGCAACCCTGGATTTCGAAGTTATACCCGGACTTACACCCGAGATATTCAGTGTGTATAATTATCCGAATCCGGTACGTACAGTTACCAGTTTCGTTATCGAACATGACAGGCCACAGGTAATACTTAAAACGACGCTGTCAATTTACGATCTTTCCGGAAGGCTCATCATTTCAATGAATCAGAACAATGCCGATAACCTTACCTGGGATCTGAAAGACAGTACGGGGAAAAAAGTTCAGCCCGGAGTTTACGTGTACAGAGTATCGGTTAAAACAAATAACAGCGAACAAACATCAAAGGCAAACAAAATAATAGTGCTCGGACAATAAAAAATTATTTCAGTAGTTTAAATAGATTAAACAGTTAATCCCGAATCGGGCTGAACGACAATTTATCATCAATCAATTTTAGTTAATTTTTAAACCATCATAAGAGAATGAAAAAGACTTTTTTAGTATTACTATCCACTTTCTTTGTAACATTATCTTCATTTGCTCAGGTTGAGCCAAACGAACAGCTGAATCCGCTGATTACAGGTGTTCCTTCGCTGACTATTACACCCGATTCGCGCGGGGGCGCTATGGGTGATGTGGGTGCAGCTACTACTCCGGATATAAATTCTCAACACTGGAATCCGGCCAAGTATGCTTTCATGGAAAGTCCCGCAGGTTTCTCATTTTCATACACTCCCTGGCTGAGTAAGCTGGTGAGCGATATTAATTTACTTTATGCGGCTGGTTACTGGAAATTCGACGAATTACAGTCGGTGAGTGCATCGCTTCGCTTTTTCTCGCTTGGAGAAATCAAACTCACCGGCGAAAGACCTGAAGATGATTACGGCACTGCTCATCCCAATGAACTGGCTTTCGATTTGGCTTATTCCCGTTTGCTTTCTGAAAACTGGTCGGCTGCAGTAGCGTTCAGGTATATCCGCTCGGACCTGAACAACGGAATCAACAATTCGGCAGATCCGATGTATCCCGGTAATGCCATTGCTGCTGATGTGGCTACCTATTACCGTACTCCCATCGAAATGTCAACCGGAAATGCCAATCTGGCTTTTGGTTTGAATATATCCAACATTGGATCGAAAATCTCGTACGATCAGAACCTGACAAGTATTTTTATTCCTACCAATCTCAGGCTTGGTGCATCGTTTGATTATCCCTTTGATGACTACAATAAAATATCCATCAGCGGAGATATTAATAAATTATTGGTTCCTACCCCCATCAAAAGAATGGAAGGTGAAACCGATACCGATTATGAAGCCCGCCGGACTGCTTACTACGAAACAGGACCGATAGCCGGAATTTTCAAATCCTTCGGCGATGCACCGGGTGGTTCATCTGAAGAGTTGAAAGAAATCATGTGGTCGTTAGGAGCTGAATATGCTTACAACAATCAGTTTTTTGTACGCGGCGGATATTTCAACGAAAACGCCATGAAAGGTAACAGGAAATACTTTACTGCCGGTGTAGGATTCAAACTGAACATGTTTCAGCTGGATGCAGCCTACCTGATTTCGGCAGCTCAATCCAATCCACTGGATCAGACTCTGCGATTCACACTCGGATTCGATCTGAACGGTTTGCAAAACCTGATGCGGTAAAAAGTCCATCTTATAAATAAAAAAGACTGTAAGCAATGAACCAGCTTCAGTCTTTTTTGTTTTATCGGCTGTAACCTCTCTGTAATTCACCTGTGTTTAATCAATCAATTGTAATTAAAAATGAAAATTAGAGTAGGATTCGGATACGACGTGCATGCGTTTGCTGCCGGTCGGGAATTGTGGCTGGGTGGTATCAGGCTTGATTATCACCGCGGTCTGCTGGGGCATTCAGATGCCGATGTGCTTATACACGCACTTTGCGATGCGCTGTTGGGAGCATCCAATATGCGCGATATCGGTTTTCATTTTCCTGATAATGCTGCAGAGTACAGGAATATTGACAGTAAAATTCTTTTGAAGCAGACTATGAACCTCATACGGCAAAATGGATGGGAATTTGGTAATGCAGATTGCACCATAGTAGCCGAACGTCCAAAGTTGAATCCGCACATTCCTGCCATGCAAAAGGCAATGGCCGAAGTGATGGAGGTAAGTGAAGATGATATTTCCATCAAAGCTACCACCAGTGAAAAAATGGGATTCACAGGCAGAGAGGAAGGAATGGCGGCTTACGTCACCGTACTGATTCAGAAACACTAATGCAGGTATTCTGAATTCGGTATTCATTACCGACCCGTCTGGTAAGCATATCCGGTGAATGCTTTGAAATAAGAAATATGAAGACTGCACTGAATTCTCAGGCAGTCTTTTTCGCTGTCAATGAAACAATTTTGATAATTTTTACATACTTTTGTATATCAAATAATAACAATTTATGGATAAGATCTGGCTGAATGCCCTGGCAAGCACCCTGGCAGTAAGTGCTATTTCGCTCATTGGTGTATCCCTGCTGGCGTTGAAAGCAGAAAAATTACAAAAGATATTGCTTCTCCTGGTATGCTTCTCGGTAGGGGCGTTACTCGGAAATGCATTTTTTCACCTGGTGCCCGAATCCTATTTTCATATCGGATCCGCCCAACTGACCTCATGGCTCATCATTGGCGGATTCATGTTTTTTTTCATCGTCGAGCAGTTGCTGCATACGCATCAGGCTGTCAATCCGGCTGCATCATACGCGGTAAAACCTTACGGCTATCTGAGTCTTTATGCCGATGGAATACATAATTTCACCGATGGGATACTGATTGGAGCTGCCTGGATGTTTTCGCCCGAACTCGGAATAGCTACCACCATAACAGTCATTCTTCACGAGATCCCGCAGGAAATAAGCGATTTCGGGATACTTCTGAAAGCTGGTTTCTCGAAGAGAAAAGCATTGTTTTACAATTTTCTGGTTGCTACTTCCGCCATACTCGGTACATTGCTGGCATTGTGGTTCGGACATGAAATTGAACATTTTTCCGTCTATGTGCTGCCTGTAGCTGCAGGAGGATTTATTTACCTGGCAGCCACCAGTTTACTACCGGAAGTGCTTAAAAATTCCGGAAAGGGCAAATGGCTGATTCACAGCGTTTTTGTTTTGCTCGGACTTGTACTTATGTACTATTTTAGCTTGTCAGGAGGACATCACCATTGAAGCGGATGCAGAAAGTTTCTTTTTGAAAGAATTATTTAATGTTTTTTGTAATAAAAATAATCATTCATTTATAATTATGAAATTCTACAAATTATTACTTATCGGTCTTATATCGCCTCTGTTTTTGTTTTCTCAGGAATTCAAATGGAATTCGGAACTTAATTTTTTCTTTGACAATAATGAATTTGCAAAGTCGCCCCTGGCTATTGATCAGACGATGGCGGGTGTCACACTGACACAGGAAATTGGATGGAAATTCAGTGATAAGCACTATATCATGGGAGGTGTGGATGCCATGAGAGCCCTCGGTGCTGATAAATTAGTCAGTGATATTCATCTGCTGGCTTATTATCAGATGAAAGATGACAATACCGTGTTCAAAGCCGGGTCTTTTCACCGCCATGATTTACTGGATGACTATTCCGATTTTTTCTTTCAGGATTCGATCAGGTACTACAAACACACCATGGAGGGAATGTATTTCAGGCAAGGTGACGATGATCAGTTCGTCAAACTCTGGCTTGACTGGACGGGACTGCAGAGCGAAACCGAACGTGAAACATTCTATTTAGGCGCTTCGGGTTTCAAGAAATTTGGCAAACTCTTCTTCGCCGATTTTCAGTCGTATATGTTTCATTATTCCATTACCCGCCCAAATCCCAGAGGATTAACGGTTTCCGATTATCTGCTGGGGCAGCTTTCGGGAGGAGTGAATTACTCCAACCGTAATGGAATAAACAAACTGCTGGTATCGGCAGGAGTACTTGCAGGTTTTGAGCGCGACAGGGTCGATATGGAAAATTATGGCACACCTGTAGGTGGAGTTGCCCGGGTGGATTTCGATTACCGGGGTTTCGGAACCGAAAATACTCTTTATTTAGGTCAGCCACGCATGGTACTATACTACCGGCATGGCAACAGCATGTACTGGGGTAATCCGTTCCTCCGTTCGTCGAGCTACCTGCAGAATAAATTTTACTGGAATTTTATAAATAATCAGCACGTGAAAGGACAGCTTGCCGCACGTACCCATTTCTCCGAAGGAAAGATATATTTCGAGCAGATGCTTACTCTGAACGCCTTTATCAATAACGAAAAACCAAAGAAAAATAAATCAAAAATCTGGGAGCGTGTTTTCCCGTCAGAACAGTTTTTTTACAACTAATTTAGTGGTTTACCACCGTTTTTCAATAAAGATAACCTGAATCATACACATCGTTTTTCAAAAATAAAGAGTAAATTATGCTTGTAAAATCATTTGGAGCTGCTGTACAGGGAATTAATGCAACCATCGTAACTATCGAAGTGAACGTGGGGCAAGGCATCCGGTTTATGATTGTGGGATTGCCTGATAATGCTGTAAGGGAAAGTCACGAACGGGTAGTATCGGCCCTCAAGTACAACGGATATGATTTGCCGCGTAAACAGGTGATTGTGAATATGGCGCCTGCCGATATCCGAAAGGAAGGTTCGGCATATGACTTGCCGCTTGCAATCGGCATTATGGCTGCTTCAGAGAAAATACCTTCCGAAGAACTTGATAAATACGTGATAATGGGCGAGTTGTCGCTCGATGGCGGATTACAGCCTGTTAAGGGAGTGCTTCCCATAGCCATCAAAGCCCGTGAAGAAAAATTCAAAGGTTTCATTCTGCCTAAACAGAATGCACGTGAGGCAGCTGTGGTGAATAATCTGGACGTGTATGGAGTGGAAAATATTACCGAAGTCATTGATTTCTTTAAGGGACAATCGTCGATAGAGCCTACAATAGTCAATACGCGTGATGAATTTTATCAGAATCTGAGTTTGTCTGAAATTGATTTTGCCGATGTCAAAGGTCAGGAAAATGTGAAACGTGCCCTCGAAGTTTCGGCTGCCGGTGGTCACAATATCATCATGGTAGGACCTCCGGGAGCAGGTAAATCCATGCTTGCAAAACGAATTCCGACAATACTGCCTCCTTTAACCCTGCACGAAGCACTTGAAACGACCAAAATCCATTCTGTTGCCGGAAATATCGACAGCAATACATCGCTCATTTCGCAGCGCCCGTTCCGAAGTCCCCATCACACTATCAGTGATGTCGCTTTAGTCGGAGGCGGAACTTTTCCGCAGCCCGGCGAGATTTCGCTTGCCCATAATGGCGTTTTATTTCTCGACGAGCTCCCTGAGTTCAAGCGTACGGTGCTTGAAGTGATGCGGCAGCCGCTCGAAGACCGGAAAATCTGTATCTCACGGGCAAAGTTTGCCATCGAATATCCCGCCAGTTTTATGCTTGTGGCTTCGATGAATCCCTGCCCGTGCGGATATTACAACCATCCGACGCGCGAATGTGTGTGTGCTCCGGGCCTGGTTCAGAAATACTTGAGCCGCATTTCTGGTCCCCTGCTCGACAGGATCGATATACACATCGAAATCATACCTGTACCTTTCGAAAAAATGTCGGAACTGAAAGAGTCCGAAAGCAGCAGCGAAGTGAGGAAAAGAGTGGTGAAAGCACGTGAAATACAGGAACTTCGCTTCAGGGATACGGACGGAGTCTATTGCAACGCGCAAATGTCGTCGAAACAACTCCGCGCCTATGCTCAGCCCGACAAAGAGGGAAGTGAATTGCTCAAAAATGCCATGAACCGTCTGAATCTTTCAGCGCGTGCTTACGACCGTATTCTGAAAGTATCACGCACTATAGCCGACCTGGACGACAGCGAAAATATACTTCCGCACCACATTGCCGAAGCCATTAATTACCGGAATCTGGATAGAGAAGGCTGGGCTGGATAAAGGAGTGTGATTTAGTAATATTCTATTTTATAAAAAGACCGTTAACAGCAATGTTAGCGGTCTTTTTATTTTATAGCAATAGGGTTATTAAAGTTAATCTACCATAACTTTTGTTGATGTGTTGTCAACCCGCAGGATGTACACTCCCGAAACAAGCGGATGACTGGTGAAAGAACCTTTTCCGGTATAAGTCTGCATTAACTGTCCTGATACAGAATAAACATTCACACCGGTCTGTACGCCATCAATTTTTATCCTGTGATTTGACACAGAAACCGGATAACCGAATGCTGATTTTACATTATCTACGCCTGTTGCCATTTTTTTCCAGCGGGCAACAGAGATATTAACAACAGGAGTATCTTTGAAGGTAACCTGACGATTTGCCGCAAGGTTCGATCCATCGGCCTGGCATTCTTCGTAAGCCCAGTCTTTGCGGTTCCAGCATTTGAATTCAACGGTAGCTTGCTGCGGTATTACTGCTGTGAATGTTCCGTCGTTGTTTTTTGTTGCGGCAATTGCTTCGGCCAGGCTCCATCCGCTACCAAAGCTACCAACGAGATATACACTATCGGTACCTGCCGGAACAGAAGTGATATTGACTGTAATATCGCCTACATTTACCGGATCGTAGATAGCTTTGAAACCGGAACATACCACGCTAACTTCGTTGTTGGCACCTCCGTTTCCAAGATATGAGAAGTTGGCTGATTGTGTTTGTTCGTAAGACCAGCTCGGACCGGAAGCAAACTTAAACTCAAGCAACTGAGGGTCGATATTCGGAACTGTATAGGTATATACTTTTCCGTCATTATCCTCGCTGACAAAGGTCATTTGTTTCTTTGGCTGTTCCCAGTCGGCAAAACTTCCGGTAATGTAGCAGAAAAGTGTGGTTTTCGGAACAAGTACATTTACTTTAATGTCACGTGGTGTCATAGGAGTAAAATACTTTTTAAATGAATTAACCACGGCACCCGTAAATCCAACTGCACCATAAGTGAAATCGGCTGAAGGATCACCCTGTTCGTAAGCCCAACCCGGACCTGCAAGAAATTTATAGTTGTAACCTGCTTCCACATTGTCGGGTACAGTGATGTCTGCCTCGAATGTTTTTGGTGAATCAGACACTTTGGTCATGGGGGTAGCAGAAGTACTCCAACCGTTGAAACCACCAGCAGCGTAACATACTACTGTTTCGGCAGGAACCTGTACTCTAAGTTTTACCGTTTGAGCGGCATAACTCATGGTTGTTGTTGCAAAAAGTGCAAGCAACGTAATTAAGAGATAGTTGTTTTTCATAAGACTTTTGTTTTTAATGTTAGTTTTTATGTTTATAAATTGTGAAACAGATATTTGAGAAATTAGTTCATTATTTCAGTAATGTCCATTCTATTTCCCCCACTTTCCATATAATCGCGTGCGGGGGAAATAGAACAGATCATTATATTCAGTCAGATGATCACGATGCTCTGATTAATCTTTTTCTCTCACTGAAATTATTTCTTCCAGATACACGATGAAATACTCTTAGCGGGCAAAGTCACATCAAAGTGATGATTACCATCGTCGATGGTCATTTGAACCGAAGTTGTATTTTCATTTTGCAGTACGATGCCGTACGTTCCGTTGGGATTAACGGCAGCCGTTGCATTCACACCAGTTGGCATGTAGCCCGAAGTACCTATCCGTGTTGAACCGCTGTGCAGCACTTTTGACATGTGACCGATAAAATAATAATGCGATTTTCTGTCGAGTGTCTTGTAATCAGCGGAATTAACATCCACAGCGCCAAAACAGGTTGTACATCCGCCGGGGCGGTTAGGTCCCCGTTTGTCGTCGAGCATAAAGTTCCACACAATAACAGCTTTGCAATAGCGGTTCAGGCATCCGATGCCTATTTCCTTCATCGTCCACATCAGATCACCATCGAAAGTATAATTCCATGTGCCTATTGACATCTCCGTAAAATACAGGTTCTTGGCAGGGTTGGCATTGTGAATTTTTGTCAGTTCACTGCTGCCGCCACCGTATGCATGATAGGCAGCACCGTCGATGTATTTCGCTGCGTCGGGATCTTCGTAAATGCGTGTTGGATAACCCTGTTGATCAGGAATGTTGTCGTAATTAAAATTGTGATCAAACACGATTATTTTCGTTTTTAACTTAGCCTCAGCAAACTTCGATCCCAACGCTGTTTTTATAAAATCGCGCTGTTCCTGCCAGGTCATGTAAAGCGAAGCGGAATTTCCACGGTTGAGCGGTTCGTTCTGAACGGTTATTGACTCAATGGGGAAACCTTCCTTTTCCATAGCCTGAATCCATTTTACAAAATAAGTTGCGTAATCCTGATAATACTTTGGATTTAGTTGCCCGCTTGTCCAGGAGTTATACGGTTGCAGATCGGTGAGGTTATTGACTTTCATCCACCGGGGCGGAGTCCAGGGCGAACCCATTATTTTCAGATTGGGATTGATGACCAGTATTTCTTTCAGGATTGGATAAATGTCCCTGACATCATATGGGGGCATCGCGAAATTTTCAATTCCGGGCACATCACAACAAGTGTATTCATCGAGTGAAAAATCAGAACATCCGATTGCAACACGCACATAACTGTATCCCATCCCTTTCTCCACACTGAATGTTTCTTCCAGCAGTTTTGTACGATCTGCTTTTGTCATTTTCAGCAGGTTGTAACAGGTAGAGCCGGTAATGGCAGCGCCAAAACCATCAATCGTCTGAAAAGTCTGCGCCGGTTTGAGTGTCAGGGTTTTTTCAATATTCATATTGATACCCTTACTGAAACTTTTTGCTACAGAACTAAACAGCATGGTTTTATCGGCAGTTGTAATGTATGTGTTAACCTCTTTGACAATGGTGTCGTTCGTTACCGGAGGTTTTGGTGCATTGTTATCCCTGCAGGCTGCGCAACTTCCAAAAATGAAAACAAAAGTGGCTAAATATAAATATATTCCGAGTTTCTTCATGACTATTGTATTAATTCAGTTTTACCACATTGGTCGTTTTGGCATTCATATCTAATGTTATCCTGTACACACCGCTGAATGTCGCGTCATTTCCCCGCCAGTTGCCAACATTACCAGTTTCGTTGCTGTTTTTGAGAGGTGTCTGTACTGTGTAATTCATCGATGATTCTTCACCATGATCCCAGCCCCTGTAATGGAAGAATTTGAAGTTACAGGTTCCGTAACCGGTTCCTTCCGTATTATCCGTGTTCTCGAGATAAACAGTCGCCTGATAAACTCCGTTTGATATTTTCCGGCAGGGTACATAATCCAGCGGTGTATTCCAGTTCCAGCTGGTAGTTGTAGCGTAAGGTTGCGATGGACGTCCAAGTCCTACACCGCAAATCCATAATGCATCGGGATATGCTACAGTTGGCATCGGTTCGATATACAGATATTTACCCCCTACGTGGTAATAGGCTTTGTACATACCCGTTTCACCCAGGAATTTCGCTTTATTTGTTCCGGTTACTTCAAAATAATCAGGCGACAATCCGTTGGAGACGTTGTCAATTCCTGTAAAGGCGACTTCAACTCCTTTCCCGAAATATATTGTAGCTCCTCTGAATTTTGAGGCATCAGCGCCAAGCAGCGAGGAAGGTGAAGCAGCCAGGTCGGTCATTACATCCAGGTTTGTGATGGGCTCGAGCAACTTGCCAGCAACATTCAACCTGAAATTCAATGCATCGAAACTGCACGACGTAATATTAACCAGTGATTCATCCTGAACAGTAATGGGACTTTCACCCTGTTTGATCAGGGTTATTTCATTTCCTTTCATACCATACACCAGGCCCGTCCAGTCAACTCTGCCAAAAGCCGTCTTTTTAGTAGCTACATAGCAAGTGAACGTGTTGGGAAATTCGATACCGCTCACCGAATATATAAGGTTGCTTTCGTCGGTAAGGACTAATTCTTTGGTACTAAGTCCGCTGGTAATGCTTGCCGGTATTAAATAGAGCTTTGGCATCGGAGGACGGTTGCCAATAGTGTTGTCAAGCACCTGTTCTGTTTTAAAGCCTTCCACATTGATGGCGGTTAAATACACCTTCACTTTTTCCTTATCGGGCATGCCTGTTCCAAATGGTATATGGTATCTTTTCCGGATGCTTGCTGATGTGCCCTTTGTCCGGATGGATTCGGAAATGATCAGCTTGTTGCTGACAGCAACTTTAACTTCGAGCGTGGAAAGTGGATTCGCATCAGTAATATCCGCCACCAACGTGATAGAATCTCCATACTGAATGGAATTCTCTGATACACTTGCAGTGAGTGTCGGTGTGCTTTCGGGGTAATGTGTTCTGAACTCGGTTTCCTGGCACGAAACAGCGATCAGCAGGAGTGCAGAACAGATGATATAATGTAGTTTATTCATTTTTTACAATTTTATCGGTTAGTAAAAACGTCTGATAATTAATAACCCGGATTTTGAACCAGATTTGTATTTTCATCCAGTACAGGTTGCGGTATCGGGAGCAGTTCAGAGTCTTTGCTGAATGCTCTGCCTTGTGGTAATCTTCCAGTATCGCGCTGATTGATTGTATTCATAATGCTTTCCAGTTTATCAAACCGGATCAAATCAAACCACCTTTGACCTTCGAAAGCCAGCTCCAGCCTTCTTTCGAGCAAAATCGCATCCAGTAAGTTTTCTTTTGAAGAAGTATTCGCGGCAGTTAAATCGGGCAGGTTCACCCTTTTTCTAACTGTATTTACAGCCTGAGCTGCCTGCGAAAGCTGATTTTTACGCGCCAGGGCTTCGGCTTTAAGCAACAGGATATCTGCTCCGCGTAACTTGATAATAGAATTGACATTTGACCGGCATTTGTACATGAACGGATAATTTTTTGCATCGTAATAGTTGGACCACGTAGTCTGATAATATACGATTGATTCATTCTTACGTTTCATGTCACCTGCATCATCGAATGCCTTGATCAGGTCTCTGGATGGCGTAACCCATTTAGCCCAGGTAAAATAGAAATCGAAATCCAGCAGATCACGGCCAAACATCCATGTTACCCAGTTACCGCTTCCGGTAAAATACTGCATTTCAAGAATGGATTCTGATGAGTTGCGGACTTTGGCATCGGTTCCCGAAGCATTTAGCGCGAATAAATCGCTGTAATTGTTTACCAGACTGATTCCATCGGCAAAAACCTGATCGGCAAAATAAATGACACTATCCGGATTTTGCACCTGCTTATCTGCATATACCTTGGCAAGTAACGCGCGGGCAACCGTTTTGGATAGTATTGTTTTGTCTGCATTGTTGTTTGCAGGCGCGTCGTTGAGTGAACTCCTCAGGTCACTGATTATTTGCGCGTAAGCTTCTGCCGGTGTATTTGCTTTCGGAAAATAGAGCGGATACACTTCCTTGATATTTTCGGCAGTGATTTTACCTGCTTCTTTAGTTATAACCGGGAAATTGCCGAACCAGCGTACCATATCGTACATCATCATTGCTCTGAAAATCTTTGCTTCTGCTTTCCATCTGTTACGTTCAGCGGCAGTCAAGGCGGGATCAGGTACAAGATCTATATTGTTGATAATGCTGTTGGAAAGGGCAATATCCTCGAGGTAACGATTCCAGTCACGGGCAATTACACTGTTGCTGGCGTCGAGGTTGTTCGATTCTACAGGCACCACTTCAGCTCCGGTTGTTCCGGCATATGCATTGTCCGACCGACATTCCGCGAACAGCAAATAGTCAAGATACCAGTGTTCCTGCTGATTTGTCATGCGTTGGTACATGCTTTTATATACCGACTGCATGGCTTCACGATCTTTATATTTTATTTCGGTACCGGTTGTATCTTTCGTTCCGAGTGTACGTTCGGAGAGCTGTGAAACGGGATCATAATCCAGATTGCATGCTGTAAGCAACAGGATAAATAATCCAAGTCCAGTTTTTATTATTTTATTCATGATTTTCGATGTTTAAAGATTTGGTATATATTAAAGATCAACATTTACTCCAAAGATAAAGGATCGTGTTTGCGGATAAGTTCCGTAATCTATTCCCTGTACGTTACCCGAATTTCCCCATTGATTGACTTCAGGGTCAAAACCGAGGTATTTGGTAAACGTGAACAGATTTGTAACGGTTGCGTATGGCTGTAGTTTACTAATTCCCAGTTTCTTCATCCAGTTCATCGAGAAATCGTACGACAGAGTTACGTCCTTGACGCGCAGATAACTACCATCTTCAACGAAGTAGGAAGATATTTTCATGTCATATCCCGCTTTGGGTATCGAAGTAATCATACCGGGTCTGCGCCAGCGTTCAACAATTCTTTTGGATTGATTTTTCGCGTCATACATACCTTCGGATTCTATTCTGGACACGTTTAATATATCATTACCATACGTACCCTGCAATAACACACTTAAATTAAAGTTCCTGAAAGAAAAGGTATTTGTCATTCCGTATGTAAAATCAGGGTTCGGATCGCCGATATAGCTACGGTCGGACGCGTTGATAAATCCATCGTCGTTTTTATCGACATACATCAGCTCGCCTGTTTCGGGGTCAACACCCTGCGATTCATATCCCCAAAAACCACCCAGCGGTCTTCCCGGCATATTTTTTACAGCATAATCGGACAGAATATCTGTAACACGGGCATCGTAATACACCTGTTTGAAGTCCAGTTTTACCAGCATGTTACGGTTGTGTGATATATTGAAATCGGTATTCCATTTGAATTTGCCGACCAGGTTTTTGGAACTAAGGCTTAATTCAATTCCCTGATTGGTCATTTCGCCTTCGTTGCGCTGAATAGATGATACAGCCGCTGAACCTGCAGGCAGAGTCACCCACATGAGCATATTGCGTGTTCGTTTGAAATAATAATCCGCGTTGATTGTCAACCTGTCTTTCAACAGCATAGCATCAAATCCGATGTTGCTTTGTGTGGTAGTTTCCCAGGTCAGGTCCTGTGAGCTTAAACTTACCTGCGAGTAGGTGGGTATAGCATCAGCCTGCCCCGGTTTCCACCATTCAATCCGGTTGAAATCATATCTTTCGAGATATGCATAGTCTCCCAGACCATCCTGATTACCTGTTTGTCCCCATCCGGCACGAATTTTCAAATCGTTGAGCCAGGTCAGATCCGACATAAATTCCTCCGACGAAACGCGCCAGGCTGCAGATACTGACGGGAAGTAACCCCAGCGACCGGAAGGTGCCAGCTTGCTTGAACCATCGGCACGTATATTCATACTCAGCAGGTATTTGCTTTCATAGTTATATGACAATCGTCCCAGATACGACATGATCGCCCATTGTGAAGCAGTTGTACCGTTACCCGGGCTGATTTTATTGGCGGCATTCAGTGTTTTGACCACGTCGTTGGCATAGTGTGAACCGAACTGATAACTTTGCGACCAGTCAGATACTGTGTATGAGGTACCTGCCATAGCTTCGAAATTGTGCGATTTGACTTTCTTTGTGTAAGTCAGGATATTATCCAGCATCATCACGCGGCTGAAGGAACGGTTGTCCTGAGCTTCGCCGTACTGTCCTCTTCCGTAACTGGTAGAAACGGGATCGAGGAATGAAGTGTAGTTGGAATAGGTCATATCGCCCGTAATGGACGATGTAAGTTTCAAATCCGGGAAGAAGGTGATAACACTTTTTCCTGTTGCCAGCAAGCGGTGCGTATCATTTTTGTTGTCGCGGGTGCGGGCAAGATTTTCAAGCGGGTGAGTGATATTGCTTACACCGTAGAATTTGTTGTAGTAGTGTTTTGGATTATCTGTATCCCACACAGGCGCGTAGGTCGGAGTATTGATAACCGATAAAATAACACCACCTCTGTTTGATCCCGTTCCGGATATAATATCACCTTTGGATATATTGTTGGAATACGAAATGTTCGCGCTCAGATTAAGCCACTTGTACAGCTCGGATTCGACCGATGTGCGGAAATTGAACCGTTTAAACGATGTTGAACTGATAATTCCTGTTTCGTCGGTATAACCTCCGGAAAGAAAATAGTTGACTTTGTTGGAAGCTCCGGATGCCGACAGCTGATAATTATGGCGTATACCGGTTGAAAAAGTTTCGTCGAACCAATTGGTTTGATCGGTTAATCCATCGGGTAAAACAACCGATGATTTAAGGTCGGACAGATACTCCCTGTATTCGTCAAGGTTGAGCGACTCCATTTTTCTGCTGACATTTGAAATACCGGTATAGGCACTGAATGAAACAGCAGAACGATCCTTGCGCGCTGTGGCTTTGGTTGTGATCATAACAACACCATTGGCGCCACGAGAACCATAGATGGCAGCCGACGAGGCATCTTTCATTATCTGCATACTTTCAATATCGTTGGCAGAAAGGAAATCGATATTATTCATCGGTACTCCGTCTACTACGTAAAGCGGGTCATTACTGGCATTCATGGAAGTGGTTCCCCTCACTCGGATTACCATACCGGCTCCCGGTTTACCATTGGGCTGTATTACCTGTACTCCGGCAGCCTTACCCTGAATAGCCTGAGCCGCCGATGTTATGGGTCTCATGTTGAGGTCTTCGGTTGAAACCGATGACACTGCCGTGGTCACATCTTTTCTTTTGGCTACTCCATAGCCGATAACCACCACTTCTTCCAGTCCCTTAGCTTCTTCAGCCAGAACAATGTCGTTATCCGGCTGAGCAGTCAGGATTTTTTCCTGTGTCACCATTCCTACATACGAAAATACAAGCACATCTCCCGGTCGGGCCTGGATGCTGTACTGTCCGTTGATGTTGGTAACCACTCCGGTGGCAGTTCCTTTTACCTTTACACTCACACCAATCAGCGATTCGCGGTTGGTATCGGTGACTGTACCCCGATAGTTGCCTGCCGTTTGTGCCCATGCTGTTGTGGAACAGCAGAGATACATGATCAGCACAACCATCATGGAAATAAAATTTTTTCTTTTTGTTCTCATGTGTATTTGGATGTTTTGTTTGAATATATATTTTGTCAACATTTACAGATTTAAGTAATATAGATAGCCCGGCTATCAAAGTCGGGTTGCAGGCATAATATTGAAACAATTTGCTTAATTTAAGGTTTAAGCAAATGTACAATACATTCTCATAAAAAATATTGACAAAAATATATTTGGGGGATAATAGCAGAAATATTAATGCTGATATTCAGCAATATAGCAAATTTGTGGGTGTGAGAATAAGTGGATATTTCAGGTGTAAATATTATAGGATATTTCAGTTATCTGGTAAATGTTCCTATCTTTTTGACCATATTCTCAAAATCATTTCGGGAAACTTTTGATTTATTCTTAATTTTAGCGCGGTAATTGTAAATAGTATTTGCCGAGTAATGCAATAATTCGGCAATTTTGGCACTGTTGTCGATGCCCAGACGTATTAAAGCAAAAATACGTAACTCGGTATTTAATAATTCATCCTTTTTGAGAATTATTTTCTCCTCGTCCATCAACAGATTATTAAATTCCTGTACAAAATCGGGATATAGGCGCAGAAACGAACGGTCGAAGTTGTTGTAAAATTCTTTCAGTTCGTTGTACATGAAGTCTGATGACTTTACATCTTCTATCACTTCGGATTGCTGGCCGTTGACGAGTTTCTTGCGGATTGTCTTTCGGTAGGCATCCATCTTGTCGATATACAATGAACATAGCGATAGAAAATGTCCGATGTACTCTTCTTTTACCTGATTGGATTCCGACAGTTCGGCATTTGTATTATTAATTTCGCTGTTTATTCTGCTTAGTTCCCAGTTCAGACGGTTCAGCTCATCGTTAGCCTTTATCGTTTTCGTGTTGGCTTTTGATATCCTGCGGTTCTGGAAAAAAATTCCGATGACTGATGTGAGTAAAAGCAATGTAAGTATACTGATAAGTATGAGCGATCTGAGTAATTTTTTCTCCTGTTGAGCTTTATCTGTCAGATAGGCTTTGTTGATAATTGACTGTACTTCAGCTATTTGTGTAAAACGCAACCGGGCATTGAAAATTGTTGAATTGTTGACAGAATAGTTGATATATTGATGAGCTCGTTTAATATCGCCCATATTGTATCTGATATTAGCCAGTTCCCAGGAGGATGCATTGTCCGTTATTCCAAGTTGCAGATCGGCAATAGCTGATTTTAGCAGCCAGTATTGCCGCATTTTAATATCCCCGCTTTCTTTATATGTCAAAGATCTTAAAAATGCTATAAGTGCATATTGTTGGGATTGTTCAGGAGTTGATTTTAGCCGGATATCATTAATTTTCAAAGCCATTGTGAAATCCCGTACGTTTCTGTAGTCAGATTCTAGAATATCCAGATAGTTGTCCTCGTTGGTCGATAACATACTTTTAAGATGATCTTTGTTTTTGTTTGCTATTTGGCGGTATCTTCTGCTCAGTTCAGTGTCTTTGCTGTAAAATGAAAGTTCTCCATAGGTATGCATCATTCCTTTATAGTATTCTATCAGTAAATCAGGTGGTAAATCGGCTTCATTTATTTCATTCAGAATATCTACCGATTCCTTGTAGAGCCCGATTGATGCATGGAAATAGGCGAGTTGTAATTTTGACTCGTATAATAACTGTGTATTTTCTGCTTGTTGTGCAACGAAGATGTTTTTCTTCAGGTAATAAATGGCCGAATCTGATATATAAGGTTTATATTCTTTATATAATTGTTCATTAAGGCGGTATTTTTCATCAAAAGGCTTAGAACCGAGGTCTGGAATCTTTCTGAATTGATTTATCCGATGTTGTCTGGCGTTTATTTGAGCTTCATAAGTCACCAGCATATCATCAAAAATCAGCAACAGCGAATCAGTTTCATTTACTATTCCTGAAACTGTACCTCCGTACATCAGCATGAAAATCAAATAAAGCCAATATTTTTTCATATTAATCAAAGTAAAGAAAATAAATCGAATGATTAGATTATAGTATTTCCAAATCAAAAACAGAAATACTCATGAGAGAATTTTATACTCACAAATATAAGCATTAGTTTTTGAAAGAGAAAAAAATCAAGAGCAGATTAAAATTTCAAAACTCTTGAAACTTTTAAATTGCTTGTTTGTTTAATATTTATATATTCCAACCTAAAAATCAAACAAGTCACATAATAGAATTTATCTATAAAATTATAATTGATTTAAGTTGTATCTATCTTTATTTTCCTTTATTTTTGTTGTAATTTAGCTCATAAAACATTTTAATCAACCAAAATAGTACATCCATGAAAGAAAAGAAAAACAAGGAAAATCAAAAACCGATGACTACTGCAGCCGGAGCTCCTGTTGGCAACAATCAGAACTCAATGACAGCCGGTCCGCGCGGACCCATGATGCTTCAGGATGTATGGTTTCTGGAAAAAATGGCGCATTTCGACCGCGAAGTAATCCCCGAAAGACGTATGCACGCCAAAGGTTCGGGCGCATTCGGTACTTTTACAGTAACTCACGATATAACGAAGTACACGCGTGCTAAAATTTTCTCCGAAATCGGGAAAAAAACGGAAATGTTCGTTCGTTTCTCCACTGTGGCAGGTGAACGTGGTGCAGCTGATGCAGAACGTGATATTCGTGGTTTCGCAATGAAATTCTATACTGAAGAAGGAAACTGGGACCTGGTTGGAAACAATACCCCTGTATTTTTCTTCCGTGATCCGCTGAAATTCATGGACCTGAACCATGCTGTGAAACGCGATCCGCGTACCAATATGCGCAGTGCAAATAATAACTGGGATTTCTGGTCGAATCTTCCTGAAGCATTACATCAGATTACCATAACGATGAGTGATCGCGGAATTCCGGCAAGCTACCGAAACATGCACGGATTCGGAAGTCACACCTTTAGCTTAATCGATGCCTCGAATAATCGTGTTTGGGTGAAATTCCACTTTGTAACCCAGCAGGGAATCAAAAATCTGACCGATCAGGAAGCTGCCCTGATCGTGGGGAATGACCGTGAAAGTCATCAGCGCGATTTGTACGAATCGATCGAACGCGGTGACTTCCCGAAATGGAAAATGTTTATACAGATTATGACCGAAGAGCAGGCTGAAAGTTTGTCTTATAATCCTTTTGATCTTACAAAGGTTTGGTACAAAGGCGATTATCCGCTTATTCCGGTAGGTGAGTTCGAACTGAACCGCAATCCTGACAATTACTTCCAGGATGTGGAGCAGGCTGCTTTCAACCCTGCCAGCGTTGTTCCGGGTATCAGTTTCTCGCCCGACCGCATGCTGCAGGGACGCTTGTTCTCATACGGCGATGCACATCGCTACCGTTTGGGAGTAAATCACCATCAAATACCAGTGAATTCGCCTAAAGGTGCAATGGATAAACTGAATTCCTATCATCGCGACGGACAGATGCGCGTGGATGGCAACCAGGGTTCGACTATACATTACGAACCCAACAGCTACGGAGTTTGGAAAGAGCAACCGGAATTTGATGAACCCGTTCAAAAAGCAACCGGAGACATCAAACGGTGGGATTTTCGTGAGGACGATAACAATTACTACGAGCAACCCGGCAAACTGTTCCGCCTGATGAGTGCTGAACAGCAGCAGGTTCTTTTTGAAAATACAGCCCGGAATATGGAAGGTGTTGAAGAGTTTATCAAAATCCGTCACATTGGCAATTGCTTCAAAGCAGATCCGGCATACGGTCGCGGAGTGGCTGATGCCTGTGGTATTTCATACCAAAAAGCCGGAATCAGTTAGTTCCTGGCTGAAAATAAATTCTCACAGGAAAAAAAAGAGAAAACCATCAATGGTTTTCTCTTTTTTTCCTGTTGATCCGGTAAACTATTCTGTTTCGGACCGAAATGAGTTTGTACAGCATGCTCGATTGCTCAAGCCTGGCAACCAGCAATCCGTTGAAACGAAGTTTATGAAGGTATTTGATGAAATTCGAATGCCATTTCAGAGAAAATGAACGGGTAAAAAACTGTAATAATGCAAAAATGATGGTTATTCCCCAGCCCGTCGACACGGTGGCATGAAATATAATGGCTTGAGCCAGATAAAAAACAGGAAACAGCAAAATACCCAGGCCAAACTGTGTAGAACTGTAAAAACCTCCGTAACCAACCACCAGCATTTTTCTGATCCAGACAGGCATAAAAGTCGGCAGGAAATTAGTAATAAGTCCGAACAGGAAAACAGGCAGCGTGATGATGAGCGAAATCAAACGCTTAAAACTGGTATCGTCGGATTTCGCCTGGCTGAAAATGGATGATTTGAAAGTTAATTTCTTTAATAGCGTATTATAATTGGCGCTCAGTCTGTTCAGCTCAGACATTAGCTCCGGATCAGTTTTCTCTATTTCAACCAGTTTTTTGGCAGTTTGCTGTTTCAGCCTGAATTTTTCGAAAGTGGTAGTGGCTTTTTTATCCGTTTCGGTGTATTCTTCGGCCATTATGTCTGTGATGGTCTGGAAACTATCGTAATAGTGAGAAGTGGCCAGATCGAGCGTGAGATCTGACAGACGATCGTGAAGAATCTTTTTTACCCTGTTAATGGCTACCGGTGCATTGGCTTCGTATTTTTGTAAATATTCCTGAACTTCAATCGGTTGGCCGATATTGATGATGATTGACTTACCACACTTTACAAGGTCTCCGAAATGAATTCCGAGTGGTACAATTTTTACTTTTTTGCTGTCGCCGAATTCTTTCTGAGCCTCGAAAGCCAGTCTGAAAATGCCTTTCACCAGTGGGCGGATTTTCTGTTCCTCACCCTGGCCTCCTTCGGGCATAATGCAAATGGAATGTCCGAATCGCATCACGTTTATACATTCCTGAAATATCCGGTTGTTTTTACCCAGATTCTCAAAACCATCGCGCATACGGAAAGCCGGCATGATTTTGGCAAAATGCATGATCCTGGCTATTGTTTTGTTCAGAAAAAAATCAGCACGGGCCAGGTAAATCACAGCTTTGCGGCGTGGCATCAGCGACGATACCGCCAGTGCATCCATCAGGGCATTCAGATGGTTGGGAGCAAATATAAGCGCCGAATTATCTGCCGGAAGGTTTTCCCTGCCCTTTATAATAATCTCGCCATAAAACTGCCGGAAACAAAAAACCATGTAATTTCTTGCCAGCTTATACGAAAAAGTATATTCGAAAATCTTACTCATAAACTCTGTTTTCGAATGCAAATTTAATAAATTCTAAAAACATTAGGTCTATAAAAGCCGAACTTATTTCATTTAATGCAATTTTAGCGTCAGTTTTGTCCTTTTCATCCGGTAAAAATATTTACCTTTGAGCCTGTTTTTATTCTGATAAAAATTATGAATAGCAGAAGAATTGCATTTCTTTCCGTTTTTACGGGGATTTTCCTGTTTGGTGTGTCGATGGTAATCATCGGTTCCACGCTGTCGGTGCTTAAAGTACGTTTCGGCCTCAGCGAAATTGAAGCAGGTGGATTATTTTCGATACTGCCGTTCGGTTTGCTCGTGGGATCGGTTGCTTTTGGTCCTGTGGCCGATAAATATGGCTACAGGTGGGTACTCAGTCTGGCTGCTTTATTCCTTTCGCTGGGTTTTTTCGGAATTGGTCATGCCGGTTCATTACTTTTGCTTCGGTTTTGCATTTTTCTTTTTGGCATTGGCGGCGGTGTTATCAACGGTGCTTCGAGTGCGCTGATTTCAGATTTGAGCAAGGATGAGCACAAAATTACAAACCTGATATGGTTGGGTGCTTTTTTTGGCATCGGGGCGTTCGTTACACCTATCGTGTTAAGCCTCGTCGATAAGGTGTACCAAATCCTGGTAATCGATGTTTCCGGTGTACTTAGTCTGCTTATTGCGCTGCTTTTTGCTGTTATCACATATCCTGTTACTGTTCAGAAAGATAAAATTTCCTTCAGGTTAATTCCAGTTTTTGTCAAAAACAGATTATTTATGGTCATTTGCTTTTATCTGTTTTTCCAATCCTCGTTGGAAGCGGTAGTAAACAACTGGACGGTTTCATTCTTTAATGATATGAAAGTGGGTGAGGAAAAGGCTTTATTCGCTTTCTCTTTTTCGGTTTTGGGAATGATAGTAATGCGTGTGCTTACCGGAAGTGTTTTGCGTAAAGTCAGTTTCACTCAGTTGATGACTTCAGCGCTGATTTTCCTCACTGCCGGATTGTTATTTCTCATTTTACCGGCAGCTTATTACCTGAAAGTAACCGGAATGTTTCTGATCGGTGCGGGGCTGGCACCCGGATTCCCGGTCATGCTTGGCACCGCAGGCGAACTGTTCAAAGAAGTTTCAGCTACGGCTTTCAGCTTTGCCATGTTTATAGCTCTTATCGGAAATATGCTGATAAACTACTCCACAGGCGTACTTACCTCCGGATTTGGAATGGGAGTGTTCCCGTATGTTATTATGAGCGAAATTATTGCAATGATTCTGATTTTCGTTATTATAAAAACATACCGGAAAAAGCAGCGAGTGATGTAAATTCGCGTAAATCATCATTAAACAATAAATAATACTGATAGAATTTGTCTATGACACGAGAAAATTTTCTGGATTTGTCGGTTACAAACTGGGGCGAAGTGAAAAACCGCCGGTACGACATGGCAATTCTTCCCTGGGGAGCAGTGGAACCGCATAATTATCACCTGCCGTACGTGACCGATTCCGTTCTGACGCACGAAATTGCAAAAGATTGTGCCGGAAGGGCTTTTGAAAAGGCCAATGTAATGGCTATGGTGATGCCGCCGCTATATCTCGGTGCGCAAAATCCCGGTCAGTGGGATTTGCCTTTTTGTGTCCATTTCAATGCTGAAACACAGAAAGCGGTTTTGTCAGACATCGTTGCATCGTTGTACGTGCAGGGATTGAGGAAATTGGTCATCATTAATGGTCACGGAGGCAATACCTTCAAGCCGATGATACGTGATTTTGCGATGAAATATCCCGATTTTTTAATTTTACAGTGCGATTGGTGGACTTTTATTCCCCGAAGCGGATATTTCGAAGAAGAAATCGATGAACATGCCGGTGAGCAGGAAACTTCCGTCATGATGCATTACCACCCGGAATGGGTGAACCTCCGGACAGCAGGCGATGGAACTCCTTCACCCTGGAATCTGGAGTCGCTGAACAACAAAACAGCCTGGATGCCCCGCCACTGGCAAAAAACAACATCCGACACCGGAATCGGGAACCCGAAAAAATCGACACCTGAAAAAGGAGGGAAATATGTAAATGATGTAATTGAAAAAATAGCAACCCTGCTGATTGAACTGAAAAATATATAAAAAAGCGTATGAGAAGGTATTTCAATATTCTGTTGATTTTAAGCTTGATAGCTGTAGCAGGTTCAGCATGTTCGTCTGCCGGTAAAATCAGCAACAGGAAAGAACCTAAAGTGGAGATTAAAACCACCAGGGGAATTATAGTCGTGAAGCTTTACAATGAGACTCCGCTGCACCGTGATAATTTTGTGAAACTGGTTCAGGAAAAATTCTACAACGGACTTCTTTTTCACCGGGTTATTGACGGTTTTATGATTCAGGGAGGCGACCCCGATTCAAAAAATGCAAAACCGGATTCGGAGCTTGGAAACGGAGATGTGGGTTACACCATTCCGGCCGAGTTCCGGACTCCTGCTATTTATCATCGAAAGGGAGCGCTGGCAGCTGCCCGGACGGGCGACAATGAAAACCCGCAGAAAGCTTCATCCGGTTGCCAGTTCTACATTGTGGAAGGGAAAAAATTTACTGATAAGGAACTTGACAACATGCAGGCAGGCAAAATAGCACGCTACGGCAACCAGGCCAACGATTCCGTTTATAAATTCAGCCTCAAGGCCCGTGCCGATTACAGAACCATAGGCGGAACACCCCATCTGGATGGCAACTATACCGTTTTTGGGGAAGTGGTGAAGGGATTAGACGTGGTCGAAAAAATCTCTGTCGTCAAAACAAACGAATCAGACCGGCCTCTTGAAGATGTCCGGATTATTTCAATGAAAATCGTCAGATAAAAAAAGCTGCTTAACGGCAGCTTTTTTCATGTAGTTCAAACCATTGTACCACCGGATAATGTATGTATCATCCCGAAAGAGAAAATCAAAACCGGAATCATAAGCAGCAGAAGCGACAGTGAAATAATAGTCACAATTCCTATAAATGCCGAAAGCTGCTTCATCTTTTTAAGTCCTTCATTCAGGCTCACCTGGTCATTACTCTGTATCCCTTTTTTTATCCTTATCGAAAAGCCGTACAGATAATAGTAAGGAATAAAATAGATGACTGCCATCAGAATGTAAAAAATTCCGAAGAAATAAAAAGGCATTGGTAAATACTGAAACATCTCGAAATCCTGGTATTCACTCAGTACGGGCGAAATAAAAAACACTCCCAGACTGCCCGACAACATGACTGCAATCATTGCAAAACCTACAATAGCTATGAATTTTGACCATTTGGCTGATGTCAGAAGGAATGACTTACCTTCTTTACCGATTATCAACAAATCGTTTGAATTTTCCACACTTTGTGGCTGCTGCATCTCGTCAGAGTTAGTGTTTGCTTGCTGTAAATCTACCATAATATTTAGTTTTTTTTGATTAAATTTAATTAGCCATTCATTCGGTGCGGTTATGAAATCTGTTTTCATAAATATGAAGGAATAAAACGCCCGATTATCAATCAGATAATGAAAACGTAAAGATAGTCTAATATTGTAAATTATCTAAATATTAATAACATTTTTACAATTTCAGCCGGTTTTTATACCCAATGAATTGAGAATGAATCAAAAATATTTGGTAACTTTGCACACCTGATTTTAAGACATATATTACATAACGAAATAAATTATGGCAGACAAAAAATTGAATTTATTGGCTGAATTTCCTGTTGTATCAACCGAACAATGGAAAGATGTAGTTATCAAAGATTTAAAGGGTGCAGAATACGATAAAAAACTCGTGTGGCGCACCAATGAAGGATTTAATGTACAACCCTTCTACCGTTCGGAAGATATCGACGGGCTGAAACTCACAGATGTAAAACCCGGTGCATTTCCTTACGTTCGCAGTACAAAACCCACTAACGACTGGTTAATCCGTCAGGATATCAAAGTGGAAAATGCCGCAGAGGCTAACAGGAAAGCGTTGGATATGCTGAACCGCGGAGTCACTTCGCTGGGTTTCGAATTGAAAAAAGCAGATTTATCTCCTCAATACATTGCCGAATTGCTCAGGAATATAGTACCTACGGCCGTGGAGTTGAATTTCAGGATATGCGTGAGCCGTGGAGCTGATTTGGCAACCATTCTCACTGATTACTACAAAGCAAACGGTTTTTATGCCGACCCCGCACTACTTGTTGGTTCTATCAGTGTCGATCCCATCAATCGTATGCTGCTGAAAGGAAAAGACTTGTCAAAGGATTTTGTGCTTGAAAGAATCAAATCTGTTGTGCAGGCCGCCATGGGATTGCCATTCTATAAAGTGGTGGGTGTCAACGCTGTAACTCTCAGTAATGCAGGTGCTTTCTGCGCTCAGGAACTCGGGTACGCACTTGCCTGGGGAAATGAATACCTGTCTCAACTCATTGAAGGAGGCGTTGAAAAATCAATAGCTGCAAAGAAAATAAAGTTCAATTTCGGAGTTGGCAGCAATTATTTCATGGAAATAGCCAAATTCCGTGCTGCGCGCATGTTGTGGGCACAAATCGTGATGGCTTACCAACCCGCATGCCTGCGCGATGAATGCCCTAACAACAAACCCGACGGTCTGTGCCGTTGCTCGGCAAAAATGCGCATTCATGCCGAAACTACCCAGTTTAACATGACTGTATTCGATGCCAACGTGAATATGCTCCGCACCCAGACCGAAGCTATGAGCGCCACTATCGCCGGAGTTGACAGTCTGACTGTAATGCCGTACGATGTAACCTATAAAAATTCCGATGAATTTTCAGAACGAATTGCCCGTAATCAGCAATTACTGCTGAAAGAAGAAAGTCACTTCGATAAAGTAACCGACCCTGCTGCAGGTTCGTACTATATCGAAACACTCACCAGAGAACTTGCCGAACAAGCCTGGAAAATATTCCTTGAAGTGGAAGAGCAGGGAGGATTCTTTGAAATGGTTAAATCCGGTTCTGTTCAGAAAGTGGTGAAAAATACCGCTGCCAAACGATTGAAAGATATTTCGAGCCGCAAAGAAGTGTTGCTCGGAACAAATCAGTTCCCGAATTTTACTGAAAGAGCTGAAAGTAAAGTTGAAAATAAGGAAGTAATTGCCTCTAATGTAGGCGGATGCGGTTGTTCATCGACAGGTGTTGAAACCCTGGAGCCTGTTCGCGGAGCCAAAGAATTTGAAGAGCTCCGTTTCGCAACCGAAAATTCAGGCAAAACTCCTAAAGTATTTATGCTTACCATAGGCAGTCTGGCTATGAGGCTGGCACGTGCCCAGTTCTCATCCAACTTTTTTGCATGTGCAGGTTACGACATCATCGACAATCTCGGTTTCGAAACTGTTGCAGAAGGAGTAAAAGCTGCTTTGGAAGCAAAAGCAGATATCGTAGTGCTTTGCTCGAGCGATGATGAATATGCTGTATTTGCGCCTGAAGCCTATGATTTGCTCAATGATAAAGCATTGCTGGTGGTGGCCGGAGCGCCCGCCTGCATGGACGAACTTAAAGCAAAAGGCATCGGGTACTTCATCAGCGTGAAATCAAATGTACTCGATACGCTGAAAGGATTTAATGAGAAATTATTTTAGAGCAAAGAGCAGGAAAAAAAATTATTTCGGGAAGTAGGATATTCGGATCTGATCCATTGATATAGTAACTGACATCCACAAACTTATAAATTCTTTTCGGGATTTTGAAAAGTTTGGATTTGTTTCATAAATACAGTGTGCTCCGGTTACTTATCCTGCCAATATCTCTAAAGGTTCTGCCAGATCAGGCAACAAAGATTTTGCAGGATTTCCTGAAATGTCGTCAGGCTCAATACCTGAACCCGAAACAGAATTAATTGTACCTGATAAATCAGGATACTCAAATCTCTAAGAGTTATCATTACTGGCAAAATAGAATTGAAGCGATGTGAAATACTTCAAAAGGTTTTTTTAATCAATTAATCAAAAAAGAGTAATCGTTTTTAGAATCTTTGTTCTTTGTTATTTACTCATTAATGCATAATATGAAACACACCCTTAAAGAATGGTTTATGGTAACGCGTCCCTGGGGCTACGCGTTGTCCATTATGCCGGCCGTACTAGCAGTGTCATATGTTTTTTACCTGAACAGCATTGCACCGATGGATGTGAACTGGTGGTACGGAATTCTGGCTGTCATCGCGTCACCGATCTTACAGGCAGGCGGCAACATGATGAGCGATTATTACGACTATAAGCATAACGTGGACCGCGAGGATACTTACGGTTCAAGCCGGATGCTTGTCAACAAGCAGTTTAAACCTCAGGAAGTATACTGGTTTAGTATTTCGATGATGGTGCTTGGAAATCTCATCGGAATCTATTTATTGATGAATACTTCAGTTCATTTACTGTGGATAGGGCTTGCAGGGCTTATCGGTTCGTATTTCTACTTTTTCATGAAATACCGTGCCTTGGGTGATTTGAATATTTTTATCATCTACGGGCAGTTGATTTCGCTGGGTACTTACCTGGTTATGACCAACATGCTTAGCTGGCAAATGCTGCTTGTAGCAGCAGCACCCGGGCTTCTGATTGTAGCTGTGCTGCATGCCAACAATACCCGTGATATCAAGCACGACAGTGTTGCAAAAATTAAAACCGCAGCCATGATATTAGGAGTTAAAGGCTCCAAAGTCTATTACGATGCTTTACTCATTGGTGCTTATGCATTGATTGTAGTTTGTGTGATTTTCGGAATTCAGCATTGGGCAACAATGATTATTTTCCTGTCATTTCCCTTAGCATGGAAGAACATCAAACTAATGCGTACGGCTGAAATGGAAAAACCGGAAAATATCCAGCGGCTGGATGAAGGTACAGCTCAGCTGGTGATGATTTATATGCTGCTTTTAGTTGTTGGAAACTTTGTGGGTGGACTGATATAGAACTCAAATTATCTCCCAAATGGGAAAATTTGTCAGAAAGAATCTGATTATCAATAATGACAAAGGAAAAAATTAAGAATACAAACAGTTCTGTTCAGTCTCTATCCAAATCAAATCATTTTGGAGTATGGGGACCAATTCTCCTTGCTGCTATTCTATGGTTTGTCATGTTTTCAGTCTGGACAAAACATTTTTTTAATTTCTGGATCGGAATCGCGGTGTCAGCTGCCATATTAATGGTGATTTCATTCATGTTACGAAAGGACTTGATCAAACAATTCCATTTCTCATGGAAATCAATCGGACTCGGATTATTTTCGGCTGTTGTTCTTTGGGTAATATTTTATTTTGGCGAGTTTTTTTCAGGTTTGCTTTTTGGATTTGCCCGGGGGCAGGTCGACAGCATTTACGCCCTTAAAGAAGGACAGAATAAGCTCTGGATTGCACTCGGACTTCTTTTTGTTATGGGACCGGCCGAAGAAATCTTCTGGCGTGGTTACGTGCAGCAGTTGCTCGCGGATAGATTCGGTGAATGGAAAGGCTTCGTTATTGCAACATTTATATATGCGCTCATTCATATCTGGTCATTCAATTTTATCCTGGTTATGGCAGCCCTGGTTTGCGGAATTTTCTGGGGATTGATGTACCGGTACAACAGGAATCTGGTGCCGCTGATCATTTCACACGCAGTATGGGATGTGGCGGTGTTTATTCTGGTGCCGATTATGTAAGGAGTAAGAGGTAAGAGGTAAGGAGTAAGAGGTAAGGAGAATTGATTTTGTCTAGTCCTGAAATAGGTTTACAAAAAAGTAAACAACATTCAGGATTATGAGA
>CAZWLJ010000016.1:0-56634 GCA_964634605.1 uncultured Paludibacter sp.
CCGGCGCGGTTGGCTGCTTCGGCATAGCGCAGGTGTAATCCGGCAGCCCGGTTTATCATCCAGAATCCATGTTGTTTTGCCAGTGATGATCCCGAGTTTTTTCCGCTGTATTTGATAATTAATCCGTCGCCTGTGTACGATCCGCCCTTTCCGCGCGCATCGTAGGGGAACTGGTTACGCATGGGTTTTCCCCAGAGTGAGTCCATGGCATAATCCGAAGCTTTAAGCTGATAACCTTCAAAAAGCCGGGTAAACGGATTTACCGGTTCCAGTTTGTCGTCGAAAGGTATGTACCAGATACGTTCCATGGCAGCCCTGTCACTGGTTTTGCGTGATGAAGGCGGATCGGTAAAAATATATTTCCAGGTATTGATCAATCCGTTTTCATCTTCAATACGTCCATCGCGGAAAACAACAGCGTACCAGCCCGGTTCCCCTGATGTAGAAGTGAATGGATAATTATATAGTCTGTATCTCTGGCGTCGCTGTGTCAGATTACCGCTTGTTTCATCGGTTGACATTACCTGACGGTAATAATGGGCTGCCTCGGCATACTGATTATTATAGAGGTAAAGATCGGCCAGTAACACTTTTTTACTAATAAACATCGGATCGAGCGAATATCCGTTGGGAGTACCGCTGACGAGGCTGGAGTAGATGTAATCATCGAGCATCGGCAGTTTTTGCATGAAATCGATTAATTTCGGCAACAGCTGATCAGCGTTTTCGCGTTGTCCCTTGTACTTTTCAACTTCGGAAAGATTAACCAGCGGTTCAGTAATATACGGCACACTACCGTAGATATTCAACAGTTGCAGATAAATCCAGGTTCGCAATGCGCCAATATCAGAATATCTTTCGTTGTATTCGTCCTGAGTAAATTTATTTTCGGCGAGCATTTTATCAAAATTCGCCAGCACATCGTTGCACGAATTAATCACAGCATAGAATTGCAGGGGTTTTACCCATTCGTTACTTTCATCTATCCGGTTTTCGTTCAGTTTTTCGAGTTCGGGTGTTGCTGCCGGAGTTACATCCATAAAATCGGCACGTAACTCGTTCAGGATTACAATTTGCTTCGCCAGCGTTGTAAATTGCGCATATACACCCAGTACCGCCCGGTCGGCATCCGAAAGATCCTGATAAAAGTTTTCGTATTGAACTGCATTTCCAAACTCATCTTCTTTACAAGCGTTGAAAAACAGTACACTTGTCATAAGTATGAATAGCAGGGTTATTTTAGATGATTGTTTCATATCTGAATATTAATTTCTGATTTGTAACTTTTACTATTAATTATTACAGTCCCAGCTTTATGCCAGCTGAAATTGTAGGCGATTGCGGAACAACACAGGGATCTATTCCCAAATAAAGCGGACTTTCGCCTGCAGCAAATTCAGGATCAAGACCTTTATAGCGGGTTAATGTTAATAAATTATCACCTGAAATGTAAATAATGCAATTTTGAATCACGGGAATTTTCAATTTCAGATCATACGATAAAGTCAGATTTTTCAGTCGTGTATACGAGCCATCTTCTATCCAACGGTCAGAGAATCGGGCATTTCCCATCGGATCGCCGGGAGAAGCCTGAGGAACGGTAGTGATATCGCCTTCCATTCTCCAGCGCTCAAGCACGGTCTGAAACTGATTGTAGGGCATCGACATGCTTTCGAGCTGCGAACGGGAATAGTTGTAAACATCACCTCCGAGAGAATAGATGAAAATAGCGCTCAATTCGAAATTACGGTACTTCATCCTGGTATTAATATTTCCAAAAAAGTCGGGATTTGGATCGCCTATTGCTACGCGGTCACTTTCATCAATCACGTTATCAGTATTCTGATTAACAAATCGCATATCTCCGGCTCCGAAAGGTATGAGAACCAGACCTTCACGAATGTTGAGTGCTTCGCTGGCAGCATCATCAGCAGTAGTATATACTCCATCAGTTTTGTAGCCATAAAATACTCCGAGCGGCTGTCCGGCTTTTGTCTGGATGGTTGCTCCGAGGTATTCGTTGTAATATTTTTGTCCGCCCAGATCGAGAACCTTGTTTTTATACGTCGAAACCATGAATCCCATATCCCATTTGAATTTTTGTGTATTCAAAATACGGGTATTAAAATTCAGATCCAAACCCACGTTGCGCATTTCTCCGGCATTTATAATCACGTTGGATTGCGAACCGGAAATGCTGGCAGGTTTTACACTCAGAATCATATCCTTCACAGTGTTTGAATATAAATCCACTCCGAGATTTATCCTTTCGTCGAGTATCGAGAGATCGATACCTGCACCTATACGTTCCATTTTCTCAGGTTTGAGATCGGTGTTGACAAGCGATGTGCGCACCAGCCCGAACTGACCTACCAAAGCATAAGGATAGTAATAACGCGCACCATTGTAGTTTCCAATATCATCATTGCCCGAAATGCCATAGTTTGCTCTCAGTTTAAGTAAATTTATCCAGTTCACTCCCTGCATAAATTCTTCGTTGGAGATAAGCCAGGCTGCTCCGGCAGAAGGAAAAGGCAGATATTTCGGTACGTTAATTCCAAAACGGGTAGACGCATCAAACGCGCTGTGTAAATTGAGAAAATACTTGTCTCTGAATGAATAATCCAGATTTGCATACAGCGATGTCCATTTCCAGTCGTTGATGCCGCCTCCGATATTGCGTAAGTTTGAGGCACCGTACTGCAGTGATTTGAATTCATCAGAAGAAGAGTTGTAAGCCTGTCCGTAATTGTTGTTGGCAGAGTTGTCCTGATACCGGATTCCTGCCCGGACATTCAGATTATGAACGCGTTTGAATACATTCCTGTAATTGGCGTAAGCGTCACCATAAAGCGAAAATAACCTGTCGACACGATGCTGCGACTCGTTAATTATATCTACATTATATACTTCTTCGTCAAAAGCCACTCCGGTACTTGGATAAAATGCTTTTTCCCTTTCTTTGTTAAAGTTCAGTCCCAGCTGTGCAGCTACATCCAGATGGCGGCTGATGTTATAAATAAATTCAAAGGAACCGAAAAAACGGTAGTTGATATTAACGAGGTTACTTTTATTATTTACCAGCACATACGGATTTGACAGGTTCCAGTAGTCGGCATCTTCAAGATTGGGTGATTTTTTACCTTCTTCATTGTAAATATAAGGTGCTGTAAACGGAGCTTTTACCATCGATGAAAGTATAGGATTCAATGCGATATTTCCTCCTTCGTTTGGCAGATGCTTGGTGCTGTACATAAAACTCATGTTGGCCAGCACCTTAAACTTGTTTGAAAACTTAATTTCAGAATTAAAACGGGTATTGAAACGTGAATAATCGGTATTGACCACCATACCTTCCTGATTCAGGTAGCCGAGTGACAGTACATACGTAGCTATCTCGTCGCCACCTGATACATTCATATAATAATTCTGATTCAACGATGGTCCTAATACCTGTTTTTGCCAGTTTGTAGTGGCATTATAGCGGTAATAATCCATATTTCCCTCGTAGCCCCAGGGTTGTTTGACGGGCTTGTTCTGATTGAGAAAAGGTAATGCATTATTGATTATTGCAGGTGAAACGTTAGGATTGGCTTTCAGGTAAAGTTCAGAAAGAAGATATTTATGTTCTGTGCTGTTAAGCAACGGCATTTCACTCCTTTCAAAACCGACACCGGTGCTCACATAGGCATTGATACGGGTTTCAAGTGAATTTGACCTTAACGTTTTAATGAGGATTACACCATTAGCTCCCTTGCTGCCATAAAGTGAAGTTCCGTCTTTGAGCACTGTTATGCTTTCAATGTCCTTGGGATCAATGGAAGAAAGCGGATTTGCATAATAATTCCCGATTAATGATAACGAATAGTACGTATTTTCATAGGGCATTCCATCAACCACAAACAGCGGCATCGATCCGGCATTCATCGTGCTGATACCATGAAGGTAGAAGTTTGAGCCGCTTGCAGGAGTGCCTGATCTTGTAAGCACGTTCAGTCCGCTTGCCTTTGCCTTTAGCAACGCATCGGGTGTTGCGGCGTTGGAGCCCATGTTGTCGTCATTAATGCCATGCCATGAGTAAACGGATGATATGGCCGACTTATCTCCGAAAGGTGTGTAAACCGTTTTAGATGCTCCTTTATAAACAGCCTCATACAGTAGAATATCGATAGCGCTGCGCCCGTTAACAGAGATTTCACGTTTTCCATAACCTGAAGCAATGGCATTCAAAATGCCTTCCACCCCTGGTAAGGAAATACTGTAACGTCCGTTATCATCGGTAATAGCCGAGGCTACGCCCGGCACTTCAATGTTTGCTCCGGGAATTGGTTTGTTCGTTGCTGCATCCAGTACTGTTCCTGTAACGGTATGCTTTTGCATTCCTGTGCCGGAAGTCTGCGCTACCGCAATTCCGCAGAATAGAGTAAAAATGGATGCTACTAAGAATATGGATTTCTTCATATGATATATTTTGCTGTATTTCTAACTGTTTAATCATTCGGATCAACCTGAGGCTCAAGGCGGATATAATCCAGAAATATCATCCCGGGAGCATTGTTGCCCTTGCTCGACTGCAGATAGGCCTGCACTGTGGCATCGGAGTGAGTAAATTCACCCTGGCAGGTATTTGACACAAATAAAGTTGCCTGGCCGTAATAAGGACTTATAAGTATACCTTCCTTACCATAAATATCTTCGGATGTAATCGGCTGAGGATTATTTGGGTTTACGGCATCGTACAGCACATAGCTGTTCGGATAGACGGTATGACCCTGATTCACTCTGTAACGCAGAAGCTGTGATTCAACGTTTTCGCCGGCTGTCATCTGAGCAGCCATTATGGTATGATTGGCTGTGAAGCCCGGTTTGGATGTCGATGAAAAATTACCGGTAATTACATTGGCTGACGACCTCTCGAGCACTTTTTCGCCGGGGAAACTTACATATAGCTTCTGGTAAAAGGTCATTGCCACGCCACGGGAATCAATATGTACTTTTTCGGAATTATCATCATAAGCTTTCCAGAAGATTTTATATGCAGTGGAATACATTTTTGGTTTGTATGAAATGTAGGCGTTGGGCTCACCAAGGGTATTGGAACCGGGCCATTCATTTTCATTTCTGTAATTGAAACTGTAAAGGTTATTAATTTTTGAAACGATTACGGTATCGCGTACTATCACGGTATCTTTACCTGTTTTGGTTTTGGTGGCGAGCTCATAAGTGGTTTGTACAGACCAGTCATACGAGTGCCGGGTACGCGATTTAAGAATTACGTCTTTACCACCGCTTGCCCAGCTGCGCGGTCGGATTTGCCATGCATCAGGCCAGCGGTTTGCAAAATCTTCGGCTTCAATCAACAAAGGTTTGATTTTGTTGTTGTACATTTTCACATTTGCCGCTTTCGCTTTGTAAATCATACCATTAGATGTTACGATACTATCTGTGATGTCCTGCAGACTAACATCTACCAGTACATCCGACGTGTTGATATACCGTCCGCTGGCATTTATCCTTGAATAGGGCAAAACCATATCCGTGATAATTTCCTTCGTAATCTGACGCAACATCTGAACGGAATCTTTCTGATTAAAATATTTGGCATATTTCAGAACAAGATTATCCAGGCCTCCCTCTTCGAGCAAGATGAAGGTGGATGCAGACGATTCGTCAGCCAGCGGCATATCATCAAGCAGAGTATTCCGGTACGTCCATATAGTATCGTAAACGGGTTTTCCGCTTGCATTAACTCCCTTCTGCACGCTTCGGTCCATATCCATTACCTTTTCATCAAACGAGGCTATGAAATCAACTACCGGATTGCCCTGCAGGGTTTGAAGATATTGCCAGATATTTTTCCTTTCTTCGATTGTACCTGATATTATATGTATTACACCGTTTTTTGAAGGGATATTCCACTTGCTTATGGGTATACCCGATATTAAGTTATCGGTAACAGTTACATTTTTTTCATTCAGCATTAATATACGGTCGATATCAAACGCACCTGCTTTATCCGCGTATGCTATTTTTTCTGAAATATGATTTTTAACGAGTGCGGTGAGTGCGGCTGTATCGCTGAAATTCAGATTTGAGAGTGCTGCATTGGTTGGAGCAAATACTGTATAGTTCATATCTGCACTCAGTTTTGCGGAATAACCGGTTGCCTCAAGAGCCTTCACAAAAGCAGAAAGATCAGGATTCCCGGCGAGAATCTCGAAAAGATTCTTGTTGCGTTCATCCAGGTTATTTCTTACATCTTCCCAGGGATTACAACCGGCAATTACGATTACGACCGTCAAAAATATATAGATTTTTATATTCTTCATGATTTATTATTTAACTTGTTACCTGTTTTACGTTGTTTCAATAGTAAATAATTAAATTGATACTGAATCCACAGGACATTCTTCGGGTGGCCATATTTCGCACTGTTTCACGTTGGAGTCAATCCAGTTTCCTTTCACATCCACACGCGGCCAGAGCTGATTCTCCTCGACCGGAATAAACTGTATCATGTCTACGCTTCCAAGTTGCCCTACACGCCGGTTGGTTGTCGGTTCCAAACGCAGGGTATGCCTGCCTGTGGTATAAACCTTAATAGTACCCAGGAGTTTTGAAACAACAACAGAACTGAATTTTTTTGCATTGTACATTTTATAACCATCGAGTTCGGCAACTTCAGGAGCTGACGAAGCTGCTGCCGGTCCGTACAACGACATATCGAAAATATAGGGTAATATCTGGTCGTCTTTTCCTTCCTGTTTGAATGTGGTTTTTACGAAGCATTCCAGTTCGCGACGATAGCAAATCCAGACTTTGTAGCTTGTGCCTGTTTCGCTTCCGATGAGTACGGGGGTTTTCAGTTCCATCCATTGTATTGCTCCCAAATCAAGGTTGAAACGGAGGTAATCGGCATACACATGTTGCGACTTTTCATCGAAAGCTGCTATTGACTGGGGTACAGTACCACAGTAGTAATGAATTTGCTGTTGGGCTACCGGGGTACCGGATTTATATTTCCAGTCAATTTCAGACAGGTCGCCCGGATTGTAATCGGCGGCACAGCCCGGTTTCCGGAAGTTTCGCAGTGCCATGATCTCAGGTTGCTCGGCTATATCCCAATAAATACGGTATGCCGAACGGATTTTAATCTGGATATTTCCGTTGATTTTTTGAATAACACCATTTGAACATGACCAGTCCGAGAACTCACTTTTTCTGTCCAGAGGAATTCCGGCTTCGGTGGTTTGTCCCAGTTTAAGTTCATTGAGCAGAATGTTGGTTTCGGTATTACTTATGGCACGGGTAAATGTTATTACCTGATTTTTCACCAAAGTTTCAAGACTGGAAACCATGAGTAAATCAGCAACGTACTGCAAACGGGGAACCGTATGATACCCGATATAGTTTCTAAGCAATGAATCTTCGTTTTCTACCGCAGGAGTATTTTTCTTCAAATCTGCAATAAGTTCAGCAAGAGTAGTGACACCGGCACCGGCAAAGGCATCGTTGTCCTGAATAAACAGTGTTTTCCATTGACCCTTTACATTTTCCGAAAGATAATCAGCCATGCCTGAGCGTTCAAATGCTTCCTTAAACAGGGAATATTTATCTTCGGGCAGCGAACGCACTCTTTCGGTGATTGATTCGGAAACAGGATTGGGCGGTGTGAGCAAGCGGTCGATAATATGCAAATAACCGTTGCTTGCTTTAATATCGCGCGGCGATTGGATATTCGCCTGACGATTTATCCGAATATCCTCACCTACCTGTTTTGTGGTAAGATATGAACCCGCAAAATTGGGATATGCCATACGTCCATCCACGAAACCGGTAGTTGTCAGACTGTCGGATTTATTGGTTACATTTATCAGGTGATATTTTACAATCTCTGCTGCTTCTTCTTTTGTGAGGGCATCTACAGAAGCTTCTCCCGCCTGCTGGAGGTATGCGGCAACGGCTTCGTCTGACGGGGCAAAAAGAGCATAATTACCATACGCGTGTACCGTACTTCTCATTTCGCTTTTATCAAGTATCGCCAGAAATGACTTCAAATCGTGTTCTACCATCAATTCATCGATTTGTTTATCGTTGGAGATAACAATTTCAAGCACGTCTTTCGTACACGAATTCATTGTTAGTATCAATAGTAATACTATTAATGATGAAAATAAAGCTATCTTTTTCATCTGTTTGTTTTTTTACTTTTTAAATAATTGTCAGATACAACACGCCATCTGTCACATTCCGGAGTTTAAGAATAATCTCAAATGGCTGTTTCATGTGTAAAAAATGTTTTTCAGTTCACCGTGAACCTGCATGTTAGATTTATATTGACTCAATTCTGAACCTTCGTTCAGGTTCGTTTTACAGGATGATTATTTATCCGTCTAAATTATTGATAATCAAATTAATTTTAAAACTTCTATTGTATGTTATCTGGCATAAAAATCATTTTGCTCCAGATTTTTATTTCGTTGCAGCTCAGCTGCATTTATCGGCAGGTATAAACTTCCATGATTTGTAAGCCATTTGCTTTGAATGATGGATGTTTTTTCGGGTGGAGATGCCAGTACGACCATTCGCAAGAGGTAGCCCATGGTGCGCTCGCTGTAGTTGTCGCGCTGAGCCAGGCGAATCAGGTCAAACCAGCGTTTCCCCTCGAATGAAAGCTCACGTGTACGTTCGGCCATGACAAATTCTTCCATCGTTTTCGCATCCAGTTCACCGGTATGCTTATAAAACATATCGGTCGATTCGGGTGCATTGCCGCGGGCGCGGATTTGGTATATCAAATCCAAAGCCTGTTTCAATAATTCCTGATTGTTGGTTGCCATAGCCTGTTCAGTAAGCGCTTCTGCCTTCATCAGCATTACATCAGCAAGGCGGTAAAAAATCCAGTTGCTGTTAGATGTTGATGTTGTACGCCATTGTACAGGTGTCATCGAGTTGTTCAAACCAGCCCATTTCCAGATGTATTTGCCCTGATAGGCAATGCCTTCTGTGCGAATATCCCGCCAGATCCGGTCGATATTTGATGGTATAAAATACTCGTTGGAGAAACTTGCCTGGTTAACTTCAATCGAGTTGTTTACATTGGCACTGAACATGGAAACATACGGATTGTTGTATGTCGGTGGATTTTGCAGTTCAAAAATGCTTTCCACGCTGTTTCCCTGGGCATACATTGTGTTGAACATCGTAACCACATCTCCCTGCTGTGCTTCATAAACGGTATCGGTACGTCCGGTTTCAATATTGTAACTCAGCACTTCGGCACGTGCTACCGGCACCAGTGAGTACTGTCCGGATTCAATCACACGGGTAGTCATATCAATGCATTTATCAAACTGACCTTTCCACAGGTAAATATCTGCCAGTAAACTTGCCCAGCCGTAATAATTGAAACGTCCCTTATTGGGATTTGCGCTTTCCTGCGCAGAGGCAACAGAATTATCGTACTTCACTGGAATGTTGTTTTCAACAGCTTCGAGCGAAGCAATAAGTTTGTCTATAATTTCTTTTCCGTCGGTTTTAGGAATCGAGAAAGTCTGATAATCGTAAATACTGGCCACTTCGGAGTAAGGCACATCACGAAAAGCGCGTACTAAGTAGAAATACATTAATGAACGGATACAAGTCACTTCAGCCAGGAATTCGTTGAGTTGTTTTTCTGAAAATGATTCATCAATTTTCAGAACCGGCGGTGCAAGTTCGATTACCGTATTACACTGATTAATCACTTTGTAAAACGATGCCCAGTCGGTATAGGTGTTTGTAGGAGTAATTTCACCGGTGTTGAGAGCTACGAGGTCTGAATTTGCAGCACTTGCCGGCATTGCCATTTCGGCGCGCAATTCACCCCATACGAAATACTGCTGCATCATTTTAGAGTCAAGCATCTGTGAATAACAACCCAGCACTGCTGCCCTGACTTCTTCTTTAGTCTTCCAGTAGCGCTCACGTACCACACCGTCTTCGGGTTGCACATCCAGCCATTTGTCACAGGAACTGACTAAAACAATTGATGATAGTATAATTAATGATTGAATAAATTTTTTCATCTGTACTTTTATTATGAATTGTATTTCAATTCTTTAATCAAATATTGCGAATTCTTAAATCAGAACGAAATGTTAAGTCCGAACATATAACTTTTAGGTACCGGTGCACGGGCATTATCTTCAAAACTACCAAGTTTGATTTCAGGATCCTGCCCGGTGTAATTCGTAAATAACAACACATTTTGCATCGTATAATAAAAATACAAATCCTGCAAATTCCATTTTGAAATTAATTTCTTCGGGAAATTATACCGAATCGTGAATGACTTCCAGCGAATGAAAGAGCCATCTTCCACAAAACGGTCGGATGCAAGCCAGTTATAACCCTGTGCATTCAGAGCACGAGGTAACAATCCGGAAGGTGCATCTTCGGGATTTGCATATTCATGATGCCAGCGTCGTAATACAGAAGTTGCCTGGTTAGAAAAACCATACATGTTTTCGAGGCTCATACGGGCAGCGTTTACTATCTGGTTGCCATAACGGTAATGGAATACCGTATTCAGCGACCAGTTTTTCCATTTCAATGAAGGAGTTATACCTCCGTAAAACAATGGATTGTAGTCGCCCAGGTATACAATATCCTGGTAGTTGATCTGTCCGTCTTTATTGATATCCACATACCGGGCATCGCCTGGCTGAAATGTATAGTTAACCGTGGGATAACCGAATTTCATATATACAGGTACTGTATTGCCGTTTTGATCGGTGGTTGTAATTTGTTTGCCATCACTTCCGACAGCTATCGTCTGATCCTTATTTAAGTAAACTCCATCGTATTTATACCCGTAAAATGCTCCGCGTGGCTGCCCTGCAACAATGCGGGTTATATATATCCCGTTACTGCTCCAGTTTTTAAAGTTATCAAGTTCGGCATATTCCGAAAGTTCAGTTACTGAATTTTGTTCTCTTGCCATGTTGAAAACCACACTGACATTCCAGTCTCTTGTTTTGATTGGAGTATAACTTACGCTCAGCTCCCAGCCTTTATTCTGCAAAGTTCCGAAATTGAGGGCCATTGTAGAAAAACCGGATGAAGTGGGAATATTCGTCTTTGCACTATACTGGTCTCTGGTGGTTCTTACATAATAATCGAATTCAATGTTTAATTTAAAGTTGAAAGCAACAAAGTTCAAACCATAGTTTTTCTGTGCTGAACGTTCCCAGCGAAGCTGTTTAAGTTCCAGAGATGACGGATAGGATGTGGACTCGCCGAGGTAACCGTAGCTGTAGGTGCTGTAACGGTTGAAATACAGATAATCGGCATCGGGACTTTTACCGGTAATACCATATGATGCACGCAGTGAAAAGTCATTCAGCCATTTTTCGGTAAATGGTTTTATAAATGGCTCACCCGACACACGCCAGCGACCTGAAAAGGCGGGAAAAATACCATAACGGAAATTTTTACCGAAACGGGAATCACCGTTTAAAGCTAAGTTTCCATATACGGTGTACCGGTCAAGGAATGTATAGTTTACGTTTGTGTAAGCGCTCATACTGCGTTGCTGCCCCACTCCCGATCCTAGTCCGCCATCGAGAATGTAATAATTAACCGGATCAGTCAGGTAATTAGAGGGTGAACCTGCCGTAGCCACATCAAAAGAAAAACTTTCGCGCGAATATGTATTCAATCCGAGCAGTGCAATCAGCCGGTGTTTATCTTCCTGTAACTGCGGCGTAAAATAAAGTTTGTTAAATGTCTGAATCACAAATGATTCAGGTTCAGATACCGAGGCAGCATTAAAGTATTTATTATCATACCAGTTAACTCCTGAAGCTGTCTGAGTGAGGAATTTTTCCTTACGGTCATTACCCACATCAAATCCCACATCAAAAGTATACCTCCAGGCAGGGTTAGGAGTTATTGAAAGCAATAAATGCGGGATAACTTTTTCACTTTTAATTTTGAAACTGCCAAGATTTGCCAAAGCTACCGGATTAAATATGTCCGGATAAGAGCCTTGAGGGCCATTTATTGGTGTAAAATAGGTTGGCATCTGAATTCCAAGTTCGTTGAATTCGTAAATACCCTGATTAGGCATCATAGTATAAGCCCGTGAGCGAACGTCATTTCTTTCATCGCCGTTCGGCAGGAAATTACGCCGGTTATCGGAATGTGTATAAGATATATCAGCCGAGAATTTGATTTTGTCCGACACAAAATAATCCAGATTCAAACGTGTGTTAATGCGTGATAGTCCCGTACCAATAGTGTTACCTCTTGCATTGTAAAATCCTGCAGAAAATGAATACCGTACTTTTGAGCTACCTCCGCGTACCGACAGGTTGTAGTCCTGATTATTACCGGTTTGTGAAACTGCTTTCACCCAATCGGTGTTGTTACGGTAATTATAAAAGGTATATGGATCGCGCGGATCGTACGAAAATGGTTTTCCGGTAACAGTAAGCAGATCAAGCGGTTTCCCTTTATTCATGTACGATTCCAGAATCATGGTCGAGTATTCGTCGCCCGAGAGTGTCGGAATTGCGTCAGGTGTTGGTGAAAAACCGCCCTTGGCTATAAAAGTTATTTTGGGAGGTGAAATCGTTCCACGCCTGGTTGTAATCTGCAATACTCCGTTTGCGGCTTTTGAACCCCAGATTGCGGTGGCGGCAGCATCTTTTAATACTACTATATCCTTGATATCTGCAGGAGCAACATTCAGCAACTGAGAAAACTCTTCTTCGGTAGCTGTGGCGAAATCAAAATCGGCACCTACAGCGGTTTCGAGCGGGATACCATCCACCACTATCATCGGCTGGTTGTTTCCGCTTATGGAAGTGATACCCCTGATCCGGATGGACATACCGCTACCTGGTTCGCCGGAATTTGCCATGATGTCCACACCGGCCATTCGGCCCTGGAGCGCCTCATCAACAGAAGCTACGTTAAGTTCGCCAATTTCATCAGCACTTAACTTCGAAATTGCCATGGAAATATCACGCTCGTCAATATCAAGTGAACCTATTCTCTGACGTGGTTTTGCAACTACCACCACTTCCTTGAGCTGATCCATTTCCAGAAGCGAAACCTTAATGTTCGTATTATCGTTTATGACTATCTGTTGCCTCTTGTATCCGACACAACTGAACGATAACATATTTCTGTTACTCGAAACAAGAAGACTGAAATTTCCGTCAAGATTGGTAACAACACCATTCACAGTACGATTATCGGGATTAATCTCGGTTACTGTCGCGCCCACAATGGGTTGATTATCAGTGGCTGATATTACAGTTCCCCGAACTAAAAATTTTCCTCCCTGTGCAAAAATAATTTCTGTGGACAGAAGCAGTATTGTAATGAGAATAATAATTTTTCCTGTATTTTTCATACGATATACCTTTGTTTGATTTAGACTCCAACTAAAAATTATATGCCGGAATTTAGTTTGCCTGATTTAATGTAAAGGAGAAATAATTGTTTACTTCGTGCAATACAGCCCTGCAGGCTATCCGGTTGCTCCGGTAATTGTTTGGAATTGAAGTTCCGGTAGGCTTCCCGCGTTGCACGCGCATTGTTCCCGATACTTTGCCGTTGACAAGCACCTTGGTGCCCTGCACTACATTCTGAGGCAGCCAGTTGAGCAAACCACTTGTTGACTTGCTTACTTCAATCAGCAAACTCTGGTTTGTGAGCCCGAGTTTTTCACTGTTAACTTTAGCCTGTACAGGTACAAGGGCTTTGTTCAGCGAGTTTGCATTGGCAGGATACAGGAATTTTTTATTGTCATCTACAAATACACGTCCCTGAATTATGTGTGAATTGATAAAAAATGCAGCCCTGGCAAATGCCTGAGGATAAGCAGAACCGATTGAATCTATCGGCGGGATTACCCTGGCCGTGATGGCTGATTGCATGGCGGTATTATTGGGCATTAAAACGGTGTAGAATTGTTCAGTATTTATTCCGTCGAGTGCCGTGCTTGTTGCATCATCGGGATATGTCTTAATACATTTTTGCAAATAATCAACAAAAAGTTTTACATTCGGATTTTGTGTGCGTGCCCTGTCGAGATATTCCCAGAGTGTTAAATCCCTGAATTTCTTATCGTCGCTCGCACCAGTAAAGCGGGGTGAATACTGTAGCGGCTGGTCGGCTTTCCATACTGTTCCGTTCAGATAAGTATCATCCAGTTTTGTAAGGTTTACAAAGGTATTGTCTTCAATATTACCTGCTGCCTGTATCTGATTGTTTTTAAACCGGACCGGATCGCCGTAACTTGTAACGGCAAAATTCCAGTTGTCTTCGTTTGAAATACCGGTTGTTGCGAAATCATTAATTTCGGAGTTGACTTCTTCGTTCACAAGCCCTTCAAACACATGCTCGCGAAGCAGGCGCGCCAAACGGCTGTTGGCCGTAACGCCACTTACAGAATGAGAAAAAGTGTTGTTGCTTGAATTGTATGAAAATCCTTCGTCTGCAAGCATTCTGTCATCAAAAGTAAGAAGCGTGTAGCGCTCTGAAATAAATCCGTTCAAAACACATTTCTGCAAGTCTTCGCGCAGCGATGTGTTGAAATTGTTTACAAAACCTATGTTAGCCCATTTGTGTGCAGGATTCAGAAACAGTTCGGAATATACCGATTCGAAAATACGGCTCTTGATCACCTGGCTGCTTTGATATACAAATCCGTTGCTTGCCAGAGTGGCACCGGTAATGCTGCTTTCTGAAAATTTCAACCCGTTGCTGCCCGAACCGTTCAGATAATCGCCATTGCCGTTTACGGAGTTTGCATAATTGGCAGGCCATACCAGCGAGGGTATCATATGCGCCTGGATGAATGTTTTAATTATTTCCTGTGGCAACTCATTTGTGTTGGCATAATATTTCAGGATACGATTCTGCAGGTAATCATTCAATGCATTTCCCGTAGGCAATACAAGCGTATATCCGCTTTTTTCGGGTGTGTATCTGCCGCTTTCATCCAGCACGTTTTCCAGATTGAGCGAATAGTTCAGACCGGTATAATACTTCACATAAATTTTATCGATGGTTTCTTTGGGCATTATCTTTTGAAGTGCCTTAAGCTGTGTAGGCGAGGTTACTTCGATGTATGATCTGAAAAGATAATCTCCATACGTGTTTTTTGAATCTACAAGCGACTTGAAAATACTGTTTTCAGGCTTTTTCAGAATATCGGCGATATTATCCAAAGGCAAATTTACGGTCGAAACTTCATGGATAATTCCGTTCTCGGCCCGTAAATCCTTGTTGAGTATTTCACCTCCCTGAATGTTTTTGCCGGAGAATGATACCGAGGGAAAAAAGACGTTATAATCAGTTGCAGTTAACGCGGGATTGAAAGATGTGAAAAATGTATTTGTAAAGGCAGGAAGGAATTTGTAATTATTGAAAGAAGTAGTCCAGTTATTTTCCATGGTTTGGTCTACCACCCATTCGTTGTTATATTCAGTATCGCGGTATGGCAGTGAATAATACTGGGTTTTGTATTTGAATGTACCCTGTACACCGATTGAATCTAAAGAGAATGTGCTGTAACAAATAGAATATGCAACAATTTTTTCAATTTCCGGATATGGAATATTTGCTACAGATGCATAACCATGACTGTTCAGATATTTATCGAACGCCTCATCATTCGGGGCAAAAACAGTGTAAAGACCTGCTCCTTTTAATACTGAAGCATACAAAGTGCTGTCGATACATTGCAGATATTTTGTAAATCGTCCGTTTTGCTGTAATACAGTATAAATTGGAGGTTCGAGCCATTCCGGTTTTGCAAAATACTCTTCTTTGTCTTTGTTGCATCCTGCAGTGATCAACAACAGGCAAAGCATCAGCATGGAATAGATTTTGGTTTTAATGGTCATATCTGAAAATTTTAGAAATTACGAAAGTGTGTTTTTTGATTTGAAATGCTTAAGATCGATTCTGGAAATGATTTTCAATTAACTGTCATTACATCATTTCCAGCTACAAAAATAGGTACAATAAAAAAAGAGCGGGTTCAAAAAATGATTTAGATACTATGTTTTTTGATAAAATGCTACTGGAAAGACAGATTTTAACAAAACATTCTATACTTACGCATCCTTATTTTGAGGTTGCGCACATTTATTGTTCAAAGATGGGATTTTTTTAAGAATATCAAAAGAAAATGATGAAAAATATTTTTGATAATCAGGATGGTTAAGTTTTTATAATACAATTTATATCTTCGATAATTTTATTATGATTATACCTCCCGAGATATCGAAATCAAAAACCACTTCGGTTGGCGAGCTCTGCCTGAAAACTATCTCTGAACTTCCCTGCTTTACCGATTTTACAACACGCCCTGCCGTACTTACAACCATCGTAAGGGGTTGGTTGAAGAGTTTTCTGTTCAGCGAATGGCAGGGAGTTATTTTCAGCAGATTTTCATGTATGTCCATTTTCAGCCGGGTACTGTCGCGCTCGGCAACATAGGCAGAAACCTCCCTGAAAGTGCCTGTCCAGACTTTACTGTGCAGTGAACGGACATAATCCAGAAAGTTCCAGAGAATCTGCGGATTTCTGAAAGCATCATAACCGTAAGTAATTCCGTGTGTCATCCCTACTCCCCATTCCTGCTTCCGGATGAGTTCGTTTACCCAGTTTTCCAAATCCCCGGGCGTGGATTTGGAGCCGATGGAACGCTGAAAAGTCCGGGTGCCTGTTCTGCTGGCCGATGCGAGCCGTATGACCCTTTCATTTTTGGAATTACCTGCATAACAATAGGTTACAGGTTTCAGACCAATACGGGCATTGATAATACTATCGTTTTTGCTGATTTCTTCCATCACACCTTCATCATCGAGTTTGGTCAGGTTGCTGTGCGACCATCCGTGATTGGATATTTCATGCCCTCTGTCTGAAAGTTCTTTGAGTTCTGCCCAGGTGGTACGGGTAGTGTCGGTTATCACCGGTTCATTCCGGTTGATGGTTTTTCCGTTTACCCAGAAAGTTCCGTGAATACCCATTTTTTCCAGTTCGGGTGCCACTAATGTGTAATGTTCCCTGAGGCCATCGTCAAATGTAAAGCTTATCGCTGCCTGTTTATTGTCCCTGAATCTGGCGATCCTGACACCGATGTTTTCTGAAGTCTGCGCTATCAGATGGCAGCTGGAAATCATAAAAAACAGGAATGGCAGTGAATGTCTTTTCATGGATGTAATTGCTAATCGCTTATTTTACTTTTAACACAACAATTCCGTGTTTTGGAATTGTGAATGATTTTGACCGGCCGAATTTGCCCAGATTTTTGTGCTGCCACAAATCACGCAATTTACTATTTACGGTCAACCCTGCCCGTTCAGGTGAAATTTTGATTGTTTTTTCTTTTTCAGTGCGGTTCATCAGGGCTATGGCTTTCGATTTGCCATTTTTCCCAAGTGGTTTCAGCCATATTTCCACTTCATCTTCTTTTGCAATTCTGAAAGCCTGCTTACATCCTTTGTCCTGATTTAGTGCAATTATTTCTTTGTTGGTCAGAATTTCGATGGTTTCCCTGGACATCGTTCTCAGATCATTTCCGGCAAGTAATGGAGAGTTCATCATACACCACATCGAAAAATGCGTTTTGTCCTCGTCGTAGCTCATTCCGCGCCCGACCTGAAGCATATCCATATCGTTGTAATGTCCCGGAGAACAGTATTTATGAAGGTCGGCATTCAAATCGATGATATGTAAAATGGATGAAAATTTATCATTAATATCTCCTGAAATCCTCCACGAGTCAGCTTTTTTAATAGCCCATTCTCCCGGAAACTGCCACCGGCAGATGTTGAATACAATATCGGGGTTGATGGATCTAACCACATTGAGAATTTTCAGGTATTCGGTTTCCTCATCGAGTTTTTGTTTCTGACCTCCACACCAGTCCACTTTCAGAAAATCGAATTTCCAGTCGTTAAAAAACAGGCTGCAATCGGCCTCAATATGTCCGTAAATTCCTGCACCAAAACCGTTTTTGTCTTTATCGTACATCGAACCGCAGGTACTTTCACCTGCATCGGTATAAATTCCGGCTTTGAGTTTCTTGTTGTGAATGTAATCTGTCAATGCACGCATTCCCGAAGGAAATTTTTTCGTGTCAATCTGTAAATTTCCGTTCGCATCACGACCACCAAAATAGCCGTCATCAATATTAATAAACCGGTAACCAACTTTATACATTCCCGAACTAACCAGCGCATCAGCCTGCTCCCGAATCATTTTTTCGTCGATATTGGTTCGAAAGTTATTCCAGCTGCTCCAACCCATTATGGGCGGTTTTTGAGAAAATGAAAAGGAAGAAACCAGAGACATTATTAAAACCGGCAAAAGTATTTTTTTCATCTGTTTATTTTTTATTTTTTTATTAAGGACAGATGGAACACGCCATTAAACATTCCCTTGAGTGTCAAAAGTATATTTACATGGCTGTTTCATAATGTTTTGTTTTTCAATTATTTGTTTAACATCACACCTGTGAAGATTTATTTAATTTCCACATCGTTTACTTTCACGTTATTCAATTTCAGGTTTTCGATAATGCTTTTATCAAAGCTGCTGTTTTTATTGGCTTTGATGTTCAGATTTTCAAAAGTGAAATCAGTTAAAACATATTTTTCTGATTTTGCCACATCAAAGAATGTTTCGCATTCCAGATTAATATTCCGTATAGTAATATTGCCCGAGCGGGACGGTGGCGGTGCCTGTTCGCCTTTCAGATCGAAAAATTGTGTCCACGGACGAACAGAAATAAATTTACCCGTATTACCTGTAACATCCTCAATAAGAATGTATTCGTAATTCTGCGGAGTATCGGGACGCATTTTGAGGTGGAGCAGCATTTGCGGATTTTTCAGCGTACAACGGCGTAATATCACATTCCGGTCGTGAATGCTCTCGCTGCCGCAAGTGAGCGCACTGTGGCAAAAACCGTAAGTACAGTCTTCGATGATGATGTTGTAATTTCCACCGTTGTTCGGGTCTTTGTCAGAAACAGGCCCTTTCCCGCCCTTGAGCGCGATGGCGTCGTCGTTAACTTCCATATAGCAACCTTTCACCAACACATTGGAACACACATCAATATCAATGGCATCGGTGCTGGGTGATTTTACAGGTTTCACTGGCGAGAAGAAATGTACATTCAGTATTTTCAGATTGTTGCATTTGTAGTAATGCGATGTCCAGAAGGGTGAATTCACCATCCGGATGCCTGAAATCTGTACGTCGTTGCTGTTGGAAATATACACCAGGCGCGGTCGCATTTCATCCTTGTTGGTACATTTGGGGTTCCACGTGCGGCGAAGCCAGAACGCTTTCCAGTAGCGCAATCCGTTGCCGTTGATAGTTCCCTTGCCCGAAAGTGTAAATCCATCCACCTTGTCGGCATTCACCAGTGCAGGAAAATATTTGCACGTTTCACCTTCGATACGCGTTTCCAGAACCGGAAAATCGCTGATGTCGTCACTGCCTTTCAGCACAGCTCCTTCGGACAGGTAAAGATGGGTCTTGGGTTTGAAAAAAAGTGAAGCAGTCAGAAAAGTTCCTTTGGGGATAATGATGACACCTCCTCCCGCATTAGCGGCTTTGTCGATCACCGCCTGAATTTGTCTGGTCTGAAGCAGGGTGCTGTCTTTTTTCACACCGTATTTGGTAATGACATACTGATTACCCAGCGTCTTATAATCTACTGTTTCAGTCTGTCGAAACCAGTCCGGTATCGGGGTACCGTCAGGAAAGAGGTCGGCTGCATACGTATGGATGCTGAATAAAACTGCGCAAAGCAGTAAAACGTTCATTTTCATGTTTTTCATTTTTCTTTATTTGAATTTTTATAAATACAGTTACTTACCTGTCAGCACAGCCGGCCTGCTTTCAATAACCTCAACGGTTGGAGTTTCCAACAGGTAATCAACCCCGTTAAAATTAATTCCGGCTTCCTTCTGAAAATAAACAGGCACATTTTTGCTCAATGGCAATATACTGATCTTCAGTTCATTATCAGATACTTTATCTGCAAAGTATCCAGGGTTGATATCCATTGGTTTCCCGTTGTAGAAATTATCAGTAAGTAGCTTGTCGCCTGCATACACCCTGGCAACATCGCCTTTATACCTAATTCTCAACGTCAGGTTTCGTAAACTGACATCGTAGTCAGGAATTGTAATTTTCCATTCGGCAGCTTTAGTAAAATCTTCATCGGTTGGCATTTCCGCCACTTTGGATGCTCCGAAAGAAACTACCCTCAAAGGCATATCCATGTCTTTTATTTTGGTTAACTCAACTTTAATTTGTTTGTTTTCAGATAGTTTGATTTCATATTTCGAAAAAATTCCATTGGTAGATGACTTTATTTCTTTCCCGTTATAATTCAGTGAATTAAGTGCCGGATATATGGAAACTTCGCTGTCGGTTTTGTCGCCAACTAATTCCAAACGATTTCCATCATAAGTTAAATCTGCATTACTGATAAAAAGTCGTTCTTTTCCGGCAAAATTCCCTTTCCATAGTTTCAGTGAAGTTTCCTGGTCAAGCAAAATAATGCTTATTTCCCTGTTTGCGACGGTGCGCAATCGAACAGCAGGTGTTGTGCCGGTTTTCAGCCCGCTCAGGTAAATCCGCTTACCTTCTGTCCTTCTTTTCCCTGCGAAAGATTTTACGGACAAATTGTATTTGTCAATCGCCAATTCAACCGGAATTCCTTGTATTTCTGAAAAAACATACGTTGTGTTACCTGCCTCCTCAATTTTAGCAACGGGCTGAGCGGTAGCATAAACCAGTCTCGCACCGTTCATATCCATATTGAAAGGGATGAAAAAGGCAGAACCGGAGGGAACATTCATTGTTTTCCTCGGTATATGCAATTTTTCACCGGGTAAATCAAGGGTGAATTGTATGTCGTTTTTTGCACTTAACGTTTTCAACCGCTGATAGTTGTTCACAAAAATATAACCACTGTTGCTGTTTGCCCGTACCGCCCACCGGAGGAGCGTGTCGGTTTTGAAATCCGTAACGGTATTTACAGGAAAATGCGGTTTCATCAAGGCCAGTTCACCTCCAAAATCTTTCAAGAAAAGGTGCAGTTTCCGCAGCAAATGATAATGCGGATTGATCTGTCCGAATTCACCCAGTGGCGCCTGAAAATCATAGGATTTAACAGGTAAATCGTTGTGATTTGTATATTTGCTGGCTTGTTTTTCATTCAGGGTGGTGTTTTTTGCATCCGGATTATTCCCGCCGTGATACATGTAATACCCGGGCAGGTTGCTGCCTGAACCCACACGAACCAATGCCATAGAATACACATCCATCGGTGCGATGTTGATGCGCCGGTGATAGCTGGTCATCATGCCGCCACCCAGTTCGCAGGTAAAATACGGGTATCCGGTGTCGCCGGAAGCATCATTTTCCGATTGTGCAGGAAGCTGCTCGGTAGCTATCACCGTTGAACTCCTGAAAGAACGGAAAAGGAAACTTTTTCCGTAGTCGCCGGGCATTTCGGACACCGAACGATCCCAGAAACCATCGGCATAATCGCCGTATAAAGGGATTATCTCACCATAAGGTACAGGAGAAGCTAACTTTGGCCATCCGGTCCGGGTATAAAAAGGCACATCAAAACCGAGTTCAACAGCCATTTTTTTCAATGCCATCAGATGTGCACCGTGACCACGGTACTCATTTTCTAGCTGAATACCAATAACCGGACCACCATCTTTCCACAGTAAGCCATTGGCTTGTTTGTAAATTTCGTAGTACCACTGTTTTACTTCTGTCAGATATTCCTTATTATCACTTCTGAGTTTCAATCCGCTGTTCACGAGCCACTCCGGGAAACCACCGTTTCTTACTTCACCGTGTGCCCAGGGACCAATCCGCAACACAACCGGCATATTCAGTTCCTTACAAATTTCCAGAAATCTCCTCAGGTTGCGCTGTCCCTGCCAGTTGTACTCCCCTTTCACTTCTTCGTGATGTATCCAGAATATATAAGTGGACAGGATGTTTATGCCACCAGCTTTCATTTTGAGCAATTCACGTTTCCATTCGGTATCTTTTACGCGGGAAAAATGAATTTCGCCCATCACCGGCAATACCGGTTTGTCATTCATAAGCATGTGACTGGCGTTTATCAAAACTGTTGAACCTGTAGGACTTGCACTGCTTCCCATTTTGAAAGTGTTTTCGGAGGATGTTCTTTCGGTTTTACTGATTTTCAGGAAATAACCATCAGGCTTGTTACCTGCCGAAAGTGGCATATACATCGTCAGGAGCAATAAAATTGCAGTTGTTATCACACAAATCTGTTTCATTTCCGGGGATTTAATGTTACGTAAAGATAATCTTTAAATTCGAAGCCACGTAATGTAACCGTTACTTCCACTTTTGTTTTTTTACCTGCAGGAATATCTTTGGTGGTCAGGTAACGCAAATGTTCATTGCCACCCACCGACCAGCGATATGTATCATAAATAACACCCGCATCGAGCATCACATGATCATCGTTCACCACCAACTCCTTCAGAGGAAAACATTTGCCCAGATCGCTTCCAAAATAAAAACCTGGCTGCGTGGGCTGATTGTAGGCTACATTCTGGGTTGCCATGCTTATTCTGTACACCGGATCTTCGGTAAAGGTATGAAAGCGATACGGAGTTTCGAAGGGAGTAAGATAAATACGCAGATTTTTACTATCGCGTGTCCTGCAAATCACTTCTTCGCGCCAGTCACCGAATATATCGGCCTGAAGGCATGGATTGGATTTCGTGCCGTTATTCCGGACACACTCGTAATTGTTGAACAGCGGTTCTGCAAATCCCGTTTCGGGATTGTACTTCGAAATACGTGTTCCGTCAAGCAGTTCGCGTGACAAATCGCCGTCCCACCAGCATGCCATATTGATTGAAACGCCACGTGTAGTTGGATTTATCACTTCTCCCTTTATGTTTCGTATTCCTTCGGAAGCTATAGACCACATTTCCACCCCTTTATGATTTGGATCGATATCGGCTGCCATACAACGTCCTACGTCGATATCACTTTTTACCTGAAAAATAATTTTTCCCGTTTCGGCATCCCGGAAGGAGGAACCATCTCGTCTGTTTTCATGACAATCCCAAACCTGGAGTTTTCGGCTCGAAGGATCAAAAGCAGTCATGTGCAAGGCATCTCCATGGCCCATACCGGTTGAGTACAATCCTTTACCCGTATTATCAATAACGCACGCTCCGTAAACAATTTCATCACAACCATCGCCGTCCACATCACCAATTCTGAGATTATGATTTCCCTGTCCTTCATAGGCTTCATTACCCGGCGTGTCCGTGTCGAAAACCCACCGGCTGGTGAATTTTCCGTTGCGCCAGTCGAACGCTGCCAAAACAGAACGCGTGTAATATCCTCTGCACATAACCACGCTGGGATATTCTCCATCAAGATAAGCCACACCGGCCAGAAAACGGTCGGAGCGGTTGGCTTCAACATCTCCCCAATTACTCAGATTGCCTCTCGGTGGGATATAATCTATTGTTTGCAAAGCTTTTCCAGTCAGTCCCTCGAAAACGGTCAGATATTCGGGACCAGTCAGAATTCGTCCGACTTCATTCCGGTGGTCTGCGTTTTTATCTCCTATCACATTACCCTGTCCATCAACCGTTCCATCTCCGGTTTTTACCACCATTTCAGCTTTATTGTCACCATCCAGATCATACACCATGAATTGCGTATAATGTGCTCCTGCTCTGATGTTTTTACCCAAATCAATACGCCAAAGCTTTTTTCCGTTCAGTTTGTAGCAATCGAACAGTACATTGCCTGTATATCCGTCATGAGCATTGTCGTGAGCATTGGATGGATCCCATTTCAGAATTATTTCATATTCTCCGTCTCCGTCGACATCGCCTGTGCTGGCATCGTTGGCGGTATAAAAATTCGGTTGTCCAGTCGGGCTGATATTGCCCTGGGGCACATCGAGCGGAATATTGATATAATCGGGTGAATTTTCAGCAATTTCGAATGAGCAGGTTTCTTTGATAGTTTTGTCAGTGGTATTTGAAGATTTGATTTCATAGGTCAGTTTACCCGGAGCAGCTTTCAAATCCTTGTAATATGTGGTATTCGAAACGGGCATATTGTTGATTTTCTGTCCATTCCGGAACACATCGAATGTTGTACCCGTTTTGTCAGCCGATAAATAGCGCCAGCTGATATTGACGGTGCTGTCGTTTTCACGCACAGCCACCAATCCGCGGTTTAATTTCTCCCGTTTCAGTTTTGAAAAATCATATCCTGGTTTGAGAGTTTTGTAAATCAGTTCGGCAATAACCTGATGACCCGCATCATTCGGATGAAGAAAATCGGCATAATATTCAGGTTTACCTGTCAGCGGAGTATGCAAATCGATGATATGCAAGCCTTTGTTTTTAGCTACCCGTCTGATAATGGGGATAATTTCATCAGCTATGACTTTGGGCTGGTGTTTCCAGTTTGGATTGGGCACAACCGGAATGGGAAGACAAAGATAAACTGCCGGTTTTGAGGGCAGACCGAGAAACTGGTCACACAACCACGACAGGTCCTTTTCAAAACTTGCAGCAAATGTTCCTGTATTCCATACGGCAGGCTGCGAATCGTTCGTTCCAAGAGCAATCGTCACAATATCCGGCTGAAATTCCTTCGCTTTTGTAAATGCTTCGAGACCTTCATAAGGCTTGTAAGTTCCCCGGCACGCCGTTGCACCGCTAACTCCAAAATTGCCAACCTCGTAAGCATCACCAAGCATATCTCTCAAAACGCCCACGTATCCTTTGTTTACTCTGTCGGATGCACAAGCGCCTTCTGTGATGCTGTTGCCTACGCAAGCTATTTTTATTTTTCTGAAGGGAGCATATTTCCGGTACACAGGCTTGTCCTGCGCAACTACTGTTGTAAAAGCACAAAGAACAAACAATCCTAATATCCAGATTCTTTTCATTGTAAATCAGATTAATGGTGAAAAATATATTGCCGGGTTTATTAAACAGTCTAAAAACAGGTATCATAATCTGTTAGATCGGCAATAAAAACAACTAAAATGTTTTCTTTTTTATATTCAAATTTTACTTAGTTTTTTTAATGAAAACAGTTATTTTGCGGTTCGGAATGGCATCGCGGGCAGTCCTTCTTTATTGCATAAATTTGGCATTGCCCGTTCGTTCCACGCAAATCGTACCATCGCAGGTTGTTTTACTTCGTCAGCCCAAACCACCACCGTTTTTCCTTTAATTTCCGCTTTCGCGGACACAAAATTTCCATCGGCTCCGGCAATGGTAAACCAGGACAAAGCCTCACCGTCTTTACTGATTAATCCGCTTCCGGTATTTTTAAATGAAAGAATGATTTTTCCGTCCTTTATCTTCATCGATTTATAACCCGGCGACTGATAAATAATCTTTTTGTTGTAATCTTTCGCTAACGCCCACAATGAAAGCCTGCGGGCAACTTCCCATTTGTACGAAGGATGAATATCCGTCAGTTTATCGACCAAATCGGTCGTTACCACCATTCCGGTGCGCGGTTCGGATAGAAATCTGCTCTGCGCTTCCCAAAATTGGGGCAGCAGTTCGGGCGTGTGCTGTGTTTTATCATTGGTGCGCTTTGAATATAAATAAGGCGCAATCTGAACGTAATAGAAAGGCATTTTTGGGTTCCGGAAGAGCGAACGGTATGTTTCGAGCAGCAGCTTCATCTTTTCCGGATAAGTTGCCTGATCTTCGGTCATACAATTGGTTTCACCCTGATACCACAACATTCCTTTAACGGCAAATGGCACAATGGGTTGTATCATACTGTGGAATTTTGTACCTGCTACACGCCCGTTTATTTTTTTATCATTCGGGTCAATCTGACCGGCAAAAACCGGCGATTTTTCGTACACCCACGCAGGCGTCCATTCCTCAATCATAGTTCCGCCCCATGAAGATGAAATGATCCCTACCGGCACATTCGTTTCCTCATAAATATATTTTCCGAAAAAATAGCCAATGGCAGAAACATTGCGCAGTACACTATCGTTTGGCGTAATCCAGCCAACCGATTTTATATCTTTTGTATCGTTTTGTTTTTCGGCAAAGAGGTATCGGATTTTATCTGATTTAGGTTTCGACAGTTCCTCCAAAGCCACATTTTGGCCCCTGACGGGAGTTGCATACTTCTTCAGCCTGTAATCGAAAGGATATTCCATGTTGGACTGCCCGGAACACAACCAAACATCACCCACTAAAATATTTGTCAGCGTTATTGTGTTCTTTCCTGAAATGACCATATCAGCCGATTGAACATTCATTTTCAGCGGTTTAAGCATCACCTGCCATTTTCCATCCTCACCGGTAACAGCAGATAGGGTTTGTCCTGCAAAACTCACCGTTACCTTTTCTCCGGCCTCCGCTTTTCCCCAAACGGGAACTTTGGTACCGCGCTGTAACACCATACCGGATGAAATGACTTTCGGAAGCGTCACTTCTGCGCTGGCGCTGAAGCAAAGGAAAGGAAACAATAAAAATGCGATGAATAAATATCTTGAATTCATGACTATAATGAATTAATTTTGATCGTAACTGTTATAAAATGGTGTGAAAGGAATTACTTTTTCGCCGGGTTTCCCGACTAATTTTTCTAATGCCGGTTTCCAGTTTTTAGCAATGGGAACGATGATAAAAGAACCGTTCATTTCCTTAATATTTTCGAACGAATAAAACAATTCAGGTGTATTTCCTTTGTTGTATCGCCCTGAAACATACACGTTGTGGCTTACTAAAATCCCTTCGGGAGTGCATTCTACTGCAATATTGGCTTTGTCTGCCAGTAAAACAAATCCGTTTCCGGCTTTATCCGAAAAGACGGCACAATCCACACCGGCACGGTTTCCCTGAAAATAAATATCAGCAGCTGTAAGATGATGAATTCCAAACTCATTCAGGCGCGTTTTGCCGGGATACGACGCGTAAGGTCCTTTTCCAATCCAACGAAACTCCGTCATTGACGCCGGAAGTAAAAACGAAATGCCTGTTTCGGTGGTATTGATCTTTTGTGCGCTATCAGGCATAAAACGATAATTAATCTTGATGGATCCGCTATCTGAAAAAGCGTATTCCACATACCCATTGAGCGACGGTTCCTGTGGTTTATTCCGGATAAATTTATAGTATATTTTTTGTGTCTTGGAGGCGATTTTTTCAAAACTTGCTTCGTTTTTTTTCTGCAGAAAATCACCCAATTTTCGGGATGCCATAGTGGGTTTTCGGTTGATGCGAGCATACGGCCCACCGATAATAACCGGTTCATTTTCCTTATTATTCAACTGCAAATTTCCATTCAGACTTGAGAGAGTGAGCGTATAATTTTCACACGAAATCTGATTGTTTTTCATCACCGGTTCCGGCATTTTTTCGGTCAGTTTGGCGAGCAGATTTTCTGCTTTTTCTCCGGTTAAAATGGTATATACTTTTTCGTTCAGCTGATAGTTTTTCTTATCGGAAAATTTCAATTTCAGGTAAAGATAACCGGCATTCAAACCTTCGGGAATAGCAGTATTTATGGTGACCAGCGTCGTATCGTGCGGATTACAATCCAACTTACAATTACCTGATTTCAGGACCATTGCATCAGCATAAAGTTCCCAGTCGCATTTTATTTCCGACAAATTTGTGAAGTCATAGCGGTTGTTCAGCTTGAAACTAAGACCCGAATTTTCTTTGTTATAAACCAGCGTATCGCCCAATGGCATCACGGGCGAATACACTTTTCGCACCTGCCAGTAATCCACCTGAGGTGTTCTGTCGGCATATACAATTCCATCCACGCCCTCACGAATTTCACCGGTATCGTAATACGTCAGCGAGTCTTTCCAGACATATTCGGTGTATTCGTTTTTCGATATTTTTTTATCAGAAGTACGTAAAATTCCCTGATCAAAAAAATGCCAAATAGCTCCTCCGGCGAGTTTCGGACTGGCATACATGATTTCCCATTCGTCTTCCATCGTTCCAAAATCGAGCCCGAAAGAGTGCGCGTATTCGGAAACAATCATCGGTTTTTCAAACTTCACAGCCCAATTTTTCAGGTCGTTAACCCGCGGATAATGTGGTGCCAAAACGTCTACCGAATCAGGAATATTATTTGAAAAATTTTTTCCGAAATAACTTCCCACCTGCGGATAACAAATCGGGCGTGTTTCGTCCAAGGCTTTCACCTTTTTTCCAGCTTCAAAGCATATCGGTGTGAACGGATTTTCGTTTCCAATGCTCCAGATAAGGATGCATGGATGGTTTTTATCACGTTCAACCGTTGACTGTGCACGGGTCAGCAGATTTGGAAGATAAGATTTGTCCGTGAGCAAATCATCGCCCCAGCCGAACGGAACTTCGTCCATCACATAGAAACCAAGCGAGTCGCACAACTCGAGCAAGCGCGGATGCGGCGGATAATGCGACGTGCGGATGAAATTGATATTCGCCTCGCGCATCAGTTTCAAATCCTGCAAAATTTCTGCTTCGGTTACAGCGCGTCCGTTTACCGGAGTAAGATCGTGATGATCCACACCACGTAATTTTACAGGCGTTCCATTTAGCCTGAGAACGGCATTGTCCCAGGTGATTTCACGAATTCCGATTTTTTGAGAATATTGCTGCAACATCTTATTCTTATCCTTCACCAGAATTTCGAGGTTGTAAAGATGAGGCGTTTCTGACGTCCAGAGTTTGGGATTATCAATCTGAACATTGCAGATAAAGGTTTTTTTGTCGCTTTTGAGTTTTGGTTCGAATTTTTCCAGCGCAAATTCTTTTACCACTTTTCCATTTTCATCCAATAATCTGCCCGACACTTCCAGCTTGTTTGAGAATTTAGAATTGGATGTTCTCTCGAGAATGGTTTTCAAATCCAACGTTGCAAAACTGCCATTTAGATGCGTTTTCACAACCACGTCATTGATGTGCACGTTGGGCAGAGTGAAAAGAGTAACATCCCGGTAAATCCCCGAAACTGACCAGCAATCGAAAATATCGAATTCCCAGCCACGTGGCAATTTATCGACTCTTACTGCCAGAATATTTTTCTCTCCGGCTTTCACAAACTTTGAAATATCGAACGTGTGTCTGTTGTAAGCGCTGGTGAATTTTCCAGCAAAATTCCCGTTTACCCACACCGAATAACCGTACAAAACACCATCGAAAGCCATATAAACAGGATTTCCGTTCCATGATGCCGGAATAGAGAATTCCCGGCGATAAAGTCCGGTGCCATCCACTCTCACTTTTCCGTAGTACGGCTTTGAAAATCCCTGCAATTCCCAGTGTCCGGGAACTGTTATGTCCGACCATTTGGATGTATCAAATCGGGGTTGATAAAACAAAGTGTCCTGACCGATCGTTGATGCGATATATAATCTGAACTTCCAGACGCCGTTTAACGAGATTTTTTCATTTTCAGCTTTTCCCGAAGGCATCAATTGCTGAGCCTGTATGGCAGGATTTAGCAATAAGGATAAAATAAACAACCCGAAGTATCTCAGGATGCAAAAAGTGTGTTTCATTTTTTGGTACAATAAGGTAACCGTCCGTCGTTAGCTTAAGGATATAATTTTGGCTTTTCGGACTATTCAACTCCACAAAAATAATCCTTTTCGAAAAAAGAGAGGTTACAAAAATGATTTATAGACTGCTTTATTTGATAAAAACAGAAATTGCGGCAATCGCCGGGATTTAGTTTTTCTTTTTCAACGGATATGCTTCCATCAGTTCTCCGTTTATTCTCAAATTGTCAAATTTCACATTTTCAATCATCCCTGTAAATCTGTTCCCGGCTTTTACACCATCAAACTGACTGTTGCTGACGTTGATATCAAATACAGTAGTTTGCTCAGGCAGCGCATCGATATAGACACCGTACTGGCTTTTCCGGGATGTCACATTGTCAATATTTATATTGCGAATAACAGGAATAAAGCCCCTTTCACCTATCTCACGAGGCTCGTACAACAGATTGATGTGTAAAACAGCTTCTTTACACTCGCCAACTTCAACATTTCTCACAAATACATTTTCAATTGTTCCGCCGCGTAATGTATTGGTTTTAATCCGGATAACGCGGTCGAGCAGCGGGCTGTTCATCCTGCAGTTTTCCACGAACAGGTTCTTGTATCCGCCTGAAATTTCACTTCCAATCACCACTCCGCCGTGCCCGTTTTTCATTTCACAATTTCTGACAATGATATTTTCGCTGGGTTTCGACCACAGGCGTCCGTCGTTGTTGCGTCCTGATTTTATGGCAATGCAATCGTCGCCGGTATTGAAGTAGCAGTTTTCGATCAGCACATTGGAGCACGATTCCGGATCGCATCCGTCGCCGTTCGGTCCGTCATTTTCCACATGCACACCACGTACAGTTACGTTGTTGCAAAGTAGCGGGTGAATTACCCAGAAAGGTGATCTTAGAATTTTGACATCCTCTATCAGTACATTGTTACAAAGATAAAAGTTAATCATCTGGGGTCTCATACCGTCATTCTTATTCATTATGCGCATCGAAACGGGAACTTTGTCGTTGTTCCACTGCATAAGTTTCGGACGGCCTGTTCTTTGGGAAATATCTCCCTCTTTCCAGCCAAAAGAAGCAGCGCCACACTTTTTCCACCAGTTTTCGTTAGACGATGCTCCATCCAGCGTTCCCTTGCCGGTAATAGCAATGTTGGTTTCGCCGTAGGCATAAATAAGTGGCTGAAGGTTATAGCAATCCATGCCTTCCCAGCGGGTAAGCACAACCGGAAAATACTTCGGATTGGTAGTAAAAAGTAAGGTCGCACCTTCCTGAACGTGAAGATTAACGTTACTTTTCAGTGTCAGCGGGGCAGTAAACCAAACTCCGGCGGGCACAATCACTGAACCGCCACCACGCAGACTGCATGTGGCAATCGCCCGGTTGATGGCTTCAGTATTGAGCACAGTGGTATCGTTGGCTACAGCTCCAAAATCGCGTATATCAAACTGAGCTTTGCGAAACACCGGAGCCTTAATATTTTTCTGAATGGCAGGGTATAATTTCTTCCAGGCAGTTGACTGGTTTTGGGCGCTGATGCTGAAACTCAGCAATAATAACAGCGAAATAGCAACAAATTTTTTCATGTGTAAATAATTGTTTTTAAAAGGAGACACAGCTTGTCCCGAATTATCGGGAGAACCCGCATGTCAGATTTTAACCCGAAAGAGTTTATTTTTTTAGTTGTCTCGTTGATTTTTAATTCATTGTCTTTGGTGAATACCCGTAATCATGCCCGTTTCATGTTATTTTTGATTGAACATCTTGTAATCATTTGTTTATCAACATTTTGCGATTGTAAAAAACTTGTTTATCGGTTAATCACTTTCAAATTTTGATAATGTGATTTGGTCTTAATTCTTACAATTAATACTTTTTCGCCGGAATTCAACGGATGCAGATATTCCGTTTTATTTATCCGGTAATTACTGTGCAACAGTTTGCCCAATACAGAATACACTTCGACGGATTGAATTTCCTCATCAGCCACGATGTGTATATTGCCGCCCTGAGAGAATATTCGTGCAATTTGTTTATCATTAACGGATTGGAAGCCTGTGTTGCTTTCTTTGTATTTTACAGTATTGATATCAGGCATGATAAGATTTGTGAGTCCGCCGCCGATATAAAAACCAAGATGCGGAGGCTGATTATATGCCGCATTCTGCCAGGCAATTCCGAGCCGGTAAACCGGATCGTGCATGAGCGTGAAAAGTTTGTGCTGTGTGGGTACTGTAGTAGTATAAATCCGCAAGCCGGCCGAATCGTCTGTTGTCCACAGAATCAACTCTTCGCGCCAGTCGCCGAATAAGTCGGCGCTCAGATTTGGTGTTGATTTGGTACTGTTGCAGGAAGAAACTCCGGAGCCTTGCAGCAAGGTTGTAGTTCCGCTCCCCGTCCATTTAGTGATCCGGGTTCCGTCCAGGAGTTCGTCCTGCAAATCGCCGTCCCAGTAAATCCTGAAATTTACAGAAGGCCGTGAAGTTGAAATCTGAACTCCTTTTGAAGAATAAACTCCGGCAGCGCCTGTACTCCACATTTCAAAACCCGGATATCTGTCATCGATATCGCCTGCCATTCCACGGCCTACATCGGAGCTGGTTTTTGTGCCCCAAAGTATCTTTCCTGTCCGGGCATCGTGAAGTTCGAATCCATAAGCCGCACTTTTGTCTTCATGAACCGACCAGACTTCCAGTCCGGGGTTTTCCAAATCCATTTCGGACACATGCATGGCATCGCCATGTCCAAGCCCGGTTCTGTAAAGCAGCGAACCGTTGTCATCAATGGCACAGGCACCGTATATTATCTCATCTTTTCCATCGCTGTCCACGTCGGCTACGCTTAAGTTGTGATTTCCCTGCCCGTAAGCACCTGTTCCGCTTGTAATTGAATTGTGAAACCAGCGCTGAACGAGCTTTCTGTCCCGGACATCATAAGCAGTTAAGGTTGTTCTGGAATAATATCCCCGGCACATTACCGCACTCGGATTTATACCATCCAGATAAGCTGTGCAAGCCAGAAAGCGGTCGCTTCTGTTTCCGTAGCTGTCACCCCAGGCCGATAAACTTCCTCTCGGAGGATTGTATGCAACTGTATTCAGCTCTGCACCCGTGAGGCCATCAAACAGTGTGAGGTATTCCGGGCCGTTCAGCACCGTTCCGAGCATTTTCGACCCGGATATTTGGGTAGTATCGTTGCTGCGATATTTAGCCTGCGGATTGTCACTGCCCATGATTACGTAATTACCGTTTCCATCGGTTGTTCCGGGTGCTGTTTTGCAAATAACCTCTGCCAAACCATCCCCGTCGAAATCGGCAACCAGAAACTGGGTATAGTGTGCACCTGCTCTGATGTTTTCACCTAAACCAATGCGCCATAGTTGGGTTCCATCCAGTTTATAGGCATCCAGGTACACATTTCCGGTAATGCCATAATAGGAATTATCCTGTGAATTTGTCGGTTCCCATTTCACAATGATTTCATACTCGCCATCACCATCCAGATCACCTACGCTGCAGTCGCCCGGTGTGTAGCTGTAAGGCTGTCCCTTCGGAAAACTGGCTGTTGCAGCTTTCCCCACGCTCCCGTATTTATTGGGCGGAGTAATACCTCCCGCCGGACGATTCAGCCTGATGGTTTTATATTGCTGCGCCCACGGAACGACGGTTTTCACTGCTGTTGTATCTTCTGTTCCGTTTATTACCGGTAAAATTTTATATTCGTCAGAGATAAGTCCGCTTAAATCGGTGTAGTTAGTCGCATTGATTATTGGAGCGGAATTAACTTTGGTATCGTTTCGGTACAGATTAAAACCGATGCCCGGATTGTCGGTACCCAGAAAACGCCAGCTTAAGAAAACTCCATTAGTCACTTTTACAGCAATTAATCCACGGTCAAGGTATTCCATGTTTCTTTTTACGGCAACAACCGGATTGACAGCCACCAGAATAAAAAGCGAAAAAAATGTAAGCAGAAAATATTTTGTTTTCATATTGAAAATCTCCAGACTAAAAGGGATTAATTCTGGTTTTTTAGAAAAATAATTTAAAAAATAATATGAATAAAAGTATCAGTATAATCCTGCAATTCAGCTGCATAGAATTCTCTGTCAGGAGTTGCTCCGCAAAGGTCCGGAGCATCATAGCCTAAACTTCAGCCGTTACAAAAATACGAAAAATAACCTGTAATTTAATTCCATTCTTTTGATGAACCCTTTCCATGAAATCAAATCAAAAAAGGTAAATAATACGTTTCCATCACGAAACCGTTCATTTACGGTCTTTGCAAAGTTACTGACATTATTCCTGTCACAACATCATTTGATAAAGTTCTGAGCGACAAATGGCTTAATTCCTTCACCGGATTCAGCGGAATATCCAGTAAAACACCGGCTCCGCCATCTATCGAACGGCCGTAAACACCCCGGATTCCAAGGTCTTCCCCAAGATTATTGGAGACTAAACCGGAATTCAGATGAAGGCGATAAGGCCTTTCACCTTTGATCCGGAATGCATGGTCGTCCACAAAATAATCCTGCTCGATGGGACACCAGTTGCCGGGATTGATTAAATCCACATTTTCAGCACTTCCGTCATTGTAAAAAACGGTTACGGAGCCGTTCGCTATGTGGCTCTGCATGTGATTGGTGCTTCCGGCCATCAGCAGATATGCGTTGGTAGCCCTGCCTGAAAGCTGCAGGTCAATTTCATCCGGATAATTATCCCACAGCGAAATGAAAACGATATTTTTACCTTCTTTTGGTGTGCGGAAATGAAAACCAAAAGGAGTTTCAAGCAGATTGTTCTGAATCTTATTTCTCATGCCTGCATCATTTATCGCGGCTGTCATTTTCGGGTGACACCATTCGCCGATTCCCTGCAACGGAAGTTGCAGGGTGGTATAAGGAGACCGGGGTGTAAGATATTGATTCTTAAAGATATCGGTTACCGAAGCATTAAAATAAGCATCGATGTTTACCGGCTCGCACTTAGCTGAGACTACTTTGGAAAAACCGGGAGTGCGTGAACTTTCATCTCTTTTGATTTCGATATTTACCGGCATCCACCAGATCATATCACCCGATTTGTTTTTAACGAATATCGAATGAAATCCTGAATTTCCGGATATCTCTGCATTCACAAATTTGGACTCTGAAACAGTTGCGTTTTTTCCGAGCACCTGCTGAGGGTCATACATGTCAACAATAGCGTATCCGTTTTCAAAATCAAGTTTGTCACCCTCGCGATATATTTTTCTGCCAGGTTTTTTGACTGATATTTTATCCCCGGACCAATCAATTTTCACCTCACTCCCAACCCCTTTCCGGACAGGAAAAAATACCGTTATCATCGGTTTTCCGATTGATTTTTCATTGACTATCCATTTGGTTTCCAGACCATTTACCGTGATGTTCCTTACGCGGTTACATATTGCCGGAATTTGCATTTCCACCGAATCGATATTGTCTAAACTGCATTTGATCTGATAGATTTCGGAAAATTCCACACCATCGATTCTTTTGTAATCAAAGGAAATGTCGGGTGTTTTCAACTGCGCGAAATCCCAGTTTTGGGGAAATCCGGGCTTAATAATCATTCTTTTGTTGAGTGCATCGGGGCTTATTCCGTACAATCCCTGAACGAATACGCGCGATGCTACACCGATTGGATCGCCAAAATCACGGTAGCATTCTCCCCTGGCGGCATCGTAAAAGCTCACCTGTCCGAAATTACCGGGACTTCCGCCCAGATACATCCCGTCGAGGACCGAGCTTTTCAGCAATTTGAATGCTTCCTCATTTCTTCCCGCCTGAAAAAAGGAAAGCGCCGTGTGCATTACTTCGGCGAAAGCCACATTGTTGATGCTCCATGAGTAGGGAAACCAGTTGGTGGTGGAAATGGTCATGAAACCTTCATCGCTGAGTCCTTTCGCCCTTACAGGAATATGGGGAATCTCATTATCAACGTATTGAGTAGCCTGATACCACTGAAATCCGTTGCCAACTTCGCTGTCGACCGGATGATACACAGACCATACTGCAGCGCTCTCATGAAGCCTTTTCAATCCCATAAAATCCTTATATTCAGCCCAGTGTCCTTTTTTATCCAGCCACAGCGTTTTTTCGATGGCTTTCTCTATTTTCTCTGCTTCCTGACGATACCGGGCAGAGTTTTCACCTATTTTTTCGGCAACCAGGGCAGCCATTTTGTTTGAACGGTAAGTGTATGCTGTGGAATGAGTGACTGCTCCGCTGTTGTAATACAGTGCATCACTGGCCCAGATGCAGGCATAAGCATCGTAGAGTCCGTCGTTGTCAGGATCGTAGTTCATTTTTTCCCACGCTAAATGACGGGTGATGACCGGCCACATTTTACGGGCATAAGCCAGATCACCTGTCCAGTTCAGGTGCCAGAACAACTCATCCATATAGCACAAATTCATGTCGTAATGGTGCATCTGGTTGGGGCGGTCCGGACTGCGGCAAATGTATCCGTTGCTGTACTGCGGAGTTCCCCACTTTTTTTCAGAACGTGCAAAATTCTGCTCTTTGTCCTGCGCAGGATGCGGAATGGTTTGAGGAACTCCGGTAACCTGGCTGGCTGCATAGTTGTCAAAATGAGTTCGTGCGCGGTCGTGCCAGCCGAGGAAATCGCCCGTGTAGGCTGCCCGCCATCCTGTAAGCTGCATGCGCCACCCGACAGCGCCGTGGAGCCATACTTCACCATCCCAGATAGCATCAGCAGCAACAGCCAGCGCTCCTCCAATGGTATTGAAATAGGGATCGGGCGTGTTTATTACGATTCGGGAAGCCAATTCGCTGCGGTTTTTTTCTGCACTCTCAAATGTTGATTTTAAGTCGTTTTTTCTTAAATTATTTTCTCTGCCTATGCAGATGAATTGCTCTTTCTTTAAACTGACAGTGCCATTCAATGCCGGGAGTTCGTCTGTTTTTAATTTTGATTTTTCAGGGAAAATCCCGAATAAATTCAAACTGTTGCCGGGTCCAAAAGCGAGATGAAATGCATTTTTTTTGATAAGGTATTTGTTTCCCGTGCAGTACTGTGGTTTGAGTTCGAAAGCATCAGCCGGATCCACACCCATATCGCCCTCACGTGAGAAACGGGTATTCGATGCTCCTCCAAACCGCCAGTTCAGCCGGATGTTTACGGGTACATTTTCTGAAGTTATTTTCCACAAAGCCCCTTCCGTATCATAGAGCGCAATGGCTTCGATTATGATTTTTCCGTTTTTCAGTATCGAATCGGTGATTGTATAAATTCTTTTTCCGTGCCGGTAACGGGATTCTATTCTTTCAGCTTCGGTGAGCCGGACTGTTTTTAATCCATTGGTAAGTGAAAAAGTCAGATTTCCACCCATTCCGGGCAGATATAAAGCAAATTCCGGCATATCACCGGTTTCTAGCCTGAATCCGGTATTTCCTCCGTATAACGCGCGGTTGAATTTATTTTTTCCGTTGACAATAACAAAATCCCTGCCATCCGGAATGTACCGCAATGTTCTTTCCTGCCGGTGTTTTCCTTCATTGACAGAAGTAAGTGGCTGGGCCGACGTAAAATTCGTTGCAGCTACCAGCAGATATGAAAGCGCTATTATTATTTTAAAATTCATTCCGTAAAATTGATTTCAGACGAAAGCCCGGCCAGCATTTTTCATCAAAATATTTAACACTAAGGCATTTTTTTCAATCCTTCCCATTTCACATTCCAGCTGCCGTCTTTCGGAAAACCGGGATTTTTGCCCCGGCTGCCATCCCATCCGGCACACATCATGGCTACGGCTGTGAGCAATCCGCCATTTCCGGGCAGGTACACCCGCAACCGCGCATCCTGATAATTGTGACCATTTACCAGATAGGTATTTGTTCGTTTATCCATCAGCAGCGCACCGACTGCTTTTTCCGGTTCGCCCGTCCGCGCTGCGTTCATGGCAGTCATCGGATAATCCCAGCCCCAGGTTTTATCCCAGTTCCAGTTGTCCCAAATCCAGTTGAGTGTATTTTTCATGTAGCCGGTATTTATCAGCCTGTTTGCCGGTAAAATCCCGAGAGCGCCAAGTACCGCCATGTGGTCGGATGTAAAACGGATGTCGTTATAAGTTTCAGGAGCTGTTTCGGCAGCCAGATACAAGCCGTCGGCGTTACCTGCGAGCGGTGAAAGTTTGGCGATCAGTTGATCCCACTCAGCATTACGCTTTTCACCCGTGCGTTCCCTCCATTTTTGCGCCACATTCATAGCAAAGTACCAGTACGACAGCTCAAAAGGCGGATTGACAGTTTCGGAGGCACGCAGTGTTTCCTGTGCCGGAATAATGCCTTTCAGCACAAAGCGGTCTTTTTCCTTTTCATAATCAGCAAAAGAATACATAAACGCAGCCGTTTCGTCCACCAGTTTGCCATATTTTTTCAGAGTTTCGGGCGACGGATGACTTCGATAAATCAATTCTGCCATGTAAATGATATGAGGCTGCTGCCAGATAAGGAAACTACCCACACCGGAAGGAGCTTCCGAAGCTGTCGGATCGGTCATTTTCATCCACCGGACACCTTTAAAGCCCTGTCTTCGGGCAATTTCGCGGGCTGTGGGTTCGGCTGTTTTGTACCAGCTGAGTGTTTTTTCGAGCATCTCCGGCCTGTTCCACAACGCAAACTGAGCCTGATGCCACCAGATCATTTCGAGATGAAATTTTCCGTACCATGAGTTATACGTCAGCCCCGTTTCCTGAGGCGGTGTAGTGCCGGAACATTGTACGGCCAGCAGATACTGGCTCAGCACCACCCTTCGCTCCAGTTCTTTGGCCCGGGGATCGGTACAATCAGAAAAATCCATCGCAGCACCATCTTTCCAGAAATGGTTCCAAAACTTCGCGGAAGCAGCAAATGTTTGTTCCGCCGCCGGGTTGGAATTTTCAGGCTGCACGGTAGTAAACCTGCAGGTAAAACTCAACTCATTTCCATCAGATTGAAGGACAAAATAATTCTTCGCTTTTTCAACGAGCCGGGCTTTGTTTTCCCACGTTATATTCACAAAATAAACCGTGCTGTCCAGTTCACGTTTTATCAGTGCCGAATTTTCTGTTTTCCGAACAATAACCGAACTGTGTTTATCAGAAGCATTCCAGTTACAGGCATCGTCGGTGTGCGCCCCGGTAGGGTATGGAAACTGAATTTTGATGGCAGGTTTTTCGCCCCGGGTGCTCACTCTTGCTGCGATCTGATCGGCTGCAGGATGTGAGGCCGTTTGAACTTCATACTTGGTATTTTTCACCTCAAACCGGCTTCTGATTGCTCCGTTCCATAAATCCAGTGTCTGAACAGGATTTTTTATATCATCCAGGGCAACGCCTTCGAACTCAAATCCCACTATTCCCAGATGCAGCCTGTGCGGATTGGCTCTGAAATAGTCAGCCGCTTCCTGTTGCCGTCCTTTTTCACTGAACTGAACAGCGTAAGGCTCCATTTTTCCTCTCCCGAAATTATAGTTTTTCAGCGCTTCGGCCGGTTTGTACCCGTTCACATTGGGGAATCTGTGCCATCCCCACTGACTTTGAGTGCCCAGGGGCATTCCCTTGCTGTAATCTTTCTGAAAAGTTTGCAGACCAGTAATATCAACCGTACAGGCAAATTCCCCATTCCCAACAGTAAAAGCGCCAAGCGTATCGACTGCGGTAAGCCGTGGATTATTTCGCGAAACCAGCTTATATCTGTTAATAGCCGATTTGCCGCTTACTCCGCCGGAGATTAAGGAAATTATTAAAAATAAAAAAAAGAGTTTTTTCTTCATGGTTTCATTCACTTCATTTGTCCGGATGCTCATTTTTTAATAAATCTCGAGACTAAAGGTTTTTCATTCTCAGTCTTTATCCTGATAATATAAATGCCCGAGGGCAAATAGGATACGTCAACGGAATATGTCACGTTAAGATTGAGCATTCTTTTTCCTTCACAATTGAAAATTTCGATATTCTTATCCGCACTGCCGGTGAAATTCAGTATATCGCTTACCGGATCGGGATAAATGAGCAGTGATTTTACGGGTAAAACGTCCACCGGTGTTTGTTGCTGATATTCAAATGCTCCCAAATCGGGGGCTGCACCGGAATATGCGAAACCAAGGTTCTGACCTTTGTCAATCAGGTCGCTGGTAGCAATCAGTTTCATAAAACCGATGTCCGGCAAACTCCCGTCAGCATTTCTGGATGTAATCAGTTCCGGTTCGCTTACATTCACGAAGTCAGAGCTATTTACCAGTACACTGATACCGGGTGAAAATGAATTGTAAACATTGACAGAAGAACCCAGGTTGAGGGTATCCCGTTGCGATGAATACTTAAATGAAAGATTATTTTTCAGCACGTGCCTTAGCCCCGGGCAATCAAGCGTTGTATCGTTACCGGTTTTGGTACTTTTGGTGATTTTCTGGCTCAACATATTGAAATTGGTTGAGTTGCGGTATGCTGAATTATTAAACCAGTTGCTGCCGGTTTCAACGTGGTGATTGGCGTAGAAGCCATTTGCCTTATTGCGGTATGCCATACAGAATTTCACTGTATAAGCCGGAATCGGATTGGGTAACGAAGCCACCGACGGTGCCTGTCCATATCCTCCTATTTTGAAACCGTTGCCATCGCCCCGGCTAACGAATCCGGCCGAATAACCGTTGTAAAAAGCCCAGCAATTGTCAAATGTCACATTTTCTGCATTATTAATACAGTCGTAACCATCGTCGCTGTTGAGCCAGGCACGGCAGCCCCGAATCACATTACCCGTGCTGCCTTTATTACCATGAAAACCAAAGCCATCCACATTTCCGCCTCTGCCCGATTCGGATACACTGTCCCAGTTATTGAAGGCGTCGCAGTTGAGAACCAGATTATTGGCACCTTTAGTCAGGTAAAATCCAATTGCCATCCCATCGCGCATGACGCACTGTTCGTAGATATTATTGCTGCCACCTTCGTTGCGGAAACATTCGCTTTGGGTATGATCCGTTATGGTTACCTGAGTACCGGTAATTTCCAGCCCTTTGAAATGCAGCCAGGAACCTTTCACATAAAAAACAATATTACGGTATCCCGCCGGTTTTACAGCCGACATGTCAATGACAGGTTTTTCACCCGGATATGCCCAGTAATAAATACGTTTTGAAGCCGATGAACCGCTTTTATCCAAATAATTGATGTAAGCCCAGATGCCCGATTTGAGATAAATCTGCGATTCAGTAATTTTATAGGTTCCACCACGCATAAATACCGTATCACCGGCCAGTACATACTGATGTGCTTTCATCAGGGTGGCATAAGGCGACGAAACGGAACCGTTGCCGGAGGAATCACTGCCGTCGGGTGCTATGTAATAGCTTTTGGCCAGAGCACTTGCAGCGACAAGTGATACAAAAAACATCAAAATTACTTTTTTCATCATTTTAAGCAGAACACTGCCAACTGGTTATTTCACTTCAATCCCGGTACTGGCTTTTCCCTCAATTCCTTCCGCTTTCGCTGTAATTTTTATAGTACCTTTGTCTTCAGAGGCTTTTACGATGGCATAACATTCACCGTACCAGGCGTTTCGTTCATTAGTTTTGAAGGATGCGTGGCTTAGCACGTCGCCGTTGTCGGTAGCAATAATTTTTCCGGCACCTTCAATCGTGAATTCTATCAGATGATCGGCATCAGGCACCCGTTCTCCGTTTTCATCGGTCACCACAGCTTTCACATACGATACATCCTCTCCATTATTGGAAATGGATGTTTTATGCGGTATAAGTTTTATTTTGGCCGGATAACCGGCGGTTTTATGTATCTCTGTGGCTACCACTTTTCCATTTATTCTTGCTTCGGCACGTAATTCGCCTTTGAAGAAATTGATGTTTTTCCGGATAGGTTCGTGGTTTTTCGAAACTTTCCAGACTCCCTGCGATACGTCGTTGACAAACAATTCCACTTCCTCCGCATTGGAGAAAACCTCGATATAGGCTTCTTCGTACGTTATCGGATCCATGGGAGTCCAGTCGTGCACCCAATCTCCGCGTCCGACATTATCTGCCCTCCTGATAACCGATATGGCAGGTTTCCCTCCCCACCATACTTTCCGGAGCAGACCATTGCGTTTGATACCTCCGGCACGGTCAAACAAACCTTCGGCAAATGAAATCTGCGGCCAGAGCGCTTCACCCAGGTAATCAAATCCGGCCCACAGGAATTGTCCGGACATAAATTCGTTGTCGCGAAGCGCCACGTAGGTTTCCACATCGTGTACATTTTCAGTTCCAATGACTTTGCGTTTGGGATTCTGCGCGTGAGCTGCCAGCAGTTCGGCGGGACGGTAATTCTGCCCCACGATGTCCATCATATCTGCAAAACCATTATTGTACACACCCGAAACATTGGGTCGGAAGAGCGCCATGGTCACGGGACGGGTCGGGTCGAGTTTGTGAATGAGATCCTGCTGCTGCCTGTATTTTCTGAATCCGTCTTCGTTGTTCAGGTTATCGCGTATTTCGTTTCCCACGCTGTAGAGCACTACCGAAGGATGATTCCGGTCACGCTTAATCATGGCTGTGAGGTCTTTTTCCCACCAGTCGTTGAAATAAAGATGGTAATCGTGCGGATTTTTGGTATATTCCCATGTGTCAAAATTTTCATTCATCACCAGCATTCCCATCCGGTCGCAGAGGTCGTAAAATTCAGGCGCCATCGGATTGTGAGCCGTACGGATGGCATTAATTCCCACTTCTTTCAGTTTATTAAAGCGGTATTCCCATACGCCGAGCGGCACAGCCGCTCCTACTCCGCCACCATCGTGGTGAAGGCAGGCACCGTACATTTTCATCGGTTTTTCATTCAGGAAAAATCCTTTTTCCGCATCGTAACGGATGGTTCGGATGCCAAACGTGTTGGTTTCGTTGTCCAGCAGCGTTTTCCCTTCGAGAACCTGAGTAACCAGTGAGTACAAAACCGGATTTTCCGTACTCCACAGTACCGGTTTGGCAATAGTAATATTCTGGTCAAAATTCAGGGAAGAATTTGCCGGGATTTTTTTTGACACAGAAACCGACCTGACCTCTTTGCCGTTAAAATCAATGACGGTGGATTTCACGGTTACGGTTTTGAGCTTTTCTGTTTTATTATCCAGCTGAATGTTAGCCTTTAAATTTGCTTTTGCAGCAGTTACTTCCGGTGTGGTCACAAATACGCCCCAATGAGCAATATGAACCTGATTCTTGATAATTATCCGGGTATGGCGGTAAATTCCGGCGCCCGTGTACCACCGTGATGCCGGTTGCGGGATGTTATTGGCGCGAACTGTCAGCACGTTTTTACTATTTTCGCCGAAAAGGATATGCTCAGACATGTCATATTCAAATGAAGTGTACCCATAAGGCTGCTTTCCCAGCAATTTCCCATTGATATACACTTCGCTGTTTGCCATCACACCGTCAAACTGAATCAGAATTTTCCGTGATTTTTCTGTTTCGGAAATGGTGAATGTTTTCCGGTACCAGCCATCACCTGAAGGCAGATAACCGCCTCCGCGTCCTGTTTTATTGTATTTGTTGTAACGGCCTTCGATGCTCCAGTCGTGAGGTACATCGAGCTGACGCCAATCAGAATCATCGAAAGAAGGATTTACAGCTTCCTGAAACGTTCCTGTTTTAAACCGCCAGTCCTTGTCCATGCTGATTACTTTGCGGCCATTCTGAGCTGAAAGATTGAAACAAAAAACTGCCGCAAGTATAAAAATCCCGGTTTTTTTCATAAGAATATTATTTTTTTACCATATAACAACATAAACTGTGCTATATAAATTTTACTGAATTTACTAAATATAAATCAAACAGGTAATCAGTAAGATGCACTCAATGGAAACATGTAAAAACGGCGTTCCGGTTTGAAATCGAGCATCCACTGATCAATGAGTACGTGGTTATCCAAAGCTTTAATAACCAGCGTATGTTTTCCTTTCGAAATCCGGTACATGGTATTGCGTATAGCCTGACCCCGCAACACGTTTTCCTTCCACACTTCGGAACGGAATTTTTCACGGTAAGAACAAACGAGCGGCTCACTACCATCAATGCTAACACTGAATCGGATATCACCTTTATCGTTGGGCTGTGTAGGGATTACTGCCGTACGCAAAACGGCTTCACCTTCCGACGGACTTTCAAACTCAAAAGTCAGCGAACCATTCTTAGGCAGTGAAACGGCTTTCATGCTGTGTCCGAGCGATTGAATGATTACCGTACCTTCGGTTGCTTTACTGAAGTCGCAGGCATTGGATGCAATAAAATCATCACCGGCAATTTTTTCCAGCGGTTCTGATTTGGCATTTTCATACCCTGCGTACTTTTCAATTTCCTTATCTGTTGGCGCCAATGGCAGTGTAGGTGCATAAAACACATACAAATCGCGGGGATTGTATACCATAGAATATTTCCATTTTCCTCCTGCCATCCCGTTGTTGTAGTAGTCGGTCAGACGGCGGATTTCCTGAAAAGCATGCATGCTCTTTGCGCATGCTATCATTAGCCGGTGATCGCGATTCCACCGTTTTGCATCGTAATTGCCGGAAGCAACTGATCTGGCGCGCTGGGCTTCAAGTATTTTGGTGCTCATGGCCGCAGCAGAAAAAACCGGATATTTTATGTGTGAAAAAAAAGCATCTTTCCGCCCGGCAGGAATGAATTTTTCGGCTTCGGTAACTATTTGTTTTATTTCATCATAGGCTTCGAGATACCTGTCCAGTTCTCCGCCAAACTCCGTCAGACTAAACTGAGTGTCTGTGACGGGCGACCAGCCTCTGTTGTAAACCTTTTTGTCCAACTCAACCTGGTTCCATCCCATAAACTCCGGTTTACGGATGCCGCACAGCCGATGAAATTCAAGCATGGCTGGCATCAGTATATTTCCGGCTGTTTCGCCGAATTCACGGATAAGCCAATTCTTTTTATGTTCGTTGATGGTTGAAGGAGTGATGGAATGAATGTCCCAGGCCATGTCGAGGAAAAATTCAAGGTCATACGCAGCAGGTTTCAGGTCATGTACATTCGCTATCCACAACCGGCGGGCATTGTGGTTATAAGCTTCACGCATTTCGTTGTAAATCAGGCCTGGCTGTGTGGTAGTGAGCCACAAATAATCGTGCGGACGACCCCAGTAACTCAGGTGATAATACACCCCAGCGCCTCCGCTTCGTTTTTGCTGTTCGGTATCGCTCAGACGTGTCATATAACCATAATTGTCGTCGCACCAGGTAAGCATCACATCTTCGGGCACATCCAGACCATTTTCGTAGATTTCAAGTACTTCCTTGTAAGGTACGAACTGCTGTGGTATTTGCTCAATGTCCGGATTGGTGTATTGCTTCAGCAAATTTCGCTGGTCGTAAATAACCTGTTGAAGCGCATCGGTTTTTTCACGCATTGTTTTTACACCTTCCATGGAGCCGTCGTGCACACCCCTCATCCCGATGGTATAGATATTCTCCAGATTGTTCACTTCCTGCAGCCGTTCGGTCCAGTATTCAGCGACAGATTCCCTGTTCGAGATGTAATTATACGAACCGCGTTTTTTCTCGTCCCATTCACCCACGTTGTTGCGCATCAGAGGTTCACAGTGCGATGTTCCGATAACTATTCCGCAACTGTCGGCAGCTTCTTTAGCTCCAGTCACATTATAAAAAGGAATGGTACTTCCATGCATAGCAGGCCAGATGGCATTAGCCCGCAGGCGCATCAGCAGTTTGAAAATTTCTCTGTAAGTACGTAATCCGATACGACCACTGATTTCGGAAGGTTCAAAATGTCTCCAGCTCCAGGGTTGCAATGTCCAGTCCTCATCATTAATGAAAATGCCCCTGTATTCTACCGAAGGACTTTGAAAAGTTTTGAAACCGGATAATAGGGTAAGTTTATTTTGTCTGAGAGGCGTAACGTCGCTCCACCAGACCCAGGGAGAAATGCCCGCTTTACGCGAAAGTTCCAGAATTCCATAGGCAGTGCCTCTCCCGTTGCTGCCGACTATGTACAACCTTTTATTAGTTCCATGCCCCAGTACACCCATGAAGAAAGCATCCTTCCTGACTGCTAATTCTTTGACCGGGACACCTGATTTCTGTAAACTTTGTTTTTGTTGTATTGATAGCCGGGGATCGTCCAGTTGTATCACGGATATTCGGGTATTGCGTTCAGGTACCTGTTGAGGATCGAGACCTGTAACATGCAGCAAATCATCATGAAGCATGTCCAGTGCAACAGTCACTACGGGTTTTGAAGCAATCAGGGAATAGCTGACGGGGTGCTTTCCATCAAACCATACAAAATCATCGGCATGAATGATGAGAATGGAGAAAAAAACACATAAAGCTGATAAGAAAAATCGATAATTCATGGCATAATATTATACAGAAATGCTTCATTCTACTATCCGGCTGTTCAGCAGGATGTATTTAATGCCGCAATTCTGCAGGTTAATTTCGAAGGCAAATATAATGAAATCAACCAGATACTACGATAAGGAAATTGACTGAAATACTATGATTTTTGACAGAAAGGAACTATCGTTTCTTCTTTATCTGACATGAATATTTTATTCGATTTTGTGGCAATACCCTTTTGCCGTTTCTGTAAAAACCTAAATCTAAACTATTGATTACCTGATAATTAGAAGCAATCCGGAGCACACAGTTCATTTCTTCCTTTTCCGTATTGATACCGAAGTGCTTCCCGACCCTGCATCGACTATAACAAACTGCCCCGACACTTTACCTTTCGTGACCTGACCATTGACTTCCAGGGTGTATTTTTTATCCACCAGCGGCAGCCAGATTTCGGTTCTGGTATTTGCCGGGGTAACAATCTCCATCGTGAAAGAGATACCGGGCTCGTTTACAAATGACACGTCGATATCACCCCGTACTGAAGGGAATTTAAGGGTTGCTTCGCGCAGGCCTGCCGGTTGAGGTTTGATGCGAAACTTACCGAAACCCGCCTCCAGCGGTTCGATTCCGAATAATTTTCGTGTGATTATATTAGCCGGTGCTGCACCCCAGGCATGATTCCAGTCCTGATTGGGTTTGTATTTATTATCCCAGGCTTCCATGGTGATGGTGGATCCCGAACGAATCATGTTGTACCAGCTCCGCTCTCCGACTGATGTAAGAAGTTTCAGCCCGTATTCAGCTTCGTGGGCATCGTACAATGCATCGAGTAAAAACTGAGATCCGTACACACTGCAAGCCATACCTCTTGATTTGATGAATTTCGAAACCGAATTCCTGAATTTCGCCGGCACCATCCCGAAAGCCATCGGAAACATATTGGCATGAAGCGAAGCGTGGACAGTATCGATACCATCGCGGTAGTATCCTCTTTTTGTATCGAGAAAGAGCCGGTTGAATTGCTTCTTTACTCTTTCAGCTGCTTCAGCATAAAAATGCTGTTCTTGTGATTTTCCGAGCAATCCGGTAATTTGGCTCATTATTTTCAGTGTCTCGAAATGGTAAGCATTCACCACAGCGTTGAAATTAGTAAATACAAATCCGTCGGCTTCGCCGGGATTTTCCTTTTCATTACCCTTAACACCATTCTGAGGCCAGTCTACAATATCTCTCAACGATTTACCCCTGAAATGAATGGAGCGGAAAAATGATTCGTTCATCCTGCCTGTCCGTGTCGAAATGAGTCCGTTGTCTTCTTTCAATTGCATCAGTGTTTTTGCTTTCAGATCTTCACAGGAACGTTCCAGGGAAGCTTTGTTGCCGGTGTACATGTAGTCGTTCCAGGCAATGAGCACCGACTGAAGATTCCATTCCGTAGGCCAGGTGGGATTTTTCAGTAAGTATTCGTGCGTATGCCGTGCCATGGCAAATTCCCGGTCCACCGCATAATGGCTCAACTGGTTGATAAGCGCATCCGCTTCGTAGGCTATCCGTTCGCGGTCGCCATCCACGTAGGTACCTGCGAAAGAAGTTGCCCGGATGGAATGCTTGCAAAGTTCCCACACCTGATTCAGTACAGTATCTGACGAATGAAAGGAGGATGCCCGGTCATTGAACGGATAATGAACGGTTTGTCTGACAATATCACCGGAGGAAATCGTTCCGGAATAGTTCTCAATTTCACAGAAGCGGAATGGAAGTACTTCGCCGGTATAGGCGGGCATAAAAACCGGATCAACAAGGCTTTCGTTTGCTTTTCGGGTTGTATTTATCCGGTTAGGCCTGATTTTTACCGTGTAGGTATGCGTACCTGCTGCCAGCGGAAGCACATATTTATCGTAACGGATGGTGCCTCCGGGCCGGCGGTGAACTCTCCCTTTTTCGCTCAGTTCACCCAGGTGAATGATCACGGTATCTTTTCCGCCCGCGGATGTTAGATTTACTTTTAACTTTCCGAAAGCAGCTTTTCCGAAGTCGATAAAAGAAAAATTGTCACCCTTCCGGATCTCAGAGGGGTAATCATCGGTAATCTGAAGCGGGTAACAGGAGGTTTTTCCGTCGGTTTCGGCAGCTGTAATGAAACTTTTGATTGCAGAAAACGGACTCTCGTTGCCATGATTGTCCCAGGTCTTCACTTTCCAGTAATATACAGCAGAAGGTTTCAGAGCTTCACCCGGATATCTGACAGCAACTGAATTGTCACTCAGCACTTTTCCGCTGTCCCATACGTCCGGTTGGTTGTTCTGCAGTTTTTCCGGTGAGGCGGACAGCATGATTTGATAAGCTGTCTGCACCGTGCCGGAGAGCGGACTGTTAACAACCCATCCGAAATACGGATTAGGATTGCGAATAACGGCTGTCTGATACCTTTCGACTGCAGTACTCAGCGCCGGTAGCGACATGGATGAAAGGTAGCCATCCTGAAATACCCGATCAGTATGTTCCAGCATTTCGGTGGTCAGATTCGATGGTGCCTGGGCTATGCTGTAATGTAAGAAGATGAACGTAAAAAAACTATATAAAAATGTCCGCATGGAATTTCAGGTTGATATTTCAATTATTCTTATTTTATTTAAAAAAACTCTGAAGTGGTTAATCCGAAACCAAAATTTCTGTGGAATCACATTTTTTTATAAACCTCAACCTCCACAATTCGCAGTTGACCGTTAACATCAGCGGCGTCAGGATCCCTGAACAAGTCGAGTTCGCTTGCTGATTTTGCTTCCACTTCCTGTATACCGCCGAATGCATCTCTTTCGTGGCTGGCACCAGTAAGTTTGATGGTAACAAAACGTCCGCGAACAGGCTCAAACCGGAAGTTGACGTATCCGAGCGACTTTTCAGTTTCGCCTTCATAAACTTTTTTATCATCCACGTAAATCTGAACCGGGTAAGAACGCATTCTCCAGCCGGTAAGTTTGAGTTCTACTTCATTCACTGTGGCATCGTGCTCCAGCTCGTATTTTATCCAGCCGGAGGAAATTCTTCCATCGTTTCGCCACTCCGACAATTCGTTATCGTCAAAGCTTCTGGCGGCATCGGCTTCGTTGCTTCCGGCAGTAGCAGCCACGATGTCAACCGTATGACGTTTTATCGTAAATGAGGGAGTAGCCGGTGTTTCGCCCCGAGAGAGATTCGATGGCAGATAATCAGCAGCAATGTAACCGGATAATCCATCCTTTTCCGGAACCTTTACCGCCACAAAGTCAACTGTTGCCGGTTGTAAATCCGAATCAGCATCTGCGGCGCTGGCTGTAAGACGGATTTTACCTGTTTTTTTAGTCGAACGGATTAATACCCGGTTAATGCCGCTTTCCACCGGCAATTGTTTCGCGAGGATATAATTACCTTCTTTTCCGTGAGCAATACCTCCCCGCCACTCGGCAGGTCCTTCCAGTTTGAAATCAATCAGCGAATTATCCAGCGGACAGCGACGACCTTCATTATCTGTCACTTCCACTTCCACCAATGCCAGATCAGCGCCATCGGCTTTGAAGCCATCAGGTGCTGTCATCAGTTTCAGCCTTATTTTTGCAGGTTTGCCTGCGGTTTCTTTTACTGCCCTACTTACCACATTACCTGCATTATCGTAACTTACCGCTTCTGCTTTTCCGGCTTCCCATTTTATATTTTTAAAGGTGAACAGGAAACCAGAACTACGCTGGCCATATCCCTGTGATTTTCCGTTCACAAACAATTCCACTTTTTCGCCCGATGAAACCACCTGAACATCTTTTGCATCACGGGGTGTGGGTTTTGCGCCTTCCACAGGTGGATTCAGGGCCTGTTGCCAGTGACCGGCTATGTACGAACCGTGTTTTTCGATGTCCACCCATCCGTTCCACATCACCTGATGGGCAAAGAAAGCATCTTTAGGAACACGCATAGCATCCACCACACCACTCCGGCGGTAGTTTTCCTTTCCCCGCCAGTGCGTGTTCGATTCATGGAAGTGAATTTTCAGTCCCCCGCTGCTTACACGTTTACCTGTTCCCGGACGTACCCGGTAGTAATCCCACCAACGGGTGATAAGTTCCCTGAAGAATGAATCCTGATTGCGGTTGTAGGGAGATGTATCAATTACCTTACCGGATTGCTCGCCCATCACCGAGCGGTAGTATTTTGTACCTTCGCCGTCTTTATGAAACGGGTATGAGTAATCGTCCCAGTTCCAGCGCAAGCCCTCATCGCGACAGTATTCAGTGGCAAAAAGCGGTTTTTGGGCACTTTTATTGATGTAAAGCATTTCGCCTCCCCATTCAGCGATTTTGCTGTCGAGCATTTCGCGTGAACCCATTACACGCCCTCCATATGGATCATACTGGTCACGAAGGGCTCTGAGTTCCGCGATGTGTGCTTCGCTGATAGCCTCGTTTCCACCCTCGTAAAAAATGACACTCGGGTTGTTCCGGTTGTAAATAATGGCATCCCGCATCAGTTCCACACGTTGCTCCCAGCGACGCCCTTCTACATCTTTTTCCGAATCGCCTGCGGGCATCAACTGGATAAGTCCTACACGGTCGCAACTTTCCACATCCTGCTTCCAGGGTGTTACGTGCATCCAGCGTACCGTGTTCGCGTTACTTTCCACCATCAGCTGATTGCTGTAATCACTCAGCCATGCCGGAACCGACTGACCCTGAGCAGGCCATTCGTTGGTGGTGCGTTCGGCATAGCCTTTTATCTGCAAAACACGGTCATTCAGCCAGAACATCCCTTTGTCAAAACGGGTTTTCCGAAATCCGGTACGGGTTTTTACCACATCCGAGGGTTTTCCGTCCACAATGAGTGTGGTGTAAACATTGTACAGATATCCATAACCCCACGACCAGAAATGCAAGTCTGAAACTTTGTTGTGTGCTTTGATATTCTTCATTTCTCCCGAAGCTATTTTTTCGGATTTTGATTTGAATGTTTTAATAATTTTTCCATCCAGATCTTCAATTTTTACTTCCAGCTCCACATTTTTTTCTTCCGGTAATTCGTTTTTTACCTGTGTTTCAGCAAAAATCTGTGCAGATTTATTTGTAATGTCGATCTCGCGGGCATACACATAGGTTCCTGTTGTCTGCAGATTGCTGTAAAGCGGTAAAGTCTGATACAGCTTTGGTGTAACGTGTAAATATACATTTTTGGGAATTCCACCGTAGTTTGCGTAAAAATTCCGGTCGTTCCACTGATAGCCGGAACCCGTTGTATGTTCCTTGTATCGCCAGGAGTTGTCAATGCGTGCCGACAAAACATTTTCGCCGGAATAATTCACGACCTCAGAAATATCAAATCCAAAAGCCATCACCCCGTTTTCGTGCCAGCCGATGGATTGCCCGTTCAGGAAGAATTCGCCGCCAAAACGTATTCCTTCAAATTCGAGAAATATTTTTTGACCTTTGGCGGTTTTGGGTAACCGAAAATGCTTGCGGTACCAGACTATGGTATCGGTATGTTCAAGAATACTTACTTTGAATGCTTCATCCTGATTAAACGGATACGGAAGGGTGATTTTCTTCCACGATTTGTCTGAAAAATTCACATTTTCAGCTCCTTTTATATCTCCGATTTGTAAAAGCCAGCCGGAATTGAAATTATATTTTTCACGGGCATAAGTACCGGATGATATTCCGCACAAAAGCAGGAATGCAAATACTAATTTAAGAGTTGATTTTCTCATTACGAAATGATATTTTGGTTTGATTTATTCATTTAAACTAATGACTGTTTTTGAAGATTTCAGTCCTTGCACCTGAACAGTGAGTGTCACTTTTCCTTTTTCCCTTCCGGAACGAAGAATTACCATTGCAAATCCGTTGTGAAGTTTCACTTTGTTTCCGGTGAACAGTTCGCCGGTGTAATTGTCACCATTATCCACAGCTCTGATTACAGCGTTTTCTGTCACGCTGAATGTCACTTCACCTTCAGCATCAGGCACTTTTCTTCCTTTGTTGTCAACAGCATATACTTTTACATATTGCAGATCCATGCCATCGGCTTTCCAGTGTTCATTTTCTGCTTCCAACCGGAGTGCGGTTGCTTTTCCGGAAGTTTCGAGGGTGTGACGGGCTACTTCTTTTCCACCCGTGCGGGCAACAGCTGTTATGTTTCCACCTTTTCCAAATGGAATTTGCTGCCAGTATATCATGTTCCTTCCCGTGATATCCTGTTTTAGGTTTTTCTGAATACCGGCTGATTTTCCATTGACAAACAATTCCACCTCATCGGCATTGGTGTAGGTGAAGAGGTTATTTAACGAACCGGGCTTTCTGTTCCAGTGGGATGAAACCGGCATACGACCGACAATCACGTCGTTCCATTCCATTTTTTCATCTTCCTTATCCACCACCCCGATGTGTACAAGCGGTTCCTGAACGAAAGCGCTCTTGATGAGATAAGCCTGTGGATAAGGTTCAAGAGAATGATTGAAGAAGGAATAGTTCCACCCTTTTTTAGGCCAGCCGTTGGATTCGCCCCAGTATTCCACAGCTCCCCAGTAAGCCAATCCCACCATTTTGTCGATATCCATACCGAAAAAAGGAGCTGTCAGCTCGGATGAAGTGGCTTCACTCTGATAGACGATGAGATCCGGTGCATACTCCAGGTATTTCTGATACGCGTTGTACTGATAATTAAAACTTGCCACTTCGGTAACAAGCGACAATTCGGGAGGGGTGAAATTATTATTGAAGTCCTTATCCTGTTTTTTCAGGGCATTAGCACGCGAGGGAAACATTGCTACGGTGGTTTTCCGGGTGTTGTCGTATCTTTTAACCAGTATATCGAGTATCCGGTAAGTAGTTACACCCCAGTCATTTGTCGGAAATCCTGCCAGATCGTCGCGCATTTGCAATTCATTTCCCAGGCTCCATAAAATCACCGAAGGGTGATTCCGGTCGCGTTTGATCCATTCGGTTATGTTTTTCTGCCAAAGCTGAGAAAATGGTTTACGGGCAGGCCAGTAATCTTTTTCGCTCCATTTGTCGTACAGTTCATCCACGATAAGAATCCCGTATTTATCGGCCAGTTTCAGAAACGATTCCGAGTAAGGATTGTGTGAAGTACGCACGTGGTTGTATCCGAATGCTTTCAGTTGCCTGAAAAGCCGCTCGATGGCAAAATCGTGAACGGATGCACCCAACGCACCCAAATCGTGATGATTGGAAATTCCTTTCAAAAAAACCTTTTCCCCGTTGAGCAAAAATCCTTTCTCTTTGGTGAATTCAATGGTTCGGATTCCGAAAGTTTCGCTTACCTGATCAATCTGTTTTCCGTTCTGAATCAATGAAACTTCCGCGGTATAAAGCGCTGGAGATTCGCACGACCAGAGCTGCGGTGAAGCCACAGACAAAACAGGCAGCGGGCTTTCCACTATCGGTGAACGTATTCCCTTCGGCGCTGTGGTTTTGGTTTGAGCCACCAGTGTGCCATCGGGCGAAAAGATTTTTGCGCTGATTTCTATGTCAGACCGGTTACCGGTAAAACCTTCCAGTTCAACCTGTATCTGAACTTTTGCCTCGTGTCTGGATATTTCAGGGGTAGTGATATATACTCCATGACGAGCTACAGACACTGAATCTTTGATTAATAAATTTACATCCCGAAACAGTCCTCCGCCGGTGTACCAGCGTGAATTTCCCTTCGCGGAGGCATACACCGCCACAATGTTCGGAACATCATACCTGAGAAGACCGGTTATGTCAGCTTCAGCTCCGAGATAGCCGTAATCAATCTCTGTTACTTTCTGGCCGTTGAACCAGACTTCGCCCCACAGCATAATTCCTTCAAAATCAAGCAACACACGCTTTCCCTTCCAACTGCCGTCAGCATCGAAAGTTTTTCGGTACCAGCCCGTACCGCTTGTTTTGAAGCCCCTCGCTCCACCGGCTGATTGTTCCCACGGTTGTTCAATCTGAAAATCGTGGGGCAGATCCAGTTTTCGCCATCTGCTATCGTCAAAGTCGGTTCTAAAGGCGTTCTCAATTTCTCCGGCCTGAAATTTCCAGTCAAAATTGAAGAGGATTTTTTCACGACTGAACACTGAAGTGCAAAGGAGTAAAAGAACCAGAATTATTGCTTGCTTTTTCATCGGTTACTGTTTTTCTTAGATAAAAACGAATCACTCGTAATAGGGAGATGGCACCCTTGATTTTTCGATTTCAGCTTTTAATTCATTCAATACAGCGGGATATTCATCTGCCAGATTTTTTGTTTCGTTCGGGTCTTTTGAAATATCATAAAGTTCTAATTCTGCTCCTTTTTTCACCGATACAGCTTTCCATTTTCCTTTTCTTACGGCCACCTGCGTTCCGGGAAATTCCCAGTACAAAGTCCGGTTGTCAGTAATCTGTTTTTTTCCTTCCAGCAACGGTTTTATGCTCACCCCATCTGTATTCCGGGGTAGTTTTGCATTTGCGAAATCGGCTAAAGTCGGCATCACATCAGGAAAATAAATCAGATTTTTCAAAACTTTTCCCCCTTTTATTTTCTTTGGATAATTGACGATAAACGGTTCTTTAATTCCCCCTTCATAAAGTTGCGCTTTGTGTCCTTTTAGTCCGGCATTGCAATTCAGTTCAGGAATTGGCGCCATTGTAGCTGCCCCGTTATCGGAAGTAAAGATGATGAGCGTATTTTTCCGCAAGTTATTTTTATCCAGATAATCAATCAATCGTCCGATAGCCTGATCGGTATGAGTGATAAGAGCAGCATAGAGTTTGGCCGAATCCGACAGATTCATTGATTTATAGGGTTCTGTGTCGTTAATCACATATGGTTCGTGCGGCACATCGAATGCCAGATACAGGAAAAACGGATTTTTCTTGTTTCTTTCAATAAATTCAATCGATTCGCGTACGGACAAATCGCTGTCGTGAATTCCGCGGGCTTCATTCTTATTTTCGGAGATTTCTTTAAGTTCTCTGTTGTAATATCTCAGAGCCGGATAATAATAGGGAAGATTTGATTCATTCTTGCTTACGAGCCAGCCATAAAACTCGTCAAAGCCTCTGTCGAGGGGACCAGCGTCGGGATTAAATCCGTCCAGATGCCACTTGTTTACAAGACAGGTTCTGTAGCCTGCCGCACTCAGAATAGTTGCAATGGTGGTATCTTCTGCCAGTATATTAGCGCGCCGGATTGTATTTCCGTTTTTCAAACCGGTTATGCCTCCTTTTTTCGCAAAGTTATCCCTGATTGTGGTGTGTCCTGTATGTTTCCCTGTCAATAAGGAGCAACGCGAAGGGGAACTTACAGCCGAACCTGCATAAGCATTGATAAAACGGACACCTTCATTGGCCAGTTTATCAATATTCGGAGTTTTGACAATTTGATTTCCGTAACACGCCAAATCACCGTAACCCATATCGTCGGCAAGAATAAAAATGATATTGGGTTGTGCATCCTTCTGTTTCTGACCGGTAGCCGGAAATGCGAAGGTTGTCAGTCCAACGAATGCAGGAAATAACGCCTGAAACGATTTCATGGTATTAATTTTAAAATTGGTCAAAAATTCACTCTGAAAAAAGACTTCCCGGTCAGGCAGATAATTAATTCCTTTTGCTGAGTTTCATTATTTCCACAGCCGTATCGATAATCAGACCCAGACCATGTTTTTCGTTATCTCCCACCGGACGATTGAAATAGAATGGAGCATCGTAACCAATTCCGGTTCCCACACACACATTTGTAAAACGTCCATCGGGCGTAATTTCCTGATTTTTAAGAATATTCCAGCCTGCTCTCGCGATACTTGCATATCCGGGATCAATCCACTTGTTATTCACAGCTTTTGCCACACCATAAACAAACATGGCAGTTACAGATGACTCGTCGTACGAATCGCTTTTATCCAGCAACTGATTCCACATACCGTTTGCATTCTGGTAATATGCAAAGCCTACGATTTGCTTTTCCAGGATGGAAATTAATCTGGCACGTTTTGGATGATTGGCGGGCATTGCTTCTATCAGATTGGCAAGCGAAACCGTAATCCAGCCGTTGGCACGTCCCCAGAATGCTACTCCGTTTCGTTTCAAGTCGGTATAATAACAGTGATAGTAAAGCCGTTTTTCGGGACACCACAAGTATTTGTCAATGTTTATCAGTTGTTTTGCTGCTTCATCGAAATATTTATTTTCACCCGAAAGTTTTCCCATTTCGGTCAGAAAAGAAGTAGCCATATAGGCATCGTCCGCCCAAACGGTCATTTTCCTTGGAAAAGTTCTGCACAAAGTACCGTCTTTCAGACGGGTTTGTTCTTTCATGATGTGGTTAGCAGCGTTTTGGATATAATCAAAATATTCTTTTTTATTTTCCAGTTGATAAACCCCTACTACAGCAGCTCCCATTGCACCGCAATCGTCCAGTTCCTTCATATTCCAAAGCTGTCCGAAAGGCCATAGCCAGTGTTTCCGGTCATTGCGGAAAGTGTTTTTGAAATACTCATAGTTATTGAAACCGAAAGCGACATGGTTTTTGGCATAACTGATATACTTTGGTTCATTCAGGTATTTCCCGAGCGATATCATTGCCATATCGAGCACACCATTCGAATAATGCCATTCGGTGAG
>CAZWLJ010000017.1:0-56252 GCA_964634605.1 uncultured Paludibacter sp.
ATTCTAATTAATGCTTAGATTGGAAAACACCTGTGATTGCAAATCCGATTTCGTCGATTGCGTAAGTAATGTTATCAATTTTTGCAGAGAAATAGTTGTAAGCAATAACAGCCAAAGCTCCGGTTAAAATACCGAATGCAGTATTTACAAGAGCTTCAGAGATACCTACCGAAAGAGCAGCAGAGTCTACACCACCGCCACCTCCAAGTGAGGAGAACGCACGGATCATACCCATTACAGTACCGAACAACCCGGTTAACACTCCTAAGTTGGTGAAGGTTGCGATTACAGGCATGTTTTGGTTCATGGTTGGCATTTCAAGGGCAGTAGCCTGTTCGATTGTAGTACTGATAGCTGCCAGTTTTTGTTCTTTCAGAAGACCGGTATTATCATTAGCCATTTGATCGTAAGTTCTCAGACCTGCATCAACTACAGCTGCTACTGCTCCTTTTTGTTTTGCACAAAGTTCTTTTGCTCCCTGAATGTCTTCAGCTTCCAGTTTTTGTTTTACACTTGAAACGAATGTGTCAAGGTTACCGGTACCGCGGCATCTGCTTAAAGCAATAAAACGTTCAACACTTAAGATAATTACAGACAATAACCATGTTACCAGGATAGGTACAACAAAACCTCCTTTATAAATAGTTCCTAACATGTTACCCTGAAGTGGGTGATTTTCCGGATTGTTGTCAATAAAGTTACTTGGATTACCAAAAACAAAATTGTAAATAAGAAGTGCTACACCGAAACTTAGCGCAATTACTAACGCAGCAGACAGTCCTTTGGATTGCTTTTTGTTCTTCGTTGGTTGTTTTTCTTTAGCCATAATAGTAATTTTTTGTGTAACATTTTGTTGAATGTTACGTAGTTAATAATTTAGAAATTTTTAATTGTTTATTTTTTTTGAATTTTTATATTTTAATTCAACCTACCACATCAGAGGTTATTTTCCGGAGTGTAGTTTTGAACGTACAAAAATAATATATTTTAGGTAATTAATACAACAAACGCAAAATATTTTTGAATTTAACTTGTCAGATTCAAAAAAAATATACGTATAAAATTACATTTCCTTATTTACAGACGCACATTCAGGGTTGTTCTTCCAATCTCTTCAATCAGGCTTTTTTCAGTTTTTTCAAAATCAAAAACGGATGGAATCCCGATTCACCGGGATAAGCTACGGAACAATAAATCAGTTTGTATATCAGCATCTTCTCAAATTATCCCTTGTTTCAGTATCCTGATCTCAGTTTTTATTTCATCCGTATACTTCTGCAAATCCATATCAAAACAAATCCTGATTCTGCATTATAAGAAACAGAAACGATAATTCTCTTCAGAAAAAAAAGAATGTAACATGCAAATATATGAAAATAATTTTCAATCCGGTTTTCCTCTCATTTATTTAAACTGAAAAACTGAAAAATAATTTCAGCTGTTTGAAATTATATTTTAAACAGACAGATACGAACATATTTTTTTAATCTCACATGAATTTTGTACCTTTGCAGACTGGTAAAACATAAGGTTAAAAATTATCATAAACATCTCATTATCAAGTAACTATGGACTACAATTTCAGAAAAATAGAGCAAAAGTGGCAACAATACTGGATAGAAAATAAAACCTATAAAACCGAAATAGACCATTCCAGACCAAAATATTATGTATTGGACATGTTTCCTTATCCGTCGGGAGCCGGATTGCATGTCGGACATCCGCTTGGCTACATTGCTTCTGATATTTACAGCCGGTACAAAAGATTGAACGGATATAACGTGCTGCATCCGATGGGTTACGATGCTTACGGACTTCCGGCTGAACAATACGCCATACAGACAGGGCAGCATCCGGCTGTAACCACACAAAAAAATATTGCCCGCTACCGGGAGCAACTGGATAAAATCGGATTTTGCTACGACTGGGACCGTGAGGTGCGCACATGTGAACCCGAATATTACAAATGGACTCAGTGGGCATTCATACAGATGTTTAACTCGTACTACTGCAATCAGGCTCAGCAGGCACGACCGATTTCTGAACTGGTTGAACGATTCTGCAACCAGGGAACAGACGGACTGGATGTGGCGTGTACCGAAGGTCTCGAATTCACCGCAAGCGAATGGAAAAACAAGTCAGAAAAGGAACAGCAGGAAATCCTGCTGAATTATCGGATTGCCTATCTTGCTGATATGAAAGTGAACTGGTGTGCCGCACTTGGTACTGTTCTTGCTAACGACGAAGTTAGTGAAGGACTTTCGATACGTGGTGGTCATCCGGTTGAGCAGAAAGTAATGCGTCAGTGGAGTCTGCGGGTGTCAGCCTATGCGCAACGACTTCTGGATGGTCTTGAAAGGATTGACTGGACAGACTCGCTGAAAGAAACCCAGAAGAACTGGATTGGAAGAAGCGAAGGAGCTGAAATGACATTCAAACTGAAAGATAAAGATTATGCATTCGATATTTTCACAACAAGAGCTGACACCATTTTTGGAGTCACTTTTATGGTGCTCGCCCCTGAAAGCGAATTAGTGGACATTTGCACCACACCCGAACAGGCTGAAACTGTGAAAAATTATATTGAAGCCACAAAAAAGCGAACCGAACGCGAACGTATTGCCGACAGGAAAGTGACCGGAGTATTTACCGGTTCTTACGCCATCAATCCGGTAGCAGGAACCGAAATCCCTGTATGGATAAGCGATTACGTGCTGGCTGGATACGGAACAGGCGCCATCATGGCTGTTCCTGGTCATGATAGCCGTGATTATGCTTTTGCCAAACATTTCCATCTGCCCATCATCCCGCTGATAGAAGGGGCTGATATCAGTACGGAGAGTTTCGATGCAAAAGAAGGAATCATGATGAATTCAGGATTTCTGAACGGACTGAGTGTACAGGAAGCCATTTCGAAAGCCAGAAAATACATCGAAGAACAGGGAATCGGGAAAGTTCGGATTAACTACCGTCTGCGTGATGCCATTTTCAGTCGTCAGCGCTACTGGGGCGAACCATTTCCGGTATATTACAAAGAAGGCTTGCCCTATATGCTGGATGAAAGCAGGTTGCCGCTCGAGCTGCCGGAAGTGGATAAATATCTTCCGACTGAAACAGGAGAGCCACCGCTGGGACGTGCAAAAAACTGGACTACTGAAGACGGATATAATCTGGAAATGAACACCATGCCAGGTTTTGCCGGATCGTCGGCATATTATCTGAGATATATGGATCCGAAAAACAACCTCGAACTTGTGAGCAAGGAAGCCAACGGGTACTGGCAGGATGTGGACTTGTATATCGGGGGAACTGAGCATGCCACCGGACACCTGATTTACAGCCGTTTCTGGAATAAATTCCTGTATGACCTGGGTATTGTAACCAGGGACGAACCTTTCAAAAAACTGATTAACCAGGGTATGATTCAGGGACGAAGCAATTTTGTGTACCGGATTCAGGGCACGAATACGTTTGTTTCACTGAATCTGAAAGAAAAATACGACGTAACTCCCATTCACGTGGATGTGAATATCGTTTCGAACGATATACTGGACATTGAAAAATTCAGAACCTGGAATCCCGAATACAAAACAGCCGAATTCATTCTTGAAGATGGTAAATACATTTGCGGCTGGGCTGTGGAAAAGATGTCAAAATCCATGTATAATGTTGTCAATCCGGACGATATCGTCGAACGCTACGGCGCCGACACTCTCAGGCTTTACGAAATGTTCCTGGGACCTCTGGAGCAATCGAAACCCTGGGATACAAACGGAATTGACGGAGTGTACCGGTTCCTGAAACGACTCTGGAGTTTAATGTTCAGAAATGAAACGTTCGCTGTCAGTGACGAAGAAGCATCTGCCTCCGAATTGAAGATACTGCACAAAACAATAAAAAAAATCGGTGGTGATATCGAAACTTTCTCTTTCAACACTTCGGTTTCGGCATTTATGATTTGCGTTAACGAACTTTACACGCTGAAATGCAACAAAAAAGCAATTCTGGAGCCACTATCCATTATTATTGCACCTTTCGCGCCACATATTGCAGAGGAAATATATCACATGCTTGGAAACAGCACTTCGGTATGCGACGCTCAATGGCCGCAGTATAACGAAGAATACCTGAAAGAAAGCATCGTCAGATACCCTGTTTCGTTCAACGGCAAAGTGCGGTTCACACTCGAACTGCCGACAGATATGACCAAAGAGGATGTGGAAAAATCAGTTATGGAGAATGAGCAGACAGCAAAATTCATGGAAGCGAAAAGTCCGAAAAAAGTAATCGTGGTACCGGGAAAGATTGTGAACATTGTTATATAGTCAAAAAAACGTACGCTGAAACAAAGTATTCAAACGGGATATCAAACAGGTAAATCATACAATTTTCAGGTTTTTCCGGTCAATAATTTAAGACACAAATCCATTTTATATAATTTTCACACTAAAAAAGTTCGCGTAGCGGGCCATAAGGAGGTTTTATGGAAACAAAAGGATATCTTAGATCTTTCTACCTGAAAGATTACACTATGATTTTAGGTGGATTAATTCTGTATGCATTGGGTCTGACCGGTTTTTTATTGCCTAATAAAATTGTCACCGGTGGTCTGGCTGGTGTCACCGTGCTCATCAAGTCGGCTACAGATATCCCGCTTTGGCTGTCCTATATAACCATCAACGCTATATTACTTATCATCGCCATGAAAATCGTGGGTAAGAATTTCGTTATCAAAACGGTGATCAGTGTGGTATTGCTTACATTACTGCTCCGCTATGGCGAAACATACATTACCAGGCCTATAATCCAGGCAGATTCATTGCTCTCGTCGATGATCGGCGCCATGCTGTGCGGTGCAGGGCTGGGAATGGTATATTCAGTAAACGGTAGTACGGGCGGCACCGACATAATTGGTGTAATAGTGACCAAATACCGCCATGTAAGCATGGGTCGTGTGTTGTTACTTGTCGACGTACTGATTGTGGCTTCATCGTTTTTCCTGTTTCAGAGTGTTGAAAAAATTGCTATCGGTCTGATTGTGATGGCTGTGATGTATTTTGCTGTGGACCTGGTAATTAGCGGTATGCGGCAATCCGTACAGTTTTTTATTTTCACATCCAAATACGAAGAAGTGGCCAGCCATATCAATTCTGAAATTAAACGCGGGTGCACCATTATCGACGGAATGGGCTGGTATTCAAAGAAATCACAAAAGATCATCATAGTACTAGCCCGTAAAACAGAATCTACGTCCATTTTCAGGCTGGTAAAAAGCATCGATCAGGATGCTTTCGTTACTCAGGCGAATGTGGTCGGTGTGTATGGAAAAGGATTTGATGTGCTGAAGTAGAAATCCACTAATTTCTCCTGCCGGGAGAATTCAAACTATAAAAAAAGGAACGAAATGAATCGTTCCTTTTTATTATAAAAAACACAGAAGGCACTTTATTCAACTGGCGGTAATAAAGGCTGCGACTTCAATACTTTTGCCTTCACTCCGTCTCCGGCTTCGTTGAGTTCCATCAGAATAGTATCGCCTTCAACAGCTTCACCTGAAAGTACAACATCAGCCAGTTCGTCTTCCAGATAACGCTGTATGGCACGTTTCAGCGGACGAGCACCAAACTGTACATCATATCCTTTATCGGCTATAAAGTCTTTGGCTTCGGAAGATAGTTCAAGCTTGAAGCCCAGGTCGGTTACACGTTTAAATATTCCCTTGAGTTCCAGGTCGATGATTGATTTCAGGCTTTCACGACTAAGCTGGTCGAACATCACAATATCGTCAACCCTGTTCAGAAATTCAGGTGCAAATGTTTTATTCAAAGCTTTCTGGATGACTCCGCGGGAGTAATCTGAATCGATGGTCATATCTTCTTCCATGTTGAATCCCACACCGCGGCCGAAATCTTTAAGCTGTCGTGTTCCCACATTGGATGTCATGATAATAATTGTATTCTTGAAATCGATGCGGCGTCCAAGACTGTCGGTCAGACGCCCTTCGTCCATCACCTGCAGCATGATGTTGAAAACATCGGGATGAGCTTTCTCAATTTCATCGAGCAGAACAATGGAATAGGGTTTACGACGAACTTTTTCGGTAAGTTGTCCGCCTTCTTCGTATCCTACGTATCCCGGAGGAGCTCCGATTAGTCGAGAGACACTGAATTTCTCCATGTACTCGCTCATATCCACCCTGATAAGGGCATCTGTGCTGTCGAACATGAAATCGGCCAGTACTCTTGCCAGATGAGTTTTTCCGACTCCGGTCGGTCCCAGAAACAGGAATGTCCCGATTGGTTTATTCGGATCTTTCAGACCAATCCGGTTGCGCTGAATAGCTTTTGTAATCTTATCAACAGCTTCATTCTGCCCGATAACACGCGATTTGAGCACTTCTCCCATCTGGCGGAGTTTAAGTCCTTCAGCCTGAGCAATGCGCTGTACGGGAATACCGGACATCATTGCCACAACCTCGGCTACTTTTTCTTCGTCCACAGTTTCCGGATTCTGCTGCGATTCAAGTTCCCATCTTTTTATTGCATCCTCGAGCTGGTATTGGGTTTGTTTTTCTTTATCCCGGATAGGTACTGCTTCCTCGTATTTTTGTTCGGCAATTACACGGTTTTTTTCCGCCTTGAGTTCTTCCAGTTTTTTCTCAAGCTGTTCAATTTCGGCCGGAACCGACACTGTGGCAATATGAACACGCGAACCGGCTTCGTCAAGGGCATCGATAGCCTTATCGGGAAAACTCCGGTCGGTAATGTATCTGTCTGTCAGCCTTACACAAGCTTTTATGGCTTCGGGTGTATATCGTACATTGTGATGATATTCATAACGATCCTGAATATTCTGGAGAATAGTCAGAGTTTCTTCGGGAGTGGTCGGGTCGACCATTACTTTCTGAAAACGTCGTTCGAGCGCACCGTCCTTTTCTATACTCTGACGATATTCATCCAGCGTGGTAGCTCCAACGCACTGAATCTCACCCCTTGAAAGTGCCGGTTTAAGCATATTGGCAGCATCCAGTGATCCGGGAGCGCCTCCGGCGCCTACAATGGTATGAATTTCGTCAATAAAAAGGATAATATTCGGATTTTTCTGAAGTTCATTCAGTATTGCTTTGATACGTTCCTCAAACTGACCGCGGTATTTTGTACCGGCCACAATGGATGCCATATCGAGTGCTACCACGCGTTTATCAAACAAAACCCGCGACACTTTATGCTGAACAATACGTAATGCAAGCCCTTCGACGATGGCTGATTTTCCCACTCCGGGGTCACCAATGAGTACAGGATTATTTTTTTTCCTCCTGCTCAGTATCTGAGCAATACGTTCAATTTCACGCTCACGCCCTACTACCGGATCAAGTCTGTTTTCCTGAGCGGCTTTGGTAATATCGGCACCAAAAGTATCGAGGGCAGGAGTATCGCTCGCTTTGGTGCCAGTCTGCCTGGTTTTTGATTTACGGGTTCCAAACTGGTCGTCTTCTTCTTCATCATCTTCGTGCGGTAGCCCGGAACTTGCCTGAATATCCTTAGGTTTTATCGGATTCAAATGCTTAAGAAGCTTTTCATAAGTCAGATTATCGGTGCTCAGCACATCCACTGCCAGGTTGTTCTTTTCTTTAAGGATGGCCAGCAGCAGATGCTCGGTATCAGCAGCTTCGGCCAGCAATGACCTGGCTTCCAGCTCCATAATCTTTTTAATTTTTTCAGTACTTTTCAGCAAAGGTATTTCCGTTCCCGAGGGCTCGTTATCGGTACGAACCATTGCTTCGATTCTTTGTTTTGCATTATCAATATCCACTCCCAATTTCTGCATAAGTTCGGCAGCGCGGCTTTCGGGATTACGGATCAGCCCGAGCAGCAAGTGCTCAGGTCCGACATATGCATTTCCCAAACGTTCGGCTTCCTGCAGACTGTATGTGAATACGTTATTTAATTGTTCTGAATATTTCACTGACATAATATTTTATAGTAGTAAAAAGTTAAATTTAATCTGATGCTCACTTTTTCACTCTGGATTTTTACAAAAATAAGTAAATTGTGGCATTTGAAAAAAAGATAGTCAAAAACAGTACCGAAATGTATTTCTTTGCGGATTCGGTAAAGTTGTCAGAAAACGAATACTTCAGCACCTGTAACAATTCGGACAAAATGACATGAAACGAGCCGGAAGCAGTACCGGACAATGTGCATTCATTTATTCAACCGTACAGACCCGAAATAAGTTCGGTGAAAACTGATTAATATGCAAAATATTTCAATCGCAATATTGCCTGTTTACAAATAATATCGTATATTTGCACGCTCAATTCGAATGGGGTAAAAACTAAAGAAGCGCTGCTCTGATATCAGAGTTATCTCACCTTATCGATGTAATTTCAAAAAACAATAAACTGAATGTACGCAATCGTAGAAATCCTGGGTCAGCAATTCAAGGTTGAACAGGGAAAAAAATTGTTCGTTCATCGCATGAACGAAGCCGAAAGAGGCACTACAGTAGAATTTGACAAAGTTCTTTTGGTTGACAATAATGGAGCCGTAAGTGTTGGTTCTCCAGTTGTTGAAGGTGCAAAAGTAGTATGCGAGGTAGTATCGCATGTAAGAGGTGAAAAAGTAATCGTTTTCCACAAGAAAAAACGCAAAGGGTACCGCAAACGCAATGGTCACCGTCAGGACTTCACCGAATTAACAATTAAAGAAATATTAGCTTAACCGATTAAAATTAGAAGAAAATGGCACATAAGAAAGGTCAGGGTAGTTCACATAACGGTCGTGAATCGGAAAGCAAACGACTTGGAGTAAAAATATTTGGCGGACAATACGCCAAAGCAGGTAATATTATTGTACGCCAGCGCGGTACTGTACATCATCCGGGTTTGAACATGGGAATAGGCAAAGACCACACCCTGTTTGCACTAGTTGACGGAACTGTGGAATTCAGAAAGAAAAAAGACAATAAATCTTTCGTTTCGATCAAACCTGTTGAATCAGCAAACTAAAAAACAGGATAAACGTAATAAAAAATCTCCCACAATGAATTTTGTGAGAGATTTTTTTGTTAATACCTGTTTTCATTTTCATTTTTTGTAACTTTGCATCTCAATAATGTACAAACATACAGAAAATTACCCTGTTATGACATTTGAAGTCTGAATACCCCGTTCATAAATCTATAAATTTTTATAATCATATGCTGACACTCAAATACATTACCGAAAATACAGACGAAGCTATCAAACGGCTTGCAAAAAAACACTTTAACGGAGCCGAGATCATCAACGACATAGTAGAACTTGACGAACGCCGTAAAATCACTCAAACAGCAGCCGATAATTTTGCTGCCGAATTAAACATCCTTTCAAAAGAAATTGGCAAGCTTTTCAAAGAGGGCAAGCAGACAGAAGCCAGCGAAGCAAAGGAAAAAACCGTTGTACTGAAAGAAAACCTAAGCAAGCTTACCGAACAAAAGGAAGAAATCGAACAGAAGTTGAATGATTTGCTGGTTTTGATACCGAATGTACCTCACGAGAGCGTTCCCGAAGGAAAACATGCCGAAGACAACGTGGTGGAACGCAGCGGAGGTGTTATTCCCGGGTTGTATAAAGACGCTGTGCCACACTGGGAGCTGGCTAAAAAATACGATTTGATTGATTTTGAACTGGGTGTAAAAATTAGCGGTGCGGGTTTTCCGGTTTATAAAGGCAAAGGTGCCAGATTACAACGGGCGCTGATCAATTTCTTCCTGGATAACGCCCGCGAAGCCGGATACCTGGAAATACAACCACCCTACGTGGTGAATGCAGCTTCGGGTTACGGAACAGGACAACTTCCGGACAAGGAAGGTCAAATGTATCACGCTACTCAGGATGATTTATATCTGATTCCTACGGCTGAAGTTCCTGTGACTAATATTTACCGCGATGTAATTCTGAGTGAAGAAGAATTACCAATCAGAAACACGGCTTATTCAGCCTGCTTCCGCCGCGAAGCCGGTTCGTACGGGAAAGATGTTCGCGGACTGAACCGTCTGCATCAGTTTGACAAAGTGGAAATTGTACGCATTGACACACCGGAACATTCCTACGAATCGCTCACCGAAATGGTAAATTACGTACAAAGCCTGGTGGAAAAACTGGAACTTCCCTGGCGTATCCTTCGTCTTTGCGGAGGTGATATGAGCTTTACTTCGGCGCTGACATTCGACTTTGAGGTATATTCTGCCGCACAGCAACGCTGGCTGGAGGTTAGCTCGGTTTCCAATTTCGAAAGCTATCAGGCAAACCGCCTGAAATGCCGCTACCGGACTGCTGACAAAAAAACACAGCTTTGCCACACGCTCAACGGAAGCGCCCTGGCATTGCCACGCATCGTTGCCGCATTGCTCGAGAATAATCAGACTCCCGAAGGTATCAAAATCCCGAAAGCACTGGTACCATATACCGGTTTTGAAATGATTAGCTGACATGTAACTTACAGGTTAACTGAAAAGGATAAAACGTATTGGCATCAGGAACCGTTGTACGCACAGGAAAATGCTTCACATCAGGCATTATTGCTGTATTTGCTGAAGAATTATCGCTCGTGGTATTTATTGCAGCAATAAATGAACGGATATTGACTGCCAATGCTTACTAAAAACCCGTCACCGGTATTCACAATAAAACTAAAAAAAGCACCGTGGAATAATTATTCTGCTGTGCTTTTTTTCTTTTGGAATCATTTTGTTGAAAACTGACATGAAACCACTATCGTTTTCACCCGGAGCGGCAAACGGGGTTCGAACCCGCGACCTTCGGCTTGGGAAGCCAACGCTCTGCCAACTGAGCTATTGCCGCATTACTGTAGTCAGGATATCGTGTATCGAAAATCTGACTTAACACCCGTAGCGTTATACCAGTATGCAAAAATAATCAATTTTCTAATTATCTGTCTTTTGCTGGCTGGATTTTTTCAGCTCCTCCGGTTTTTGTTTTAATAATGGTAAAGCCGTATGATCCCAGGTTTCCTCAAACTCCCAGTTTTTAATCAGTGTTAATTTTTTTTCGTAATAGTAAACCGATTCCGGTTGCCGTTTTTCAAAATAGCTACCCGGATCCCATTTCCCGTTTCTGTTACGGTCGATAAACATTCTCAGGTAGTAATCACCTGGCTGGAGAAATTCCACTTTAGTACCATTTTTCACCGCCGGAACAGTTCTTATCAGTTTGTCGTCTTTGTTCACCACCTGAAATACTGCTGTAGAATCGTAGTTTGCAAGCAAAAGTTTCAGCGATGAATATTCATCCAGCGATTTGATTTTCAGCTCATTCTTAAGATTATCATTCTGAAGGTTGTAAACCGAAGTGAATGCCGCAGAGTCTATCAACAGTTCGTAGGTGGTTTCAGGTATCCATTTATGGTTTATTTCGAAGTTCATTCCGATGGAGTCTCTCTTCGCGAGAACAAACTGAACAGGTGTAAGCACCGTATCAACCAACTGATTGAGATGAATTTTTGCAACATCGAAATTCCTTACCGGAGCCTGAAAACTCAACATCACTGGTTTGTACACATCAAACTGCGGAGAAAGATTGGTCTGGATATTCAGGAATTCTTTCTTTTTGCCAGTTTGAGCAGGTTTTTTGACCTGTTTCTTCAACATGAAGTTGATTGTATCGGTTTGAAGCTGCAGTTTAAATACAGAATCCGATTTCAGATATTTCACCTCGAGTTTTATTGTATCTTTTTTTATAAGAGCAGAATCGGTGAGCCAGAATGTGAGCGAGTCAAGCCGCTGGTTTTTTTCAAGGAGCATCCTGTTGTCCCATTCGGTATTTAACGGTCTGATTTCAGGCAGTTTATCTGCTGAGGTATTGAAAAACATCTTAATCAAATGAGGTTCCGGCCTGTCCGACTTTGACAGATACTGACGTTTGAAATCGTCTTTGAAATATCTGAGCACCACATCATCAGGGAGATATCGGATAGCCGGTACGAAAAGAATCGTATCTACCGTGAGTGAATCTTTCCAGACTGTATCGGGTCGGGTAATATGTTCCATTCCGGTCTGATAACTTTTTTCTTCAAACGCCAGCCCTTCTCCTTTTTGAAGAAAATAATCGCGGTTCAGGTCATTCAGAGCAAAAACCCTGTATTTTCCATTACGCACATTAGACACTGTAAAACGTCCCTGATCGTCGGTACGGGAAATTCTCAGAAATGGTTTTTTGGTAAAAACAGTATCGCTGAGGTCGTCGTAGATACCTACTGTAATACCCTGCATTGGATTCAGGTCTTCGGCATTGAGCAGTGTGCCTGCCACTTGCATGGTGTCAATTTCATTACCTGTGGCAAAAGAGTAAACGTAATTCTTCAGAATATTCCCCTCGTTATTATCCACAATGGCGCTTCCAAAGTCAACAGAGTAGGTTGTATTGGATTGCAGGGTATCTTTGAATTCCACATTAACTCGTCTGCCATACGATGTAATCTCAGGATTGAGCCTTTGTGGCGGAGAAATAATTACATTCTTGGCTATGTCTTTCAGATTCACATTCTCATCAAATTCGATTTGAATTTTACCCTCCTTTATGTTCACCGATTTATCACGTGGAGTTGATTTCAGAACCTTGGGAGGCACTTCATCTTTGGCTCCACCCTGTGGTCCCTGACCGCGGTTGGCGCATGCATATGCCATCAGAATCACTATTACAAAAACAGCAGTATTTTTAAGCAGAAGAAATTTTTTCATTCTCAATTGTTCTTTTTTAAAAAAGTATTTTACAGAATATTCCAAAAAAAGTAAGCTACAGCAGAGATAAGCTATTGGTCTTACTCAGCACTTTATGTCCGATACGACATCTGAGGCATTTTTTTTCGTCACAATAATTCTTTTTAAGCTGAAGGAGCGCCTGCGAATCGAAAGCCGAGGCAGAACTTACTCCCAGTTCTTCCCACTTTCTGATAATTGCATTTTTCTCTGACGAAATAAGCTCAAGCAGTCCGAGTGCATTTTCGCTTACGTTATTTTTTCTTTTCGAGTACGCAAACAAGAACGGTACCACAGTATTAATCAGCAGAATATCGATGGATTTCATTCCCAGTCGTTTTTTTGATTCAAGACTTTCCTTTCCGAAAATATAGTGCGTTTTCCAGTAATCAGACACTTCGCAATCAAACATGGCTTTGAGTTGCACGATACTCCCGGATGCTATAACTTTCGAAAATAATTTTGAAGAACGGTGTGTGAGGGCAGCAAACTGTGCGAGCCTTACGTGAGGAAAATTATCCGGACGAAGCCGTAACAATTTCCATTCGGAGATATCAACCGGATTCAGGTGATATTTTGTCTGCAAAAACCGGTATTCCTTCTTTAATGCCGACTGATACGTGTCATTCTCTGTTTTTTCCAGAAAACCTGCCTGACCGAAAAGCAATGCTTCCAGCTGGAATAAATCATCTTTATGCTTTGCCAGAATGCATTCAGGCAGCGAGCGGGCTAACCTTTCGAATGCCTGGCTGTTCGTTCCGAATCCGAAACTGCGTGCCAGTGAAACGTAAAATGCCTCTTCCCAGTGGTTGCTGTTCTGGAGAAGCAATACCTCAATCATTTCTGTTTTTTGCTCCATCCGTTCTATCAGGAGCGCGTTTTTCCAGTCATTGATGAGTAAAAGCGGTACCTGATGTATTTTGTCGGCGCAGGGAATCCATTTCCTCCCGTTCAACAAACCTGTGTAATTTTTCATGATGAATTCAGGTACTTCCAGTTCGAGCTGTGGAACCGGAATCCCGTTGGTCCGGAATACAGGCGAATCGGCTTTGTTCACCACGTGTAAAATCACATTGTCGTATGCTTTATCGGAGATATGATGGTGTTTTGTCCAGTCGGAACTCAGATTGTGAATTTCAACGTTTCCTGCCCATAGTGTACCATCAATTTTGATTTTCGAGTTGAAAAAATCCGGACCGGCATCCGTATTGAGTTTTCCGCTATCAATCACCTCCACAGGCTGCCCGTCGGTAGTTTTCAGATTGAGGGTTGAAAACAATTTATACTGCCAGATATAATGAAGAATGGATTCTTTCATGATAAATCGCCTTGCTCCCTCACACCGGGAATTGGTTGGTAAAATCTTTGGTTATTATGATATCGGTTTTCATAATGAAAATTATGCGGCTTTGTTCATCCCGTATTCTCCGTTCAGAGAGATATGGAGCACACCTGATAGCCTTCTTCCTGCCAGTATTTCAACACCCGGGGAAGCACCTGAAGCACATTTTTTTCCGCTTTCAGCGAATCGTGAAATACGACGATGGATCCGTTTCGGGTTCTTTTTTTCACTTCTTCGAGTATCTGAGAAGGTTCAATATTATTGTCGTAATCATACGTAATGAAATCCCACATCACTATTTTGAAGTCTTTCTTCAGTTTGTTAACCTGACTGAAGGTAATCCTGCCATGTGGTGGTCTGAAGAGCCGGCTATGAATCAGTTCATCTGCTTTCCACACATTTTCTGTATATTCCTTTACCGGCTTCTCATTTCCCTTCAGGTGATTGTAGGTATGATTTCCTACGGAATGACCGTGGTTAATCACCTCTTCAAAAATCGCCGGATATTTCATCACGTTTTCACCCACACAAAAAAATGTGGCTTTAACGTTCCAGTTGTCAAGTATTTCGAGCACCCGGGGTGTGATCTCCGGATTGGGTCCGTCGTCGAAAGTGAGAAAAATCTTTTTTCCGGATGTTTTTATTCTCCACACAGGTGTTCGCCAGAGTATTTTTATTATTTCCGGGACCTGCAACATTTTTTTTCTCACTACACGTTCGTTATCCGATTATCTCATATTAAATTTTGCTGCAAACATCTCAAACTGCTTCATGTATTTATCCAGAATAGTTTTGGAATTAAACTGACTGCCTATCTGGAGTACCTGATTCAGCACGGCCATTTCATGACCAATTGAATTTGTCGCATTGCTTTGTTGTGACGGCTTCAGGCTGGCATACCAGCTGAGGTATTCTACGCTGTTGCCGGCTACCGAATTCAGGATGGCATCTGCATTTGATTTCATACCCAGCTGGTAGTAATAGAGAGCCATCATATTCGAACTGTAATCGTGCGGAATAGTTGCTGCCGGAATAACCCTGTTGGCATATTCGAGCACCTTTTTTGCTCTCAGTGTATCACCTTCTTCAATTAAAGCCTCTGCAAGGTACATAAACTGAATCCTGTGGGTTTTACACATACGCAACACCTGATCATCCAGATAAATGCCCGGTTTTTCAATCCCTCCGAATTTGAATTTATTCATCATGTTGTCGTACATTTTATCTGTATCGACATTTACACGTGTGCTATCCTGTTGTCCGACGGGAAGTATCTGATACACCAGTCCGGTCCTCGAAAGGTATTTGCTCAAACTGCTCGGATAGAATTCCTCTCCTACTGTCACGCAGACGTACATGGGACGTTGCCACCTGTTTTCCTTAATCATTTCCATGACCATGGCTTCGCCCTTAAACACGCTTCGGGGTAAATCGAATATCATTTCGGGAACAATCTTAGCCGCATTCTCAGCCCGTACAGTACCGGTTTTCACAACTTCTGCAGCATCTACCGGCAGTGAGAGTTTTGGCGACGGGAAGAATCCGTCTCCTTCGATTTTAAATTGAGCATCGTCGCTTTTGATAATTTCGAAGGCATCTTTCATGTTGAATGGTTTTCCTTCCGTTAAATCCTGTACTGACATTACATCGTTTCTGCCTGAAATGTAATCTTTCTTTTGCCAGGAAATAGGCAGCGGTGCCGACTCGTAAGCCTGACGTTTCATCTGGTCGATGTACCAGTCTGTAGGCAGATAACTAAGGTTACATACCCTGACATCGGTGCGTACACCTTCCACTTCCTGGTTGTACCAGAGCGGAAAAGTATCGTTGTCGCCGTTTGAGAAAAGAATAGCGTTTTTATCGGTTGAATTCAGGTAATTCTGTCCGAAATCACGGGCTGTAGTGCGTCCGCTCCGATCGTGATCGTCCCAGTTTTGTGCAGCCATCAGTACCGGAATTCCAAGACATGCTAATGTGGCAATAACTGCACTTATGTTGCGCGGCAGAACTTTATCAAGCAATTTGCCTATCCCCATTACCCCCAGTCCAATCCAGATACTGAATGCATAGAATGAACCTGCGTAGGCATAGTCACGCTCACGCGGCTGATAAGGTGTCTGATTAAGATAGACCACGATAGCCAGTCCGGTAAGCAAAAATAAAAGCATAATGAGCCAGAATGTGTGATTTCCCTGTTTACCGGCATTCAGCAAAAAGAAGATACCGAGCAATCCGAGGAGTAACGGCAGCATAAAATAGGTATTCCGGCCTTTGTTTTCTTTCAATTCGGTGGGCAATAATTTTTGGTCGCCTACAAGCATATTGTCAATAAAGGAGATACCGGTAATCCAGTTGCCATGCTCAATTTCACCATATCCCTGAATGTCATTCTGCCGTCCGGAGAAATTCCACATGAAATATCGCCAGTACATGAAATTGACCTGATAATCGAAGAAAAAGCGCATGTTTTCACCAAAAGTTGGTTTTATATCACTTCTTTGTTCGCCACAGAAATCGTAATTCACTTTTTTGCCTTTCACATTACCCCATAATTTGTAAGCTTTGATATGGTTGGGGTCACCGCTGTACATTCGGGGAAAAAGCATCATGAATTTCTCGTTTTTTTTGTAATCGAATTTATATCCGGCGATAATGTACTCATCCTTTTCCGATGCGTCGCGTTTTGGTTTCGGGGCATAAAGCGGAGTTTTATCCGCATCGTAGGTGCAAGTATTTCCCTCCACTTTCAGTTTCATCGGGGCATTGTATGTTCCGCCGTAGAGCAATGGCCTGTCGCCATATTGCTGACGATTCAGATAGTATTGAAGTGAAAACACATTGTCAGGTGAATTCTGATCCATAGTTGGCTGTGCTGCGGAACGAATCATGATTACTGAATAGGAAGAATAGCCAATCAGAATAACAGCAATCATTACCAGGCTGGTATTGAGCCAGCGTGGTTTCACGGATTTCTTTTTGTAAACAAAGAAAACAATCATTACCAGTATGATGAAGATACCGAGTATTATATTTTCAAACAAAAAAGGAACGCCTGCCAACGTAACAGCCAGAATAAAAGAAAGTGCCATTCTGGTGTAGTGTTTACCCGCATGAGTTTCATATATTGCCCATACCAGTGAACCGATTAACAGCAAAAGGTAAAAGAACAATCCTGTATTGTAAGAAGCACCTAACACGTTGACGAAAAGTAATTCAAACTTTGTAGTCCACATGATTGTGCCAGGTATTAAGCCGTAAAGCGTAAAAGCAAGGATGATAACCGACGCCACCATAGCCAGTAGAATACCTTTGGTAGTTGGAGTGTATTTTTTGTAATAATAGACCAGAACGATAGCGGGTATAGCCAGCAGGTTGAGCAGGTGAACCCCAATGGAAAGTCCCATCAGGTAGGCGATAAGTATCAGCCAGCGGTCCGAGCCCGGATTATCGGCATTTTTCTCCCATTTCAGAATCAACCAGAATACAATGGCTGTGAACAGCGATGAGAACGCGTACACCTCGCCTTCGACAGCCGAAAACCAGAATGTATCGGAGAATGTATATACAAGCGCTCCGACCAGTCCTGCTCCCAGGATAATTATTTTATTGGCAAGTGTAAATTCTTCTTCGGGTTTGCCAACCACTTTCTGAGCCAGGTGTGTGATAGTCCAGAACAGAAAAAGTATAGTGAAAGCACTTGCAAGGGCCGACATGGCATTTACCATCATGGCTACTTTGCCCGGATCGGATGTGAAAAGCGTAAAAAACTTAGCTACCAGCATAAAGAACGGAGCTCCGGGAGGATGACCAACGTCAAGTTTGTAGGCGGCAGAAATAAACTCGCCGCAATCCCAAAAACTGGCTGTAGGTTCAATAGTGAGCAGATAAGTTACAGCTGCAATGGCAAAAGCTAACCAACCAAAAATTATGTTCAGGAATCTGAATTGTTTCATCGGATTTGAATTAATTGTAGAATAAATCAATTTTATCTTTATTTTTCACAAAAAAACGTTCAAAGATACAAAGAAAATTCAGTATGAGGGTAAAGGTGTATGCATTTTAGAGAATATTAAAAAAGTGACAGCTGCCATCGGGATGATAGAAGCTGTCAGAGATAATAAAAAAGTTAATTGAGTGAATAACACCTATTGTTCTTCGATGGTGACACCGTCCGGAATTTCAAATTTTTCGGCAGGAGGAGTCACCGCTTCAATTTTGATCACTTCAATTTTTGTGGGAATTTCCATGGCTTTTCCTTCCATTTTCATCATCAGATTTCCGTAAGTCAGAAATTCAACGTCCATTTTCATTTGGTCGTTTTTCATCCTGTATTTCGTACAGGGATAGCCCATAAATTTTTCTTCGCCCACTTTTTCCATTTTCATTTTACCCATGGTTTCTTCTGTGAGGGTTTCAAGGTCTACTCCCAACTGATTGATGACTGCTTCCCGGTTAAAATGATATCCGGTTTTTTTATCCATATCGATGTTCCAGTTGTCGTTGCCTTTCACAATGGTAATATTGGTTGTACTGATTTTCTGGCCAAGCATTTCCATGGATGTAGTGGTTTCGGTAGTTTCCCATTCGCCCCATTTATCGAAATAAATGACCGGATTGCTCACAACACCCATTACTTCGGATTTCTGATAAACAATACCCTTTTCAATCGGATACTTTTTACCTTTTTTCATACTTGCGGCTACTTCTGTAGCTGCTTTTTCGTCGGTTTTCGATTCGTCGGTTTTCTTTTGCCCGCAGGCTGCTATTACAAACAAGATACTTAAGAAAAAAATCGTTTTCTTCATGGCATTTTCATTTTTTATGGGAGTGAGTTTTTCAAAAAAATTGTTTTTTTCAGCACCGGATTATTAAAACGATCTGATCCGGTTCAGAAAGTACTGCATTGTTTTGTTCTGCTCCGCTATCAGTGCAGCAGCGAGCAGAACCAAACACAATGCTCTGATTTTCTACGTATTATTTATTCCGTTTATTCCACTTAAAGTTTCACAAATTCCACCCTGCGGTTTTTGGCTTTATTTTCGGGTGTATCGTTGGCAGCTACGGGTTTTGTTTCACCAGCTCCGTCGGTTGACAGTCTTGCTGCATCGATTCCGAATTTGGCAGTGAGTTCTTTTTTAACCGATTCGGCTCTACGTTTGGACAAATCCAGGTTTTTGGCATCGTCGCCATCGCTGTCGGTGTGACCTGTGATTTTCACTTTCACATTCGGATTTTCGGTCAGTACATCGGCTATGCTTTTCAGCGTTCCGTACGATTCAGGCTTCACATCGGCTTTATTCACATCGAATGTGATGCCATAGGTAACCAGTTTGCCTTCAGTTATCAGTTTGCTGCGGGTGTCGGGCGATGCGGTGGTGACTTTGATGTTGGTTACCATCGGCCAGCTTCTCCGGTCGTATCCTGAGAAACGTATCCTGTTGAAAACAATCCCCGGATAAATGTTTGTAGGCATATCAATCACCTTTGCACCCTCATGATAAATACGCACCCTCCGTTTCTGAACCCAGATAATCAGATGATTGACTTTTTCGGTTACTACCGGGTTCTTCGAGGCTTCGCCATTAATCCAGCGGTCATTCGGGTCGTCGGTAAAACCGAGTGTTTCCCATCCCTCTTTCCCAAGAACTACGTGCAGCCCACCCTTACCGGGGAATAAATCATCATTGAGTTCCTTCGGATCTTCAGGATTATCCTGATACAATGTGAACTGGAGGCCATCGTAAAATTCGGCGTCGGGTATAACATCAAATTCCACAATGAAATTTTCGGGAAAAACAATGTTTTTGGTGTAGCAGTACATTGCATCCTCCCCATTCAGATGGAACCATTTACCGGGAGCAATATTGACTGTTTTCACCTCTCCGCTACCATTGGTAGTCCACAAGGCCGGAAAATCACCGACAGCATCCTGACTAAAATCTTCGAAATACAGAATCTTATCACCGGGCACAAAGTCATAAGCAGTAACCGATTCAAGTTTCTGTGAATCCTTTGCATTTGGTTTTTCAGTGCTTTCTACAGATTCTTCGTCGGTATTCTGTTCATCTTCATCAGCCTCAATAGTTTCATTATCTTCATTTTTATTTTTTCTGGCAGATTTTTCGGCTTTATCGAGCACTTTATCGGTTGCATTATCCACTTTTTGATCGATACGATTTTCCACTTTGTTCACCACCTGGTTTTTGACGCGCTGACCTGTACGTTCGAGCCAGCCCTGAGCACTCAGATGCAGACTAAAAAGCAGACTTGCACAAAAAATAAATACAAAACGTTTCATTTTTATTTCATTTTAAATTTATAAAAAATTGCTTCAGGCTCCGGACATCGTAAAAACTGGGAAATGCCGGTAAAAAAAGCTACATGTCTAAAAAACTGAAGAAGTAATAAATATGGACGACAGTATTGATGACAATACAACAGAGCCGAGAATTACAACAACAAGACTAACCAGAAAATACGAGGTTTTTTTATCATCGGGAGTTTTTTTCAATGGCTGCAGTCCAATATAAAGCAGGTAGAGACCATACAAACCAGCCAGTGTTGCCAGTATGCTCAATGCAGGAACAATATAAAGAATACCTGCAACCATCATTGGAGTGTAAGAATAGATAACAAGTTTGAAAGACTGAAGAAAATTTTTCTCGGAGCCGAAGCTGGGTGCCAGCAAATCGAGAACGTAAGCAGTAAGAAAAGCACCTCCCAAAGTACCTGCCAGACTGATGATTGCATAACGGATGCCATAGCCTGCGGAGCCAACGTGAACTCCCATAATATTTTGTCCGATAAGACCAAAGCCGATTAAACCGGCTATGGCTGGTATCAATGCCAGAGGCAACAAGTAGTTGAGGGTCAATGTTTTTACAACTGTTTGTTCAGGTTCAATTACCGGCCATTCGGTTTTGGGAGATAAAAGAATGCTTTTTACACGATTAATGAGGTTCATAGGGATAAAAATTTAATGGGTTGATAAATAAAGAAATATAATATAATATAAACTGAATTAAATTCTTACTAAAAAAAACCAGAAAATAAAAAAAATCGCTTATCATTATCAATCCGGTTTCTTCAAATCGGCCCTGATTATCACCCTGTTATTTTACATAATTTCATCCTGAAAGTGAAAATAATAATGCATCTCAAACAGAAAGTACGAAAATAAATAATAAAAAGGTATTTACTGTTATATCGATGTTATAAATTGTTAACGCTGCAAAATTATCTTTATTTTTTCTCAAAAAACACCCCCAAAAAGGGGTATTACTCAAATAATACTTAAAAAAACACCGAATCAAAGTAAGAACTTATTTTTTTATTAAAAGTCATCACCCGGATTTCAGTCTGGTCTGTCGGCTGATATCCCCGCCAATATTTTCAGTTGCAAAAATGAGTTTTCTATTTCATGAATAATACCCCCAAAAAGGGGTTTAAAAAATATAAATCAGATTGTATTTTTGTATTTCAAATAATCGTATATTTGTTTTGACAGAATAATGTATGAATTTGAAAATAAAATCATTATCGCAGATGAAGCATACAACGGTTTTCAGGAAGCAAGGTAACTTATTTAAAACGAATCATTCACTCATGAGAAATTTTTATTTTCCTTGTTTGGCTGCGATGCTGATTTGCTGTATATTCACATCAGAAGCGCAGAATACCGATTCATTAATCAGTGCTTACCGAAACAATAAAGGATATTACGACATCGACTCGTTGCTGTCAAAAGGCAAAGTGATGATGTTTTCCAGTCCGGATAAATCGCTCAAATTATTTGAAAAAATCCTCCGGATATCGGTAAAACAGGGAGACAAGATAAAAGTAGCCGATAGCTACAGAGCCATCGGAGCCTACTACATGGATATAAAAGGCGATATAGATAAGGCAACTTACAACTATCAGACTGCTGACAGTATTTACCGGAAAAGCAGGGATAAAAAAGCCATTGAGGGTGTAGCATGTGTTTATCATTGCTATGGTGTGATACATCAAAGGCAGAGCGACTACCTGAAGTCAATCGAATATTATACCAAAGCCCTGCATATATTTGACAGCATCGGCAACGAAACAGTGAGAACAAAAACCCTGAATAATCTTGCCACGCTCTATTCTTTCATCAAAGACAATGAAAAAGCGGAGGAATATGCCCGTGAATGTCTCAAACTTTCGGAGAAAAACAAAGATGATTATTTAATATCGACCATCAGCAATACGCTTTCGTCAGTACTGATCAATCAGGGAAAATACGCCGAAGTTCCGGCGCTGCTCAGCAGATCAGAAGCAATAGCTAAATCGAGAAACGATAACTATATTCTGGGCCTGGTGAATCTGAATTACGGAGCTTACCACTTGTTTCACAGGAAAGATTATCCGAAAGCCATCCGGTATTACATCATGGCTATCAGTAATGCCGATAAAATAGGCAACGAATTTGAGAAAATGCGCGCAATAACCAATCTCTCGGAGTCGTATTTATTAAACAAACAACCGAAAGAAGCAAAGCAAGCGGCTTATATAGCCTTAGCATTATCTGAAAAATACATCTCTGATGACATAAAACAGAGAATATTAACCGTTTTGGCAAAAACGGAAGCTTCCGAAGGCGAATTTGAGAGCGCATACAGCCATCTTTTGCAATCTTTCGAACTGAAGGATTCTGTTTTAAGCGAAAGCAATGGACGTAACATCAGTTTGCTTGAAGCAAAATACCAGGCTGAAAAAAAAGAAATGCGCATTTCGGCACTCGAGAAGGAGAAAAAACTATTTCTGCTTATCAGCTTATTTATAGCCCTTATTTTACTTCTCCTGGCGTTAATTTTTTATTTTTTAAATAAATCTATCAAAAAACAAAAGCAACTGGCCGAACAAAAAATAATTCAGCTTGAGAAAGAGAAACAACTGGTTGCCACTCAAGCAGTACTGGAGGGCGAAACTGCAGAACGCAGCCGGCTTGCGCGCGACCTTCACGACGGATTGGGCGGAATGCTTTCAGCAGTAAAATTAAACTTATTTGATATGAAACAGGGAGTATTCATAGAAGCGGAAGATGTATCGCGTTTCAACAAAGTAATTGAAATGCTTGACAATTCGATGCAGGAACTCAGACGCGTAGCTCATAATATGATGCCCGAATCTTTATCAAGGTATGGGCTGAAAGTGGCTCTGGAGGATTTCTGCAGCAGTTTCGGGAATGTTCATTTTTACTTTTTCGGAGAAGAAAAAAGAATCGAAAAATCAATTGAAATAGCTTTGTATCGTACTGTTTTCGAGCTCGTTAACAACTCGGTAAAACACGCGGAGGCCGAAAATATCAACGTGCAAATCGTTCAGCAGACAGACAGAATATCGATCAACGTGCAGGACGACGGAAAGGGATTCAACACGGAAGAAAACCTGAAAGGTGCAGGACTTCAGAATATCAGAAACCGTATTAATTCAGTCGGGGGAACTATCAATTTCCTTTCTTCGAAAGATCAGGGAACAGAAATTTTCATTGAAATTCATTTGAATTCATAAAGAGAATATGGAAAAAATCAAATTGCTGATAGTTGACGATCACCGCGTACTGGTAGAAGGTCTGAACAAATTATTTGAAGATTCTGACAGTGTGGAAGTTACAGGAGTTGCATACAGCGGAAAAGAATGCCGTAAAATCATTGAAAACAACTCTCCGGATGTAATTCTGCTTGACATTAACCTGCCTGATGTTAGCGGCATTGACCTCTGCCATGAAATAAAAACCGCGTACCCACAGATAAAAATTCTAGCACTTTCCAGTTTCAACGAATACACGATGGTACGCCGAATGATTGAAAACGGAGCATCAGGGTATGTTGTAAAAAATGCCATGCCCGAAGAAATCATTCTGGGTGTCGAAACGGTGGCAGGCAACGAAGTTTTCCTGTGTGAAGAAATTGATTTGCTCATGCGCAAACGCTCAGCAAATCAAATATGGCTTACTCCGCGTGAAAAAGAACTTCTGAAATTTATTGTCGAGGGGTACACAAACAACGAGATAGCCGGGAAAATGTTTCTCGGTGTAGAAACCATCAACAGTTACCGGAAAAATCTGCTGATTAAACTGGGAGCAAAAAACACTGCTGTACTTGTCAGAATGGCTCTTGAAGAAAAACTGGTGTAAGAGGTGTTATACCGCCAGGGCTTTGAATACTTCGTAAACCAGGAAAGCAGGCCAAACCAATGCTTTCAGAAATCCGACAACTCCCGCACCAAATGTAGCGGACTGCGAAATAAAATAAATTGCAGCTCCGATAAAACCCAGTCCGTAAAAGCCACCACCACCGGCAGCAGCATTTCTATTGCTGCTTTTGCAGCAATCTGTTTTTTCGCCTTCCATAATTCTAGATTTTAATAACAAAACAATATCATATGAAAAACAATTCACCAGATACTTTCATGAAAAGAAACAGAAAGAAAAATGAGTTTTTATTCCATCTTCTCGATCAGTTCCATTCCCTGCAAAATAGATTTTTCGTTCATCGGTATCAGGTGATGATGACGTTCAGGAAGCGATTTTTTCAATCCTTTCAGCACATTCTCAATTTTTACAATTGGCCGGATTTTCAGAAAACCACCCAATATCATCATATTCAGCGTTTTAACCATATCGTGCTTGTATGCGAATTCTGTTGCATCCACTTTGTAAACGTTGATATCTTTACGCGAAGGAAATCTTTTGAATCCGTTGCTATCAAAAATAAGGGTTCCTCCCGGTTTTACTCTGCTTTCAAATTTATCAAGTGAGGGTTGGTTGAGCACGATTACTGTATCGTATTTGTTCAATATCGGCGAACTGATTTTTTCATCGCTCAAAATAACAGTTACGTTGGCTGTACCACCGCGCTGTTCAGGCCCGTATGAAGGCAGCCAGCTTACTTCCTGACCCTGCATCAAACCTGAGTATACCAAAATTTTTCCCATGGACAATACACCTTGTCCTCCAAAACCTGAAATCAATATTTCTTCTTTCATATTTTTTTACAACAATTGAGTAATAATACTTTCGGGCTAGATATTTTTCAAATCGCCAAGCGGATATTCCGGAAACATATTTTCCACCATCCAGTCATTGGATGCGGCCGGAGTCATTTTCCAGCCTGAATTACAGGTCGATACCACTTCCACCACCGATGTCCCCTTCTTGTTTTTTGTATTCTCGAAGGCTTTCTGAATAGCTTTTTTTGCTTTTCGCACTCCTCCAACATTGTGCACACTCTGACGGGTCACATAGCAGGTTCCGGGTAGTTTCGCCAGCAGTTCGGTTATGTTCAGCGGATAACCATTCAGTTCTACGTTTCGCCCGTATGGCGAAGTGGCTGTTTTCATATCGATGAGTGTGGTCGGAGCCATTTGTCCGCCGGTCATCCCGTAAATCCCGTTGTTGATAAACACGATGGTCATATTCTCACCGCGGTTACACGCGTGAATGGTCTCGGCGGTTCCGATTGCGGCAAGGTCACCGTCGCCCTGATAGGTAAATACCACACTTTCAGGCTGTAACCGGTTGATTGCCGTTGCCAGAGCGGGGGCACGTCCGTGAGCGGCTTCCTGCCAGTCGATGTCAATGTATTTGTATGCAAACACCGCGCATCCTACCGGAGCTACTCCGATGGCTTTGTCGGCTATATCCATTTCTTCGATCACTTCGGCAATCAGCTTGTGTACAACTCCGTGGCTGCATCCCGGACAATAGTGCATATTGGTGTCGTTGAGCAGACTGGGTTTTTTATAAATCAGATTCTGAGGTTCTATTATTTGAGTTGTTGACATTGTTATTCAATTATGTGTTGGATAATTATAATTTGATACGTATGTTCGTAACTATTTTTTTAGTCAGAAATTTTCGGGTCTTACCTTGCAGTATTTTCTATTTGGTTACGACTTTCTCTTTCAGAGCCTGAAGTACCTCATCGGGAGACGGTACAATTCCACCCATTTTACCGAAGAATTCAACAGGGACTTTTCCATTCACAGCTATCCGCACATCGTCAACCATTTGTCCGGCACTTAATTCCACCACCAGTATTCCTTTTACGGTTCCGGCAAGTCTTTTTATTTCATTTACCGGAAACGGGAAAAGTGTAATCGGGCGAATCAATCCGACTTTAATTCCATCTTCGCGTGCCAGTTCGGCGGCTTTCTGGCTGATGCGTGCACTTATACCGAAACCTACTATCAGATATTCGGCATCATCACACATCACTTCTTCGTATCGTACTTCGTTCTTTTCGATTTCCCTGTAGCGGCTTTGCAGGCGGAGATTGATTTCTTCCATTTCTTCGGCCTGTAATGCAAGCGAAGTAATTACATTCGGTTTTCGGTCGGGGGTTCTTCCTGTTGTTGCCCAGGGATTCAATGCTTTTATTTCATCTGCGGTCCATCTTGGCCTGAATGGCGGGAGCACCACTTTTTCCATCATCTGGCCCACTACTCCATCGGCAAGCACCACACACATCACCCTGTATTTGAATGCCAGATCAAAAGCGAGTACAGTAAAATCTGCCATTTCCTGCACTGTGGCAGGAGCCAGTGTAATAACCTTATAATCACCGTGTCCGCCGCCTTTTACTATTTGAAAGTAATCTGCCTGGCTGGGCTGAATGGTTCCTAATCCAGGTCCTCCCCGCATGACATCCACTACCACGCAGGGCAATTCCGCCCCGGCAATGTAGGAAAATCCTTCAAGCATCAGACTAACTCCCGGACTCGACGAAGATGTCATTGCCCGTTTTCCGCAACCTGCAGCTCCATACACCATGTTAATCGACGCGGTTTCACTTTCAGCCTGCAAAACTACCATTCCGGTTGTTTCCCATGGTTTCATTTCCATGAGTGTTTCCATTATTTCAGACTGGGGCGTGATTGGATAACCGAAATATCCATCGCAACCGGCACGTACGGCAGCATGAGCTACAGCCTCGTTTCCTTTCATTAATGTTACTTCTTCCATTTATCTAAAAATGTTTTAATTTTTTTCTTCTACTTTTATCCGGTAAACGGTAATACAGGCGTCCGGACAAACCAGTGCACAGGTGGTACAACCGGTACATTCCTCCGGATTTGCCATATATGAATAATTATAGCCCCTGGAATTTGCCTCTTTGTTGAGTAATAATACATCCTGCGGACAAGCCACCACACATAAGTTACAGCCTTTACACCGTTCTACATTTACGATTACAGCACCTTTTAATTTTGCCATGTTTATTTCAACTTAAAAAATTGAGTTTATTTCACAAAAGTAACCAAAAAAACAGATATTGGCTTCAACGTATCCGTTTTTTTCACTTTTTTCACTTTACAGAAAAAGATTAGTCTGACATAATGTCATCATTCCGGCCTGTTTTCTTCATTTTCAACGAGACTGATAGTACATCCAGCTCAGAAAATCGGAATATGAGAATGCTTTTGTCCAGCTGTCATGTCCCACTCCCGGAAACTCAATGTATTCAGCTTTTACCGAACCGCGTGCTTTCAGTTCGATATGAGCATTGCGCGAGAATTCACGCGAAACAACCGGATCGGCTCCCCCGTGAAAAATCCGGATGGGCATCTTTTTCACTTTTTTCAGCCGTTCCGTATTCACTCCTCCGCATATCGGAATTGCTGCAGCAAAGTAATTCGGGTAACGGCAAATCAGGTCAAACGTTCCCATACCGCCCATGGAAAGTCCCATCACGTAAATTCTGTTTTTGTCCACAGCTTCGGTTTTTTGATAAGAGTCAAGCAGCTTTTTAACCAGAAAAAGTGGTTTCGTGATTTTGGGCTTTTCAGGGAATTCAATGTTTTTGAAGTCAATTTTCTCCCTTTCTATCCAAAAGTCTTCCTGAGGACACTGGGGAAAAATGACTATGGAAGGATAATCCCTGCGGTTATCGGCATCAGTGAACATCCAGGCGCCATGTGTTAGCTGCTTTTCGTTGTCGGAGCCGCGCTCACCGGATCCGTGAAGAAAAAGCACGACAGGATATTCGCGATTCCGGTCATAATTCTCTGGAAACAGCACCCTGTATTTCAGTGTGTCTCCCTTGAATACGAATTCTTTTTTCTGGTACAAATCATTGTTCTGAGCATTCATTACTGTCATTACATAAAATAATAATGGGATTGAAATCAAAAGTTTTTTCATCTGTATGTATTTATCTTTTAAGTTATTATCATTTGTTACACGCCATGAATCATTCCCTCCTGTTTTATAATTTCCTCATTTACTGTTTCAAGTCTTAATATCATTTTCATCAGTAAAAATCAAAAATTTTTGCCTGTGCGACACAAAAATAACAAAAGGTTTGAGATTTTTTACTGAAAAAAACTAAAAAAGCTCTTTGCCTGAAGCAACGGAAGGATTATCAGTTTGCATAAATGTCAATGTTTTGATACATTAAACAACAATATGAACCGGGTGTTTTAAAATTTGAATCCTGTTGTATATTTGAAAATAAAAAATATTACTTTTGTAAAATCAACCCACTTTTGAACAAACCTGAAAATGATGAAAGAAGTTATACCCCCGATTGACAGAAGTTTGCTGAAAGAAGAACTCACCGAAAGCCGGTTTATCAGACCGACCAATAAGGGTAACAACGATATTTATATTGTTACAGCCCACGAATGTCCGAATGTAATGCTCGAAATCGGTCGATTGCGTGAGTTATCATTCCGCTCATGGGGAGGTGGTACCGGCAATGAAATTGATACGGATGATTTTGATTTTCTGAAGAAACCTTTCAGGCAGCTAATCGTCTGGGATCCGCAAGCAGAGCAAATCGTAGGGGGGTATCGGTTTCTGGCGGGCAGAGATGCCGAACTGCTGGCTGACGGTCAGCCAAATTTTGTAATGTCTCACCTCTTCACGTTCAGCCAGAATTTTATCAACGACTATCTCCCTTATTCCATCGAACTCGGCCGGGCATTTGTTCAGCCCGACTATCAGACGGCGAAGATGGGCATGAAAAGTCTTTTTGCACTTGACAACCTGTGGGATGGATTAGGTGCCCTCATTCATACCGAAAAGAAATCGAAATATTTCATCGGGAAAGTGAACATATACAACACATATCCACAACTGGCCCGTGAGTTACTGTACGAATATATGTTTCTGCACTGCCCTGATCCTGACAGGCTTATCTATCCGAAAATTCCGGTAACGGTAAGTGAAGAAAGCCGGAAAATTGCCAAAGTGATTCTGACTGAGAAAAATGCAAATGCCAATTACAAGGCCCTTCAAAAGACTGTACGGCATATTGGCACTACCATTCCGCCAATGTTTAATGCCTACATAGGTCTCAGCGACACGCTCCGGATGTTCGGAACGATGATTGATCCCGATTTCGGAGGCACTTACGAGTCGGCCATCATGCTTACGATGAATGATCTGACCGAATCGAAAAGACAACGGTACATTGATCCGTACATTTCATATCTCAAACAAAAAATCAACGAAAGAAGAGCTGCCCGAAGAGCCTTAAAAATTGAAAAAGAGAAAGAAGAATCACATTCGAAAATGAAACAGGCAACCCGGAATTTTATAGAAAGAAGAAAAAAGAAAAAAGGAGAAAACGATATTTAATTATCATAAGTAAACGGAAGTTTTCGAAACAAAAATAAATTATGAAACCGATATACATACTGATTTTAGGTATTTTACTGAGCTTAACCGCTTGTAATTCAGGCAATAAAAACGACAGGAAGAATACTACCCTCGCGGTAGGAGTGATGTCCTCGATGGACTATCTGCCGCTGGCTGTAGCACAGAATAGAGGTTATTTCGCTCAGGAAGGCATACAGGTAAATCTGCAAAAATTCTACTCGGCAAACGAACGTGATGCTGCAATACAAAGCGGGAATCTGGATGCCAGCATCCTCGACTTCACCGGAGCAGCCATTCAGAGGTCAGGCGGAGTGGAAATATTTATCACCTCGCAATGCGACGGTACTTTTGAACTCATAGCAGGGAAAAACACCGGAATAAAATCAGTGAATGATCTTCGGGGAAAAAACTTCGCCATAGCCCGTAATACGGTAGTGGATTTCTGCACCGATATGGTATTAAAAAAAGCAGGAATAGCCCAGTCCGAAGTACAAAAATCAGAAATAAATAAAATTCCGCTTCGCCTGGAGATGCTCCGAAACGGTAAAATCGACCTTACAGTCCTCCCCGACCCCTTTGCTACCATCGCAAAAAATGACGGAAATCCTTACATCACTTCCCTGAAAGAGTTGGGCTATCCTGTTACCGGAATTGTATTCACCAAAAGCGCCATCGACAACAAATCAAACGCTATCAGGGCTTTTTACAAGGCATACAACCGGGCAATCGCTGATTTGCAGCAAAAGGGGAAAGCTGATTTTCAAGACATTCTGACAAGCGAAATCGGATTTCCCCCGGCGGCACTTGACAGTTTGAGATTACCCGATTACAAGGTAGCAAAGCTTCCTGAAAAAAAAGATCTGGAAACGGTAAACTCATGGCTTAAAGAGAAACAGCTTGTTCCGGCCAGTTTCGACATCCATTCTCTTGTATATAAGGAATTTATATCCAGATAAAAATGTCCGAGAGTTTATCACTTCAGCACGTTTCTGTCTCATTAGGAAAGCAACTTGTCTTAAAGGACATTTCACTTGAAATGCCGGTGGGAGAAATTCTGACTGTGGTGGGTCCTTCCGGAAGTGGTAAATCTACCTTGCTCAATGTAATTGGAGGCATTATCAAAGATTACGAGGGACAAATACGATTCAGAAATCAGCCGATAAATTCCCTGGTGCGCGGATATATTCCACAGAATCTGGGTCTGCTTCCCTGGAAAAAGGTAAAAGACAATATTTTTCTGGCAAGCAAAATTAACAGGAATATCAACATTGCTGATAATGAGGCATTTGACATCATCAGTGAACTCGGGATACAGTCCCTTCTCGACCGTTACCCCTCAGAACTGAGCGGAGGACAGAAACAACGCGTTGCCCTTGCCCGCCTGTTTGTATCCCGACCTGACATTTTACTGATGGACGAGCCATTCACCGCTTTAGATACTTTTACAGCCGAGACTTCCCGCAGCTTGTTTCTGGAATTGTGGAAAAAAAGAAAAATCACAACCATTTTTACCACGCACAATTTGCAGGAAGCTGTAAAACTTGGGAAACAGATTGTTTTGCTGAGCAAACTGCCTGGAACAATACTGAGAGTTATCGACAATCCATTGTTTGAAAAAGGAGCCGACCGGAGCGAAGAAAGTTTTTATCATCTGGCCAGAATGCTTGAAGAAGTAATGGAAACGGAACGCGGCAAAGGAAACATTTAATAATGAGATATTTGTGCAAAATATTACTCAAAAAAAACACACAGTATCAGAATAAAATCACGGCATTGGCAATACACCTGAAATACAGACTACCGAAACCACTCAGACTTCTTTTTGTCGGAGTGATAACTTTTAACATACTTTGGTGGTTAGCTGCGATAATATTCCGCAACAAAGCGCTTCCGAATCCGGCAGACGTGTACATGGTACTGCCAGAAACCATTGCTCAGGGCATGGGAGCGCACATCTGGGCAAGTTTGCGAAGAATAATAATCGGAACGGTTGTTGCTTTGTTTTTAGGCGTTTGCGGCGGGCTGCTCACCGCTTTGAGCAAAAAAGCCAACCAGCTGCTCGAACCGCTGCTCTACCTCTCCTATCCGGTACCAAAACTGGCTCTGCTGCCAGTTATCATGATTATTTTCGGAATAGGTGAAACCACAAAAATAGTAATGATAGTGCTGATTATCGTTTTTCAGCTGATGATTTCAATCCGGGATGCCATTCGTCGAATCCCGAAGGAAAATTATTTTGTACTTTCATCGCTGGGTGCCGGAAACGCTCAGTATATAAAGCATGTAATCATTCCGGGTACTTTACCCGATGTCTTTTCGGCGATTCGTGTGACAGTAGGCATTGCTATATCGGTACTTTTTGTAACCGAAACATTCGGCACCGACAAAGGACTGGGCTTTTACATAGTGGATGCATGGATGCGAATTGACTACGTGACAATGTACGCCGGTATTGTAGCAATTTCCATTATCGGATTTATCCTGTTCCTTCTTATTGATATTGCAGATGAGGTATTCTGCAAATGGAATAAACTTCAGAGCAGAAATTAAAATTCCACCCTGACGAATCCCCCGTAATTTTGGATTTCATTTGCCACCGGACGGTAATAGTCAATCACACCACCGAAACCGGCCGTGTATTTTTTCATGGTCAAACCCAGCCGGAAATTGATAATTCCGCGCTCACGTTCGCTTTTTTCAAGGTCGTAAGAGTAGAATCCCTGTACACGTGTGAAAAGTTGCAACTGATCACTCAGAGCAGGTTTGAATTCGGCAATAGCGGCAGCTTCAAGGCTATTCCAGGGCAAGAAGTTATAATAGGGTGTAAACGAAAGTAACCAGGTGGGATTTCCGTGAGAAAAGTGCATGGCAATATTCGGAATAAATCCTTTGACAAAATGATATTGCATACCTCCCGACACTCCGATATTCTTATGAAACTGATACACCAGTGAACTGGTTGATACCATTTCGGTTTTGCCACGGGTATAGTCATAATAGGCAGCTGCACTGGTGGAGTTGATAAAACGGAATTTTCCGTCAATCGTCTTATTCATCGAAAACAACAGATTCACCCGTTTGTCGCCGAACAAAAGGTCTACCGGGATGGGTTTATCACGTTTTTCCTGAGCGAAGAAACTGATACTGAAGGATATTAAAAGTGCTGATATTATTAACTTTTTCATTGCTAAACAGTGGATTTTAAAATTCTGATGTAAAATGGAATTTAATATTTTTGAAGTCATTCTGTGCCATTTGCAACACATACCCGGAATCTGCCAGAAAGACATCTCTGCCCTCTTTGTCGATTGCCATGTACTGCAATTTGCGTTTTTTGAAATTTTCGAGTTCGAGCGCGTCACTGCTTTCAATCCAGCAGGCTTTGTATAGCGAAATCGGTTCCCAGCGACACTGTGCGCCGTACTCGTGAAGCAGCCTGTACTGAATAACTTCGAATTGCAGCTGTCCGACCGTGCCCACGATTTTCCGGTTGTTATACTGATTGACAAATAGCTGGGCCACACCTTCGTCCATGAGCTGGTTGATACCTTTTTCGAGTTGTTTGGCTTTCATCGGATCGGCATTCTCCAGATACATGAACATTTCCGGTGAGAAACTGGGAATTCCCTTGAAGTGTAAATCCTCACCCGAAGTGAGTGTATCACCGATTTTGAAATTTCCGGTATCAGGCAATCCCACGATATCTCCGGCATAAGCTTCATCCACGGTTTCCTTTTTCTGAGCCATGAAGGCTGTGGGGCTGGAAAACCGCATCATCTTACCGTTGCGGACATGACGGTAGTTAACATTCCGCAGAAATTTACCCGAGCATACTTTGACAAATGCAATACAGCTTCTGTGGTTGGGGTCCATATTCGCATGAATTTTGAAAACAAAACCGCTGAAGTTGTCTTCGTCAGGTACTACGATACGTTCGGCAGTCTGAACCGGCCTGGGTGAAGGTGCTATTTCTACAAAACAATCAAGCAATTCTTTAACTCCGAAATTATTCAGCGCACTGCCAAAAAATATCGGAGCCAGGTTTCCTTTCAGGTACATTTCCTTATCAAAATCAGAATACACACCATTTATCAGGTCCAGATCTTCGCGAAGTTTGGCGGCATGGTTATCACCCACTCTTTTGTCCAGGTCAGAGCTGTTCACGTCTATTTGCACCGATTCGCTGATGAATTGTTTGTTCGGTGTGTAAAGCTGCATATTCTGTTCGTAGAAATTATACACCCCTTTGAAAGTTGCTCCCATGCTTATGGGCCAGCTTAGCGGGCGCACATGAATACCCAGTTCAGCTTCGAGTTCGTCCATCAGGTCGAACGGATCACGTCCTTCGCGGTCCATTTTATTCACAAAAATAATAATCGGCGTATGGCGCATCCGGCTTACATTCATCAGTTTGCGGGTTTGTGATTCAACTCCTTTTGCGGCATCAACCACGATGATTACACTGTCAACAGCCGTGAGCGTCCGGTAAGTATCTTCGGCAAAATCCTGGTGACCGGGTGTGTCGAGGATATTTATTTTGTAGTCGTTGTATTCGAATCCCATCACTGAGGTAGCTACCGAAATTCCACGCTGTTTTTCAATTTCCATCCAGTCGGAAGTGGCTGTTTTTCGTATTTTGTTGGATTTTACCGCTCCGGCAACGTGTATGGCGCCTCCGAAAAGCAGTAATTTTTCTGTTAAAGTAGTCTTTCCGGCATCAGGATGACTGATGATGGCAAATGTCCTGCGACGTTCTATTTCTGATTGTAAACTCATTGTTCGTATGTAAATATCCACAGCCTTTCATAGCGATTGAAAAAATCTGAATAGCTGTCAAATTTCAATTCCGTTGATTTATTTTTTTGTTCTTTTCGTTCATTAATCCTTAATAATCCCCGATAAATAACACTTTTATCTCTCACATATTTCATGAATAAGATTTGTGAATTTTCTTTCTGAAAAATTAAGGGTGCAAAGGTACTGTTTTTCGGATAATTACACAAAAAAACCAGGTTGGGTAACCTGGTTTTTAAAGTTGCTGAATAATATGATGCAGTTTACATGCGTAGTCCGAGTGTCAGGGCAATGTTGTGAGTTTTGTTTTCGATTACTGCCGGTGACAATGCTTTATCCTGATAGGGATAAAAATCTTCTTTTTGATTTCGCTGCGCATAGGCAAAATCGAGATACCAGCTTGCCTGGCGATAACCGAATCCGAAAGTCATGTAGGTTGTATTGTATTTCTGATCAAAATATTCGGTATTGGTGTTTACAGAGTTTCTTACCAGCAATTTACCATCTTCATAGCCGGTATTCACGGCGGGAGTCATTGTGGCATATCCTGCCCGCAGCGAGAAACCCGGTGATAATTTGAATTCGGCTCCTGCTTTTAGCATGTGAACATTGTTCAGCACATCTTTCATAGCTAAATTAATGTCGCCAAAGTTCTGCACACTATTGGAGTTAGTCTGGAATCTGGCTCCGCGATAGTTTACAAAATTGTACTCAGCCGAGATGAAACCCGTTTTACCAAACAGAAAAGCGGCACTTGCCTGTACCTGCATTGGACTCCAAAGATTGAATGCCTGTGAATTAACAGGTGTTTTAGCAGGATATTGTTCATCATTGGGTATCAGGTCAGAATACAGATCAGCGTAACTCTCTTCAGTAAAGTATGTAAATGAAGGGGTATGAAACGATAAGCCAAGCCGCAGATTATTGGTGGGCAGGTAAATAGCTCCGAATTTAGCATTCACACCGGTTCCTTTTTGTGTAAGCTTGTTTTCCATATCAAAACCTCCTCCTTCCATAAAACTTTCGCTGAGAGTGGTCGAAAGCGAATAATCGAGACTCCGGATATTCAGGTTAGCACCTAAAAAAAGGTTATTATTATAATTACCACCCCAGCCGAATGAGAATTCATCCAGTGTGCCATACTGGTCGAAAAGATACGATGGTGTTACAAGTTCTCCCTGCTGAAGTACTGATTTGAAATTCTTTCCGTCGATATCTATCAGATATCCGTCAAATCCCAATACGGTAAGCCAGGGCATATCGTAGTTGTCATATGACACATCGCCCACGATCGGTGGATTCGGGCTGGAATAAGCGGCCAGATAATCGGTAAATGATTTTGTGGTGTTATTCCCGTTTATCTTGAATGTCTTATTGAAATCGTTCAGTTTCTGGTACGAAAACGAAAAGTTGGATCCTGCCATCTTTTTGCCTGAGCCCAGATTCATCACGTACGATATGTTGTTGATATTCAGATTAGTCTTACTATCCTGGTTGGTAGTTCTGCCATTCCAGGCAACCGGCTGGTTGTTGATTAACGCCATATTCAGAGTAGCCGATAGTTCTTCACTTCTGAATACCCCGAGTGCTGCAGGATTATCTTTCATGGCAGATACATCGCCGCCCAGGGCTCCCATAGCACCTCCCAAACTCATGTAACGGGCAGTTCCGTAAAGGTCTGTCTGTGAAAGCCGCAAAGCATCGTATTCGGTTTGAGCAGACGCCAGCAACCCAAAACTTAAAAACACAACAGCAAATATATTTTTTTTCATTGTTTTATGAATTAAAAATGTTGTTTTGATAATGGTGATTTAATAGAAATATAGTGTACTTGAAATAAAATCCGGGACTAAAAATATCAGGAATCTATCTCCTGCCGCCACCTCCCGAGGAACGGCTTCCACCACCGCTGCTGCTGCTTCCGGATGAATATGAGCCGCTGCTGCTGCTTCCGGACGAATAAGAACTGCTGCTTCTCGAACTACCCGAATCGGACGAACGGGACGGAGTATAGGTTGAATTGCTGCTGCCTGAACTGCTGTCGTATGAGCGCGAAGGAGCAGATGACGAACTGCGCGACTCGTAAGTTCTGCCCGAATTAGTGTTCACAGAACTGCTTCTGGTAGTCGGGTTTGTACGATTGATAACCGACGATGATCTTTCACCGGATGAAGGTTCAGTATAAACCCGGGTGTTGTTGCTTCGTACATTGCTCCATTCCTGAGATGTCCTTACACTGCCTGTTCTCATTCGTGTATTCACATCGGGCGAATAGGTCGATCTGGTAGTGCGCGGACTTACGGTTGCCGTACGCTGACTTCCTGCAACTGAAGGTTCGCGGCTCACGGAAGTGTATCCGCTTCTGCCTGATCCGGAAGCCGGGTTAATAACCGAGTTTCGTCTGGACGATGTATTCGTATCGATTGCAGTTCTTCCGCCTGCATAATTTCTTCTGCTTGTCTGGTTGGTCGAATTGTTCCAGCCTCCGCCATAATATCCGCCATAGTAGGGATAATCCCATCCGTAGCCACCCCAGCCATAATATCCGCCATAGTAAGGATATCCCCAGCCGTAATAACCTGAATACCAGGGATCATAATATCCGCCCCAACCGTAATATCCGGAGTACCACGGATCGTAATAACTGCCCCAGCTGTTATAACCATTCCAGCCATAATATCCACCCCAACCGGAATAATAAGGATAACCCCAGTTATTCCTCCATGCCCAGCTGTTGTAGCTGAACGGAGAGTTCTGGTAACTGAACCAGAGGGGATTGGTCCATGTAGGGGTAATTGTAGCATACATACCTTCAATATACACGTTCCAGTAATTGTCGTCCAGGAAATATATATCATTGTAACCCGGATCGGCTATTGTTATCGTGTATCTTGGATTGTGGAACCGACGTATACGTTCGGCATATTCTAAATCAGATTTCGAGCCACTGAAACCATTGAGATAATACCCTTCATCCAAAGACAGGCTGTCGGCTTCAAGAGAATCTGCAATAAGCTCACCATCAACAATATACACAGTATCCGATACGGCTGTGGTTCTGTTGCCATTCTGATCAATGAACACAATTTCCCGGGCACCATTTCTGTAAACAGCGGATTGAGCCGGTTTTTGTTTTTTGGTTTTGGCTTTGGATGCTGATTTCACTTCCTGCACCATCTGTGCGTCATTAGGTGTAACGTATATGTCGTCAATGATCCTGCCTGACTGAGCATAACCCAGCGACAAACCAAAAATGAACAAATTAGCAAAAATTAAAAAACGTTTCATTTTGAGTAAAAGATTAATTGGTGATTAAAATACTTTATTCATCGTAAATACATCAACAACTATGCCATTTCGGAATCCGGCAAAAACTTTAACAAATGAGCTGAAGAGGTATTAAAATAGCGCGTAAAATTAGTCATTTTCCGACAATTTTGTTGTAATTTTGTTCTTTATAAAAATGAAAAAATGAGATATTTAGTATTACACCTCCGTTTCGGGAGCAGGGAAGATTTCGTTGCTGATGTTTTTGCCAATTATTTGGGCGAAATTGGTTTTGAGAGTTTCATCCCGGTTCCAGACGGACTTGACGCATATATTCCGGAAAAAAACTTCCGGAAACAGGAACTTGATGAATTGATACATGATTTCCCTTTTGAAGTTACCGCCACTTACGAGTATGAAGTGATGGAAGATAAGAACTGGAATGAAGAATGGGAAAAACATTTTTTCAATCCAATAACCATTGATAATCAATGCGTTATCCACAGCTCTTTCCACAAAGATATACCGCAGATGAAATACGACATTATCATCGATCCTAAAATGTCTTTCGGCACCGGACATCATGAGACCACCTCGCTGATGGTATCAGAAATCCTGAAAATGGATCTGAAGGGCAAAACGGTGCTGGATATGGGTTGCGGAACTTCTGTACTGGCTATTCTGGCCTCGATGAAAGGCGCCTCATCCGTGACAGCCATCGATATCGACGACTGGTGTGTGGAAAATTCCCTTGAAAATATTGCCATGAATAACATAAACAACATACAGGTTATGGCTGGGGACGCTTCATTGCTTCCGGGAATGCATTTCGATGTCATACTGGCAAATATCAACCGGAATATTTTACTTAATGACATGCATAAGTATGCTGGTTGTCTGGCTGAAGAAGGCAATCTGTTTATGAGCGGTTTTTATTCCGAAGACGTACCCGTGATAATCTCCACGGCTGCCAGATATGGATTGAAAATGGATTACTCCAATTCTAAAAACAACTGGACAGCGGTGAAAATGACCAAACAGAATTGACCTTCTAATTAATCCGGGGAAGCGCCACCTTGAAAGTAGTACCTTCATCCACTTTTGTTTCGAATGTAATGCCTCCGCCAAACATCTTGATGATATTCTGTGCGATGGACAGTCCGAGCCCCATTCCGGTGGTTTTAGTTGTGAAATTGGGTGTAAAAAGTTTATCCTTTATCTCATCGGTTATCCCTTTGCCATTGTCTTTCATGTAAATATATATCCACTTGTCTGCTGTCTCGAGGCTGACCTTTATCTCTCCTTCCCTTGAAGCAGGTACCGACTGAACTGCATTTTTCATCAGATTGTTAAATACCTGAATTATTTGCTCCTGGTCAGCCCACACGAGTACTTCCTTGTCGGGTCCCTCGTAGGTTATTTTCATATCCTCGTTGCTGTTAGAAAAGAACATTACCACCGAGCTTAATTTTTTTGCCACATCCACCATGGTAAACTTGGCTTCGGGCAATTTGGCAAATGTGGAAAATGTTCCAGCGATTTTTGACAGATTTTCAATCTGTTCAATCAGTGTCGAAGATGATTTTTCAAAATATTCGTCGAAATGTTCATCGTTCATCGCTTTGCGGCGCTGCAACTGCTGAATGGTTAGTTTCATAGGTGTCAGCGGATTATTAATTTCGTGCGCCACCTGACGGGCCATCGTTTTCCAGGCCGACTCCCTCTCTGACTGTGCCAGCAATTGTACGCTTTTCTCAAGTTCTTCGACTGTACGGTTGTATTGCTCCACAAGTTGCCCGATTTCATCTCCGGGCTTGTAATCAATCTTTTGCATTTTCTGTCCCAGCTTCATCTTCTTCAGACTCTCCTGAAGCATCAGAAGCGGCGAAGAGAGCTGCCTGCCGATAAACAAACTTAAGGCTATGAACAGAACAATGATTATCAGGTAAATATTGATAATTACTGAAAGAAAGCTTTCAAGGTCGGCTTGTATACGGTCATTGCTGAAAAACTGCGGAACTGCGATGTACCCCAGGGGCAAATAATCGATATTGTAAAAATCGGTATAAGCCACGAGGTATTCCAGATTACCGATATGCTCGTACTGATTCAGATTCTGAACATCTGAGAAAAAGGGCAAAGGTGAAATCTGGCTGCTGATCAGCTCACGTGTGAAAAGCGGCATCTGCGAACTGGCTATGAGTTTTCCCTTGTTGTCATATACATGAATATCAGTCTGATAGGTATATGACAAATCCTGCAGGTCGAAATTCAGGTCGTTCGTGATAGTTGAATCCAGTGATTCGCGCCACGAGTATTTTTCCTGTAATGCCCTCTGGATGTAATTTTTCGTTTCCTCCAGTTTTTGCTTTTGCCCGTCAATATATTTCTGTTGCATATAATTCACCGAAACATAGAAAATTGACAGAAAACTCAAACCGAGCAGCACCGTGAACGAATACAGAAATTTCGATGAAAAAGTGAATTTGATTTTTGTCCTTCGGTGCACGAGATTATAAATCCAGCGTGTTATCAGTACGATAAAAACATATAGCAGGAAAGTGTAGAAAAAATATACTACAAGCTTTAACACACCGGTACTTTCTTCCGAAAGAATAAAGATATTATACACGTTAGGCATGTAAATAAAGTGCCTGTACCCCGAAAAATCCTGGGAGAAATACTTCTCCCTTCGTTTATCAATCCAGTCTGCCCGACCCGGATACTGAAAACTACCGGCCGAACTGACAAGTTCCCTGTAAGTATAGCGGGCGCTTGACAGGTTGAACTGCGACTGAATGCCCGGAGGTGTTTCGAGCAGCAAATTCGGGAAACTGTAACTTTTGTAATACCTTTTGGGATAAAACTCCAGATAGAACGTGCTGGCGGGACTTTTGCTGTTTAGGTTCTCAAAGACTCCGAGAAAAGACATATCGGAATCGGGATTGCTCATGGAATAGAAACCAGTTTTTCTAACCCGCTTGCCCCAGTTTGACAGCTGGTCTTTATACAGTTTGTCGAGTTCCGAATCGGATGTAGTGGCAAAAAGCCTCATTTCATATTTATTCCAGAAACCCCTGAGATATTGCTTGCTAATGTATTCATTGGCCATTTGAACCGAATCCGGAAACAGCACAAAACGCTTAATCCTGTTGTCTTTCCTGATGCTGTTGTGCAGTTCGTCGAGCAGAGCTATTGCAAGCCTGTCTTCATCGGTTTCCTCGTTCAGGTAGTGATTTTCAGCCAGAGTACGGTATTTGGCAAATTTTTTATCCTGATTCATCATTACGGAAGCAGCTATAACAATAACAGTAAAAAACATAAGCCAGATAACCATAAACAAATTAGTACCCATCAGTTTCGGTAAAAAATGAGGGAGGTACAATACCACCGAAAGGACAAGAAATACCACCATGAACAGCACTCCGTAAACACCAAAAATCAGATAACCCGCCACACAAACGATTGCAGTAACAACGGCATCCAGCCTGACGATGGTTTTGATTTGGGTTTTCGGCATGAGGAGTCGATGCGACCTGATATGAAGAAACATAAAACTGATTCCCCACAGCAGAAAAAGCAGGTGATTCCAGACTGCCGCAAACGATAAATCCTTAAACTTCAGGATGTTCACGTCTGTAGAAGAATTGAAAACCACACTTTTCAGAAAGGCAAAAATGCAGATAAAAAAAACACCCGGCAGAAGAAGCAGAATGATTTGTTTCACCTTTAAATGATTATCTTTCAGCTCACCGGTCAGGTGAAAGTTAAACAGATAGACCAGAGCGAAAAGGAACAAAGAAAGAAAACTCAAATGAGTCAGAGTCGTTAAAAAGGAGTTTGATGCGTAATGAAAGGGAGTGAATATCTTATTGAGAAAAAATGAAGCCGGAAAGTTGAATTTCAGGCAGATAAAAACAAACACCGACATAGCAAGAGCTGCCAGGTAATAATTTCTCCACGAAAGTGAAGCCTCGCCGGTAAGCAACGGAAACCGGGCAAACAGATAGAAAAGAATCAGGAATGCAATCAGAAACAGAAACATGGAGATAATTGCCCAGCTTTCCTTGTATACCGGTCTGTCAGGGGTACTGAGAGTAAAAAGATATCCTGATTCACGGCTGAATATAGCATCGGGGCTTGCAGGGTCGTTGGTAGATATGACAATATCTTTATTCACACCGAATCCTGCTGAAAAAACATTCTTCAGCACGTCGTTTTCATACGGGTAATTGTACTTCACAGGTATGTAAGCCACAATATTATAATTGCCAACCGGGTGCGAGCGTGTAATGGCATGCACATTGGAGAGCAGCGTGTACTGCCAGTTTCTGTTTTTCAGATTCTGTGGTTCGGTCTGATTATCAGACCAGAAAATAAGCTGATCATTCTTATATACCAGATATACAGAGGGAAGTTTCTCGTATGAAATATAAGGAAGCAAATCTGTCGATTCTTTTTTGAGCAGGTTTTCTATCTCCTTTATTTTCATATCTGCCTTATATTCACGCTGATGAAGCTCGTCGGAGAAATTACGAACAGAAAAAGCGTACCCGGGAGAATTCTGGTATACTGCCTGAAAAATAAAACCACCGGCAACTGCCACCAGCATCACAAGAATTAAAATCCTGTACGAAGTATTCATCCTGCCAGTCAAACGTTTTATACTACTCATGATGATATGGTTCACCTTTTATTATACTCATAGCCCGATACAGTTGCTCGGTAAAAAGCAAGCGTATCATCTGGTGCGAAAAAGTCATTTTTGAAAGCGATAACATGGAATCAGCCCGCTGATATACACGCTGAGCGAATCCGTACGGACCACCAACAACAAAAACCATACTTTTATTTGAAAGAATCATCCTGTTGGAAATAAATCCGGCGAAATCGACCGAGGAATACTGTTTACCCCTTTCATCGAGCAGGATTACTTCATCGTTATTCTCCAGTTTGGCCAGTATTGCAACTCCCTCTTTTTCCTTTTGCTGATCAAATGTGAGGCTTTTGGCATTTTTCAGTTCGGGAATAATAATCTGTTCGAATGAAATATAGTACTTCAAACGATTGGTATATTCTTCAATCAATCCGGCTAGTATCTTATCGGTTGTTTTCCCCACCAATAATAATTTAATCTTCACAGAAATATAATATTAAGCTCTTTTTGGTCTGCTTTTTGTAATAACCAGTAAGAAAATTTGAACCAAACACAGAAATTTATCTGTCAATTATTCATACCTTTGCATTGTCGGTTATTATCATCATGCAAATATTGCAAAAATTTTAGAGAAAAATATCTACATTGCCTGGTAAAAACCAAAAGTTTATATGAAAACAATCAAAATTTTAACATTAATAGTTTTTTTAACTACTTTAGCTCAGGCAGTACCGGCTCAAACCACCGGTTTCCCGGCAGAAATAGTCACGGCACTGAACTCAGGTGACGTCACAAAACTGACCAGTTACCTCAATGACAACGTAGAACTGGTAATTGGCACAAAAAACGACGTTTACAGCAAGCAGCAGGCTATCGGAATCATCACCGATTTTTTCAGAAAAAACAAAGCGATTGGATTCCAGTTGCTTCACAACGGCAACAAAGAAGCAGCCAGTTTCATTATAGGTACGCTTAAATCGGCTACCGGCAACTACCGTGTATACGTGCTCACCCGAAAAATCAGCGGAAAACAGTTAATACAGCAATTACGAATAGAATCTGAATGAATAAAGACTTTATAAACATGATCCCGGCATGGTTTGCCGAGGACATTGGTGACGGAGATCACACCACCCTTTCGAGTATTCCGGCAAACGCCATGGGAAAATCACAGCTAATAATCAAGGAAAACGGAGTATTATGCGGAGTGGAAGTAGCCCGTGAAATTTTCAAAGCTTTCGATCCGGAACTGAAAATGACGGTATTTATCAACGATGGTACCGAAGTAAAATATGGCGACATTGCTTTCGTAGTGGAAGGCAAAATACAATCACTGCTCCAGACCGAAAGGCTGATGCTCAACCTCATGCAACGGCTGAGCGGAGTAGCCACGCGCACACGCGAGTACATGAAAGAACTGGAAGGAACTTCAACCAAAGTACTCGACACCCGCAAAACCACACCAGGTCTGCGCATGCTGGAAAAATACGCAGTAAAAACCGGAGGCGGCGAAAATCACCGTATCGGGCTCTTTGACATGATACTGCTCAAGGATAACCATGTGGATTTTGCCGGAGGCATTACCCAGGCTATTGCCGGTGCTCAGAAATACCTGAAAGAAAAAAATAAGAATCTGAAAATAGAGATTGAAGTTCGCAATTTTGACGAGTTGCAGCAGGTACTTGATTTTGGAGGAGTTGACCGGATTATGCTCGACAATTTCAGCATAGCAGACACCCGCAAGGCTGTTGAATTAATCGGCAAACGGTACGAAACAGAATCATCCGGAGGAATAACCCTGAAAAATCTCAGGGAATATGCCGAATGTGGAGTGGATTACATTTCGGTAGGAGCTCTCACTCACTCGGTAAAGAGTCTGGATATGAGTTTCAAAGCATTAGACTGATTTTCAGATAAAATCAGACATTCAAATACAAACCGTTTTCATCCCTGAAAACGGTTTTCTTTATTCTTTGAAATAAAAAACACATTATTCAGAAAAATTTTTTGTCTTTTCTGAAATTCTTTTCTATCTTTAGCGTGTTATTTCGGAGTATGATGATTTCTTAATACTCTGTCCCGGCACGTACAAAGCAACAGGTTGAATATCAGTCAACTATTCTTCTAAACTCACTTGATTTCAAATAAAAGGATTTTCTTTGTCGGAAATACCTGAATTGAAACTCACGTTCACAGGTTCTCTCATTCTCCCTTTCCTGTTACCGGCAACAGTGTTTGCTGTGTTTCAGAACTGATTTACCGATTTGAAAAATCATCAAACAATAAAAAAGGAGGAAAAACAATGACACAAACTTCACCTTTAGTAATTACCATCAGTCGCGAACTGGGCAGTGGCGGTGCCTATATCGGTCACAAGCTGGCCGAAAAGCTAAACATGTATTACGCTGATCATGAAATTATTACCCGGACAGCAGAGAAACTTTCCGTTTTTGTTGAAGATGTTGAACCACATGAAGAAAAAATCACTTCATTCTGGAGCAATTTCTGGGAAAAAACAACTTTGAATGAATTTTACAATGAAGCTGTGGGAAGTTACATCCCTACCACAGCAAAGATTTTCGAAACAGAATCGGAAGTTATCCAGCAGATTGCCCGCGAACACTCGGCCGTCATCATCGGGCGGGGTGGATTTCACGTTTTGCGCGACCGGCCGAATGTAATAAGCATTTATCTTCACGGAAGTATTGAAGCCAGAGCCAAAAGATTGATGGAAGTTCGTCACATCACCGAACTCGAAGCTCTGACACAGATTGCTGCGGGCGACAAACAACGGGCGTTATACATCCAAAAGTTCACTAAAAAAGACTGGGCAGATGTCCGGAACTTCGATCTGACGATTGATACCGGCAAAATCGGATTTGATAACGCCACAGAAATCATTCTGAAATATGTCGAATCACATCAAATCTGATTGACAGGTAATTCAGCTTCTTTTCTTAAAACCGTTTTCTGAAAAAAAGAAAACGGTTTTTTCATTTATGCATTAAAAAAATACCTATATTTGTAATGAGTTTAACATCAGGATTAATCCTGGCTTTAATTTTATCTGAATATTAAGTAAATAATGAAAATTGCAATAATAGGAACCGGTTACGTCGGGCTGGTGTCGGGAGCCTGCTTCGCCGAAATGGGTGTGGATGTCACCTGCGTGGATGTGGATAGTGTAAAAATAGACAACCTGCACAAAGGTATCATCCCCATTTACGAACCTGGTCTGGAAGATATGGTAAGCCGCAATGTCAAAGCCAGCCGTCTGCATTTCACTACCAGGCTGGACGATGTGCTGGATGATGTGGAAGTAATTTTCAGCGCCGTAGGAACCCCTCCCAACGAGGACGGAAGCGCTGATTTGAAGTACGTACTGCAGGTTGCTCGTGAAGTGGGCCAGAAAATGAACAAATATGTATTGCTGGTAACAAAAAGTACCGTTCCGGTGGGTACAGCTAGACTGGTAAAACAAGCTATTCAGGAAGAACTTGACAAGCGCGGTGTCAGCATTCCGTTTGATGTAGCTTCCAATCCCGAATTTCTCAAGGAAGGCGATGCTATCAACGACTTCATGAGCCCCGACCGCGTGGTGGTAGGCACCGAAAGTGAGAAGGCCAAAGAAGTGATTACCAGACTATACCGTCCTTTCCTGCTGAATAATTTCAGGGTAATCTTCATGGATATTCCTTCGGCTGAAATGACCAAATACGCCGCCAACTCCATGCTGGCTACCCGCATCAGTTTTATGAATGACATTGCCAACCTGTGTGAAGTTGTAGGTGCCGACATCAATATGGTACGCAAAGGAATCGGCACTGACGTACGGATCGGGAGCAAATTTCTGTATGCAGGCTCGGGATACGGCGGATCGTGCTTTCCAAAAGACGTTCAGGCGCTTATCCGGACAGCTGAGGAAAGCGGCTATGAACTCAAACTGCTCAAAGCCGTGGAAGAAGTCAACAATACGCAGAAAGAAGTACTTTATCGTAAACTGGTAAAACGCTGGGGACAAGACATGAGCGGAAAAACCGTAGCAATATGGGGACTGGCGTTTAAGCCCAACACCGATGATATCCGCCAGGCACCCGCGTTTGATATTATCCGGAAACTGTTGCTGGCAGGAGCTACTGTACGTTGCTTTGACCCGATTGCCATTCCTGCATCAAAATCTTACCTGGAATATCTCGAAAAGGATAAAAACACCACCGGAAAACCCGACTATTCAAAAGTTTATTTCGCCAATGATATTTATGATGCTACTGTTGATGCTGATGCCCTGCTGCTGGTTACCGAATGGAAAGAATTCAGGATGCCCAGCTGGAATGTGGTTAAAAAATCAATGAAAAATGCACTGGTACTCGACGGCCGGAATATCTACGACAAAGCCGAAATGAAGGAAAACGGATTTGAATATGAAGGCATCGGATAAAAAAATATTGAAACCACCGAAAAAATTAAAGGATTGCATTTTCTGCAATCCTTTAATTTTTGTGAACTTTCGTTATAAAGGGATATTATTACGTTTATGCCCGTAGCTTGCCTACTTGTTAACCCGATATTTCTGATTTCCATTCTTCAGAAAATCAACTATTTGATGAGCAGCGGCAATACCGGCATTCACATTTGCCTCGGCAGTCTGAGCGCCCATTTTTTTAGCGGTAGCAAAGTAACGGTCACCAACTTTTGCTTTAAATTCAGCATCAGCATCCGGAGTAACATCGGTTACATATTTGAATTTCGGGTTATCAATCATGTGCCGCAGCAAATCGGCTTCATTCACCACCTCCTTGCGGGCAGTATTGACCATCACGGCATCCTTCGGGAGCAGTTCGAGCAGTTCCCTGTTAATAATCTGTTTTGTTTCAGGTGTAAGCGGAATGTGTACCGAAACAATATCGCAATCCTGATAAAGTGTTTTAACCGAACAGGTAGGATTTACACCTTCCATTTTAATATCCTCTGCACGACAATAGGCATCGTAAGCCAATACTTCCATTCCAAATCCTTTGGCAATGCGGGCAACATTCCGGCCAACATTTCCATAGGCATGAATGCCAAGCTTTTTACCCATCAGTTCAGTCCCGGAAGTTCCGTTGTAAAAATTACGAACGGCATAAACCAGCAGTCCGAAAACCAGTTCGGCCACAGCATTTGAATTCTGACCTGGAGTATTCATGACACATACTCCGGCGCGGGTAGCTGCTTCCAGATCCACATTGTCGTAACCGGCACCGGCACGAACAACGATTTTCAGTTTTTTCCCGGCATTAATGACTTCCTCGTCAATGATATCGCTGCGGATAATCACCGCGTCGGCATCGGCAATGGCATCCAGCAACTGCTGTTTTTCGGTGTATTTTTCGAGCAAAGCCAGTTCGTAGCCAACTCCTTCTATCTCGTTGCGAATGCCATCCACCGCTACTTTGGCAAATGGTTTATCGGTTGCAATAAGTACTTTCATAGATTTAAAAAACTGAGGCCTCCTAACCCCCTGAAGGGGGAAAAAAGAGCTTTTTGTTAGTTATTTATTAAAATGATAATTTACACTTCTGAAAGTCTCCCCTTCGGGGAGATTTAGAGGGGCTGTGCTTTTTCGAATTCCTTCATGCAGGCTACTAATGCTTCGACTGCTTCCAGCGGACATGCATTATAAATAGAAGCTCTGAAACCACCCACCGAACGGTGACCTTTGATACCCACCATTCCTCTTTCTTTGGCAAAGTTCATGAAGTCAGCTTCTTTATCTTTATACTCTTCAGCCATCACGAAACATACATTCATAATCGAACGGTCTTCCTTAACTGCTGTTCCGACAAACATTCTGTTACGGTCAATTTCGTCGTAAAGCAGATTGGCTTTCTGAAGATTTAATTTATACATGGCTTCCAGACCACCAAGATCTTTGACCCATTTCAGAGTTTCGTGCATGACGAAAATGGAGAATACCGGAGGAGTATTAAACATGGAGTTATCTTTGGGCGCTTCGCCGATGTGTGTCCGGTAGTCCACCATCGTCTGGATTTTTCTGTCCATTTTACCCAGCAAGTCCTTACGCACAATAACGAATGCGACACCGGCAGGTCCTACATTTTTCTGAGCTCCACCATAAATCAGCGCATATTTGCTTACATCAACCGGACGAGACATGATATCAGACGACATATCGGCAACCAAAGGAATCGGGCTGTTAATATCTTCGTGAATTTCCGTTCCGTAAATGGTGTTGTTGGTGGTGATGTGGAAATAATCAGCATCCGTGGGGATGGTGTAACCTTTTGGTATATAGGTATAATTTTTATCTTCGGAAGAGGCAACGACCTCTACTTCTCCATAAAATTTTGCTTCTTTGATGGCTTTCTTTGCCCATACGCCTGTTTGCAGATAAGCAGCTTTTTTGCCTAAGAGATTTGCCGGTACGTAGAAGAACTGTGTGGATGCGCCACCTCCCAGAAACAAAACTGCATACTCTTCAGGGATATTGAGCAGTTCTCTCCAGAGTTGCTCTGTTTCAGCCATAATGCGTTCCCAGCCCGGTGTACGGTGAGATATTTCAAGAATACCAATTCCTGTATTATCAAAATCGCGAATAGCTTCAATAGCCGATTCAATAGCCGGTTTGGGCAAAACACATGGTCCTGCATTAAAATTATACTTTTTCATACGGTAATAATTTGTTTTTTAAAGGTCGTATGGAACTCGCCCCAATGCCGGAGCTGGTTTCATATATTTTCGATTTTTAATGAGTTTAAGTTCTGAAGCAGATGACAAATTTACGTAATTTTTCTATAAAAACTGAAGATAAAACAGAATATTTAGGCAAAAAACCTGTTTTTAAATAAACATACACAGCAATTTCATTCCTGAAAAATAAAAAGCAGAATTCTTACCGAATTCTGCTTTTCTCTGTCAGTTTATTTCGTTTGTTGCCTGATAAATTTCAACATCTCATTCAGTGCAACCGGCGAGACTGTTTGTTCAATTACTGCATATTCCGATGGCGATCCGGTTGTGCATTCCTGAAACAGATGGTTCAATCCCGGCAATTCAACAGCTGTCAGTTTTGTATTTCCGCTTTCGCTGAATGCTCTTTTGATTTCAGTAAGATTTTCTTTTGCAGGCACTTGCAGGTCTTTCGAACCATTCAAAGCCAAAGTCGGACATTTTACTTTTTTCAGCATCGGGAATGGATCGTACTTAATAAAATACTGCATCCAGGGCGATAGTAGCTGCATCATAGTCATTTTAACCATTTCTTTTAGTTGTTCATCCGAAAGATTTGCCTTCAGTTCGGCATTGTTATTCAGGCTATTTTCCAGCATTTGAGCCAAACGGGTTCTCAGATTTATCGTATCGGTCGAATTTATTATCTCGTCAAACAATGGAGCATTCATTTTTTCATTTGCATCGATAGCTGTTTCAGGCGTACCCGAAGCCAATGCAATCGCTTTCTGCTGCATCAAAAGCAGTTCCTTTCCCCTTACACCCGGACCGGCAAGCAGCACGATAAATGCCACTTTCGGGTTGCGGGCAGCTACCATCGGCGCTATAATTCCGCCTTCGCTGTGACCGGCAAGCCCTATTTTCTTCTTATTGATATCTTTCCGGGTAAGCAGAAAGTTTACAGCAGCTTCGGCATCGTTTGCCAGATCGGGTGAGGTCGCTTTCTGAAAATCGCCCGTAGACTGAGCCGTACCGCGATCGTCGTAACGAAGCACGGCAATTCCGTTGCGGCTGAGGAAATCAGCAATCACCAGAAAAGGCTTGTGACCCATCAGTTCTTCATCACGGTTTTGCGGTCCGCTTCCGCTGATGAGTACCACCACCGGAAATTTACCTTTTTTGCCGGGTAAAGTCAGCGTTCCGGCAAGCGTATCTCCATCAACTTTGTTGAAAAATTTCACTTCCTCGGAATGATAAGGGAAAGGGGCTTTAGGTTCCTGCGGACGAAGCACTTTTTCCTTTTTAACTTCAGCGGTTGACAAATCGAGCGGTAAGGACATGCCCATCTGTTTAAATGTGCCTTTTATGACATGATTGTCTTCCATTAATCCGGTATAGGTAACACCAATCATTTTAACTTCGAATTTCAGGGTGTCGTTCACAAAAGTCACCAGATCGACCGGAATTCCCTTTGCTCCCTGATCAGGACTGTCCATCGTGGCTTTATAACCATTTTCCACCTGCTGAATATTAATCACCAGGCGAAGTTGCTTACCCTGTACTTTGAGCAATCCGTTCCACGACCCCACCGGACTTTGTGAAAAAAGCGCAGTTGAAACAAACAGGGCAAGAATAAAGATGATTTGTTTTTTCATTGGATTTATATTTTTCAGATTAGTATTGAAATCAAAATTTTCGAAATGAGTTCAGCAACAAATAATCCGGCAATAAATCCGACAATCATTTTAGGGCCTTTGGCGCCTGTTGACACTTTCCAGGCATTGTACATGAGCGCAACGACCCACACCAAAACCGGTAACGTCAGGATTATAAACAGTAAAAAGCCCGGATTAGTGAATATTTGATAGGGATTGGCCAGCAACTCGGCTGTTTCGGGTACTGTCACGAATAATCCGCCGAGCGAGAGCAGAATATACGGTGCACGGGCAAGGGTCATAGTTCCGAGCATATCGATAAACCTGAAACTTTTCGTAACGAACAAACCTGCCACATACATGACAACTCCTGCACACACCACATCAATAGCAAGTTGCATAAAAGCCTGATAATATGTCACATCTTTACCCAAATGCGCATCGATAACACCATCGAACACCAGACCGGCATGTTTCCCGATCCAGCCGGAAAGAACTACGAACACTAATCCATACAGGAGCGCCTGCCAACCGGCAATTTTTTCAAACGGATTGTAAAAATAGCGCAAGTTAATCCTATTTTTCATACTTTTCGATGGTTAAGATAATTTCGTTCAACATATTTCTGACAGTTGGATAGCTGAATTTGAGCTCGGCAGCCATATCTTTCAGGCTTCCGCTGTTTTTCACAAAACTCAGTATAAATTGCTGATCTTCATCCGAAAGACGGGCAAGAACAGGTAAATCGTAAAAACCGTTCACTTCGGTTTCGCATTGTTCGCATTTCAGCGACCTGACTTTGAGGTGCGCGTGGCAACTCGGGCATGAGGTTGGTAACATTTAATTTTTCATTTACAGATTATGAATAAAACACTCCGCAAATATAATACATATTTCAATTATTCTAATAATATATTCTATTTTATTTACCTTTTGTTTAATTTTATTTATTCACATATAAATTTATTCTCCAAAAAAAAAGAAAACAAAAAAGCACCACCGAAACCGGAAGTGCCTTTCTTTATAAGAATTCGAATACTTGAATGGATTTATTTCCCTGTGATAATTCTTTTGATTTCGTTCAGTTTATTTAATGCCTCAATCGGAGTTAGATTATTTACATCCAATCCTTTAATTTCGTCGCGGATTTGTTCGAGTACCGGATCGTCGAGCTGGAAGAAACTGAGCTGATAACCTTCGCGCTGAGTGCCGATTTCACCAACAGGCTTGCTCAGATCACCGTTTTGACGGTTGTCGGTTTCGAGTTGTTTGAGTATCTGATCGGCACGTTTCACGATGCTTTGGGGCATTCCCGCCATTTTAGCCACATGAATACCAAAACTGTGTTCGCTTCCTCCACGCACCAGTTTGCGCAGGAAAATGACTTTCTTATCCACCTCCTTCACCGAAACGTTGTAGTTTTTGATCCGGTTGAAGGTCTTTTCCATCTCGTTCAGTTCGTGGTAATGGGTGGCAAAAAGCGTTTTTGCTTTACAGCTTGCATGTTCGTGAATGTATTCCACGATTGCCCAGGCGATGGAAATTCCGTCGTAGGTACTTGTACCGCGTCCCAGTTCGTCGAACAGCACCAGACTTCGGTCCGAAAGGTTGTTCAGAATACTGGCTGCTTCGTTCATTTCCACCATAAAAGTACTTTCGCCCTGAGAGATATTGTCGCTGGCACCCACACGGGTAAATATCTTGTCCACCACCCCGATTTTGGCACTTTCAACCGGCACAAAACATCCGATCTGTGCCATGAGGGTAATCAAAGCCGTCTGGCGCAACAACGCCGACTTACCCGACATATTGGGACCGGTAACAATGATTATTTGCTGCGTTTTACCATCAAGATATACATCATTAGCTACATAGGTTTCGCCGACAGGCAGTTGCTTCTCAATCACCGGATGGCGTCCCTGTCGTATTTCAATTACATCGCTGTCGTTGATTTCCGGACGAACATATTTATTCTCGGCACTCACCCTTGCAAATGAAAGCAAGCAATCAAGCTGAGCAATCAGATTGGAATTCAGCTGAATAGCTGCGATATAATCCGAAAGGCTGATAATCAGTTCGTTGAACAGACGGGATTCGATGGCTAAAATCTTTTCCTCGGCACCCAGAATTTTTTCCTCGTAATCTTTCAGCTCCTGAGTAATGTATCGCTCGGCATTCACCAGCGTTTGCTTACGTATCCACGTTTCCGGAACTTTTTCCTTGTGCGAGTTGCGTACCTCGATAAAATAGCCGAACACATTGTTGTAGCTTATTTTCAGGGAAGGTATTCCCGTAGCCTCACTTTCGCGCTGCTGAATTTCCAGCAGGTAGTTTTTCCCCGAACGGGCGAGGTGACGGAGTTCATCTAGTTCGGCATTCACACCGGGACGAAGGATATCGCCCTTGTTGACCAGCACAGGCGGATCGTTTTGCAACTCCTTCTCTATTTTTTCCGAAATCACTTTGCAGGGATTGAGCTGATCGGCAATTTTTCGCAATGTCACATTCTCAATGGCCAGACAGGCATTTTTTATCGGTTCGATAGCCTGCAAAGCCACTTTGAGCTGCACCACTTCCCGCGGATTAATACGCCCTACAGCCACTTTGGAGATGATACGTTCCAGGTCGCCAATCAGTGCAATCTGCTGCTCGAGCATGTGTTTCAGTTCGGTATCTCTGAAAAAATATTCCACCACGCTGAGACGTTCTTCGATTGGTTTCACATCTTTGAGGGGAAAAGCCACCCAGCGTTTCAGCAAGCGGCCTCCCATCGGGCTTATGGTACGGTCGATGACATCCACCAGTGTGCGGCCACCTTCGTTGATGGTTCCGTACAATTCCAGATTACGCACCGTGAAGCGATCGAGCCACACATAGCGTTCTTCGTCAATACGTGTGAGGTGAGTGATGTGTTCAGTCTGGTGGTGATGCGTCATATCCAGGTAATGAAGGATAGCTCCGGCAGCCACAATCCCGTTTTTCAGATTTTCAACCCCGAAACCTTTCAGATTTTTTGTCTGAAAATGTTTCAGCAGTCTATCGTTGGTTGTTTCGGGCAGAAATCCCCAGTCTTCCAGTGCAAAAGTGAAATATTTTGTTCCGAAGTTTGTTTCAAAATCGTTTCGTTTTGTACGATCATAAATAACTTCTTTGGGCGAAAAACTGTTCAGAAGCTTGTCCACATAATCGAAAGTGCCTTCGGCAAGGAGAAATTCGCCGGTAGAAATATCGAGGAAAGCGACACCTGCCTGGTTTTTATTCATGTAAACACTTGCCAGAAAGGTATTTTCTTTTTGTGTGAGGGTCGTATCGCTGTAGGAAACGCCCGGAGTAACCAGTTCGGTGACACCACGTTTCACAATCTTTTTGGTCAGTTTCGGATCTTCGAGCTGGTCGCATATGGCTACGCGCTTGCCTGCACGTACCAGTTTGGGCAGGTAAGTATCCAGCGCGTGATGCGGAAATCCTGCCATTTCCACCGTTTTGGCGGAACCGTTGGCACGGCGTGTCAGTGTGATACCGAGGATGCCCGCAGCTTCCACAGCATCAGTCGAATAGGTTTCATAAAAATCGCCGCAACGAAAAAGCAATACAGCATCGGGATGTTTTCGTTTAATCTCGAAATACTGTTTCATCATCGGTGTTTCAACTACGTCGTTTGTCATAATTATCGTTTATGAACTATTTCTGTTCGTTGTTTCTTTGCAAGATCTTTTTAGCATTCGCTGAACTTACAACAGCCTGACCGGTTTTTGCTTCCAGTTCCATGCGGGCATTTCGGGCTATAGTTCCGCCCTGTTTAGCTACTTCGCTATGTTCATCGAAAGTTTCCGGATTATTTGCTTCTGAAATTTCTTTTGTAGAAAGTTCAGCCAGCATATTCAGCACCAGTTCTTTATTGGTCATATTGTCCCGCAGGTTTTCTTTTTTCAGCCCTTTAAATTGTTTGTATTCTTTGGCCGTTTTGTCTGCCCACGTTTTGTAAATAATATCTGTTAATGTAGCAAACTGAATTCCTTCCTGCAGCCCTCGTTTCTTCCATTCATCAGTCAGATCTTTACGAATTTCAATGCTTTTAAGACGTTGATTTATCCAGTTGTCGGAATATCCCAATCTTTTGTAATCCATCATCGCCTGCTCTATGGACAATTCAGGGTTCTGCATTTGGTCTAAACGCTCTTTGGCAACCTGAGCAATCCACAACTTGAAAGGTTCGGCTTTGGGCGAAGGTATGGATTGGATAAGACGGAAAAGTTGCTGAGTATCCAATACGTCGGTTTTATAATTTTTCCCGTCAGCAGCAGGCATTTTCAGTTGTCCGATTTTTTCGGACAACTCACTGCCTTCTTTTATTAATTTAAGTTTTAAATCATTCCAATATTTTCTTGGTCTGTCTGATTCAGTCAATACCTCGATCACATCCACCACCGAAAAATACCATTCCTCGGTTTCATCATCCCAAACGGTCCTGACTTTCTTTTCTTCAAAAAGTTTTATGGCATTTTTCTGTGTCATGGTTTTAAATTTTATTTAGCGTTTCAACCATCACTTTCCAGTCGTACTTTTTCTTTTCTTCCCTGATATTTTCAATATATTCAACAGAACGGTTATTTTCGAGGAAATCAACCAGCGCATCAGCTATTTTGCTCACTTCAGGCTCCACTACATAGCCTACTTTTCCGTGAGGCACAATATCTGCCAGCCCTCCAACATTGGTCACCAGCATGGGCTTTTCAAAATGATAGGCAATCTGCGATACACCGCTTTGCGTAGCCGAACGATACGGTTGTGCAACCAGGTCGGCAGCATTGAAATAGTAAGCGACTTCTTTTTCGGGTATAAAATCGGTGTGAAGAACCACCAGATCGTCCAGAGCATGTTTTTTTATCAATTCAAAAAATGGCTCCTTTGGCTCATAAAATTCACCGGCTATGAGCAATTTCACCGGGAACTGGCGCAACCGCACATCGGCAAAGGCTTCTATGAGCAAATCAAGTCCTTTGTACCTGCGGATAAAGCCAAAAAACAGAATAAATTTGTAAGCAGGATCCAGATCCAGCGCATCTAATGCTTCCGAACGAGAGGTAATGGCCCCGTAATGATCGTAAACAGGATGAGGCGACACCAGTTTCGGCTTTTCCTTTTTGTCAAACTGATTGATATCGCTGACCACAGAAGCAGTCATGGCTACAAAACCATCCATCGCTTTAACAAAATAACGTGGAAATAGCTTATCCAGGATAGTTGGTTCGTGTGGTATCATATTATGAACCAACGAAATGATTTTTGTTTTCTCCGTTTTAGCAAAGCGGGCAATCGTGCCAAAACAGGGGGTCATAAATGCCATCCAGTAACAAAAAATTATTTTATCGGGATTTTTAGCTTTAATTTCCCGACCCACACTTACCCAGTTCAGTGGATTTACACTGTTAATTCTTCGATTAATTTTTAAATCTCCGGGGGCTTCATCGTCCGACAACA
>CAZWLJ010000018.1:0-55329 GCA_964634605.1 uncultured Paludibacter sp.
TGTTGAATCATTAAAAAAATGCCCGACTGTCAGATGAAGTCTTAGCTAATACAGCCAAGTACTTATAGCTCCACATCTTAACGAACCGCTGTATACGAGACCCGTACGTACAGTGGTGTGAGAGGCTCTCCCCGTCAGTGATTACTGGCGGGGCAGTCTACTCGATTGGAAGAAGTTTTTATGGATATTTATAAGCAAAATAAGAAACAATTATTCCTAATATGTTTACAAATATTTGGATTGTCAACCAGTATGCATTTTTTCTCGTTTTAACATCTTCCTTTTTTCTGAAAATTATTAACATTTCAATAAGCATAAAAAAATTAGCTGTATATAATATCAGTGGAATTAAGAAAATTTTATTATTCTGTGAAAAATACAAAATTAACGAAAAAATTATAAATATAAATGTAGAAACAAAAGCGATAATTTCTTTTGCAACATTAAAATTTTCAATAGTCTTTTTCATATGTTTATAATTTATTTTATTTTTTATATCAAGGATACATGGAACACGTCGATAATTACACACTTGTTAGTCAAAGTTATTTTAAAAATGACCGTTTCATAATAATTAACATATTAAAAGAATGTGTCTTATTGGATATTTTCAAATAAGACACATTACAAAACATATTTATTAACTTACACATTCAACAAATTCATACACGGCAATTGCGAGACCTATATAACCAAGATAACGCTTTCCCATGACTTTGAGTAACTGTAGTCCTGTTTCCACTGTTGTTAATGCAATTGTTCCTGAAATAATATCATTGATTGCTGATATACCTAACGCTGAAGCGAGGCAACTAAGAGCCCTATTAGCTTTTTGGATAGGTGCTACTTTTTGCATTGAACTATTGCTTTGAGATGGGAAACTTATGAAACATAATGAAAGTTGTGCTTTTTGAGTATCTGACAAATTTAATATTTCTGATTTTTCGATTTCTGATAAATTATTCCATTCATCAGTTTTTTTTATTTGACTGATCATTTCTGCATACAATTGCTTTCCATTTTCAATTAATGGCGCAATGATTTCTTGAATTTCTTCTTCATTACTTTTTTGTATAACTCTTTGACCACCTAAACTGTCAGTTACCAAATTTGCTTTTTCAAGTCTGTTAGCAATTGATACTACATCATTAATAGACAAAGGTTGAGTTTTAAGTTCAACTTTCGTAATTTTCTCATTATTTACAACTTCTTCGTTATTACAAGATGATAATAACAATGTAATAACAACTAAAATAAACAATGTTTTTCTCTTAAAAAAGATGTTTTTTAAAGTTAGCTTACTTTCAGAATTTTAATGACGCTGTTTCAGCATATTCCGACAGTTGGAATTGTTCCCAAACTTGCTTTTGAGGCACTTTCTTCATATTTCCTTAACATAAATCAAAGTTTTGTTAAATGATTATTAGACAAGTTGTCTGTAAAATTTCTTCCAACGGACAGCGGTATGTTTTTGTTGCCGATTTCGGAGCACGTCACTGTCAAGCCACGATGAAGTTTGAAGCGAGTCGCAGCAGTTGATTTCAGCAATATCTCGGCAATAAAATATACCGCATGTGTGTGCCCTGCATCAGCAGTTCACCCACCACCGTAGGTCTGTAAAAATTCCAAAAGTACAAATTTTTGCGTAAAGATTAACGATGTTGGATGAAAAAAAAATAATTTCCAGAGGGTGCAAGTCTGACATGGGGGATTTTGTTAAAGAATCCAACACCCGCATTATCTGTTGTTGCGCTGATATCAACAATATTCCTGTATTTTACATCTGTATACGACGAAAAAGAATGCACGGTATTTTTTGGTGACAGGTACACTGACTACATGAAACGGACAAAAAGATTTATACCTTACATTTTTTAGAGAATACCTCTGTTTCCGAGCTATTTCATCGGGTAAAAAATAATGAATCAACATACCATCAGTTATTGACAATCAGCAGAGTAGCAGGCAACCTGCCTGAAACGCCCGATTATCAGGCCTCACGGGATTTTCATATTACCCCGGAGAAAATGACGTCTGGCAGTGGCAATTTTTTAATGCATTTTAAACAATATTTCAATCAAATTATATATGTTTGCATCCGGTATTTTTCAGTACAGATGACGGGGAGAAAATTATGCGGCTGATTTCCGGATAATTCAGGGGTAATGAAATCACTCTGATAATAAATGAATTATGCGGAGGCTTTTTTTGGGGGGATTCCGGAGCCGGAAATTCAAAAGATATAACCGGAGAATAAATCAGGCTTGATAAGCAGTAATCCTGTAAAATATAAATCATTATGAAAATGAAACCCGTAACCGCCGTTTTGTTTGTTTTCTTCCTGTCCTTTAGCGTTACAGCCCAGGTACCTTCTGATTTCTGCCAGAAACTTGATAAAATCATAGCCGAAGCGGCAAACGGCACATTCAATAATTTCAGAGGAAGCCGGGACAGCGAAAGCAAGACCGAAAGATATAATTCATTGGTTTCTGTTCTGACTCGCGGTTACATCAATTCCAATGCCGAAACCGGCTGGCATTATTCCGAATTTCTATCCTATTACGAAACAGACACACAAATCTGGTTTGATGCTTTGTCGGGTTGTTTGCCGAAAAGCAACTGGACAGTTTGCGATGAATCAGTAAAAGACAGCAAACGCTGGATTTTTAAAAATCTCAAATCGCGTGTTTTTATTGAAATAGGTCACCCGGGAGTAATGCTGAAAGTATATCTGCAAAAAAACTCCACTGCAAAATGCCTCTGGGGTAACTGCAACAATGGATACGGATCGTATCTGTTTGAAAATAACGATGTTTACACAGGCGATTTTATTGAGGGACGGCAGAATGGAGTTGGCAAATACACCTGGAGTGCCGACGGCGAATCGTACGACGGATATTGGCTGAACGGCCGGAAAAACGGTTACGGAACTTATTATGATAAAAATGGAAAAGAAATAAGGCAAGGGTTGATTTATGAAAATACCTGGGTAATGGAGGATGTAAATAAAACTCCCAGATTCACGAAAGGAGAAACTGAAAACGGCTTTGGAATGGTTTACGATAACGGGAAGTATCAGATTTGTACCCACAAAGACCGTTTGCCATCAGGTATGTCGCTCGTATGCAACGAAAATACGGTGTTTGGTAACTATCAAAACGGATTCAACGGATATTGTATCTTTTATTTTCCGAACGGAACATCGCATTACGGCTATTTTGTAAACGGACAGATGAAAGGAAAAGGCACCAGGTATTTTAATGACGAAACAAAATTTGAAGGCGATTATGACGGGAAAAATGCGGTAGGTAATAAATTCGATAAAAATGATATCCTGCTTCAGAAAGAATCGTGGATAAACGGAACACTGACGGTTGATAATTCACCGGCTGCGCAGTCGCTTGTAAAGTTTGCCAAATCACTTTCGCTGCTTTGTTCTTCCGACCGTGATAAATTAAGAGGAACCGAAACATCGGACGAAATCAGCATTTCATACAATTCAACAACAGTGTTACAAGGTGCAGCTTATACCCGCATTGAGGACGATCCCGGATCATTTGTCTATATTATTTCCTCAAAAATGAATTCCAGGCCACTGACAAAAACAGTTGCGTTAAGTCAGTATCAATCTGCAATCGACAAAGTGCGGAATTGTTTAAGTTCGGTATGGACAGGAAAAGAAACCGAAAACAAAGATAGCGGCACCGAAGTGTTTCGAAATTACACCTTCAGCAGCAATATGTATAACTATACTATTGAAGTGGAGGCCTGGTTTAATGATGTTTTTATCAATATCAAATAGTTTTTGTTCAATCTGTTACTAATTCAATCAAATCATGAATTATGAAAGCAAAACCATTCATCATCTCTTTTCTTGTGCTGGTTTATACGTTGAATATCCATGCACAAAATTATAACTGGGATATAGTTTCTGCCGGAACCGACTGCCGGGACGCTGTTTTTGAAAACGATACTGTTTGGGTGGCTACCACAGGAGGCCTGGTGAAATTTCTGAAAGACGGAACATTTTTGAGATTGTACACAGCCAAAGACGGACTATCTGAAACTGATTGCTTTTGCATTGACAAAGATAATCTGGGAAACAAGTACATCGGAACGGGGAGGTATGTCTCAAAATTTGACGGAAAAAACTTTGTTTCCATTGGAGACGGAGTAATAAATATTCTGGGAATTCCGTCCATCAAAAGTACTCCGGATAATAATGTTGTATTCGCCATTACAGCCGGATATTCAATAGATTTAAGTATTGCGAAATATGACGGCTCACAGACCACCGTTTCGTCGAACAAAGTGACCCCATCGCTGATGTATGGAATTTCACCGAAATTTGATGCGGATGGAAAATTATGGCTGGTAAATTCAGCCGGAAAATTAATCATGTTTGACGGAACTGCAAGTACTGATATGACATACAATCTTAATCCGTCAAACAGTGCTGCCTTCTTTTTTGGCGCCAAAATATTTTTTGATAAAAATAATGTTCCCTATCTGAACTTCAGAGACAAATCTGTATCAAAGTTAAACGGAACTCAATGGACTTCGTTAAGTCTTCAGGCAACTAATCTGACTTTTGATTCTCAGACAAATAATATGGTTGTCGTACGCAATGACTCAATTGTATATTTCAATGCAGGTAACGCTGTCGAAAAAAAAATAAAGCTGAATTATTCTTTTCCGGCCTGGAATCAGTACATACCCGTGGCATACAACAAATTGATTGATGATGGTCAGATCAGCTGGATATCAACTTCAGCCGGGTGCCTGAAATCAAACAGAACAACCGTTACACCACAAATTCCCGCCTCTGTGGCACCCGGGAAAATTACCGGTATGGCTACTGAAACCGGTGGCAAAATCTGGGTTTGCAGTGAGGACGCTATTTCTTATCTGGAAAATAACCAGTGGAATGTTATACCCTGGACAACAACCGGGAATACTTACGGAGGAGGACAATGGATGAATATTGACAGTGAAAACAAAAAATGGTTTGGTACTTACGAAGGAATATTGTGTTACGACAACCAGAACTGGACAAAAATAAATAAATCAAATACTGCTTCAATAAATACAGATTATTTTACCTGCAGTTATTTTTCGGGAACAAACAAATGGTTTGGTACTTCAGATTATGGCGTGTATTTATTCAACGGAACCTCGTGGACAAACTTTAGTACCACTAACGGACTGCCATCAAACAAAGTTTATTCCATATGTGCAGATGCTACCGGTAAAGTCTGGATAGCCACAGACAAAGGAGTAGCTACCTTCAGCAATTCTGCCTTGACTACGATAAACAGCCTGAAATCTTACCTGGTTTATGCCGATTCAAAAGGAAGAATCTGGACAGGTCATGATACCTATGTTCAATATTTTGATGGTTCAGCCTGGAAATCCATCACGAATTATATCACACCCCAACTTCCCACATTCCGTATCAACTTTGGCAATGTTCAGTTTTTAGCCGCAAAAGAAGACGCTGAGGGAAAGGTATGGTTTGGTTATGGAATGAATTCGTTTGGCGGATACTTTTATTTCGATGGTACCAATATGGTCGATCCGGACAAAGATAATATTACCTACGTTCAGGCACCGATGCGATCAGTAATGCTTGATAAACAAAACCGGATATGGCTGGGAGCATTAGGTTGCACGGTGATTGATCAAAATGCTACTGGAGTAAAAACCGTGTACCGTTGTTTTTCATCCGTATATCCGGCAATTTGTTCTGACTTTCTTCATGTAAAAACCACAGATGCATTAGCAACTCCTTATCAAATAGCTATTTACAATGATGCAGGTAAAAATATATTCACTTCTGAGCTGAAAGGAATTGAAAATGCCATCAATGTGCATGACTTATCTCCCGGAATATATATTTTACAAATAAAAGGAAAAGAGATAAACACACATAAATTCATAAAAAGATAAAACGCGAAAATACCGGCAATCAGAAATTACCATGAAAAACGAAACCATTCTGAATATAAAAACAAGAAATGAATGGAGAAACTGGCTTCAGCAGAATTTCGACAGGGAAAACGAAATATGGCTGGTATATGCCAATAAATCATCCGGCGAACCACGAATTCCGTACAATGATGCGGTTGAAGAAGCCCTGTGTTTTGGGTGGATAGACAGCATAATCAGATCCCTTGACAAAAACCACGCAATTCAGCGATTTACGCCCAGAAAAGCCAATAGCAATTATTCACAACCGAATATAGAACGCCTGAAATGGCTGGCCGAAAAACATCTGATTCATCCCGCGCTGACTGAAAAAGTTCAGGAGATAATTTCCAGGGAGTTTGTATTCCCAAACGACATCCTGGATGAAATTAAGAAGGATAAAACATTATGGAATAACTACTTACAGTTCCCGGAATCTTACAAACGAATACGAATTGCCTATATCGACAGTGCACGAAAACGACCCGGGGAATTTACCAAAAGACTCAATAATTTTATTCAGAAGACACGCGACAATAAACTGATTCCGGGATTTGGTGGTATCGAAAAGTATTATTACTGCTCAGGTGACCGGCTTTAAGAACGGCTGAAAGTCGGCTTACTGCATATCCGGAACAGAATCCGGATAAATGATTAGGATACCGAATGAGGTAAAAAGGAGGCGGGCTGATATTTCAGGGATTAATAGAAGATATTGTAATTCATGACCAATCCATCACACGAAAATACTTGAGAAATATAATAAAATACTGAAAATATGAATAAAGTTGTTTTGAAAACAGGCTTGTGGTCAGCTTCAATTTGTCTGATCTCGTTTATTGTCTGGATTATTTCTTTTACCGGAATTGCAATTCAGTCGCCACTCTTTCACTGGACAAACATTGACGGCTACATTGATTTCGTTGAGAAAAACAGCCAGATTTTTCAATACCTGGCAAAATCATTTATGATTGTTTTCAGTCTTTCATATATGATTTTAACACTGGTATTCAGTGAATTAATCAAAGATGAAAGAAAAATTCTTGTAAAAATTGCCATTGTGTTCTCGGTCATGTTTGCCCTGGTATCGTCGGTCCATTATTTTGTGCAATTAAGTTCTGTCAGATTTGCCATCACAGCGAAGAATTATTCAGGATTGGAGCATTTCCTTCAGTCAAATCCGGTTTCGTTTTTATCTTCTGTTAATATGCTTGGCTGGACTTTATTTTTAGGACTATCATCGCTTTTCATGTACCTGGCATTGATTCCCGAATTTGCTGCAAAAGGAATAAGGACTGGCTTAATGGTAAATTCTGTTTCGTGCTTGTTCGGGGCAATTGGGTATCTGTTTCAGATTGATTTATTAACATTTGCTTGTATGAATTTAGGCATCGGATTTGGATTCATATTCATAACTGTGTCATCCATCAGGTTTTTCAGAAAAATAAAACCGGAAATGAAATAATCCGCGGAAATACCACGAAGCTTAGACTGTAAAGGTTCACAAAGGTTTGTAGCTACTACAGGCAACATTGCCTGATTAATTTAATTTTTTAAACAGCTAATTATGGACAAGACAGATCTGATAAAACATGTTACCGGTCAATTAATCGGAGAGGGTAATCTGAGCATTATTGATTCGGCTTTTTCGGCTGATTACACAGCACATAGCGGAGACAGGACTCACAGGGGTCAAAAATTTATCAGGCAATTTACAAAACAACTGAGGACTACCATTCCCGACGTAAAAATTGTAAAAACAGAAATTTTAATGCAATCTGAGAATATTCTGACCTGGCAGAGAACATTAAAAGGAACACATAAAGCCGGTTTAATGGGAATTCCTGCTTCTGATGAGAAAGTTAAATGGTACGAAATAGTTGTATCCCGTTTTGACCACGACAAAATAACTGAAGAGTGGGTGGCATCGGATCTGGCTTTCCAGCTGATGCTGAAACAAAAAAGATAAAACAAAAACCGGATACTCTGACAGCATTTTGTATTCCGGATATAGTTTTCAAAAACACCGGATTTTGAGATTTTCAAATAAGGTCTGATTGTTCTGATTTTCTCTGCGAATAGATGTGTAGCACAGGATAAAATTGACGTACGCGTGAAAATGATTGACTGCAAAGCCGATCACTGGCTGTCAGGATATGCCGGAAATGCAAATTTACTATCGTTCAAAAAAACAAATGAATAGAATTTTAACAATCTCAATTCTCTGCTTGCTGACAGCTATGTCTGTTGCACGAAATCCTGTAAGTGTCAAACCAAGAATACTTATCAGTACAGATATCGGGGGCACCGATCCTGATGACAATCAATCCATGACCCATTTAATGATGTATAGTGATTTGTTTACTATTGAAGGACTTGTTTCGTCTCGGTCGTATGGTAAGGGCAGTAAAGAAGAAATTATCCGGATGATAAATTTGTATGAAAAAGACTTTCCGAAATTAAAAAAACAGAATAAACACTTAGCAAAGCCAAGCTATCTGCGTTCAGTTACCAAACAGGGCCACCGGGGAAATGCACCCTTTGCCGGTTACAGTTCCGAATCAGAGGGTTCTGAATGGATTATCCAATGTGCAAAGAAGAATGCCCGACCTCTCTGGATTTTATGCTGGGGCGGGTTGGAAGATGTTGCACAAGCACTTCATGATGCCCCTGAAATCCGGAACAGGATTAAAATATACTGGATTGGCGGCCCGAATAAAAAATGGAGTGCTAACAGTTATGCTTATATAGTGGAGAATTTTCCGGATCTCTGGTTTATTGAAGTCAATTCAAGCTATTACGGCTTTTTTTCGAACAATAATGCGCCTGACAGCATCAACAGTTCAAACTACTACGACAGAACAATTCGTGGTGCAGGTCATCTGGGACGTGATTTCATGAATTACTACAACGGACAAATCAAAATGGGAGATTCACCTTCTGTTTTCTATATGATGGACGGTAACCCGGACAATCCTGAGCGCGAGAGTATGGGAGGCAGTTTTGAGAGATTAAGCCGCAGTCCCCGCATTATTTATCATGGCATTACCAGTCTGAAAGATACGGTAGCATTTTGCTCTGTTCTAGAATTTCACCTGAAAGGAAAAGAAACAGACATCCCTGCTGATTCTGTTTGCTTCCGGATGGAAGTACCTTATGGAAAAACTGTCCAGACATGGCCTGGTTATTACCTTGGAAAGGGTGATTACGTTGTAAGATACATCCCCAAAAAAGCTGAGGTTATAAATTACCGGTTTTCATCTGACATTCAGGAAATTCATGGTCTGGAAGGAAATATCGTGGTTGATAATTTATGGCCGGGAAAACCAAACGAAACAGATTATCCTTTGGGTGAAAACTGGTTTACCGACAAATCTGACAGAAACCTCTACGATGGAATAATTCAGGGAGGAATGACCGTACTTAAATGGAGAACGGATGTTTTGAATGATTGGGCAAAACGGTGGGAATGGCTGAAATAAAAGCAGGAAATTCCTGACAGGCAGATGCCTTCAGGTAACCTGTGTTTTCAACTGCTTAAAGAAAGGATTGAATCACTTTCTCAGATACCCTTTGGATTTCTCTGCATTCAGAAGTTTTTTCAGTTTATTCAGCATCTTCCGGTTTGTTGAAGCCAGATTGTTTTTTTCACCATAATCCTGTGTCAGGTAATAAAGTTGTTCGTCCGGCGAATTTCCCAGTTCGGTATTCGTGTAGTGGCTGCTGGCAGGCAGATTGCTTGATTCGATATATTTCCAACCCTGTTTATTCACTATGGTTAGTTTATTGCCTGAGTTTTGTCCGATAAGGTATTTTCTCCCTTTCTTATTTTTTCCGGTAAGTAAACGTGAATAATCGCCACTGTCGGGTGCAGCAGCTGGTTCCGTTTTTCCACCGGCAATTTTTGCTAATGATGCAAATAAATCCACCTGGGATATTAATTCATCTGAAATCCCCGGCTTTCTGATCCCGTTTTTCCACCAAACCAGTAAAGGAACGCGGGTACCGGCTTCAAAAGCCGAGTATTTACCACCACGAAACCTGCCGGAAGGTGTATGATTACCAAGAAGTTCTGCAGCCTGGTCTTTGTAACCATCGTCAATGACCGGTCCGTTGTCGCTGGTGAGAATGATAAGCGTATTATCAGCTATACACAGACTGTCAAGCGTATGCATTATTCTTCCAACGCAATAATCAAACGAAAGAATGGCGTCGCCGCGCAGTCCCATACCGCTTTTACCTTTGAAACGATCGTGAGGCATACGTGGTACGTGAATATCATTGGTGCCAAAGTAGAGGAAAAACGGATTTTCTTTGTTTTGACCGATAAATTCAGTGGCTTTACAGGTTATATTATCAGCTATGTCTTCATCGTGCCAGCGTGCGGTGTGTCCGCCTTTCATAAAACCGATGCGCGAAATTCCGTCCACAATGGTCATATCGTGCCCGTGCGAAGGGTGAAGTCTCAGCAGTTCGGGATTGTTTTTTCCGGTAGGTTCACCTTCAAAATTTTGAGAATAGCTTATTTGAATCGGGTCTGACGGCTCCAGATTTACAGTTCTGCCATTTTCAATGAATACACAGGGAACTCGATCGGCAGTAGCTGCCATAATGAAGGAATAATCAAAGCCAATGTCTTTGAGTGCGGGTGAAATTTCGCTGTTCCAGTTTTGCTTACCTGATGTATCTCCGAGCCCCAGGTGCCATTTCCCGACAGCAGCTGTAGTATATCCGGATGATTTGAACATGTCGGCCATTGTATATTGCTCCGGCCTGATAATCATACCTGCATCACCGTCAGCAATACCTGTTCCTTGTTTTCGCCATGGATACATACCCGTGAGTAATCCGTATCTCGAAGGAGTACTTGTGGCAGATGTGGAGTGTGCGTTCGAAAAGCGTATACTTTCCTCTGCGAGTTTCTTTACATCAGGTGTACTTACTGTCTTCAGATTTCTCAGCCATTCAATGTCTCCATAACCAATGTCGTCAGCCATAATAATAATGACATTAGGCTTGTCTTTTTGTACAGCCATTAAACCTAACGGCAGCAAGCACATTCCAGGCAATAAGAAACTAGTTTTGTTCATGATGAAAGATTTATTCATCTGTTAGTTATCAACTTGCAGTTTTATTGTTTTTTTCTGTCTTTCATCTTTCATCTTTCATCTGATTCAACGGATATTGAAATCGTATCGGGTCATCGTATTTTACCTGCAGATTCCATAGTTCTTTCTTCAGCGATTCGATGTTTCGGGCCTGACCCGGATCATTAATCAGGTTATGCATTTCCATGGGGTCATTTTTCAGGTCATACAGTTCCCAGGTGTCGATATCGTTGTAAAAATGAATGAGTTTGTACTGTCCGGTACGTATTCCGTAATGCCTTTTCACAGCATGTTCGGCAGGATATTCATAGAAATGGTAATAAAGTGATTTGCGCCAGTTTTTCGGATGTTTTCCTTTTAGTATAGGTAAATAGGATTCGCCCTGAATGTCAGACGGGATTTTTACTCCTGCAATTTCGAGAAAAGTGGGAGCGTGGTCGATATTCTGAACAAATTCGGTGACATCACCCCTGGCATGAAAACGCCCGGGCAGCCTTACAACCATGGGTGTGCTGAATGATTCTTCGTACATAAACCGTTTGTCGAACCAGCCGTGTTCGCCCATGTAAAAACCCTGATCGGAGGTGTACACAATCAGTGTATTTTCCAGTAAATCATTGGCTTTCAGGTATGCCATCAGCCTGCCGATGTTTTCGTCCATGGCTCCGGCAGTTTTCAGATAATCTTTCACATATCGCTGATATTTCCATTCGGCGAGTTCTTTCCCTTTCAGATTTTTCTGATTGATTTCGTCCTGTATCGGATTATACACACGGTCCCATATTGCTTTTTCGCTGGCGTTCATTCTGCCGTATCCGCCGAACTGGTGAATGGCAGGTGATCCGTCGGGATCTTTTACTTTCAGGTCGTATTCCCAGGAGTAATCCTTGTCAATTGACATTTCCTGTTCGGCGGCTGCCTGTCTGCCTTCGTATGAATCGTGAAAATTAGCTGGCAACGGATAATCGCGTCCCTCGAACGCATTCAGATCGGAGTAGGTATTGCCCATAAAATTCCGGTGAACGGCTTTGTGATGTACAAAAAGGCAGAAAGGTTTGTTTTTATCGCGCTGTTCGAGCCAGTGAATACTTTTATCGGTGATTAAATCGGTTACGTATACTCCCGGATAGGTTGTCCGTTTGTCTCTGGTATACATTACAGGCGAATAATAATCGCCCTGCGCGGGCAGGATATCCCAGTAGTCAAATCCGGTAGGATCTGAACTTAAATGCCATTTTCCTATCATAGCTGTCTGATAACCTGCTTGTTGCAGAAGTTTTGGCATGGTTTGCTGGCTCCCGTCGAACTGGTCGCTGTTGTTCCGGAAGCCATTTTTGTGGCTGTGCTTGCCGGTGAGCATGCAGGCACGGCTTGGTCCGGAAATGGAATTGGCTACGTAACTGTTCCTGAAAATCAAACCTTCGCGGGCTATGTTGTCGATATTTGGTGTCGTAATTCCGTAGCGGTCGGAGTAAGCGCTGATTGCTTGCCGCGTGTGGTCGTCGGACATGATGTAAATGATATTGAGAGGTTTCTCTGTTCCGGCTTTATCCTTTTGAGTGGCGCACGAAGTGAGGAGGAGGCTACTGCCAAGCGTGGTAATAAATGTACACGAAAATGTGATTGATTTTTTCATTTGTAAAATAATAATAAAGCTAAAGGTTGGCAAAATTACCAATTATAATCGAAAAAAGAAAGATGAAATAAATAATAATAATAACTTTGTAGTTGGTAACGTTATATGAATGACTTATGAGCAATACTTCTGCTCAATATCTGCTCATGCAAAATACTCAGCTTTTAAAAAATATATTTTCACTCGGAACAGTGCAATTAGTGAATTACGTCTTTCCACTGATCACTGTTCCTTATGTTTCGAGGATTATCGGTCCGGAAAGTTACGGTATAATCAATTATGCCACCGCTTTTATAGCCTATTTCACGCTGCTTATCGGATATGGCTTTGACCTGACTGCCACAAGAAAAATTGCGCGAAATCCCGATGATAACGATTATGTCAGTACTGTTTTTTCTCAGATTGTGAATGCCCGCATATTGCTTTTCTTAATAAGCACATTGCTCTTTCTTGCCTGTATTCTCGTTGTAGAGCCGCTCCGGAACAACATTTACGTTACTCTTATTATTTTTCTGACAACTATTTCGGTGGTTTTAGTTCCACAATACATTTATCAGGGTAAACAACATCTCTCGATTTTCGCTTTTCTGAATTTTTTGAAAGGACTGATAAGTACCATACTTGTTTTCGTATTAATAAAGTCCCGGAATGATTATGTGATTTTGCCTGCCATCAACGTATCTGTCGCGCTGTTAGGTTCGGTTTTTCTGTTGTTGTATGCCTGCCGGAAATTCAATCTGACCTATCACTGGGTGAAAATAAAGAGTTCTATCCGACTGCTTTATGAGGAGAGAGTCATCTTTATTTCTACTGTTGTCATTTCGTTATATACCACAACCAATACTGTTGTATTGGGACTTTTTGTTTCAGCCGCAGAGGTGGGATATTTTACGGTGAGTTTAAGTCTGCTGAATGTCATAAACAGTGTAATAAGTATTCCGGTTTCTTCGGCTATTTTCCCGTTTATTGGAAACGCATTTGCCAAAAACAGAGAATCGGGACTTGACGTTATCCGGAAAATACTACCCATGATAAGCTACCTGACTTTTTTTGCCGGAATTGTCCTGTTTATTTTCGCGCCGCTTATCATAAACCTGTTTTATGGAAATCAATTTCACGATGCTGTTTTGTCCTTCAGGATTATGGCTTTTACACCGTTTATCATTAGTCTGAGCAATGTTTTCGGCATACAAACCATGCTGAATCTGAATATGGACAAAACATTTTTCAAAGCTACAGCCACAGCTAGTATTATTGGTCTTTTACTCAACATACTAATGAGTAAATTCTACGGTTTTGTGGGTACTGCCTGGAATACCATCATTATCGAAAGCTTTGTGACGGTTTACATGTATTATTTGATAAGGAAAAATAATCTTTCTATCTTTGAAAAGAAATATTTTAATCCAAAATTTGCTGTTAGCGTAGCAAGAAATATTTTCACCAAGAATAATTCGCAGGACAAATGAGATACCTGATTGTAGGAGCCGGATTTTCTGGAGCGGTTGTAGCTGAACAACTGAGCCGCGATACTGATAACGAAATCATCGTGATGGATGAACGCTCGCATGTCGGAGGTAATTGCCATACCGAACGTGACGCGGAAACCGGTGTGATGATACACCGCTATGGCCCGCATATTTTTCATACCAGCGACAAGGAGATTTGGGAATACATCTCCAGGTTTTGCGACATGAAGCCGTTTGTAAACCGTGTGAAAACCGTATCCAAAGGAAGAGTTTATTCCATGCCGGTTAATCTGCACACTATCAACCAGTTCTTCGGTAAATCCCTTAATCCGGAGGAAGCCCGGATTTTTATTGAACAAATAGCCGACAAATCGATTGAAGTTCCCCGGAATTTCGAAGAGCAGGCGTTGAAATTCATCGGACGTGAACTTTACGAAGCATTTTTCTACGGATATACGAAGAAACAATGGGGTTGTGAACCCGATATGTTGCCTGCAAGCATTCTGAAACGGCTTCCGGTTCGGCTCAATTATAATGATAACTACTATGAAGACCCATATCAGGGTATTCCGGCCGAAGGTTATACGGAAATCATCAACAGAATGCTTGACCGGCCAAATATTAAAGTTCATTTAAATGCTAAATTTACGCCTGAAATGGATTTGAGCGGTTACAGTCATGTGTTTTATACCGGACCCATCGACGAATTTTTCGTTTATAAATATGGCAGGTTAGGTTACAGAACTGTAACTTTCGAAAAAAATGTCTGCGAGGGCGATTTTCAGGGCAATGCCGTAATAAATTATGCCGACGGGGAAGTTCCTTATACCCGCATACACGAGCACAAGCACTTTGCTCCGTGGGAAAACCACATGAAAACCGTGTATTTTAAGGAATTCAGCCAGGAAACAATGCCGGGTGATATGCCTTATTATCCTAAACGTCTCAGTGAGGATCTGGTTAAACTGGAACTTTACCGGAAAGAGGCTCAGAGTCTTGAAAATATAACTTTTCTCGGGCGTCTGGGAACGTATCGGTACATGGATATGCATCAGGTAATAAAGGAAGCGATGAAAACTGTCAGGGATATTTATAATAATTAATTACAAAAATATATCTTGCCCGAAAAGATGAAGATTGTACATATATCAACCGGTTACGACATATCCTCGTTCGGAGGAATTACTAATTATGTTAGAAATTTATCTGAAACATTAGTGAAAATGGGGCAGGAGGTTTTTGTTATCTATTCACAGGATGACGGGACACTTAAAAATTATAAATTTCAAACTATTCCGGTTAAGACCTCCTTGTTTCCTTTCTATAAAAAGAGTGTTGTGTTCAATGGTGATATAAAAAAAATAGAAAAAATTATCATTTCACTCAAGCCGGATATCATACACACACATATGATGATTGACCTGCCAATCGGAGTTTTGGAGATGTTTAAAAAACATGCAAAATTGGTAATTTCACTTCATGATTACTCTTTTATTTGTAAACGAATTGTTCTTTATAAAAAAAAATTAGATGAAATTTGTACAGAATCTCATGAAAACAGGGATTGTGATTTCTGTATAGAAAGATATGAAACATCTACGAACAGATTTGATGCGCGATATAGATTGATAATCAAAAACTTGTTCTATAAAAATAAAATATATCCATCATCGTTGCATTATAACCGATTTGTAACAGGAAAGGTTTATTTTAATCAGGCAGACGCTTTAATTGCTGTTTCGGACAGAGTAAAGGAAATATACGAGAAAAATGGGTATGTGAATGAAAATTTTCTGATAAATCATATCGGCAATTACACGGCGGAAGATGAATTTCGAGCTAATTTTGTTGACAAAAAAAATATAGAACCTGGTAAAAGAATAAAATTTGGATTTCTTGGAAATTTACATAAAGTTAAAGGATTGGATATTTTCATTGAAATAGCTAGCCGGAGCAGGCATGAATTTCATATTTATGGAGAAATTGAAGGTGAAAATTTTATCAAAAGAATAAAACAAGTTTCAAATATCTATTATCATGGAACTTACAATCATTCTGATTTGATAAGCATACTCAAAGAGATTGAAATTGGGTTAGTTTTACCTATTTGGGAGGATAATGCTCCTCAAGTTGTGTTTGAATTTCTGAATGCCGGAATACCCATTATTGGAACAAGAATGGGAGGTCTGCCTGATTTTATTAATGAAACCAATGGACGATTATTTAATCCTACTCCCGAAGAAATAAATGGGATAATCAATTTTATTGGATCCGATGATATTTATTCCTTCTACAATAAGCTGGTAAATAAAATCTCCGGCACTAAAAAGTCAATGCAACATGGAGAAGAAATGCTTCAATTGTATAAAAGTATTTTGAATAAATAACTATCTATTTAACAATAAATGATTGGTTCGAATCCTGAAGTCAGTATCATAGTACCTGTATATAACGCTGGTGAGTATTTTTATAAGTGCCTGGAAACGCTTGTAAATCAAACGCTGCGGGAAATAGAGATAATACTTGTTCTCGATTGCCCTACTGATGGTACTGACAGGATAGCCAGGGAATATGCGGCAAAAGATTCAAGGATAATCATTCTGGAAAACGAAACGAACCTTCATATCGGACAGACGCGAAACAGAGGTCTGGAAATAGCCCGCGGCGAATATATCGGTTTCTCGGATCATGATGACTACAGGGAGCTTACAATGTACGAAAAGCTGTACAAAAAGGCAAAATCCGGTGATTATGATCTTGTATTGGGAGTAAATTATTATTTTGATAAAAGAATAACCATTACACCTTTGCCGGATAATCTTGAAAATGATTCACTGAAGGATTTCATTCTTAAGGATCTGATGGCCGACGGCGATGATAACAGTGCCATTCCGATTGCTACCAATGTTCACCCTAACCTGTACAAAACAAGTTTTTTGAAAGAAAGGAAATTGAATTTTGTTGATTCGGAAAATTATTCTCCCGAGGACAGGATTTTTCAGATCATGTGTCTGCTGGATGCTGATAAAGTTGCATTCGTTTCCGAAAGATTTTATTATCATATTTTGCACCCGAATAGTGCCGTGAACGATTCAAACTATAAATCATGCACTACCAGAGCCAAAGGCAAAGAACTGATTTACAGATACATGTTGTCGTCGGGGTACTACGAAAAGTACAGGTATTATTTCCTCCTGTCGGTGAATAAAGAATTCACAGAGTGCCTGGTGAATAGTTTGTATGTGCCAAAAGGAATCGCAGTTTTTTTTCAAAACCAGCGTTATCTGAAAGCTTTTCCCTTTTGCAGGGAAGCATTCAGAAACACGCGTTATTCATTAATGAAATTCAGGTTCGGTGGAAGGATAACCCGCTCGGTCATTCATTTTATAATGAAATTTTAGCCATCTGGCTTACAGTTTTTCAGATTCAATGCTGACTCTGAATACTTTATCAGCTGAATGCACATTACTTTCAATAAATCCTGAAATATTTTCGTCTTTTGTATATAGTGCGCACAGCGTGTTTGAAACGTGATACAGATGCTTATGTTCTTCCGCCGGTAAACCGTCAAGAATCGCTGAAATAACAGAATGTCTGGGTGTTACAGGATCGAAGCCGTAATCGTGCCATACAATACATGATTTATCGTTTTTCAGCAGTTTGAACACGTTGGCAGTGTCAGATTTTACGGCATTATAGCTGTGATCTCCATCCACAAAAATCAAATCAAATTTTTGATTTAATTCCGAAAAATCAAATTTCAATGAATCGGCATATACGGTTTTAATATTCCTCCTGTTTTTTATCAGGCAGCCATGCTCATTGGCATACTTTTCGGGAAGCCCCATGGCAATAATCTGTTCAGGCGACAGGTTGATTGAAGTACACTTGCTGCCTTCCAGATCGGCGATATTTGCTATGCTTTCACCCCGCCACGAACCAATTTCCAGGTAATCCGGATTCTTGTATTTTGCTCCGATTGATTTCAGAAGCGCTAAGTCAGTAATCCATGAACCTCCTTCCAGAAAGGTGTAATGATTTACCTCCTCCCTGCCGTGAATGAAATAATTAATATCAACCGTAGGAAAATGGGTTTTACCATATTTTTTTTTCAGGTGATCTTCATATTCGCTTTCATCTTTCAGAACAAGAAAGATTGATTTGGGCCTGGCGATCAACTTCTTCAGAATGCGGATGAACGAATCTGCTTTTTCTCTGTTTGTCATGTGGAAAATTTAGTTTCAGTGATTGTGTGCTGTTTTTCTTACACTTATAATCTCGTTGTAGATGGTTACTATCTCTTTTCCGATATGTTCATAGCTGAAAATACCGGATGCATTTTTTCTGATTTCATCACTGTTGTATTTATTCAAATTGTCAAGCATGTAATTGATAGATTCCATCAGTTGATTTTCGTCTTTCACATCTACGAGCAATCCGTTCGAGGAATTGATGTAATCGGGTGCAATACCTACTCTGGTACTGATCACAGGCTTACCTGACACTAATGCCTCCTGAACCACCACACCTGCTGATTCGTAGTTGGAAAACTGAACAATGAAATCTGAGTTTTGCATCATTTCAGCCACTTCTTCAGAAGTTTTGAGTCCGGCAAACTTTACATTTTCATCAGTTAGTCCCAATGAGTTGCAATAATCAACCGTTATTTGAAAATCATTTCCGGTGCCAACCAAAATTAATTCAAAATCATCTCTTTCAGCCGATATTTTTTTAATCACACGCAACAATCCGAAAAGATTTTTATGACTTTCAGTAAAACAGGTAACGTTAAGTATCGTTTTCTTAGTGCGGAATTTTCCGGGGAATGATTTATAAAAACAGTTGTCAACCACGTTAGGCACTGTTTCAGTTCGGGTGAGAAGCAAATTGTTGAATTCCAGTCCTTCTTTCAGCTCGGCGGATACAGGCATTATGCACGATGCGTTTTTAATGATTAATTTAGTAGCCGTTTTTCTGATAAATCCACTATAGTATTCATTTCTGGATTTAAGGTATCTGGTCCAGTGCTCTGTAATTACGTATGGCGTATGATGTTTTATTTTATAGATATAACTTATTAACGGAGTTCTTGTAAGTACATTGGTGTGAATGATATCCGGATGCCAGTCTTGATTTTTCAACAGTCTGAATCCTTTCCTGTAGGCGCTGAGAAACCCGGTTGCTTTACTTATTTTGCTGATATACGGGAGTTTAACATATGGATAATAAATCCGGTATTCTTCAATTTTGTTGAATTTAGTCACTTCAATCCCGTAATCTTTAATATTTTCATCGGCATGGATATAAAGCACTTTCACATCCGCGTACAAACTCACAGCTTCAGCATGTTTCTGAACGAAAAGTCCTGCCATGCTGTCATATCTGTTCGGGTACCAGGCCGATAAAAAAAGTACATTCATAATCTTCCTTTTAATAATTCAGGTCTGAAACGTTTGATTAAATAATAGGAGCGAAGACCTGCTCCGAAACCTTTATAAAACCGGTAAACACCTTCAATTTTTGAACCTTCGAAATCCAGCATGTTTTCCGTGTCAGCATATTTTTTTATGATTTCGTTTACTAAAAAAAACATTGCTGAGTATTCTTTTCCCTTCCTAGTGGAAAATGGCAGCAGGTAGATAATCCGGTTGCCGGAGTGAAGCAGGCAAAGCGCAGATATTACTGCTAATTCAGGAGTTCTGACACAACAAATTGAAATAGAATGATTTTCTTTTCCTTTATGAATCAGTTCTTTAATTGTTTCCTTGTTCGTAGCCGTAAAATTTCTTTCATTTTGAGAATATAAACGGATAAATTCATCAACAGCAAAATTCCAGTCAATGCTCAGTTGATATTGTTCCGATTTAGTAATGTTTCTTTTTGTGTTTACTGAGAATTTTGACCTTAAGTATTCGTACGAAACATTCAAATCAATCAAAAGATTTGGTAGTTTTTCAGCTTTTTCTGTAAAGTTGCTTTCATTCAGATTCATTTCATAACTCAGGCAGGGGATCGAGCGTATAAAACTGTCAACAATTTCGCTGTCAACCGGTTCTTTGGAGAATACTCCCAGTTGTTGCGTTAAAACAGGCTGTACAATATATTTTAAACCAAACTTTCTTTTTACGGGCAGTGGCATAATGTATTTATAATCGTCGGCCACCAATGCTTCCCAGCCGGGAGAAACCACATCCAGATACCATGAAAAAGCATAAACCAGGCTGTTTCCGGCGCAGGCTATACATTGATCCCATAGAGCGAAGTTTATTTTGTTATGAGGCAGATGTCTGATTTGCATGATAAATCTCTTCATAGCAAAGTTACCACTTTTCTTAAAATATCAGAAGAAAAACCATTAATAATTTAAAAAACGGACAAAATATCAATCGTTTGTTTTCGTTAATCAGTATCTTTGTATTGCATTGTAAGTAACAAATTCACATTGCAGTTTTTTTAATTTTTGCAGTATCAGGTTGAAATCAATAGCATGATACTGCTTCTTTTTATATTTAATCAAATGGTGTAACGGATTATCGGGGAAAATGTATTCCTTTGGCACTCCAAAAAAATAAAAATAAAATGTTTTTCCGAATGAGAAAGTCTGTCTTATGTGTTCTGAGTATGCTTATTGCAGTAATTATGCCTTCTTACTCGCAGGATAAGCTGAGTGAAATACTCAGAAGTGAGTTGATGCGCAACTACGATGTGATGAAAAAGCTTGAGGTGCCGGTCTATTACATCAGTCTCCGCATTGAGGATTCCGAATCGTATAATATCACCAGCAGTAGCGGTGCTGCATCTCAAAACAAGTACCAGAAAGGCCGGGTGATGTCGGTTTCGATGCGTGTGGGAAGCCCGGTGTTTGATAATTTGCACTATTCGGGTAATATGCAGAATATCAAACGTGTATCACTTCCTGATACCGATATCGAAGAGGAAATCAGACTTATGCTGTGGCGAACGCTTCAGCAGGCATATTCCGAAGCTAAAGACAAACTTCAGTCCAACTACACGGAACAGACCACCAGACCTTCCGAAGAAGACAAATCACCCGATTTCTCGACCGAAAAAGCTTCGGTTTATTATGAAAAACCGGTTCCCTTTGCCGAACTGGATTTTAACGAGAAAGAATTTATTAAAAAAGCCAATCAGTTATCTGAAATTCTAAGCAGCAACAGAGATGTTCTGATTAATTTGGTGAATGTTGCTTCAAATCTTACCCGCGAGTATTTTTTTGATACTGACGGAGCTTCTATCGTTCAGAACGATCCTTCGGTTAGGATATACCTCGGAGGATACGTCATGGCTGAAGATGGCATGATGCTGCAGGATTACAAGAGTTTCTTCGGAAAAAAAACCGGCGATTTGCCTGACATGGAAAATATAATATCTGAAGCCCGGCAATTGAGCAGCAGACTGTCAACGCTCAAAAAATCACCAAAAATTGACAGTTATACAGGTCCTGTGATTCTGACAGGTGAAGTAAGCGGAGTTTTTTTTCATGAATTTTTCGGACACAGGGTTGAAGGAGCCCGTATGAAATCAGGTATGGACGCTCAGACCTTAAAGAAAAAAATCGGTGAGACTGTTTTACCCGAAAGAATTTCTGTGACATTCAATCCCACAATCCATAAATACGGGAACGCAATTTTGAGCGGAGGATATAAATATGACGATGAAGGAATCCGTGGCCAGAAAGTGGAAGTTATCAGAAACGGTGTTCTGAAAAGATTTTTAATGAGTCGAATCCCGATCGAAGGATTCCCAAATTCAAACGGTCATGGGCGTGGCATATTGAATGCAGGAACTGAATCCCGTCAGTCGAATATGATTATCGAGAGCTCAAAACCGGTTTCAACACAAGCATTGAACGAACTCTTCATGGAAGAGCTGAGAAAAAAGGGGCTTAAATTCGGATACAGGATTGAAAAAGTGAGTGGCGGTTTGACTATGACCAGTTCATCTTCGGCCAATGCATTTTATTTGAATCCGCTTATTGTTTACCGTGTTTATGCCGATGGCAGACCTGATGAGATGGTTCGCGGTATCAACATCGTTGGTACTCCCCTCAATGCATTCTCGCAGATACTGGCCGAAACAAGTGATTATGAAATCTTCAATGGTATTTGCGGAGCACTTTCAGGAAGTGTTCCTGTATCAGCTGTAGCGCCTTCGATGCTGATTAAGGAACTCGAATTTCAGAAAACAGGCGATAACCAGAAGATGGATCCCTTTATACTCGACAGACCATAATTCCAGGTAATACAACGACAGAAAAATGAAACATACAGCCATAAAATATCTTCTTGCAACAAGTTTGTTGTTCACGATTTTGAATCTGGTAACGGCACAAAACGATGACGTGCTCCTGAAAGCAATGAAAACCGAGACCGACCGGTCGAAAGCAGAACTGAAACGTGACAGCCTCGCGCGTCCGTTTTTTATCAGCATTCTTACCGGCGAAAAAGACCTGGAATTTACCTTTAATACATCTTTCGGTAAGTTGAAAAGTGAAATGACCGATACCCGCAAATCGGTCGTAGCCGGATGCCAGGTACTTGTAGGCGATTATCATCGTACACAGAATTTCAGCAGTAACATCAACCGGTTCAGCCTTCCGGTAGAAAACAACGAAATAGCTATCCGGACTGCTATCTGGATGAATATGGATGAACTGTATAAAAATGCCGCCAAAAACTATGTTGATAAAATGGCCTGGCTGAAGCAGGAAAACTCAAAAGCCGACGAACTGGCTCTCGATGATTTTGAAAAACGAAATCCAACCGTACTGATTCAGGAAATATCGAAACCTGAGTATGATTTCAGCAAAGCTAAGCAACTATCGCTGAAAATAGGAAAATTACTCACCGAAAAAGTGAAGAAGGAAAAACTTCTTGCAGACGAACTGAGCACCTCCTTTACTTTCACACGCGAAATTACCCGTTATTACGACACCGAAGGTTCCATGTACAGATATCCTAAACAGGATGGGCGGATCAACCTGGTGCTCTCAGGGGTAACTGACGACGGAGAAGATATCGGTGCTTACAGAAGCTTCAGGTTCAATAAAGCAGACGATTTGCCGGATTACGAACTGCTCGAACAGGCAGTGACCGACATGGTAAACGAATACAAAATCAAATTCGCTTCCGAAGAACTGGATGATCCATACATGGGACCATTGCTTATTGTCGACGGGCAAGTTGAATCTGTCGTTCGACAAATAGTGAATAATCTGTACACCTCACCCAAAACCCGTTTTTCGAACGGAAACCACTATCAGAACCTGCCCGGTACACGAATTATATCGAAACAACTGTCGTTGAAGGCAGATTACGGACCTGATTCACAGCAATTACCCGGTGTGAAAAGAGATTTGGCCCCTGTTGACATTCAGGCTGTTATACCACCTGATTCACTTCTCCTGATTAGTGACGGCATTCTGAAAAATATGCTTACATCCCGTCAACCGGTAAAGAAATTTCTTCACTCGAATGGCAATGCTAAAAATGGTAATATTTTCGAAGGTGTAATCACTTTTACCGGAAGTCAAACCTACAGCTATGCCGAAATAAAGAAAATGCTACTCGATGAAGCCCGTCTGCAGGGGCTTGAATATGCCTATATAATGAATTCTGATGGAAAACTGCACAGGAAAGTGAATGTGGAAACAGGTGAAGAAATTCCTTTTACGGCTAATTTTAATTTCAGTCAAACCATGAAAACCATGCGTCGTGTGCTTGGAGTGGAAGATAAAATGACTTCGTCTTCAGACGGTACAATCCGATATCCGAAATCAATCTTACTGGAAGATGCTGAACTTACTGTTTATAAATCAAACAGAAGGCTTAAAAAGAACTTTGTATCAAGACCTGAATTATAGAACGTGGAAATAAAAAAACACCTGTTTTTGATACTGAAGTTTTAATAATGATAAAATTCTTAAAGAAAACTTTTTTTATTTACAAATAATTCCTATTTTTGAACTTTAATATCAATTAATCAGATAAAAATATTATGGCAAGATTTCAGGATGAATCAAGCAATACATCTTCTTCAGTAGGAGGAGGTATTATCAATATAATTGCAGCAGGAACCAAAATAGTTGGAAAAGTATCTGTAGAATCTGACTTCAGACTCGATGGTGAAGTAGAAGGAGATATCATCGGAAAGTCAAAAGTGGTAATTGGTGAAAAAGGCTATCTGAAAGGTTCATTATCCTGTACCAATGCTGAAATTGTCGGAAAAGTGACCGGAAACATTATTACAAGCAATTCGCTTACATTGCGGTCAACTGCCGAACTGAACGGAGATGTGAAAATTAAATCACTGATTGTCGAGCCAAATGCAATTTTCAACGGTACGTGTTCGATGCGCGAAAATCCTCAGCCACAGCACAATACGCAAAATCAACCTGTTAAATAATCCGATACAGAATTCTGAATAAAATTAATGACATAAAAAGTTGAGATGTATTCTCAACTTTTTTTATTGAATACTATAAAATATGAATACGACATCAATCAACTACCATGCACTCGTGGTAACCGAAAACGCATCCGTTTATGAGCAGAAAGTGTGTGATTTAAATACCGGTTCATTGCCCGAAGGCGAGGTGCTCATTCGGGTTCATTATTCATCGCTGAATTACAAAGATGCCCTTTCATCCATCGGAAACAAAGGAGTAACCCGTAAATATCCTCATACACCGGGTATTGATGCCAGCGGCGAAGTTGTGGAATCGGACAGCAGTCTGTTTGAAGCCGGAAATAAGGTGATAGTAAGCGGATATGATCTGGGTATGAATACAGCAGGTGGATTCGGGCAGTACATTCGGGTACCGGCTGCATGGGTGGTAAAACTGCCCGAAGGTTTATCGCTCAGGGAATCTATGATAATTGGTACAGCCGGATTCACAGCCGGAATTTCCATTACAAGGCTTTCAGAACTTGTAAAACCCTCCGACGGAAAGATAATTGTTACCGGAGCTACCGGTGGAGTAGGTTCTGTGGCTCTGAGTATACTTAACCGGTTAGGATACCAAACTGTGGCTGTTTCCGGAAAAGAGAATGAATACCCATACCTGGAAAGTCTTGGCGCCGGTGAAATCATCCCGAGAAACGAATTCATCAACCTGGACAAAAAACCAATTCTTTCAGCTAAGTATTCAGGAGGAATTGATACAGTGGGAGGGCCTATCCTCGAAAATATCCTGAAAACACTGCTTCCTCTCGGGGCTGTAACTACTTGTGGCAGTGTGTCTTCTACCGAATTAAATATGAGTGTTTTCCCGTTTATCCTTCGCGGAATTTCACTCATTGGCATTTCGGCACAAAATTACCCCATGCCTCTGCGCACAATACTCTGGAACAAACTGGCCAACGAATGGAAACCTGCCAACCTGATGAGTATCTACAATGAAATCACGCTGCAGCAACTTCCTGACGCTATTAATAAAATTCTAGACGGAAAAATGAAAGGGCGTACCCTTATTAATCTTACAAAATGAAACAAAAATAACCTGTAAAATTGATTTTTTAACTTTATTGAACGGAAAAAAAATCGCAATTTTGCATTTTCTATCGTATCAGAAAATATTTGTGAATATTAAATGGCTTTAGCGAACGAAAATTATCTCAAAACTCCTGAGATATACGGCTTTGACGAAATTGAAAAAAGAATTAACGCCTTCAGGGTTTTGAATCCAAAATCTGAATTAATCAACATCGGATTAGGCGACGTTACGCAGCCACTGCCTTCACAGGTGGTTAAAGCTATGCATCTGGCAGCTGATGAATTAAGTAAGCCAGCATCTTTCAAAGGATACGGACCTCCGGGAGGATATGATTTTCTCATTTCCAAGATTCAAAAAAACTACAAAGCAAATGGAATCATTGTAGATAAAGAATCCATTTTTGTGAATGATGGAGCCAAGTCAACCATTGGAAATATCGGGCATGTACTGGGCCGCGACAATATTATTGCTATTACCGATCCGGTATATCCGGTTTACGAAAACGCAACAATCATGAGCGGGCGTGCCGGAATCCTTAACGAACAAACGCAATGGAGTAATATCGTGTATCTCAATTGCAACGCTGCCAATAGTTTTATTCCCGAACTACCGAAAGAAAGAGTCGATATTATCTATCTCTGTAATCCCAACAACCCTACCGGAACTGCCATGAACAGGAACGAAGTTAAAAAATGGGTGGACTATGCTATTGAAAATCAAAGTATTATTGTTTACGATGGAGTTTATAGTTCGTTTATTACCGACTCGGACATTCCGCGAAGTATTTACGAGATAAAAGGTGCAAAAAAAGTCGCCATCGAAGTGCGAACGTACTCGAAGATGGCAGGATTTACAGGCCTTCGCTGCGGTTACGCTATCTTTCCGCATGAACTGAATGTTTTTACGCAGGAAGGTGAAAGTATTCCGCTTATCAAACTCTGGAAAAGACGTAACTCATATTACACCAACGGTGTTTCGTATGTGGTTCAACGGGCAGCAGAAGCATTATATTCCGATCAGGGCGACAAGGAAGTTAAAGAGTTAATCAATTACTACATGGATAATGCCGCTATGTTACGTCACCGGCTTATTGAACTCGGTCATGAAGTATTTGGAGGAGTGAATGCGCCTTACATATGGGTGAAAACTCCCGGCAACATGCCATCATGGGATTATTTCAACGAATTGCTATATACAAAAAAATTAATCACTACACCCGGAATTCTTTTTGGCAAGAATGGCGAAGGATACGTTCGTTTCAGTGGCTTTGCCAGCAGGGATATTATACAACTTGCATTAAACAGACTAACAAATCATAAAAATTATATTTAACATCATCTATATGTGTGGAATAGTTGGATACATTGGCAACAGGGAAGCCTATCCCATTTTAATAAAAGGACTTCACAGGCTCGAATACAGGGGATATGACAGTGCCGGAATAGCATTAATTGACAGTGAAAATCTGAAAGTGTACAAAGCAAAAGGTAAAGTTTCCGAACTGGAACATTTTGCCGAACAAAAGGACGTAACCGGTACCATTGGAATTGCTCATACCCGCTGGGCCACACATGGCGAACCAAATCAGAAAAATGCTCATCCTCACTATTCGCAGTCGGAGGAAATTACAATCATACATAACGGGATCATTGAGAATTATGTGGTTTTGAAAGAAGGATTGATGAAAGAAGGTTATACTTTTAAAAGTCAGACTGATACCGAAGTACTGGTTCAGCTGATAGAATACATGAAGATAACAAACAATACTGATTTGCCTACTGCTGTGCAACTGGCTTTGAATCACGTGGTTGGTGCTTACGCAATTGCCGTACTGGAGAAGAATAACCCGGATTTAATCGTTGCAGCCCGTAAGGGTAGTCCTCTGGTTGTTGGCATCGGTGAAGATGAGTATTTCATTGCATCAGATGCAACACCAATTGTAGAATACACCGACAAAGTTACTTATATTGGTGAGGAAGAGATAGTTATAATTAAACGAAACGAACCGCTCAGAATAAAAACCATCGGAAACATTGAAAAAACTCCACAAATTCAGAAGCTTGAAATGACTCTAAGCCAGCTCGAAAAAGGGGGCTACCCTCACTTCATGCTCAAGGAGATATTTGAACAGCCGAAAACACTGGCTGACTGTATGCGGGGAAGAGTGAATGTTGAATCTGACAACATCACTTTAGCCGGTTTTATCGATAATAAAGATAAATTCCTCAACGCAAAACGAATTATCATCACTGCATGCGGAACATCCTGGCATGCTGCTCAGATTGGCATGTATGCCATCGAGGAGTTTGCCCGTATTCCGGTGGAAGTAGAATACAGTTCAGAATTCAGATACCGGAATCCGGTAATCAATAAGGACGATATAGTAATTGCCATTTCCCAGTCTGGCGAAACCGCCGACACGCTGGCTGCTGTAGAGCTTGCCAGGCAACACGGGGCCTTTATCTTCGGTATTTGCAACGTGGTAGGTTCGTCTATCCCAAGAAACACACAATCAGGATGTTACACACACGTAGGACCGGAAATAGGGGTAGCCTCAACCAAGGCATTCACTGCGCAGGTAACAGTACTAACTATGCTGGCAATCCTGATTGGAAAAGAAAAAGGATCACTTTCAAACCAGGATTACCTGAAGTTAATCAGGGAACTGAGTTTAATCCCCGAAAAAATAAGTGAAGTGCTCAAAAAAAACAGTCAGATTGCCGAAATGTCCAAAACGTTCACTTATGCAAGTAATTGTATCTATTTAGGACGGGGTTATAATTTCCCTGTTGCACTCGAAGGAGCACTCAAACTGAAGGAAATTTCATACATACATGCCGAGGGGTATCCGGCAGCTGAGATGAAACATGGACCAATAGCGCTTATCAGCAATGAAATGCCTGTAATAGCTATTGCTACTCAGTCTGATACGTACGAAAAAGTAATCAGCAATATACAGGAAATAAAAGCCCGAAAAGGAAGAATTATTTCTGTTGTCACCGAGGGCGATGATGTTGTCAGAAAACTTTCGTCATACACCATCGAAGTACCAAAAACAGAAACATGCCTGACTCCTTTACTTTCAGTAATCCCTTTACAATTATTAGCTTATCATATTGCAGTAGTAAAAGGTTGCGATGTTGACCAACCCCGGAATCTGGCAAAATCAGTTACAGTAGAATAAAAGAAATATGTGTGGAATAGCAATGATAAGGCTCCTTAAGCCTCTTGATTATTATCAGAAAAAATACGATACATGGCAGTACGGACTGAACAAGATGTATCTGTTGATGGAAAAACAACACAACAGAGGGCAGGAGGGAGCAGGCATAGCTACTCTGAAACTTGACATTGCTCCGGGAGAAGAATATATCTGGCGCGAAAGAGAGGAAGGAAATAATGCAATTCAGCAGATTTTCGCCAATATCAACGATAAAATGGAAAAATTCAACGGCCGTTTGAATGATCCGTTTTTTGCCAAAGAAAATTTGCCTTTCGCCGGAGAATTGTATCTGGGACATTTGCGCTACAGTACGACGGGCCGGAGCGGAATATCATACGTGCATCCGTTTTTACGTCGCCACAACTGGAAAGCACGCACCCTTGTGCTTGCCGGTAACTTCAATCTGACCAACGTAGATGAGATTTTTAATAACCTCACCAACCAGGGACAGCATCCCCGCGATAAGGCTGATACTTTTCTGATGCTCGAATCTCTTGGAAATAAATTAGACAACGAAGTGCAGGCAGAGTATGAACAAATCAAACAACGATACTCGAACGACAAAATAATAACTAAAAAAATTGAAGAGCAACTTGATATACCATCTTTCATCCGCAAATCGGAGAAATACTGGGATGGAGGTTACGTAATCTGCGGATTACTCGGTCATGGTGATTCTTTTGTGTTTCGCGATCCTGATGGCATCAGAACGGCTTTTTATTATTATGACGACGAAATAGCCGTTGTAGCTTCTGAAAGGGCGCCTCTGCAAACAGTTATGAATCTGAACGTTGAAGACATTAACGAACTGGAACCCGGACAGATAATGATTATTAAGAAAAGTGGAGAAATCCTCTTTGACACCATTCGCATGCCGTCACCCGAAGTTAAAGCTTGCTCTTTCGAACGTATTTATTTCTCACGCGGAAGTGATACCGAAATTTATAAAGAAAGAAAAAAACTGGGTGCTACACTGGCTGAGCCCATACTTAAAACAGTGGATTACGACATCGAAAATTCGGTTTTTTCATTTATACCCAATACGGCTGAGATTGCCTTCTATGGAATGACACAAGGCATCAGAAGTATCACCGGTAAAGATCCGCATGTCGAAAAAGTACTCATAAAAGACATTAAACTCCGAACATTTATTTCGCAGAATAAAGAGCGGAATGACCTGGCGAAACACGTTTACGATGTAACCTGGAACTCAATCCGACGCGGAAAGAGAGACAACCTGATTGTAATTGATGATTCAATCGTAAGAGGTACGACACTCAAACAAAGCATCCTGTCAATTGTTAATCGTCTGGAACCCAAAAAAATAGTCATTGTTTCGTCATGTCCACAGGTTCGCTATCCCGATTATTATGGAATTGATATGTCAAGAATGAGCGAATTTTGTGCTTTCAGGGCAGCAATTGCGCTGCTCAGGGAAAGTGGAAAGCAACATCTGATTGACGAGGTTTATCATGAGTGCAAATTGCAGGAAAACTCCGAAAAAGATAACATCGTGAATTACGTAACAAAAATCTACGAACCTTTCACACAGGAAGAAATATCACGCAAAATTGCTGAGTTGCTAACTCCGAAAGAGGTCGATTGCCCCGTGGAACTTGTATTTCAGACAGTTGAAGATTTGCACAAAGCATGTCCGAATCATTCGGGTGATTGGTATTTTACAGGTAATTATCCTACTGACGGAGGAAAAAGGCTTGTAAACCAGGCCTTTATAAATTATTACGAAGGAAAGGAAAAGCAAAGCAATGATTGAAATTATTCCGGCTATTGATTTAATTGATGGCAAATGTGTGAGGCTGACACAGGGCGACTACAAACAGCTGAAGATATACAATGAAAATCCGCTTGAATCAGCAAAAATGTTTGCAGATGCCGGTATTTCCAGACTGCATCTTGTTGATTTGGATGGGGCAAAATCACAACACATAGTCAACTACAAAGTCCTTGAAAAAATTACCTCAAAAACTGATTTGATTGTTGATTTCGGTGGAGGACTCAAATCTGACGATGATCTGCGTATTGCATTTGAGTGTGGCGCTTCCATGGTTACCGGAGGAAGCATTGCCGTGAAAAATCCGGATGTTTTCACCGATTGGATTCATAAGTATGGCGCTGATAAAATCATCCTGGGTGCTGATGTGAAGGATAAAAAAATTTCCATAAGCGGATGGATTGAAAATACTGATATAGAGCTTATTAAGTTTCTCGAAGATTATCAGCAAAAAGGCATTTCAAAAATTATATGTACCGATATCAGCAAAGACGGTATGCTCGAAGGACCCTCACTCGAACTGTATAAAGACATACTTCGCAGTTTGCCTGAGCTATATCTGATAGCAAGTGGGGGAGTAGGTACGTTGGATGATGTCGGACTGCTTGAAGAATCGGGCATACCTGCGGTTATTATCGGGAAAGCTTTTTATGAAGGAAAAATAAGGCTTAAAGATATATCCCGCTTTTTAGTGTAGATTTTTATTCGGATATGCAAAAAAAACACTTATATTTGTACTGATTTTGATCTGATTCCGATATCAGATCATTTTTATCTTCAAAAGAATTGAATTGGAACATCAGATAATTTAACACAATAATTTTCTCAATTATGCTAAAAGAAATTTTATCCATTACCGGCAAGCCCGGTCTGTACAAACTGGTTTCACAGGGCAAAAACATGCTGATAGTGGAATCACTTGTTGATGGCAAACGTATCCCGGCTTATGCAAAAGACAAAGCAGTTTCGTTAGGTGATATTGCCATTTTTACAGAAAACAAAGAAATGCCCCTGGGCGAAGTACTCGAAAAAGTAAAAGCCAAAGAAAATGGACAAAAAGCATCAATCGATTCGAAATCGGGAAATGACGAATTAAGAAAATATATGCAGGAAATTTTACCTGAGTATGATAAGGATAAGGTTTATCCAAGCGATATCCGTAAACTTATCGTATGGTACAACCTACTGATTGAGAATAATATAACTGAATTTATTGAAAAAGAAGAGGAATTATCTGAAGAAAGTACGGAGAAAGAAGTGGAACTGAAAGAAAAAATTAAAAAAGAAGCAAAATCTGCAGCTGTTAAAAAGGAATCCAAAACACAGGTAAAACAACCGAAAATAGCTCAGAAATCCATGACAAACCGTAAAATGGGCGGATAGGTTTACATTTTATTATTGAATCCGGGTTCATTGGATTTGAGAAAAAAATTCGTATTGATGAAAGTAAGAGATATAACATCTTTGATTGAAGAAGTGGCCCCTTTAGCTTTGCAGGAGAGCTATGACAATGTCGGATTATTAATAGGCAGTTCTGAGTCGGAAGTTTCTGGTGTTTTGCTGACAATTGATATTACCGAAGAGGTGATAGAAGAAGCATTACAACACAACTGTAACCTGATTATCTCTCATCATCCGCTTATTTTCAAAGGATTAAAAACCTTAACTGATCAGAATTTTGTTCAGCGCTGTGTAGTGAAAGCAGTTAAAAACGATATTTCAATATACGCGGCTCATACTAATATCGACAACGTTCAGAATGGTGTGAATGGAAAAATAGCCGATAAAATCGGTTTGCTCAAACAATCTGTATTGATACCTAAAACCGGTTTGCTGCTGAAACTTGTTACGTTTGTTCCCGATAAATATGTGAAAAATGTTCAGGAAGCCTTGTTCGATGCAGGTGCCGGACACATTGGTAAATATGACAGATGCAGTTTTAATGTTGAAGGAAAGGGAACATTTCGCCCATTAGGTACGGCCAATCCATTTACAGGCAAGCTGAATCAGTTTCATACCGAATCCGAAACCCGCATCGAGTGCATATTGCCGGAGTATTTGAAAATGCGGGTAGTCGATGCATTAATCAGGGTACACCCGTACGAAGAACCCGCTTATGATTTGTTACCACTCTCAATCTGGAGGAACGACACAGGTACCGGAATTATTGGCGAACTGGAGCAACCGGAAGATGAAATGGATTTCTTAATCCGTTTGAAAAAAGGATTCGGTCTCAAATCATTGCGACACACCTCTCTGCTTCAGAAAAAGATAAGAAAAGTTGCCATTTGCGGAGGAGCTGGCAGTGAATTCTTATCAGCTGCCATTTCAAAAGGAGCTGATGTTTTTATCTCAGGTGACTTCAAATACCATGAATTTTTCAACACGGAAAATAAAATTCTTATTGCGGATATTGGTCATTACGAGAGCGAACAATACACAAAAGATGTTTTTTATGAGATAATTACAAAAAAAATTCCTAACTTTGCAGTCCGAATTTCGGAAGTGAATACAAATCCAATAAAATACTTATAAACTTATGGCTACCGAACCAAAAATTGAGAAAGAAATTACGGTTGAAGAAAAGCTGAAAGCACTTTATGAACTTCAAAAAGTCGATTCAAAAATTGATGAGATAAAAATTCTGCGTGGTGATCTTCCGCTTGAAGTTCAGGATATGGAAGACGATATTGTAGGATTGAGCACCCGCCTGGAGAACTATGAAACCGAAATAGCGCAAATCAGCACTATGATTACCGGTAAAAAAGTTGAAATCGAAGAAGCTAAAATCAAAATTGAACGATACAAGGAACAGCAAAATAATGTCCGTAACAATCGGGAATTTGATAATTTGTCTAAAGAAATTGAATTCCAGACACTGGAAATCGAATTATCTGAAAAACGTATTCGTGAATATACAGCTTCACTGGAAAATAAAAAACAGGAAAAAAGTGAAACTTCCATTCAATTATCCGAACGTAAACTGGATCTGAACCAGAAAAAAGCAGAACTGGAAGATATAGTTACCGAGACAAAACAGGAAGAAGAAAAACTTCGTGAACGTGCCAAGAAAATTGAATCGAAGATAGAACCCCGCCTGGTGACAGCTTTCAAACGAATACGTAAAAATGCCAGAAACGGATTGGCTGTAGTATCAGTACAGCGTGATGCCTGCGGTGGTTGTTTTAATAAAATTCCTGCCCAAAGACAGCTTGATATCCGTTCGCGTAAAAAAATTATCGTATGTGAATATTGCGGTCGTATTCTGGTTGACCTCGATCTGGCAGGAGAGGGTGATGCCAAAGAAGCAAAATAAATCAAGATAAAAATGTAAAAACATTTAGCCGGGTAATTCTTATTATCCGGCTTTTCTTTTTTATAAAACAGCATTTGCATTTTCACAAATTATGATTCCCGGATTGCTTCATTTTACATTTTCCTTTGAATATTTACCACCATACACACAGATGGTAAGTAATACTTGATTCCTGAAAGGCAAAAATCAATGTAAGTACAAGTATTTCAGCCATATAAACCAATTTTAATAAGTTCAGTTTTTATGCGATTAAAATTTTTAGAGTATAATTCCTGAAATTTAATATCCATCCATCAGGATATTACATTTTCATATATTCTTCCCCAGTTCGCTCACCCTGAATATAAAATACATTACACCAAAAGATACCTGTATCAAATGTTTTATTAATATGACATTACATAAAAAAAATTGATATTTTTCTTATGTAATTAACTAAATTATTGGTTTACAAATGTAATCCAATCAACATATATACATTTGTTATTTACCTTCATAAAATAAATTATAGAGCTAAAGTTAACATAAGTAATCATAATTACGTATGTTAAATCACAGTTTCTTTAACCTTATATTATATAAAAGATATAATATAATATAAAGATAATCAGTAATATAAGTAAATTATATAAATTAAAGATTTATATTATGCTGTACTTTTGTAAATAATAGCCAAATAAAGCATTTATTTCTGCTATATTATTATTTATATACTTCAATATCAAATATATAGTATATTCTAAATAAACAAATAGTTTACTTTAAGTTATTTGGTTGAAATAATGTATTAGACAGCGATAATACTGATGTTTAATCCGGTTATTGTCTAAAAATTAAGTATAACAAGATGCATTCACAAATGTAAAGCATGTATCCGTGAAAATACATTTGTACTATATTTTCAAATGTAATTTTATTTACATATCTTTGTATCGTAACAAATAATAACCTTTTACATTTCTATTAATGCATATGGAAACAGAAAAAGAACGTATTGAACAAGTTATGATAAAGGAAGGAATGAATGCGGCACAGTTTGCTGCAGAAATTGGAATTAAAAGTCCTACTTTATCTCATATCCTTAATGGTAGGAATAATCCGAGTCTTGACGTGTTGAAGAAAATTCTTGACAGGTACCGAACAATTAGTTCAGATTGGCTTATTTTGGGCGTCGGGCCGATGTATCGCGGAATAAAGCAGCCACAGACGCTTTCATTGTTCGATGAATCAGAGGTAAATAAAAGTAAATCAGAATTATACGCTGAAAAAAAGAATATAATTCAGGCAGATGAAAATTTATCCATCCGGAAAGAAACTGAACAATATGTGCCTGTAACTGAAAAACCGGATGTTGAAAGTCAGTCAATCGCAAAACAAGTAACAAAAATCATCGTATATTACAATAATAATACGTTTCAGGAATTTGAAACAAAATAGATTATTTACCAGCCAATACATCATTTGTATCGGATTGTTTATACGCGTATTTTTTTGTAGTTTTGCATATAATTAATTCCTCAATAACCCGATGAAGAAATTCATGCTTGACTTAACAATGGTGGATAATGTACGATTAAATTATCAGTATGTTCTCCTGAAACTGACACATAGCGAAAAATTACCACCTGTACTACCCGGTCAATTTGCCGAAGTTCGAGTGGATGGATCACCCGAAACATTCCTTAGACGCCCTGTTTCTGTTAATTTTGTTGATACTGAAAGCAATGAGTTATGGCTTCTGATTCAGATTGTGGGAGCTGGCACTCGTCGGTTAGCGGAATTAAAATCAGGTGATATATTAAACCTGATTTTTCCGCTCGGAAATACTTTTACTATACCCGCTGATAGACATGCGCGTATCGCACTTATAGGAGGTGGTGTGGGTGTTGCACCATTGCTTATGTTCGGAGAATGGCTCTATCAGAATGGTTATAAATGCAACTTTTTGATTGGCGCCCGTTCAGAAACGGATTTACTTCAGCTGAATGAATTCAGAAAATATGGAAACCTATTTACCACGACTGAAGACGGCACTCAGGGTGAAAAGGGCTATATAACGCAGCATTCGCTCTTAAACGTACCAGATTTCGATTATATTTACACATGCGGACCTACTCCCATGATGAAAGCAGTAGCCCGGTATGCCGTCGAAAATAGTATTTTTTGCGAAGCATCACTTGAAAATATGATGGGATGTGGCATTGGGTCCTGTTTGTGTTGTGTTACAGATACTTCAGAAGGAAATATATGCGTTTGTACCGAAGGTCCAATTTTTAATGTTACAAAATTAAAATGGCAGATTTAACAACTAATTTAGGCCGGTTACAATTGAAAAATCCGGTGATGACAGCATCGGGCACCTTTGGCTTTGGTACAGAGTATCTGGACTTCATTGAAATGTCGCGAATAGGGGGTATTATTGTTAAAGGAACCACCCTTCGTGAACGGCAGGGAAACCCTTATCCCCGAATGGCAGAAACACCTTCGGGAATGCTAAATGCTGTGGGACTGCAAAATAAGGGCGTACAATACTTTATCGACCACATATATCCGGCAATAAAAGACTTCGATACAAATATATTTGTTAATGTTTCAGGTTCAACGGTTGAAGAGTATATCGAAACAGCCGAAAAAATCAATGAACTGGAAAAAATACCCGGTATTGAACTGAATATTTCCTGTCCGAATGTAAAAGAAGGAGGAATGGCTTTTGGTGTGAGTTGTCCGCTTGCTTCAAGCGTGGTTAAAGAAGTCAGGAAAGTATATCACAAGGAATTAATGGTGAAACTATCGCCCAATGTGACCGATGTTACTGAAATTGCACGTGCAGTCGAATACGAGGGTGCTGACAGTATTTCATTGATCAATACTTTGCTTGGAATGGCCGTAAATGCCAAAACCCGGCGTCCGATGCTATCCACTGTTACCGGAGGACTTTCAGGTCCGGCAGTTAAACCTGTAGCTTTACGTATGGTATGGCAGGTAGCTAATGCCGTAAAAGTACCAGTGGTGGGAATAGGCGGAATCATGAACGCCATCGATGCTGTTGAATTTATGCTCGTAGGAGCGTCTGCCATTCAGGTAGGAACCGCCAATTTTATTGATCCGGCAATTTCTGTAAAAATTGTCGATGGAATTGATAAGTATCTGAATGATAATGGTTTCAAATCAGCAAAAGATATTATTGGAGCTTTAGAAATCAAATCCTGAATTTCGGAATATAACTTGTAAGAATCATTTCTTACTAACATTTTTAAAGTTATAATTTCCTGATTCACATTAGGATTAAAGGACTTTAATATTTATTCCATTGAAAAAACACGTTTTTCTTTTCGTGATTGTATTCTTTTCGTCATGTACTTTACATACCCGGAAGGAAATACAACCGGAATCAGGAGCCGGTTCTCAACCTCCTCTTACTCTGGTTTTTGCAGGCGATGTGATGCATCATTTGCCTCAAATGTATGCTTCTTACGTTCCTGAAACCAATTCACTTGACTACACTCCATGTTTTAAGTTTATCAGACCTTTGGTTCAAAAAGCAGATCTTGCATTCTGCAATCTCGAAACTTCGTTAGGTGGAAAACCTTTCTCGGGTTATCCGCGGTTTTCTTCGCCCGATGAGTTGCTTTTTGCTTTGAAAGATGCAGGATTTGATGTTGTACAAATTGCTAACAACCATGTATTTGACAGGAAAAGAAAAGGGCTTGAAAGAACTATACAACTTATTCATGACCAGGGACTTTACCACACCGGTGCATTTATAAGCAAAGACCAGCGTGATACTCTGTACCCGTTGATAATCACTCTGAAAGGTGTTAAAATTGCTGTTCTAAACTTCACATATGGTACAAACGGATTGAATGTAGAAGAACCATCAGTCGTAAACAAACTGGATACAATTCAGATATTGGCTGACATACGAAAGTGTGAACGATTATCAGCAGATATTATCATCATGCTTGCTCACTGGGGTGATGAGTATTATCTGAAATCGAATGAAATTCAGCGTAAAACAGCAGATTTCTGCATTAAAAACGGGGTAGATTTCATAGCAGGTACTCATCCCCATGTAGTTCAGGAAGTTTCATTTTATGAAAACAAAGAAAAAAACAAACTGGTTCCGGTTTTTTATTCGCTTGGAAATCTTATTTCAAACCAGACAGACATAAACAGGAACGGTGGTATTCTGGCAAATGTAAGAATTGATACTCAAAGCAAGTCTATTACGTCAGTATCAATCACTCCTGTTTTTGTATATAAAGGATATTTGAATCAAAAACGACAGTATTACCTGATTCCAACCGTTGATTTTGTTAAGGAACCGGTTAATTATCAGCTTCCTCAGAATGACAGCCTTTCGCTCATCACGTTTCATCAAAACATTCAGGCAAGACTTAAAAATGTTAAAATTGAAAAATGATTGTTTTATTAAAAAAAAATGATTATTTTGTTATCACTTTATAAATAATTCATATATTTGTAAAAATTATTAAGATAAAACATACATGTAAAAAGCTTGTTTTATGAATCTTAGTATACCGAAAAACATATAGCTAATTTTAAATCAAACGGTTTATGGCAAGAGTCTTAATTTTAGGAGCCGGAATATCCGGACACACGGCAGCTCTGGCTGCGAGAAGAAAACTGGGCAAACAGCATGATGTTATCGTTGTAAGCCCAAACTCAAACTACCAGTGGGTACCTTCCAACATATGGGTAGGGGTAGGCAGAATGACAACCAAACAGGTAATTTTTGCCCTGGCGCCTGTTTATAAAAAACAGGGAATCATTTTCAAACAGGCAAAAGCCATTTCAATTCATCCGGAAGGCGACGATTCAAATCCAAAGCAGTACGTAACGATTCAGCATGTTTCGGGTGATATGAAAGATCAGGAAGAGAAGGTTGAATTCGATTACCTGATAAATGCAACAGGTCCAAAATTGAATTTTGCAGCTACCGAAGGATTGGGACCGGATCTGAACAGCAATTCCGTTTGCACTTATGACCATGCTGAAAAAACCTGGTCGGAAATTCAAAAATGTTTCTCAAAAATGGAAAAAGGAGAAAAACAGCGTTTTCTCATAGGTACAGGTAATGGAATGGCAACCTGCCAGGGAGCAGCTTTTGAATTTTCACTGAATATCGCATTTGAAATAAAACGTAGAAATCTTGAAAATTTCTCTGAAATTATCTGGATTTCAAATGAATATGAACTGGGAGACTTCGGAATGGGAGGAGCCTATGTAAAACAGGGAGGATATACTACTCCTACCAAGATTTTTGCAGAGTCCATATTCAAAGAGTATGGAATAAAATGGATAACCGGATCGGCTGTTCAGAAAGTTGAGCCGGGTATAGCCCATTACGAGAACCTGAATGGCGACAAAAAAAGTATTGAATTTGATTTTGCGATGCTCATACCCGCATTTGCAGGTGTAGGACTGAAAGCATTCGATAAAAACAAGGAAGATATTACAGCCAAACTTTTTGCTCCTAACGGATTTATGAAAGTGGATGCTGATTACACCCCGAAACCCTACGAAGAATGGAAAGCAAGCGACTGGCCTTCGACATATGTTTCTCCGTTTTATGATAATATATTTGCCTGCGGTATAGCTTTCGCACCACCGCATACAATATCAAAACCGATGACCTCCAGAAACGGAACCCCAATCACTGCAACTGCACCACGTACCGGTATGCCTTCGGGAGTAATGGGAAAAATTGTAGCAGAGAATATTGCAGAACAAATAAAAACAGGTAAAAAAGAATATAAACACCGGGCATCGATGGCAGGAATGGGAGCCGCTTGTGTCATTTCTGCCGGTTATGGACTTACAAAAGGTAAAGCAGCCACTATGACTGTATTTCCCATTGCACAGGACTGGGAAAAATATCCAAAGTGGGGCAGAAACATCAATTACACCGTAGGTGAAATGGGACGTGCCGGACACTGGTTCAAATGGGCAATGCACTATATGTTTATATACAAAGCAAAAGCAAATCCACTTTGGTGGATGATACCAGAATAAATATAACCTATTAATAAACAGTATATTAAATAAATATCACTATGACAGAACAAGATAGAACTGTTCCCTACAGCAATTCATCCTATGCTCCGGAACCAACAGCCTGGACCAGGTTTCTTCGTCAGTCGTTTATTTTCCAACTTTATCGTTTCGTTGTACTTGCACTGAAAGTAATGCGGATTGTGGTAGGTGGTCACTCATAAATCAAAGCTGATGAATGTAATCTGAGAATAATGCATCATTCTGATTTTCAGATTATTCGAAATTCTTTAAAAGAGAAGTATTACAAGCTATACAATGAACACAAATACACGTTTTCTCAAACGGTATTTGTGTTCATTTATTTTAAAATTTGAGTTTTTGCGAATTCTACGGGAAAAATTAAAATCATCACCGGTGAGAAAAGGATTGATTTTTTTCAGAGAGCAAATGAAATTAAGAAGTACGGGTTTGAAAAGCCATAAAGATGGTTTTCAAATAGTAAGATGAGTGCGATTGAGGTGTCAGGATTTATATATTTAGTCCGTTCGCAAAATAAAACACGCTGATAATCAGCAATATTAAGATTTAATCATCGAATAATCAGGAATCTCTTTAAAAAAATCATAAGTTGCATTTTCCGGATTAACCCTGCAGCAATAATGCTCCAAACCATTGCTTATCAGGAAATATTCAACTTTCAGTTTTGAATTATAAACTGCTACCTGATCAAAAACAGCCTGATTAATAACTACCCCCGGAGCTTTCAGTTCAATTATAATCTCAGGTTCGGCCTTCAGATTATAAAATACGGCATCACATCTTTTTTTCATCCCATTCAGGTTTAATTCTTTCTCAACAGACATCAGAGCAGCCGGAAATCCTTTTTCTCTGGTTAGATAGCTAAGAAAATTTTGTCTGACCCACTCTTCGGGAGTAAGTCTGACAAACTTTTTACGAAACGTATCCAGAATTAAAAAGCCTTTTTCAGTTTGTTTTATGCTAAATTGATAGACAGGTAAGTTGAGTTGCAACATTTTTTTTGTATTTTTGTAAGAATTTATTCTGTGAATAAAAGAAACATACGAAATTAGTAAAAAAGACGAAACATTCAATTTCTTAATGTCAAAAGATATCATAAAATAATTTCACTTTCCCAAAGTCCCCCTTGGGGTATTCAGGGGGCTTTTCAACAATGAAAACAAAAGAAGAAATCGTTAAAAACTGGTTGCCTCGCTATACCAAAAGGCCTCTGGAAGAATTTACTGACTACATTTTACTGACTAATTTTTCAAACTATGTTGAAATGTTTGCAAGTTGGTTTGATGTGCCGGTAGTAGGGCGTGACGGCAATATGATCAATGCATCAGCGAATGGTATTACTATCATCAATTTTGGTATGGGTAGCCCCAATGCTGCCATAATTATGGATATTCTTTCGGCTATTCACCCGCATGCAGTTCTGTTTTTGGGCAAATGCGGTGGTTTGAGAGATAAAAATCACATTGGAGATTACATATTACCCAGTGCAGCCATCCGTGGTGAAGGAACATCGAACGATTATTTTCCACCTGAAATTCCGGCTCTGCCTGCTTTCAGCCTACAGCGTGCCGTTTCATCCAATATCCGTGACTTTGGAAAAGACTACTGGACAGGCACTGTTTATACCACCAATCGACGCGTATGGGAACATGATGAAAAATTCAAGGAATACCTTCGTACCACCAGGGCAATGGCAATTGACATGGAAACTGCAACACTTTTCTCTGCCGGTTTTTTCAATAGTATCCCTACAGGTGCTTTATTGCTGGTTTCTGACATGCCACTCCAGGCCGATGGAATAAAAACCGAAGAAAGCGACAAGAAAGTTACAGCCAATTTCGTAGAAGAACACCTGAGGATAGGTGTAAAATCACTTTCATCACTTCTGAACAACAGCCGTACAATCAAACATTTACGTTTTGAATAACATTTTAACAGGTCATGACTCTGATGTCGTTTTGCGGGCTTTGACAGAAGAAGATCTTCCAAAGCTTGCAGAATATGCTAATAATGAAAAGGTTAGCATTAATTTACGTGACGGATTTCCATGTCCGTACACCCTGGATGATGCTTTGAAATTTTTTGATTCGGTAAAGTGCCAGAATCCGCTTTCTGTTTTTGCAATCGAATACAAAGGTAATTACGTGGGGAATATTTCATTGACTCAATGCAGTGACATATACAGAAACAGTGCAGAAATTGGTTATTTTATTGGTGAACCTTTCTGGAATCAGGGAATTGTAACCAAAGCAGTAAAAATTATTACTCAGTATGGATTTGAAAACCTGGGAATAATCAGAATTTTCACCGGAGTATTTGATTACAATAAAGCATCTCAACGGGTTTTGGAAAAATGCGGATTTAAAAAGGAGGCAGTGTTCGAAAAATCCATTACCAAAAAAGGGATAATTTACAACGAAGTAAGATTCTCAAAGATTAAACCGGAAAAATAATGGCAAAACAATCCGGAGCGACATATGAGCAAATAATGACTGATCTGCGCAGGAAAGCGTACAGTCCGGTTTATTTTTTGATGGGTGAAGAACCGTATTACATCGATCAGATTTCAGATTATATTCAGAATAATATTCTGGATGAATCAGAAATGGATTTCAATCTGACGGTTCTTTACGGTAGGGATGTGGACATCGATACCGTGATAAATGCCTCAAAACGTTACCCGATGATGGCTGAATACCAGGTGGTTATTCTCAAGGAAGCACAGATGATTAAAGACTGGGAATCATTCAGTTATTATATGGCCAAGCCATTGAAATCCACTATCTTATGTGTGTGCTATAAATATGGTAAACCAGACGGACGCAGAGCCTGGGTTCAGGAATTGAATAAACATGCTGTAGTATTTGAATCAAAGAAACTCTATGAAAATCAAATAGGGCAATGGATCAGAGGTTATCTGGCCGGAAAACAGGTGAAAATTACTGAAAAAGCAGAAATGATGTTGACAGAATTTTTGGGAACCGATCTATCCAAAATTGCGAATGAGCTGGATAAACTGCTGATTACCAAATCGCCGGACGAAACACAGATTACTCCGGAACTAATTGAAAAAAACATCGGAATAAGTAAGGATTTCAACGTATTCGAACTCCAGGAAGCTTTGATACGAAAAGACGTGTTGAAAGTGAACCGGATTGTGAAGTATTTCGGAGAAAATAAGAAATCGAATCCCATTCAGATGGTTTTAGCCCAGTTGTTCGGGTTTTTCAGCAACCTCATGCTTTTTCATTATCTTCCAGATAAATCACCGGCAATTGTTGCGTCTGAATTGAAGATTAATCCTTATTTTACAAAAGATTATTTGCAGGCATCCAAATCATTCAACGCCTGGAAAACTATGCAGATTATTGCCGAAATTCGTACCACAGATGCCCGAAGCAAAGGAATCGACGATACAGGCACCGAATCGGCTGATCTGCTTAAAGAACTTATGTACAAAATTTTACATTGATGAACAGAATATTTGAATACTTAAAAAAATATAACAGTTACTATTATCTTCTTTTGGCATTTGTATGCCTTACGCCCTGGGTTACACCTCCGCTTGCTTTATTTTTGGGGCTTGTTTTTGCATTAACTCTCGGTACTCCTTTTCCCGTATTTACCAAAAAAGCATCAAAATACTTACTTCAAATAGCTGTAATTGGTTTAGGATTCGGTATGAATCTTACAGAATCGCTCAAAGCTGGTGCTGATGGAATACTGTTTACGATAATTTCGGTTATAAGCATGATGGTATTAGGCATTCTGACTGGAAATTTATTAAAGGTCAATAAAGTCAGCTCTTACTTAATATCAAGTGGTACAGCCATTTGCGGTGGAAGTGCTATTGCTGCTGTAGGACCCATAGCCAAAGCTGATGAAAGCCAGATGTCGGTTTCACTGGCTACGGTTTTCATTCTGAATGCTATTGCCCTGTTTCTTTTCCCGATCATCGGACACTGGCTGAGTTTGAATCAGCAACAATTCGGAATATGGGCTGCTATTGCCATTCACGATACCAGTTCGGTGGTTGGTGCGGGTTCAGCTTATGGTGAAGAGGCTCTGAAAGTTGCTACAACGGTAAAATTAACCCGCTCGCTCTGGATTATTCCGCTATCGGTGTATACAATGTTTTATTTCAAATCAAAAGGTGAAAAATTGTATATTCCATGGTTTATTCTGTTCTTTATCATTGCCATGTTATTAAATACTTACCTGAATATTTCAAAAGAGATTACCTCCATCATCGTTACTGTATCACGCCAGTGCCTCACTCTGACACTGTTTTTTATCGGAGCCGGATTATCACGTAATACTTTAAAAAATGTTGGCTTAAAGCCACTGTTACTGGGAATTATATTATGGATTTTTATTGGATTGATTAGTTTAATCTTCATTTATTTCAATTATTGATGAAACGGATTTCTATATGGTTTGCTATTTTAATGATTGGAATATTTTCTTTTTCATGTGTGGAAAAAAATAATAATGAAAATACTGAAAGCACATCAGCCGATTCAGTAATGATAAAATCTCAACCGGAGATAATTGACTGCAACTATACTTTCGAAGAAGCAACAGCTGGTTCGGGTGCTCCCCAAAAGATTATTGATGAGCTGGTTTTACTGGATTTGAGATATTATTCCACCGACAATCAAATACACAAGGGTCAGGTTCTTACAAATAAAAAAATTGCAGATGATATTACCGAAATGTTTGATTTTATGCTATCAATACATTTTCCTATCTACCGGGCTGTTCCTATCGTTCGGTACGGCTGGGATGATAACCGGTCAATGGCTGCCAATAATACTTCAAGCTTTTGTTACCGGAATATAGCCAATTCAAAGCGGAGGTCAAAACATTCATACGGCATGGCTATTGATATTAATCCCTATTTCAATCCTATCCGTTTTAAATCGCCCAATCAAAATCGCCCTAATATTCCCGAAGGTGCTGTGATGGATACCACAATTGCAGGTACATTGCATTCGAAACATCCCGTGGTACTTGAATTTAATCAGAAAGGTTTCAGATGGGGGCATCATTTCAGACGTTATTTCGACAATCATCATTTCGAAAAATAAAAAGTCAATTTATCTGCTTCATTTGATTACAAAATAAATAAAATAAAGTATCTTTGTGCGTTTTTTTAAAGTAAAAACACAGATTAACTTACAAAGTAAAAATTAAAATGGCTAAATTCACAAAAGAAGATGCACTGCTTTATCACTCGCAGGGTAAACCCGGAAAAATAGAAGTTGTTCCTACCAAACCTTACAGTTCACAGCGGGATTTGTCGCTGGCTTATTCGCCGGGAGTTGCCGAACCATGCCTCGAAATTGAAAAAGATCCTTCAAAAGCATACGATTATACATCCAAAGGTAATTTGGTGGCCGTAATTTCCAACGGTACTGCAGTACTTGGATTGGGCGATATAGGTGCGGGTGCCGGCAAACCTGTGATGGAAGGAAAAGGATTGCTTTTTAAAATATTCGCGGGGATTGATGTGTTTGATATTGAGGTGGATGAAAAAGATCCAGAAAAATTCATACAGGTTGTAAAAGCAATTTCACCCACTTTCGGTGGAATAAACCTGGAAGATATCAAAGCACCCGAATGTTTTGAAATTGAAGAAAGGCTGAAAGCCGAACTCGATATACCCATAATGCACGACGATCAGCACGGAACGGCAATTATTTCATCGGCGGGTTTACTGAATGCACTTGAAATCATCGGGAAACGGATAGAAGAAGTAAAAATCGTGGTTAACGGGGCTGGTGCTGCCGCTAATTCATGCACCAGACTTTACATGGCATTGGGGGCAAAACTGGAGAACATCGTAATGGTTGATTCAAAGGGAGTTATCAATACGAAGAGAACTGATTTGAATGAAAGAAAAAAGCCATTCGCAACCAGCAGAGATATTTCCACGCTTGAAGAAGCTGTAAACGGATCAGATGTTTTTTTGGGACTCTCAGTGGCCGATGTTTTGACTACTGAAATGGTTCAGAGCATGAACGAAAATCCGATTGTTTTTGCGCTCGCCAATCCGAATCCCGAGATTGCATATGAAAAAGCTATTTCAGCCCGACCGGATATTGTTTTTGCTACAGGCCGTTCAGATCATCCGAATCAAATCAACAACGTTCTGGGATTTCCTTACATTTTTCGCGGTGCTCTTGATGTGAGGGCTAACTGTATAAATGAGGAAATGAAGATTGCTGCAGTCAGAGCAATAGCCGAGCTGGCTAAAAAACAGGTTCCTGACGTGGTAAACTCTGCTTACGAAATGAAAAAAATCAGTTTCGGTCGTGAATATATTATTCCAAAACCACTCGATCCCCGCTTACTTACAACCGTGGCACCTGCTGTGGCCAGGGCAGCCATCGAATCGGGAGTGGCATCAAATATCATCACCGACTGGGAAGCTTACGATCATCGGTTACATCATATCATGGGTCTGGATCACAAGATGTTACGTTATTTCTACGATACAGCCCGCCAGAACCCCAAACGGGTTGTTTTCTCCGAATCTCTTCATATAAATATGTTGAAAGCAGCCGAACTGGCACTTTCAGAAGGTATTTGTCATCCTGTTTTGCTTGGAAACGAGGAAAAACTGGCTAATGTAGCTGCCGAAAATGGCATTGATCTGACAGGAATAGAAATCGTGAATTTAAGGCACGACAGGGAAGAAGCACGCCGTACGCGCTATGCCAGAATTTTGGCTGAGAAGCGACATCGTGACGGAATGACATTTGAGGAAGCATATGAGAAGATGTACGAACGAAATTATTTCGGTATGATGATGGTTGAAACGGGCGAAGCCGATGCATTGATTACCGGTATTATTACAAAATACGAAGATTCAATCAAAGCTGCCAAAACGGTAATAGGTATCCGTCAGGGATTGAATAATATTGGTGCAATGCATATTATGAACACCAAAAAAGGTACTTTCTTTCTGGCTGACACATTGTTTAATCGTCACCCTTCACCTGAAACAATTTTTGATGTGGCAAAACTTACCTACGATACCGTGAGGTTTTTTGCACATGAACCGGTGATGGCGCTTCTTTCTTATTCCAATTTCGGCTCTGACAAGGATGGAAGCCCTGCAGCTATGCACGGAGTAGTCAAAAAACTGCACGAACACTATCCTGAAATGATTGTTGACGGTGAAATGCAGGTAAATTTTGCACTTAATAAAGATTTGCGTGACTCAAAATTTCCATTCTCACGCCTGAAAGGAAAAGATGTAAATACATTGATTTTCCCGAACCTGAATTCTGCCAATATGGTTCAGAAAATGATGCTCGAAATGGGATTGGCCGAAACAATAGGACCTATCCAGATGGGACTTAACAAACCGGTGCACATTCTGGATGTTGAAAGTTCAGTTCGTAATATCGTGAATATGACTGCAATAGCCGTTCTGGATGCCATGGTTGAAGAACGGATAAAAAATGGTGAAGTCAGCAGGATAGGAGAGTAGGGTTCTGATAAATACAAGTGATTTTCTTAATTAAAAAATGCCTCTTGACTTAAAGAGGCATTTTTTTTGATTATTGGTAATGAAAAATTAAAACTTAGAACGCTTCTAAATTTTAATTTTATGAATTAAATATGTATTATTCTTTTTCTTTATATTGTATTAATTTATATCTTTGAAAAGTTTTTAATACTCATTCACATTACTGACTTCAACCGAAGAAAAATATCATAATTATGAAAATCAGACAATTCATAAACAAGATATTGCCAACCAGAGGATGGAAAATATTTGCCATAATAATGCTGGGTATTATTTGCGGACTGGGAATATTCACGGTGTATGCATCGCGTGCCTGGAGTTATGTTTCCAACGATCCTGAAACCTGCATTAATTGTCATATCATGGGACCATTTTATGCTACCTGGAATCACAGTTCACATGCACGCAATACTGTTTGTAATGATTGCCATGTGCCACATGACAATGTCTTTCGCGAGTATTATTTTCATGCCATAGATGGACTACGCCACTCAACGGTGTTTACATTAGGTATGGAGCCTCAAGTACCGCAGGCTATTTCGGGAAGTCAGTCAGTAATAATGGAAAATTGCATACGCTGTCACACCCAGCTGAACACAGAATTTGTGAAAACAGGCACTCAAACATTCAAAATGATAGAGAAAAGTAATGGTATGGCCTGTTGGGATTGCCACAGGGATGTACCTCACAGCGGAAAAAACAGTCTTTCGTCGACTCCCAATGCACTCATACCTTATCCTGCTTCAGAAGTACCTGAATGGTTGAAGAAAGTAATGAAAGAGCCCTGACCGGCTGATACGGGAAATTAAGAAGTCCTGATTTTTTTATGATGCGTAATCAATCTGTTATAAATGAATTTAACGCCTCGATAACATTAAATTAACTCACTAAATTTCTGCTGAATAAGTGGATAATAGTGTCAAGTTGCTTAAAACTATGGAAAAGAAATTAAAATCCTGGCATGGCTGGGGCCTATTTATTTTAGCAATGCTCGTCGTTTTTGGCCTGGGAATGTTAGCTTCGTCTATTCTAAACCGCAGGGCTGAAATTGCAAGTGTATTTAACAATAAGAAAACAGAAATTATTGGTATAGAAAGCCGTAATGAAGTATATGCCGATAATTATCCCAGAGAGTATCAAACCTGGCTGAAAACTGCTGACACTACATTTGTTAGCAAATACAACAGCAGCCAGGCTGTAGATATACTTGCCCAGCGACCAAATATGGTGATTCTGTGGGCTGGATATGCATTCTCAAAGGATTACACCTCACCACGCGGACACATGCATGCTGTAGAGGATGTTACCCGTACATTGCGTACGGGAGCACCGATGAGTGATAAGGACGGACCACAACCGGCTACCTGCTGGACATGTAAAAGCCCTGATGTACCCCGGATGATGGGAGTACTGGGTGTTGACTCTTTTTATCACAGAAAATGGGGCTCTATGGGTTCTGAAATAGTAAATCCGATAGGATGTGCGGACTGTCACGAACCAGAAAATATGAATCTGCAAATCAGTCGTCCGGCACTTCGCGAAGCATTCGAGCGCCGGGGGAAAGATATTACAAAAGCCACACATCAGGAAATGCGCTCGTTGGTATGCGCACAGTGCCACGTGGAGTATTATTTTAAGGGCGAGGGTAAATACCTTACTTTTCCCTGGGACAAAGGTATGACTCCTGAAGATATGGAAAAATATTACGATGAAGTACAGTTTACAGACTATACACATGCATTAAGCCGTGCACCGATTCTGAAAGCTCAGCATCCTGATTATGAAATTGCTCAGCTTGGAATCCACGGACAGCGCGGTGTGGCTTGCGCCGACTGCCACATGCCTTACAAAAGCGAAGGAGGGGTGAAATTCAGCGACCACCACATCCAAAGTCCGCTGGCTAAAATGGACCGTACCTGTCTGGTATGCCACCGTGAAAGTGAAGAAACCCTTCGACAGAACGTTTATGAACGCCAGGCAAAAGTATTCGAAACTCGCGACCGCCTCGAAACCGAATTGGCTAAAGCCCACATTGAAGCCAAATTTGCCTGGGACAAAGGAGCAACCGAAGCACAAATGAAACCAGTACTCGACCTTATCCGTCAGTCACAATGGCGCTGGGATATCGGTGTGGCTTCACACGGAGCTTCATTCCATGCACCGCAGGAAATTCAGCGGATTTTAAGTCACGGACTCGACAGGGCATTGCAAGCTCGCCTGGCAAATGCCAAGATCCTGGCTAAACTTGGTTTCACCGGCGATGTACCTATGCCCGACATTTCAACTAAAGCTAAAGCGCAGAAATACATAGGGCTGGATATGGATGCCGAACATCAGGCAAAAGAAAAATTTATGAAAGAAGTTGTTCCTCAATGGCTCCAAAATGCCAAAGCAAAAAATAAAATTGTTGCTTCCAGATAGAATTTTATAGTTTTGATGATTATAGATTCCTGCCAAAGTTATTTACTGAACTTTGGCAGACTTTTTTAAAAAATATTTTATTATGTGGAAACATCCCTGGGGGTATAAAGAAGCTTTTATAATAAGTTCAGGACTGGTTGTTACCGGATTATTCTTACATCTAATCACGGGAGGAATTAATTCTGAATTTTTACAATTTCCCATTAATTTAATTACCGGTGCAGTATATATTATATTGTTAGTTGTTTTATCGGTATTGTCAAACAGGAACAAGACATTACGCTGGTTTTCCGGTATGGAAGCAAGCATCACCTCTATTGCTGTTTTTCTCGTACTGGTGATAGTAATGGGGCTAACACGCCAGTCGGCAATGCCCGATAAAACCGGACTTACCGGAGTTCTTGGCTTTCGCAATATGCTTTCGTCGTGGGAGTTTGTGCTCACATTCATCTATCTCATCACCGTTCTTGGACTTACCACACTTCGCAGGTTGAGACATTTCTGCTGGAAGAAAGACATTCCGTTTATATTCAACCACTTAGGGCTATTTATTACACTCGTATCTGCCATTCTTGGTAGTGCCGATATGCACCGCTGGCAAATGGTGGTTGGCAAGGAAGCACCCGAATGGCGCGCTGCAGATGAAAAGGGAAAAATGGTGGAAATGGATTTGGCTATCGAACTCAATGATTTCACCATTGATGAATATCCGCCAAAATTGATGCTCATTGATAACCAAAGCGGAAAAACCCTGCCTGAAAAACAACCGGCGGCGCTTTTGATTGAAAATTCACATACTACAGGCAGCCTGCCCGGCTGGACTATAACTACAAACAGATTGCTCGAAAACTCGGCACCGGTAGTTGGCAAAGACAGTATTCAGTTTGTGGAATTTCATTCAGTGGGTGCGGCAGCGGCGGTATATGTAAAAGCAAAAAACAATAAAAACGGAAAAAGCACATCAGGCTGGGTGAGTAGCGGGAGCTATCTTTTCCCGTATCACGCGCTGAAACTGGACGAAAAGGTGAGCCTTGTAATGCCCGATCGTGAACCGAAACGCTTTGCTTCCGATGTCACCGTTTTCACAAAAGACGGGAAAAGAATTCAATCTGTCATTGAAGTGAATAAACCGCTGAAGGTAAACGGATGGAAAATATACCAGGTAAGCTACGATGAGCGCATGGGTAAATGGAGTAATATCAGCAAATTTGAACTGGTGAAAGATCCGTGGATAGTATTGGTTTATACCGGAATTATCATGATGATTCTGGGTGCTATGGGTCTGTTTATTTCAGGTAAATCAGCACCAAAATCTTCTGAAAATCAGTTAAATGAATAAATTACATGTAAAATGACCTGGGATAATTTTATATATTTCGCTGTACCGGCTGTACTATTATGGGCAGCAGGAGCATATATGGCATTGAAGGAGCAAACAAAATCAGCCTGTCTGTTTACAATTTCAGGAATCCTGATTTTCGCGTGTTTCATTCTCGGAATGTGGATTTCACTCGAACGACCTCCTCTTCGTACCATGGGCGAAACCCGACTCTGGTATTCATTTTTTCTGCCGGTAGCCGGACTAATAACCTATGCACGCTGGAAATTTAAATGGATACTTTCCTTTGGAAGCGTTCTGGCTTTGGTGTTTATTTGCATTAATTTATTCAAACCCGAAATTCATAATAAAACCCTGATGCCAGCACTTCAAAGTCCATGGTTTGCACCTCATGTGATTATTTATATGTTTTCGTATGCTGTACTCGGTGCAGCTACTGTCATCGGGTTGTATTTTTTATTACGGAAAAACGACAAACATTTCAATCAGGATGTTATGAATCTGATTGATAATCTCGTTTACATCGGGACAGCATTTCTGACCATGGGAATGCTCATCGGAGCAATCTGGGCAAAAGACGCCTGGGGACATTACTGGAGCTGGGATCCGAAGGAAACCTGGGCGGCAGCTACCTGGCTTGGCTATCTGTTTTTTATTCATTATCGAAATCACAAGCCCTTAAATACAAGGAATGCACTCGCAGTGTTGGTGATTTCTTTCCTGCTGCTACAAATTTGCTGGTACGGTATCAATTACCTTCCGTCGGCACAGGGAGCAAGCATTCATACTTATAGTCTTGACTGATTTTTTATTAACCGGAATAACGGGACATCATTGAGTTAAATTGAGCTTTTTTTAAATTTTGCATAGTATTCAATAAGTTTACATTAAAAAAAAAGAAATTATTATGAAGTCAAAATCATTGTTTGCCATTATAGTGTTGCTTTCAGTTTCCTGTATGATAATTAATGCACAAGAGAGAGAAAAAGTAAATCAGTTAAATGTCAGCATGCAGATCCGCCCGCGTATCGAATACCGCAACGGGTATAAATCACCAATGACAGAAGATGAAAAATCTGCTTTATTTATAAATCAGCGTGCACGATTATCGCTTGAATATCAGCGCGAAGGACTTTCAGCCGGTATTAGTTTGCAGAATGTAAGTGTATGGGGACAATATCCGATTACCAATTCGAGTGAGAGTAATACCGTTGTAAATGAAGCATGGGCTCAGCTGAAAAGTAAGGAAGGATTCTTTGTGAAATTCGGTCGGCAAAAACTGAATTATGATGATGGCCGATTATTGTCGGTGGCTGACTGGAATCAGGCTGCACGTGCTCATGATGCATTGAAACTCGGTTATCAGACAAGCGCTCATCAGCTTGACCTGATTCTTGCCTTCAATCAGGATTATGAAAAAAACAGCGGAGGAACTTATTATTATGCCTACGGAGTTCCTTATAAAACAATGCAAACGCTTTATTATCAAAATAATACGAGCAGTAATTTTATTCCTTCATTTATCTTTATGAATGTGGGACTCGAGGAAGGAATTCCTGCCGAAAGTAAGGTAGCCAATCTGCAAACATTTGGTACAAACCTGATTTTCAAACCTGCGAAAGAACTGCGGCTGAACGGTATTGCTTATTATCAAACCGGAAAACGGCCGAAATCGGATATGAAAGTAGCTGCATATATGCTTTCGCTGAAAGCTGAGTACGATGTAGCAACTGAACTAAAACTGACAGCCGCAACTGATTTTCTGAGCGGTGAAGAATGGAATCCGATAGATCAAAATGATAAATACAATGCTTTTAACACACTTTATGCCGGAAATCATGGATTATATGGCGTAATGGATTTATTTATAGATGCACCATACCGGGCCGGAATGAATGTTGGCTTGTGGGATAAATACATTGGCATTTGGATGAAACCAGCACCAAAATATGCTTTTGGCATAACCTGTCACCACTTTTCGGCAGCAAGTGATGTATATGAATCGGGTGAGAAATTAAAAAAGAGTTTAGGCACCGAAATTGACCTTCAGTTTGACTTAGCTGTAATGAGGGATGTGAAACTAACTTGCGGTTTTTCAACTTTTTTCGGTACTTCCACAATGGATTTCGTAAAGGGAGGCGACCACAAAGCATGGCAGGACTGGGCTTTCCTGAGTATCAATGTAAATCCCGGAATTTTTACTGCCAAATGGTAGTAATCCGGGTTTGAGGAAAAAAGATGAGAGCATGATACTAAAATTCATGCTCTTTTATTTTTTTTGTACTAATGAGTACTTTCGTATCATTATACAACGTAGTAGCAAAAACATACACATTGCCACCTTCCTGAAGTTTCAGTTTATTTCGCAATTCGCTGACAGACAATGGAAAATTTCTGATCGAAAGGTTGGCTTTTTTTATTTCAGACTGAAATTCCCGGATCGATTTCTTTTTAAATTCATACGCTTTTTCGATCCGGAAAATTCTGCCCGGAAAGTCATTAATAAGTAGGTCGGATGTGTATAAGTGGCTGTTAACGTGCAATTTATGTATTCTGAATCGGTCGCTGACCAATTTGAAGGCACCGCTTTTCATGATAGCAGCATTCGGTTCGTACAAGTATTTACAAAGTTGGTTTGCAGCATTTATCTGAGCTGTCTGTTCTTCAATCTGGTGAAAACAAAGATTTTCAGTGTGGTTTTTATTTGTATAGTTCGTAGTTTTTATAAGTATGTGGTCTGATTTCTGATGTTCCATTACGGCTATTACTTCTCTGCACTCATTCTCAACGGCGATTATATGAATTTCAGTTATTCCTGCCAACTCTTTTGTTAAAGTGGCAATATCAATCATTGGCGAAAGTTTAATCATAACTTTATCGCTTTTAGATAACAGTTTTTCAGAAAGCACTGCTACATTTGGTTCGCAGTCAGAAAGGAGTACAGCTTTTTTTCCAGTATCGGTTCTGCGTGCCGGATCCAGGTATATCCAGTCCACATTACTTGTTTTATCCAACTGGTTTTCAGCATTATCGCATATTACTTGTATGTTTTTTCTGTTAAGAGCTTTGAAATTATGTTTGGCTATTTTGCAAAGTTCCTCCTGTCTTTCAACATAAATTACACGGTCGAATCGAAATGAAAAGAAGTAAGCATCTACACCGAAGCCTCCTGTTAAGTCTATTATTGTTTTCCCTTCGCATAATGCAGATTTATGTTTGGCAGTAATTTCCGATGAAGACTGCTCAAGCGATAACCTGGCCGGAAATAGAAGATTTTCACATTCATAAAATGCAGGAATCTTGTGTTTCACTTTTTGCATTCCGGTTATTTGCCTGATAGCCAACATCATATCTACATCCGGGTATTTTGCGGCCTGAAAAGCCAGCAAATGAACATCATCACTCACGTGCCTAAGAATAAAATGTCGGGTAGCTTCGTTCATTATTCTGGAATTAGAACTCAAAGATAATAAAATATAACCGTATGTAAGACATAAAAAAATGTTCAATGGCTCTTTCAGACTACATTTAAGCAATTAATTCAGTATTAAATTTTGGTAATTCATGAAAATGTAGTACTTTTGTGCCCGGGTAAGTCCTGCACGACCAGCTCCCTTTGAACTCCCCCAGGGCTTGACCGCAGCAAGGGTAGGAGGTTGTAGCGGTGCGATGCAGGGGGCTTACCCACTTGCCTCTTTAGCTCAGCTGGCCAGAGCACGTGATTTGTAATCTCGGGGTCGTTGGTTCGAATCCGACAAGAGGCTCAAAACAGAAATCGAAAGAATGAATCCGGACGGATGTACTCTTTCGGTTTTTTTTGTTTTCAATTTAGATTGATGATATTATTTCTAAAAAAAAAACATCAATACAGATATTTGTATTGATGTTTGCTGTTGTCCTACCAGGGCTCGAACCTAGACTAACAGATCCAGAATCTGCTGCGCTA
>CAZWLJ010000019.1:0-55203 GCA_964634605.1 uncultured Paludibacter sp.
GCTAAGAGTGTGAACCCGGACAATTTAAGTGTTTATCAGGGTGTTTGGATTGTAAGTATGGACAGATCCTGGACGACAATGAATACCGATTCCAGAAAGGAAATGAATCTTTGTCTTTGGGGTGAACATGGTCAAAGCCGTTTTATGAGCTACAACACTGGTACTGATGCTTTCAATATTCAGGAAAATTATCAGAAACTATTAGAACGTGGTTTTTCAGGTGGTAACAGGAATCCGGCCAAGTTGCCGACACTTGCTAACACGGGTAACAACTGGGAATTGTCAGGCACAAAAGAACCATTATCCAGTTTTGGAGGTTTGGCAAGTTTTGTAGCTGAACGTCCTACTGTGCAGGGAAAACTACCGTTCTATACTAATTTTCAGCTTGGCAATGGTGAACGTTATAACTACAAAGGCAAAAAAACCTTCGGCAACTGGTATAATATGGGAGCGCAGGATTATCAGCCTACTTACCGCTGGCTGGTGTACGAAGCCAATACTAAAACTGTAAGCACTTCCATCCAACCCGGATACACACATCGCGATGCATATACAGGCGGTTCAGCGCTGGAATTGAAAGGAAATGCAACAACAACAGGAACTGACATCGTACTTTATCGCGCCGATTTGGAAGTTAGCGGAGCTAATCCTAAGGTAAATGTTGCCGTTAAATCATACAAAGAAGGAACAAATCCTACTGATCTGTACGTTATTCTGAAAAAGATGGACAATGATACGTGGATTGAAATTCCGGTAGGCAATACAACCGATAAAACCTGGCAGGAAATGACACTGCCAATGAGTGGAATTTCCACAGGTGATCATATTGAATATATAGGATTACGCGTAAAATCTGCATTAGCTGCACCTTATCAGATGTATGTAGGTAAACTTACCCTTACCGATGACCGGGAAGTGAAAAATGTGGCTCCGGTTGAAGACCTGATTGTAGAAGTGAAAAGAGAGACTCAAAGCACAATGGCAGTAAAACTCAACTGGAAAGTTAGTCCGATCGCCGCTTCACAGCGGGCAGTACAAACAGGATTACTGTATAATGACGAAGCCAATGTGGATCATTTCGAAATCATGTATAAAAATGGTGTTGACGGAAGAATATCTGAAGTGGGACGCACTTCTACCTGGTCTGCGTTTGTAGGAGATATAGTATTTAATGATAAAGAATCTCTGGAATATCCCTATATCGGAGTTCGCTCTGCATCCGTGGATGGCAAAAACTATTCACCGGTTGTCTGGATTCAGGTTCCCCGTGCCGAAGCTTCGCAACTTCCCGTTTTTGAACAGGATGGATACTGTGCAACAGAAATGAATCCTGATGCCGAAGGAGCAGCTATTGCCCGCGTTCAACGTTATCTGACTGAAGTGAAAACAACTGGGTTGACTGAAAACCTGAATTATACCGCTAGTGCACCTGTGCCCGACGGAACTCAATACCAAAATGCAAAAGACTATTCTTTTACAGCTGCACAGGGTCAGACATTTGATTTCTTTTTCAAGGCGTTTGATGCAAGTGACGGTTTGAAATGGTGTTTTGCAAAAGCATATATTGACTGGGATAAAAACGGAGATTTCGACGCAATAAACGAAATTGTATTTGATTTAGGAACTGTAAGAGCTGGAACTCCCGAATTTCAAACTACAGGTGTTACTAAAGCATTTACTGTACCCGCAAATGCAAATACCGGACAAACCCGCATGCGTATTGTTTTCTCCGATGCCTGGTTTACGCATCCCGGTCCCTGCGGACAGACTGCCAAAGGATTTAGTATTGATTTCAGTGTAAATATTACCGGAACCAATCCTCCTGCAATTGCAGTTGATAAACACGATCAGGGTGTTGCTGATGAGCCCGATCAAGTGCGCGAAGGTGGTTCTGCTGTTGAAAATGTATTTACAAATCCCGGTGAATTCTCTAAATTCTATCCAAATCCGGTAAAATCATTTGTAAGTTTTGAAAATACAGAACGAATCTGGATTTACACCATTGACGGAAAATTAGCTTATACTCAAAAAGGTAACCTGAACAACATTAACGTAAGTACACTTGAAAAAGGAATTTATGTGGTAAAAATGTTGAATAAGGGAGTAGTTCGCAGTGCAAAAATGCAAAAGAATTAATTGAAATTAAGTGATTTCTTGAATTGAAGAAGAGTAAAGTTTTATAGAAAACTTTAAAAATTAAAGTGAGTGAGACTTAGGGCTTGCTCACTTTTTTATTATCCCAACATTCATTAAATCATTTAGTTTGTTTAGTTTGATTTGTAAATTAATTTAATTAAATTTGCAGTCAATATTGTCGTCATTAACGAATCTAACCGAATCTAACCCAAATAATGAAATCTAAAATATTGCTGTTTTTCCTGGTCGTTTTCTTTTCATTCGGTTGCCGGACGAAAGATAAAATCGACACAGCTCTGATAAAATGGACAGAAGTGGAGAGCATTCCTGCTTCGTTCGGAAGTATTTCAAAAGGAGTTTCTGCCGCTTTTGTGGGTTTGTTGGATGATAAATTGATAGTAGCCGGAGGATGTAATTTTCCCGATGTGCCGGCTGCTGAAGGCGGAAAGAAAGTTTTTTACAAAGATATCTTATTATTTGATGGTTATAACTGGACAAAAATCGGTGAATTACCTGAACCATTGGCTTACGGGATATCCATTTCTACAGGTGATGCCATTTATTTCATCGGAGGGCAGAACATGCGGCCTGCCAGCAGCTTTTATAAACTGAAATACGATGATAATCTGACATTGGAAATTTTACCATCTTTACCTGTAAGTTTTGATAACGGAGCTGGTGCATTACTTGATAATAAGATAGTCGTTTTTGGAGGAAATCAGGATGGAAAACCTTCATCTGATATGTGGAGTTTTGATGTGAACGGAGGTGAAAATTGGGAAAAATTACCTTCATTAGCAGTTGAAGGAGGTTTGGTTCAGCCTGTTGCTGTTTCTCAAAAATTTCTGTTAAGAAAAAAAGAAAAGAAAACGGAATATTCAAATGTCAGTTTTTCAGTATCTTCACAGCAACTATTGATTTTCGGAGGTTTCTCACCGGCATCCGGCATTCATCCGGCAAAAGTAAACCAGAAAATTTTCTCATTTGATGAACTGGTCAATAGAGACTGGGATAGTCTGGAAACGAAATTCTCTGAAAATTCAGAGCAGACTTCATTTAGTGGCGGCGTTGGAGTGGCTTTGGATGATAGCCTGATTTTTTTGTTGGGAGGCGTGAATAAACAAATCTTCGAAGAGGCTTTGAACCGAAACCTGTATTTGTCAAAAGTTGATGAAAATCAAACAGACAGCATTACACAAAGATTACGTAAAGAAGCATCAGGATACCTGCATCATCCGGCAGCGTGGTACAAATTCAACGACGAAGTCTGGCTTTATAATTCAGCTTCTGACGAATGGAAATCATTGGGGAAATTTCCACAGTCGGCACTTGCCGGTGCGTCAGTTGTTAAGGGAGATGATTGTATTTATTTGGTCAACGGGGAAATTAAGCCGGGCATTCGTACACCCAAAATATGGAAAATCACCTGGTAAATTGTTTCCGGGCGTGTTTTCTGAATATTTTTTTAAATTCCTTTTTTGTAAAACAAAACAGGAAACGAACTTGTTTATTTCAATAATTACACCCTTATACTATGATTTATTCTACTTTATCACAAAGCAAACGCATAGAAAGTTTGCATCCTAAATTCAAAGAGTTATTTGATTTTGTTAAAAGCAACGATTTGCTTAATCGTGAAACAGGAAAAATCGAACTCGACGGAGATGTACTTTTCATAAACAACGTCAATCCGACCATGATGAAAGCCGAAGAGCAGGTACTGGAAGTCCATCAGAAATACATCGATGTTCATTTTCCGCTGGATAAAGCCGAAATCATCGGAGTAAAGCCTTTGCAGGATTGTGTAAATCAAAAATCGCCCTATGATGAAAAGGACGATTATGCACTTTACAGTGATACACCCACCAACTTTATTACTGTGCTTCCCGGCCAATTTGTGATAGTTTATCCGGAAGACGCTCATGCACCCGTTATCGGCGAAGGAAAATTACGTAAATTAATTGCAAAAGTTAAACTGGATTAATCAGGGCATTGTTTTTTTTATATATCAATCCGGCAGCTTCATACTTCTGCTGGTAAATTTCCATTATAAGAAACATAAACAAATAAATAAATGAGATAGTTATGATTTTCGATTTAAGTTCAAAAATTACATTAGAACGTATTCCTACCCGTTACTACCGACCTACTGATCCGGTGGAAGCAATCAGGCAGACACGATACGAAAAACTGCGGACTGAAATTTATGAAACCGAATCAGAAGGAGCATCGGTTGTAGCCCGCGAAATTGCTGCGCTCATACGGTCAAAAGCTGATAAGGATCAATCCTGCGTACTGGCAATTCCCGGAGGTTCCACTCCGATGAGTGTTTACAAAGAACTGGTGAGAATGCACCTGCACGAAGGTCTTTCTTTTAAAAATGTGTACATTTTTAATGTTAATGAGTTTTTCCCGGTTAATCTCAAACAACATTCCAATGGAAAAATCCTGCGCGAATACCTGATCAGCAAAGTCGATTTGCCTGAAGATCATTTTTTCACACCCGACGAATCGATTACCCGCGACAATGTATATGAATTCTGTCTGAACTACGAAGCCAAAATCGAAGAACTGGGAGGACTGGACTATATCATCGCTTCAATCGGGATGGTAGGAAATCTGGCATACAACGAACCGGGATCTCAGACCGGCTCCACAACCCGCCTGATGCTTCTGGATGCACAAAGCCGTTCCGATTTACACCATTTTTATCTTTCCTCATCCGATGTGCCCGAGAGCGCTGTCACCATGGGAATTGCAACGTTTCTTGCAGCCCGCAAAGTGGTATTACTGGTATGGGGAGAAACAAAATCGAACATTCTGAAAGATATCATCGAAGGAAAAGCCGACGATAAAGTTCCTGCTTCTTTTCTTCAGTTACATAAAAATGCACATGCTGTAGTGGATCTTACGGCCGCACAGCATCTGACACGTATCAGTCATCCCTGGCTGGTAGGTTCCTGCGAATGGAACGACATGCTCACCAGGCGTGCTATCGTATGGCTCTGTCAGCAAACCGGAAAACCGATTCTGAAGCTTACCAATAAAGATTACAATCAGTACGGACTGAACGAACTGCTGGCACTCTACGGTTCTGCTTATAATGTTAACATCAAGATATTCAACGACCTGCAACGCACTATTACCGGCTGGCCAGGCGGAAAACCCAATGCGGACGACAGCAACCGTCCCGAACGTGCGTTACCTTATCCAAAAAGGGTTATTATTTTCAGTCCGCACCCTGATGATGATGTAATTTCCATGGGCGGCACTTTTCAGAGACTCGTCGAACAAAATCATGATGTTCATGTTGCTTATCAGACATCCGGAAATATTGCAGTAGGCGACGATGAGGCCATCCGCTATCTGGCGCTGATGGGCAATGTGCTCGAACGGTTTGATCCCTCCGATAATATTCTGAAGGAAAAATATCAGGAAATGTATCGGTTCCTTACCGAAGAAAAGAAACAGGGAGACAGGGATACTATCGATATCCTGTATCTGAAAGGGAGAATACGTCGTGAAGAAGCACGTTCTGCCTGCCGATACAACGGAGTACCGATGGACCATGTTCATCATCTTGATCTGCCTTTTTACGAAACCGGAAAAATCAAAAAGGGAGATATTTCTGAAAAAGATGTGACTATTATTATTGAATTGCTTCAATCGGTTAAACCTCACCAGATTTTTGTTGCAGGCGACCTTGCTGATCCGCACGGAACTCACAAGGTATGTCTGGATGCTGCTCTGGCTGCAATTCATGAACTGAAAGATGAAGCGTGGATGGATGATTGCCGCGTATGGATGTACCGGGGAGCCTGGGCTGAATGGGAAATTGACCATATTGAAATGGCCGTACCGATTAGTCCTGAAGAATTGCGCCGTAAACGTAACTCGATACTGAAACACCAGTCGCAGATGGAAAGCGCTCCTTTCCTGGGCAATGACGAAAGACTCTTCTGGCAACGCGCTGAAGAACGCAATCAGGCAACTGCCAGAATGTACAGTAACCTTGGATTGGCCTCATACGAAGCCATCGAGGCCTTCGTAGAGTACAATAAATTATAAGTATTATTTCACAACAGGATAAACGCTCATTTCTAAAAGATTTGAGCGTTTTTTTTTATGAATTCTGAAAATCAGAAAAGGAGAGAATCTATAGAGAGTGAAATACAATCTGAAATAGAGCTGCATTCTGTTGCATTAATCTCAAAAAATGATTTGTCAAAATTATTCCGGAAATTTGCATTATTTAACATATATGTTGCAGCGTTTTGTACTTAAATTTCATCATATAAATAAATGTATGTTTTTTGTTGAAAAACCAGTTAGATCCAAAGCATTTACTCCCATATAATTTTTGTTTTATAAGTTTGTTTTTAGTTTAAGCAAAAAGGCTCTGTTCGTGAGAACAGAGCCTTTTTATATCTTTTCCGTTTTAGATGAATCTGCTATCCAAAATCGTCAAATCGTAAGTTCTCCCTTGGTACACCCAGATCCCAAAGCATGTTTTCCACTGCTTTTGCCATCGGACCGGGACCGCACATGTAGTATTCTATGTCTTCAGGAGCGTCGTGTTTACTGAGGTAGGTATCATGTAGTACCTGATGAACAAATCCGGCAGTATATTTAACACCGGCAGCATCAGCAGCAGGATCGGAGCGGTCGAGCGCCAGGTTGAACGAGAAATTCGGGAATTCTTTTTCCAGTTTCAGGAAATCTTCCATGTAGAATACTTCATTCAGTGCACGTGCTCCGTAATAGTAAGAAATTTTTCTGTCACGGATTTTCAACGTTTCAAGTAAATGCAGCAAGTGTGAACGGAGCGGGGCCATTCCGGCTCCACCTCCCACGTAAATCATCTCGTTTTTGGTGTCGAGCACAGGATGGAACTCACCGAAAGGACCCGATACAAGAACTTTATCGCCCGGTTTCAGATTGAAAATATAAGACGATGCGATACCTGCAGGCACCTTTGCCCAATTGTTGGCTGCCTTATCCCAGGGTGGGGTAGCAATACGCACGTTAAGCATTACAATGTCACCTTCGGCCGGGTGATTGGCCATGGAATAGGCGCGCATTGTTTCTTCTGAATTTGAAGCCGTGAGATCCCACATCCTGAATTTATCCCATTCTGCACGGAATCTTTCTTCAACGTCAAATTCACTGTATTTCAGGTTGTATTTCGGAATGTCAATCTGGATATAACTTCCTGAAACAAAATTCAAATGCTCACCTGCAGGCAGTTTAACTTTGAATTCCTTGATGAAAGTTGCAACATTATGGTTCGAAACAACTTCGCATTCCCATTTTTTAATATCCAGAATTGAAGGATTAATTTTAATGGATAAGTCATTCTTCACTTTCACCTGGCAACCGAGGCGCCAGTTGTCTTTAATTTCCTTCCGGTTGAAATGTACAGCTTCGGTCGGCAAAATCTCACCTGCACCTGATTCTACCTGGCAGCGGCATTCGCCACAAGTGGCACCTCCACCGCATGCTGAAGGCAGGAATATATTGTTGACAGCCAGCGTATTAAGCAGTGTGCTGCCTGCTTCGGTTTTTACAATCTTGTCATCGTTGATTTTAATGTTTACTTCACCGGACTGAACCAGATAATTTTTAGCAATAATCAGAATTAAAACTAACAATAATATAACGATTAAAAAAACCGCCAAACTTGATAAAACAGCTGTGGAATTAATAGCTAAAATCATATTATTTTAAGAATAAGTTGCCCCCTAACCCCCCTAAGTGGGAATTTATATTGTTAAGGAACTATTTATATTAGAACAGAATTTATTAATTATTTTCATTTAGAACTTTTATCAACTTAGATAATATCTTTCCCCTTTAGGGGGTAGGGGGCTTTTTAAATTTTTAATCCCGAGAATGCCAGGAATGCAATACCCATCAGTGCTACAGTGATAAAAGTGATACCTAATCCGCGCAAGGCTTTGGGTACGTTGGAATATTCCATTTTCTCGCGTATGGCAGCCAGACCAACAATTGCCAGTAACCAGCCCACACCTGAACCAAGCGCGTAGGATGTAGCTTCGCCGATATTGTTGAAAGCACGCTGCTGCATAAACAGCGAGGCTCCCATTATGGCACAGTTTACAGCAATAAGCGGTAAGAAAATCCCCAGGGAGGCATATAGCGACGGGCTGAACTTTTCAACCACCATCTCTACCAGCTGAGTCATGGCTGCAATTACAGCAATGAAAAGAATAAATGCGAGATAACTCAAGTCAAGTGAAGCAAGTCCGGGGCTTAACCATTTGAGTGCACCTTCTTTCAGAACGTAATTTTCGAGTAAAAAATTGATTGGCAACGTGATACCCAATACAAAAATCACCGCTAAACCAAGACCGAGAGAAGTTTTAACATTTTTGGAAACAGCCAGATAGGAGCACATTCCCAAAAAGTAAGCGAAAATCATATTGTCAACAAAGATTGACTTTACGAAGATGTTTGCTATATTTTCCATATAAGTTTTTTTGTTTGAACTTTGAACTTTGAAAGCCACAGTTATAAGTACGTTATTATCATAAAAATACTCCTGAGACTGCTTTCTGTTAACTAATTCTTTTCCTGCAAGTCTTTATTTAATGTCCTGTGAATCCAGATAATACATGCTACCAGAATCAGTGCCATTGGAGGCATCATCATCAGTCCGTTGTTCATGTATCCGCCATCGTATAAAGATTGCGGAATAATTCTGAATCCCAGCAGGGTTCCGGAACCAAATAATTCGCGAACAAATGCCACGGCTGCCAGAATCCATGCGTAACCAATCCCGTTTCCGATTCCATCCAGGAATGATTCCCAAGGTTTATTGCTCATGGCAAACGCTTCGAGTCGTCCCATCAGGATACAGTTTGTAATAATCAATCCGATATACACCGAAAGCTGAACGCTCACATCATAAGCAAATGCTTTCAGAAATTCACTCACGATTGTTACCAGAGCGGCAACTACCACTAACTGAACAATGATACGGATACGATTCGGAATGGTATTTCGCAGCAATGAAATAATTACATTAGAAAGCGCAACAATGATTGTCACCGAAAGCCCCATTACTAATGCAGGTTCGAGTTTAGCTGTGACGGCAAGTGCTGAACATATACCAAGTACCTGCACCATTATCGGGTTGTTTTTGCTCAGCGGACCCAAAAGTGCTTCTTTTGATTTTGCAGATAATAACTTACTCATTTTGTAGTTCCTCCATCAGTTACTTGTCCTAAAAAATTTTCATACTGACCAATACTTTTTATCAACATGGCATTTACACCGTTGCTGGTAATGGTTCCTCCCGAAATTCCATCCACATAGTCCTGCCCGTCGGCGCTTTGACCCGGCTTCACTACCGCGATAGAAACAAATTTATTGTCGGAGTTTTTGATTTTTTTGTTGATAAATTCATTCTGAAAGTGTTTGGTAGCAATTTCGGCTCCCAGTCCCGGAGTTTCGCTCGCGTGCATGAAGAAAGACCCGAAAACGGTATTCTTATCTTCGTTAAATGAAATATATCCCCATATCGGACCCCAAAGTCCGGCTCCGCGAAGTGAAAGAATGAATTTGGTTTGTCCGTCCACTTCGGCTAAATAAACCGGCAACTCTCTTTTTTCAAGAGGTTTGCTCATTTCCTTGGCAATATCTGTATTGAAAGCTTTGTTTTTGTCATCAGAAATAACTTCTCCTTTATAATTAATGACAATTGCTTTCGGGATATACTGATTGTAGAGCGCTTCGGCATCCTGTCCGGCTGTTGCAATATTAATAGAACTGAGAATTTGTTTTTTCTTGTCCAGTTCCACATTTGCAGTTTGTTTTTCTTTCAGAATACCGGATACCAATGCCAGCAGCAAGGCTACAATTACTACCATTACGGCAGCATAGATAAATGTATAACTATTTTTATTTGTATTCATCTTCATTCAATTCTTTACTTGTTGGCAACTCGTTTCATTCTACGCTTGATATTTCCTTCGATCACGTAATAGTCAATCAGCGGCGCAAAAATGTTCATCAGCAGAATAGCAAGCATCATACCTTCGGCATACCCCGGATTGAGTACCCGGATGACAATAGCAAGTGCTCCAATCATAAGACCGTAAATCCATTTCCCCTTTTCGGTGCGTGATGCCGTCACCGGATCGGTAGCCATAAAAACAGCACCGAAAGCAAAACCGCCTAAAGCCAGGTGCCAGAACCAGGGAAGATTAGCAGCAGCAGTATCAGGTCCGAACAGGTTGAAAACGATTGACATTAGAGCACCTCCCGTGAAAACGGAAATCATGATTTTCCAGCTTGCAACACCTGTGACCAGTAGGATGAGGGCGCCGATGGCAATGGCAATGACCGATGTTTCGCCTACTGAACCGGGTATCAAACCTATCACGGAATCGAGCAGGGAAAAAGGCTGGCCAAACATGTTGACTACAGTAGTATCTGAGGTTGTGGCAGTTGCAATTTGTCCGAGAGGAGTGGCTCCGGAAAATCCGTCGACAACAGATCCGCCTCCAAAACCGAATGTACTGCCGGTACGAATCCAGACCTGATCGCCTGACATGGACTGGGGATAGGCAAAAAACAGGAATGCACGGGTTACTAGTGCTACATTGAAGATATTCATGCCTGTTCCTCCAAAAACTTCTTTGGCAAATATCACTGCGAAAGCGGTTGCCAGGGCAATCATCCAGAGTGGTGTGTCGACCGGAACAATCAGCGGAATAAGCATTCCGGTTACTAAAAAACCTTCCTGAACTTCTTCTTTGCGGATTTGAGCCCCGGCAAATTCGATACTCAGCCCTACACCGTACGAAACGACTATGATAGGAAGTACAGCCAGTAATCCGAAGAAAAACATTGTCCAGAAGCCTGTATCCGGTTGTCCGATAGCATTGAAATGCTGGTAACCTACATTATACATCCCGAAAAGCAATGCCGGGATAAGTGCAATCACAACCATAATCATGGTTCGCTTGCTGTCCACTGCATCGTGAATGTGTGCTCCCTGACGTTTTGAAGTAGTGCTCGGGACAAAAAGAAATGTCTCGAACGCATCAAACGTGGAGTGGAGTTTTTCAAACTTTCCGCCGGGAAGGAAGTTTGGCTTTATTTTTTCAACTAATTTTCTTAATGAATTCATAATTTGAATTGCTACCCTGATTACTACAAGGTGAAATAATCGGGATTTATTATGGTGTTAATTGTTTACTGATTTCGTCTATCTTAAAATAATTTAAGCTATTAATGCTTCATCAGATTTCCCTATGAATAATGAAAAGGGAGAACTGTTACTATTCCACTTCTTTTTGTAAAAAATCCAGTGCTTCGCGTACAATAGCCTGAAGCGGAAGTTTCGAGGTGTCAACAAATTCGCACAGAGCGAAATCTTCAGGTGCAACTTCGTAGGCACCCAGATTTTCCATGCGGTCGATATTTTTCGCCAGCATGGCTTTTATGAGTTGTTCCGGAAAAATATCCATAGGGAACACTTTGTCCCATTCACCCGACATAATGATGGAGCGCGGTCCGCCAAGCAGACGGGCATCGTATTTGAATTTCTTACGGGGAAGCAATTTTGTGAAAAACATATTGCTCGCGCTGAATTTGTCAAGGCGCGGCATTGCCCAACCGAATAATTCATGAGTATCGCCTCCGTCTTCTATCACACTTATCTGCGAAGCATAAGGAGTTAAATAGTCGTTATCGCCTATCTGAATTCCGGTAAGCAAATTTCCACTGACAATACGCAGCTTGTAATCAGTTTTTTTCAGATTTCCTTTCAGCATACTGCTTACGTTGTTTCCGGCAATGGTTTCGAAATATTGCGGATTTTCAACTTCAGGTCCTGTCAGTGCAATTATTTTTGTCATATCAACCACACCCCGGGTAAACAACCGTCCTATAATGACCACATTCTGCGGATCGATTGTCCATACAACTTCGCCCTTGTTCAGGGGATTTACTTTGTTGATTTGTACACCAGCATTTCCGGCTGGATGCTTACCTGTGAAAATGGTTGTTTCAACACCCTTTACACCTGCGAATACAGAATCTGACGATTTAATTCCGATATGAACTTTTCCTGATGTGAGTTTAGATAAAGTATCCACACCCGCCTGAAATTCAACCATCTTATCTTTCATCACGAATTCATAATCGGGTGCAAGCGGTGCAGAATCAAACCCGGATATGAAAATTGCTTTCGGAGTGATCTCAGGGTTGGCGATTACGTCGAAGGGACGTTGCTTGATGAAACTCCACAATCCTGATTGCAGCAGTGAAGCTCTTATTTCTTCTGCCGAAAGTTTGCTGTTCTTTTCAGTCTCGAATTTCAGAAAATCGGTCTGAGTAGTTGGTTCAATCACAATACTCAGTACTTTTCGTCTTTCTCCCCTCCTCACTTCACGCACTGTACCACTCACAGGCGATACGAATTTCATGCTTTCGCAGTTCTTGCTATAAAAAAGCGGTGAACCAGCTTTAATGACATCTCCCTCTTTTACAATCATCTTGGGGATGATGCCGTGAAAATGATCAGGATTAATTTCGATTACGCCGGAAGGTTGGATCTTTGATATTTTTTCGATGGCTTTGCCATCAATTTTTATATCCAGACCTTTGTTAATTTTAATAGTATTTGCCATCTAAACGAATAGTTATATTTTTTTGCGTAAAAAACGTTACAAAGGTACTTCAAAATTTTCAATAAATAAAGAGTTTTTTCAGTAATATAGACTTGCCAATCAGGTATGAATGACAGACTTATTCGGGGTTTCAGCAGACTTTTTCGGGTTTTTGTCTGATTTACATCGCTGTGAAATGTTTTGTCAATTCAGAAAACGAATCGAACCTGAGCGCAAAGTTATTTGTATGGCCAAAACCGTATGAAACAAATACAAATGGTATTCCCGCTGTTTGCGATTCAAGGCTGTCCGAATTGGTATCTCCAATGTATACTGCTGATTTCAGATTATTTCTTTCAATCAGTAACTTCATATTTACATTTTTTGATTTGAAGTTTTGTCCGTACTCTATATAATCAGTAAACAAATGAGTTGTCTGAGTGTGTTTCATAAACTTCACCAAACCACCTTCTTCGCAATTGCTGAGTAAAAAAAGTTTGTATCTGCCTGAAAGTTCTTTCAATCCATCTTTTACTCCCGGGAATATTACAGGTTCGATGAATTCGGCTATTTCGTTATACGCATCAAAAACGTTGTGAATCAGTTTCTTATGTGTTTTCTCAGTGCTTTTCGGAACCAGGGTTTTTATCATAAATCCGATTTCCATTCCCATCAGGCGGAGCAAATCATCACGTGTTACGCGGCGACTGAGCCCTGTGCGCTCCAAACCCATGTTCCATGCTTTCACGTACGAGTTTACGTTGTCCCACAGAGTACCGTCCATATCAAAAATCAGGCTGTCAAATGTCATCTTCATTTATTTGTATTTGCGTAGATTATTGATAATCAGCGTTTCGCTGAGTTTTTTTGTTTTTAGTAACCAGCTTTCGGGTAACTGCATTAGCATCAGAGCAATGCTGATGCTCAATATGCCGATAATCGTTGGTGTATCAGGATTTTCACCTTTTAAAAGTATCCAGCTTAAAATGCTTCCAGTGACAGGAATCAGGAATTTCCAGATATTCAGTTCTGATACTTTGACTGCGGGTCTGTTAAGTAGTCCGTACCAGAGCGAAAAAGCGGCTGCCGATATAAAAGCCAGCCAGAATAATGCTGCGTAAAATTCTGCGGGGAATAAAAATGATTTTGGTTTTTCGAATAAAAATGAAGTGATTAACAGCATGATTCCGCCTATAAAATTTGCAACCGAAGTAAGCGCATAAGGCGATATATTGCTTGTTTTTTTCTTTGCTACCATGATGTTGGTATAGCTCCCGACAATATTACTTAGCAAAAGCAACCCAACTCCGGTGTAGAATGAAGGATTATCTGTCGAGATTTTTCCTTTTGCCATGCTGATAAATACAATTCCGGATAATCCGAGTACTATAGCTGTTATTTTTCTGACACTCAGTTTGTCGTTACCAAGGGTGAGATGTGCCATTATAGCCACAAAAAGGGGCCCGGCGCCGACGATGATGGATGAGGTAGCTCCCGGTACTTTGTCGATTCCAAGGAAGAAAAGGCCGTACTGCATAAATGTCTGTACGAATGCAAACACAAGCATGAACCGCCAGTGTGATTTTACGGCATGGAACAGGTCGATTTTTTTGAAATACATCACCGGTACCAGCAGTAAACCGGCTAAGATGAAACGTACACCCGAAAGGAAAATCGGTTCTGCATACTGAAGTCCTATTTTGGCCCCTGCAAATGCCGAACCCCATAAAACACATGCGATAATCGCTCTTAATTTCATGAAATACTCACTTTTATAAAAGAAAGACGAGCTGTAATCACCCGTCTTTTCTTCTGTAAAAAATTATCAAAAAAATATTTTAAATACTATCCGCATCTAGAATATGCACAACTTTTACAAGTGAGGCATCCTTCCTGGTAAACCAGAGTTTTTTGTCCGCAATGGGGGCAAGCCTGTTCTGAAATCTGGGTACCATCAGGTATGTATTTTTTCAGGGCACGTTCCACACCCACTTTCCAGGTGTTGATGGATTCGCTGTCGAGCTGCAGTCCTGAAACCAGTTTGATTACCTGATCGATGGGCATTCCGTAGCGCAATACGCCTGATATCAGCTTGGCGTAGTTCCAGAATTCTTTGTCAAATTTATATGAAAGCCCTTCGACTGTAGTTTTGAATCCCCGCTTATTGACAAACTGGAAGTCGTACCGGCTTTGGCCATCCTCATTTTTCACTTTAATGATTTTACCTTCCGTAACGGTTTTTGGCAACATAATTCCGTCATCATCGTCAGCAATACCGGTAAAAATCTCGTAAGGACGACCATCTTTTAGCCCTACGAATGCAATCCATTTATCTTTGTTGTTCTGGAATCGTACAATTTCGCAATTTAGAACCGCCGGACGAACCAATGGCGTGGCCGAGTCATAACAAACGCAATGTTCCTTGTCGTCTTTCTTTTCTTCATCATTTTTCTTTTCTTCTACTGCTATGAGCACGCCTGCTCTGGAACCGTCGCGATATACGGTACATCCTTTGCACCCGCATTTCCATGCTTCTTCGTAAAGCTGACCCACGAGTTCTTCCGAAACATCGTTCGGCAGGTTGATGGTTACGCTGATGGAGTGGTCTACCCATTTCTGGATTCGACCCTGCATCTGAACTTTTTTAAGCCAGTCCACATCATTTGAGGTTGCCTTGTAGTAGGGCGACCTGGAAACCAGCTGATCCAGTTCTTCTTTGGTATAATGTTTTGAGATAGAAATATTATTTGCTTCCATCCATGTGATGAATTTATGATGGAAAACTACATATTCTTCCCACGAATCGCCGTTTTCATCCACAAAATCTACCTGAACGTTTTTGTCATTCGGATTCACTTTCCGGCGCCGGGTGTACACGGGCATGAAAACAGGTTCTATCCCCGATGTGGTCTGAGTCATGATGCTTGTGGTGCCTGTTGGGGCAATGGTGAGGCAGGCAATATTCCGGCGTCCGTACTTTACCATTTCCTCATAAAGTTTCGGATCGGCATCTTTCAGTCGCTGGATGTATGGGTTGTTTTCTTCGCGTTTGGCATCGTAAACAGTGAATGCTCCACGTTCTTTTGCCATAATTACCGATGAACGATAAGCTGCCAGTGCCACGGTTTTATGTACCTGCTCGGAGAAGTCGATCGCTTCGTCGGTACCGTAGCGCAAACCGAGCGCTGCAAGCATATCACCTTCGGCTGTTGTGCCTACGCCTGTTCTTCGTCCCTGCGATGTTTTAGCCTTGATTTTTTCCCAAAGCTGGAATTCTGTGTTTTTAATATCATCATTTTCGGGATCCGACTGGATTTTTTCAAGTATTTTGTCGATTTTCTCCATTTCCAGATCGATGATGTCGTCCATAATTCGCTGAGCCAGTTGGACATGTTTCCCGAAGAGCTCGAAATCAAACGAAGCTTCAGGTGTGAATGGATTTTTCACATACGAATACATGTTAATTGCAAGCAGACGGCAGCTGTCGTACGGACACAGGGGAATTTCTCCGCACGGGTTGGTTGATACGGTACGGTAACCCAGGTCGGCATAGCAATCGGGCACTGATTCGCGTGTGATTGTGTCCCAGAACAGTACGCCCGGCTCTGCTGATTTCCACGCATTGTGGATGATCTTATTCCACAGGGCTTCGGCATTGATGTCTTTTTTGAACCAGGGATTATTGCTGTAAATGGGATATTGCTGTGTGTAATCACGTTTTTCGATAACAGCTTTCATAAAATCGTCGTCGATTTTAACCGATACATTGGCTCCTGTCACTTTCCCGGCTTCGAGTTTCGCGTCGATGAACGACTCGGAATCGGGGTGTTTGATTGAAACGGTGAGCATCAGTGCGCCCCTTCGACCATCTTGTGCCACCTCGCGGGTGGAATTGGAGTAACGTTCCATAAAGGGTACGATGCCGGTCGATGTGAGTGCGGAGTTTTTCACCGGAGATCCTTTCGGGCGGATGTGCGATAAGTCATGACCCACTCCGCCTCGTCTTTTCATCAATTGTACCTGCTCTTCGTCAATTTTAATAATAGCACCGTAAGAATCCGAATCGCCATCGAAACCGATAACAAAACAATTGGACAAGGAGGCTACCTGATATTCATTTCCAATACCGGTCATAGGGCTGCCCTGAGGCACGATGTACTTGAAGTCCCTGAGAAGTTCGAAGAGTTCTTCCTTCGAAAGCGGATTTGGATATTTTGATTCAATTCGTGCAATTTCCGAAGCCAGCCTCATGTGCATATCGTCAGGGGTAAGCTCGTAAATGTTGCCGAATGAATCTTTCAACGCGTATTTGGTTGCCCATACTCTCGTAGCCAGGTCGTCGCCACGGAAGTATTTCAGCGTTGCACTTTCCACTTCTTGTTGATTAAAAACTTTTTTTTCCACAATTTTTTTATTATTTATAATGCTTTTTAGATTAAATTCAGTGACTTAAATGAAATTCAGAATTGAATTTTCGGGACTACAATGTTAGTGATTTTTTTTGATTAAAAGCAACAAAAATCAAAATACTTTTCATTTTATTATTTGAAGTTTTCCGGTAAATTTTATATGTGTATGTAAATCAAAGTAATATAAATTTTAAAATCGAAAAAAGTTCTCCAAAAAGAATATTTATTGATTAAATCAGCTGATATAATGCGAACAAATAATTGCAGGTTATTTTTGAAAGTTTGATTAAAATGATAACTGAAAAAAAGGTAAGATTGTTTATTCCATTTATCGTGATAAACACAAACAAAATGTTTATATAAAACTATACCAGCTAAATGAGTTTCAAATCAGAATACATATTGACAGAGAAAAAGAAAATAAGTTTTTTCACTACAGTCTGTCGAAAATTTAGTTATTTTTGCATCAAATTATAATTTAACTGTAAATGAAAAAGATAAAAGTTGCCGTAGTAGGTTATGGGAATATAGGTAAATCGGTAATAGAAGCTATTGAAGTTTCGCCTGATTTCGAACTGGCCGGATTGGTTCGCCGTAGTACAACAATGAGTGAAAAAGAAGCAAAGGAATTGAACGGAATCCGCGTAGTGGATGATATTGGAAAGCTTGATGGAGCAGAGGTTGCAGTACTTTGTGCTCCAACCCGCAGTATACCTGATATGGCTAAAGAAATTCTGACCAGAGGTATCTGCACGGTTGACAGTTTTGACATTCACGGTAGCATTTGGGACCTGAAGCAGGAACTTGAACCAGTAGCCATCGAAAACAATGCCGTTTCCATTATTTCGGCCGGGTGGGATCCCGGAAGCGATTCGATAGTTCGTGCCCTGATGGAAGCAATTGCTCCCAAAGGCATTACTTATACGAATTTCGGGCCCGGTATGAGCATGGGTCACTCGGTGGCTGTGAAAGCAATTAAAGGTGTAAAAAAGGGGCTTTCGATGACTATACCGCTTGGAACGGGGATTCATCGCCGTATGGTTTATGTGGAAATCGAAGACGGAGTTGATTTCAACCAGGTAGTGAACGATATCAAAACGGATGCCTATTTTGCTCATGACGAAACCCATGTTTTTCAGGTGGAAAGTGTTGATAATCTGCAGGATATGGGGCACGGAGTGAATATGGTACGAAAAGGAGTTTCGGGAAAAACCCAGAATCAGCTGTTTGAATTCAACATGAAAATAAACAATCCGGCACTTACAGCCCAGGTGCTGATAGCTTGTGCAAGGGCAGCAATGCGCATGAAACCGGGAGCATATACCATGATCGAAGTACCGGTCATTGACTTGCTTTACGGTAACAAGGAAGATTTGATAAAAAGAATTGTGTAATTTTCAATGCTTTAATTTCAGAAAAAAATGACTGACCAGGCATTATCCGGGAAACAGTACCGGTACATATTATTGATACTGATACTGGCAATTGGCTTTATTTTGTTTCAGCAACTGCGACCATATATTGGTGGCTTTTTAGGAGCAAGCACTTTGTATGTGCTGCTGCGTGGTCAGATGAGAATATTGACCGAAAAGAAGAAATTTTCACGCGGTTTGGCGGCAACTCTGATTTTGCTGGAGGCGCTTTTCATATTTCTGATTCCACTTACCGGAATCGGATTTCTGGCAGTCGATACCATTTCGGGAATAAAAATAGATACTGAAATAATCAGGGAAACTGTCTTGAATTTTGTGGATAACATCGAAAATCGTTTTAATATTCAGTTGTTTACACCCGAAAATCTGTCGTTTATCCCCAAACTGGGTACCAACCTGGTACAAACACTCGCAACCAGTTCCTATACTTTTGTCATGAATTCGGTTGTGGTATTATTTGTGCTCTATTTCATGCTATATGACTACAGGGATTTCGAAACAACCATACGCGAAATACTTCCCTTTACACCTGAAAACAAGCAGACTTTCGTTCATGAAACTAAATCGATTATTCAGGCTAATGCACTTGGAATTCCGCTTTTAGCTATTATCCAGGGGGTATTTGCCTATATTGGATATTTAATAATTGGAGTTTCGAGTCCGGTTTTGTATGCAGTACTCACAGCTTTCGCAACGATAATTCCACTGGTAGGTACTGCTGTGGTGTATATTCCGCTTGCTATTGCTTTCGTGCTGGAGCACAAGTACGGATCTGCGATAGCTGTTGCATTGTATGGAGTAATTATTATTGGTACTGTAGATAATATTTTCCGGCTGCTTCTTCAAAAGAAACTTGCTGATATTCACCCTCTTATTACTATATTCGGAGTTATTTTCGGTATTCCTCTGTTTGGTTTCTGGGGCGTGATTTTCGGGCCTTTGCTCATTTCTGTTTTTATCTTGTTTTTCAATATGTACAGGAAAGATTACATTCCGGGATCGGTGGCTAAAACCCATGTGACTTCCAATTTCAAAGCCAGAGATTACAAGGAGATCAGAAACATAAAGTTTCCCGCACACCTTTCGAAAAATAAGCAGAAAAATGATTCGGGGAAAAAAAATGAAAAGAAATAAAAGGTGGAAGAAATGCCTCAGAACAAAAAATCCGGTTATTTTGAACCGGATTTTTTGTTTTATTTAATCTTGTATTTGCATTCAGTTTTTCCTTTCACTATGTTGGTAAGCTTGCTTTTGAGCAATTGCCGGCGTAGTGGTTTGATTCGGTCTGTGAATAGGTGTCCTTCCAGATGATCGTATTCATGCTGCACAACCCTTGCTTTGAAATCGTCCAGTTCAAGTTCGTGCTCTTTGAAATCAATATCGAAATAGCGGATTTTAATATATTCCGGACGAACCACCGTTTCGCTTATACCCGGAATACTCAGGCAACCTTCATCGTAAGCTACTTCCTCTTCGCTTTCTTCGAGAATTTCGGGATTAATGAGTGTGACTCTGAAATCACCCAGCTCAGGATGTTCTTCCTTAAGCGGCGCCAGATCAATTACAACCAGGCGGATAGCCAGTCCGATCTGAGGTGCGGCAAGTCCTACACCCTCGGCATTTGCCATTGTTTCATACATATTATCCACCAGTTCTTTCAGGTTAGGATAATCAGCCGAAATAGGCTCGGCTACTTTTCGCAGTATAGGATTTCCGTATGTGTATATCGGTAAAATCATTTTTTTTAAATGCTGGTAATCGGTAATTTGAATAATTTAAAGCCTGAAATTAAACACCTCTTATGGATTCCAGATAGCTTTGCAGAATAATCGTTGCACTGATTTTGTCCACCAGCGCTTTGTCCTGCCGGGCTTTTTTCTTCAGCCCTCCATCCATCATTGTTTTGTGGGCAAGAACAGATGTGAAACGTTCGTCTGTGTACACAATTTCGACAGCAGGGAATTTTTGCTGCAGCAGCGAAACGAATGACCTGATATTGGGCATGGTTTCCGATTCCTTGCCGCTCATTTGCTTTGGTTGTCCAATTACAAAAATATCTACAGGCTCGCTTTTCGTGTATTTTTCCAGATAGGCTGTCAGTTCATGAGTCGGAACAGTATCGAGTCCGTTAGCTACAATCCGCAGAGGATCGGTCACTGCCAGACCGGTACGTTTCAGACCATAATCTATCGCCAGTATTCTGCCCATCGGGTGTAATTCCATTTTAATGCACAAAGGTAAGAAAAAAGAAATAAATGATTAAACGGATTATTTTTTTATTGATTTTATTGTGCTTAATTTCTGAATGTTAACTTTTTTAAACGCGTTTTCGATTCCGGACAGTGAATTTTCTTTCCGAAAAAACAGTATCTTTGTCTGGTTAAATCAAACTGGGTTTTGAATAGTAAATAATTGATATATAAATAGTTAATAAAAAATGCATAACTGGTTTCAGTGTAAAGTTAAATACGAGAGAAATACCGACGACGGCAGCGTGGCGAAAGTGAATGAATCCTATCTGATTGATGCTTTGTCGTTTACAGAAGCCGAAGAGCGAATCAACGAAGAAATGAAGCCATACATCAGTGGCGAGTTTTTGGTATCAGACATCAAACGTGCCAAAATCAACGAACTTTTCGAAAATGAGCAGGGTGACAGGTGGTATCGTTGTAAGGTGAATTTTATTACGCTCGACGAGGAAAAAGGAGTGGAAAAACGCATAGCATCGACTATGTATGCTCAGGCTTCAACGCTGAAAGAGGCAGTGGAAGTGGTAGAAAAGGGTATGAAAGGCACACTGGCTGATTATGAAATAGCATCGGTTCTCGAAACCAATATTATGGACGTGTTTAAGTATCAGGCTGATTAATTTTTTAGCAATCTGACTTTCAAACTTTCTGAATAACTGTTTTTTATGTTCTGAATATGAGTATCAAAAGCAATATACAGGAAATCAGGAAATCTGTTCCTGAGCATGTGAAACTTGTTTGTGTATCCAAGTTTCATTCTGCCGGATCGATTCTCGAAGCCTATGAAGCCGGTGAACGGATTTTCGGTGAAAGCCGCGTGCAGGAAATGACAGACAAGCAGCCCAATCTGCCGTCAGATATTCAATGGCATTTTATTGGCCATCTGCAAACTAACAAGATAAAGTACATCGTGCCTTTCGTGTCGCTCATACACGGAGTTGATAGTATGAAAGTGCTTAAAGAGATTGACAGGCAAGCCGAAAATGCAGGCAGAGTTATTTCTTGTCTGCTGCAGGTACATATTGCCGACGAAGAAACCAAGTTTGGCTTTATCGCCCGCGAACTGAAAGATATGTTTGAAAGCGACGAATTTAATCAATTGAAGTCAGTGAAAATTGAAGGTTTGATGGGAATGGCAACACTGACTGATGATGAAGCAAAAATTCGTCGGGAATTCAGGAACCTGAAGGCTCTGAGAGACGAAATAAAACAAACATACTTTTCGGACAGCGAATCATTCCGGGAATTGTCGATAGGGATGTCTGACGACTATAAGATAGCCATAGAGGAAGGCAGCACGATGATTCGGATTGGTACATCGATATTCGGTGCCAGAGAATACTGAGATGTTTCTTTATCACATATCAGAAACAGAGGTGAAATCATTTCACCTCTGTTTTTTTCTTAATACAATCAGCGTGATTTCGGGAGGAACACCAATGCGCATGGGTATTCCCACGTATCCTATTCCGCGATTCACGTACAGGTACTGCTCATCTTGCCGGTAGAGCCTGTCCCATTCCGGATAGATGAATTTTGCAGGCGAGATATGTATTTTGCCACGTGTGTAACCGATTTGTCCGGCATGTGTATGTCCTGAGAAGGAAAGAAAAATATCAGGCCGTAGTCCGGTCACTTCGGCATTCCAGTGATTGGGGTCGTGTGTAATCAGCATTTTTTTTCTTTCGGGCCGCGTGCCTTCCAGAGCCTTTTTCAGGTCCGAGTAATCTTCAAAATGACCTGAACCGAAATTTTCTACACCTACCAGTGTTATTGTATCCGAACCTTTTATAAGTTCAGTATGTTCGTTGAGCAGGAGTCTGAAGCCCAGATTCCGGATATTTTTTTTCGTTTGTTCGAGGTTTCTGTTTTTTTCTTCAGGCGAATCCCAGTTTGTATAATCACCATAATCGTGATTGCCCAGCACCGCGTACATTCCATCCTTTGATTTCAGCTTTTTGAAATAAGGTTTCCATCCATCGGTTTCCTGACTGAAATTGTTAATCATATCGCCTGCAAATATTATAATATCGGCGTTTGTGCTGTTTACCAGATTAGCTATCGGTTCCATTATCCTGTATTTCAGGTTCCAGTTTCCCAAATGAAAATCTGCCAGCAGGGCAATCCGGTAACCATCGAAACTATCCGGTAGATCCTTAACCTCAACAACCTGCTGTCTCAGGTAAAAATTGTCGCGAGTGACTATCACACCGTACGATATTACCGAGATAAAAATAGCACCCAAACCAAAACCTGCCACACGGAATGCACTTGTCCGTTTGTTAAAAGTTCTGTTGAACACCCGGTTAATATAATAGAAAATGATGTAAATAATTTTGGGCGTGTAGATGAGTGCAAGTGCTACAAAAATCCATGATATGCGGCTCGTAAGCAGGAAATCGTCGCTGTTGCGAAGTCCGAACCGGATATAGAAAAACGTAATAATAAAAAGGAAGCCCGGAATTAATGACAGAATGCCGAACCATCTGTAAAACCGGTGTTTTTTCATTTTCAGAAAAAACCACAGATCGGGAAGGATAATCAGCAGCGATAATGCAAGTATAGAAGAAAGATACATAGCCATAACCGGATGCATTTCAATTGTTTCACGGCAAAGATAATGTATTATTGGAAATACTTCCTTCACATGAGAAAAAAATCCGCAAAACCCTAATTCCGAATTAAATACGAATCCTCATTTTTGACAAACACTCAAATTTCATAAAATAAACAAAATTTAAAATCAGATAGCTTATTAAGTTGCCGGGAACTTTGATTACTTCATTTTTTTTCGGCAATTATTAAAAATATTCATTTCATAATTATATTATTTGATTTCTTTACTGTTAAAATGTCAGTCAGGGGAATTTTTAGATAGCAAATAGTCAATTTGAGATGCTTATTTTATTAAAATAGAAACTATTTATACCTCAGCTTAATGTTAGTGCTAATAAATTTAAATTGCAAATCATTTTTATCAAAACAATCGGTAAAATTGAATAATATATTTACCTTTACAACAATTTTTTCATCAAATTATTTTTTTCATTGATTTTTTTGCTGAATGAAAACAAACATCTATTCTAAATTTCAATTAGTTTCGCTCGTATTATTAAGGGTGGTAACAGGCTGGTACTTTTTATACGAAGGACTGGCTAAATTGCTGACTCCGGGCTGGACTTCCTACGGTTACCTGATGGATTCTCAGGGCTTATTTTCCGAACTTTTCAAATCGCTGGGGCAAAACCAGTCATTAATGCCCCTAGTGGATGCATTAAATGTATACGGACTGATTGCAATCGGACTTATGCTGATTTTAGGATTGTTTGAGAAAGCAGGTTACATCGGAGCATCAATGCTGCTGATTTTGTATTATCTGTCGCATCCGGCTTCAATGAACGTTACCTATATTTTGCCACCCGAAGGTTCGTACCTGTGGATAAATAAGAATATTGTGATGTTGTTCACGGTTATAGTCATGATGGCCTTTCCCACCGGCAGAAGAATAGGAATAGACCGTGTAATTTTCAAAAACAAAAAAGCGTAAATTTACCTATATGTCAACAAAAGAAAATCAGGAAAACGAAAATATCAGTACAGGAAATACGGGAAACAACATTTCGAAGGGAAGACGTGAAGCGCTGAAGACACTGGCTACAGTGCCTGTTCTCGGGGCAATGGCTTATGGAGTATACAAAAAATCCAAGAAAGAACGTACAAACAGGCTGGCTTCCGATATGTTTCATTTCGGTGAAATGCCTCAGCCGGCATCAGTTACAGACGGTGAAATAATCCGGATAGGTGTAATCGGAATTGGAATCAGAGGCATCGACCTGATGCAGGCAATCGGATTTGTCACTCCGGAACATCTCGAGGAATTGAAAAAAGAGGCGCAGAACAACTCCAAAGATACCCGATACAAAGATTTCATGGAACAGGATGATTTGCGTGTTAAGATAACGGCAGTATGCGATATTTTTGATACCTATGCAGCACGGGCTATCTCAGCAGGTGCAAATATCCACCGGCAGGGATTGAACGGCAAATACGGCGAAAAACCCAAACGGTACTTGAACTACAGGGAATTACTCGCATCACCCGAGGTGGATGCTGTAATAATCGCCGCTCCCGATCACTGGCACGGTACCATGGCGATGGATGCCATCCGGGCCGGAAAACATGTGTACGTGGAAAAACCGATGACCTGGACAGTGCCCGAAACTTACGCCCTGAGAGAATTGGTGAGAAACAGCAAACTGGCTTTTCAGCTCGGACATCAGAACCGGCAGATAGAAACCAACAAACGCGGTAAAGAGATCATCGAGAAAGGTCTTCTGGGACCTATTACACTGATAGAGACCAGCACTAACCGTAATGACCCGAACGGAGCCTGGGTGTATCCCATTCATGCCGATGCAAATCCACGAACAATCGACTGGAAGCAGTTCGAGGGAGAACCTGCCCGCGTAAAGGAATACATGGATTACATGACCTCAAACGGACTGGCCAGATATGTAGGACCCGACGCAAGAGACAAATTCAGCCTCGAGCGTTTCTTCCGCTGGCGTTGCTGGTGGGATTACAGCACCGGACTCAGCGGCGATTTGCTCACACACGAATTCGACGCAATCAACCAGATGATGAATCTCGGCATACCAGATTCGGCAACTTCTTCAGGCGGAGTCTATTTCTTCAAAGATGGAAGAACTGTACCTGATGTGCTGCAAACTTCTTTTGAATATAAAAAGAAAAATCTGTCGCTGCTTTATTCAGCTACTCTGGGCAATCAGTTTAACAGGCCACGTAAATTCATGGGACACGATGCCACGATGGAAATCGGAAATTCCATCACAGTGACCGTCGATCCGCAATCCGAACAATACAAAGACCAGATAGAGCGGGGACTAATCAAACCCGGCAAACCATTTTACAGTTATACTCCCGGTCAGAAAGATCTGGATGCCATTTCCTCAGCCACTCAGCTTTATTTTGCCGAAAGGGGACTTCTTTATTCGTATGTGAACGGAAAACGCTACAACACTACTTTCCTTCACCTGAAAGAGTGGATTGATTGCATTCGTACGGGAGAAAAAACTTCATGCGGCATTGAACAGGGATTCCAGGAAGCAATCACTGCCCACATGGGCACACGTGCATACCTCGAAGGCAGAACCATGTACTGGGATGCCGAAAAGGAAGAAATTGTAAAAGGATAATTTTTTTTGCTAAGTTATCAGCTGTCGGTTTACAATAAAATGTCAAACCGGAAACGTTAAACCCGAAACACTCATTTCATTAATCTTAAAAAAATAAATGCCTATGTCAACAATGTCAAGAAGAAAATTCCTGAAAACCAGCGCTGTTGCAGCTGCAGGTTTGACGGTGGTACCATCATCGGTACTTGGTCAGAAATTTGGGAAAATATCCCCGAGCGACAAGCTGAACATCGCCGGAGTAGGAGTTGGTGGTCGCGGTTTTGGAGTACTCAAAGCACTGGAAAGTCAAAACATTGTAGGTCTTTGCGATGTGGACTGGAAATACAGTGACAAAGCTTTTAAACATTTTCCCAACGCCAAAAAATTCTGGGATTACCGAAAAATGTATGACGAACTCGGAAAAAGTATCGATGCCGTGATAGTAGCAACAGCTGACCATACTCACGCTATCATAGCTGCGGATGCAATGACTCTGGGAAAACACGTTTACTGCGAAAAACCACTTACTCACAGCGTTTACGAATCCAGGTTACTCACCAGTTTAACAGGCAAATACAAACTGGCCACGCAAATGGGTAATCAGGGATCTTCTGGTCCGGGTGTACGTCAGGTTATCGACTGGATTTGGGCGGGAGAAATTGGTGAAGTGCGAAAAGTTGAAGTTTTCACAGATCGTCCGATCTGGCCGCAGGGACTCAATGTGCCGAAAGAAGCACACAAAGTTCCAAAAACCCTTGATTGGGATTTGTTCTTAGGACCGGCTCCCGTACGTCCTTTCAATGAGATTTATCATCCATGGAACTGGCGTGGCTGGTGGGATTTTGGCACAGGTGCTCTCGGCGATATGGCCTGCCACATGATGCATCCGATATTCAAAGCACTCAAACTAGGTTATCCAACCAAGGTGCAGGGAAGCTCCACATTGCTCCTGACCGATTGCGCCCCATCTGCACAAACGGTGAAATACACTTTCCCGGCTCGCGACAATATGCCTAAGGTAGCTATGCCTGAAGTGGAAGTTTACTGGTATGATGGCGGGATACAACCTATGCGTCCCGAAGGTATGCCCGAAGGAAAAAGCCTGAACGACGACGGAGGAGGAGTAATTTTCCATGGAACTAAAGATACGCTGATTTGCGGATGTTACGGAGTAAGACCCTGGCTGCTTTCAGGCCGTAAACCCGATTCGCCGAAAACTCAGCGCGAAGTAACTACTTCGCACGAGATGGACTGGGTACGTGCATGCAAGGAAGATGCCGAAGACCGTGTAGAAACAGCATCAAACTTCTACGAAGCAGGTCCGTTTAACGAAATGGTAGTGATGGGAGTGCTGGCAGTAAGATTGCAATCGCTCAATCAGGAACTTCACTGGGATGGAGAAAACATGCGTTTCACAAACATTCCGAACGGGGCGACCATAAAAACGGTAATCGAAGACGGATTCAAAATCACTGACGGACATCCCACTTTCAACAAAACCTGGACAGAGCCGGTGGATGCAACAGCTTTCGCAAACGGACTTATCAGGCATAATTACCGGGCAGGATGGAATCTTCCGGCAATGCCCTAGTTTTCTAAAAAATCGATTTTTTATATTTACAATTTACAATTCAATTTTTCGAATCATATGAAGAAAGCAATTTTATTTTTAGGCTTTATATTTACAACTTTTTCTTTTGCGGCTTGTGTAGGCAATAGTAAAAAAGCCGATGCAAAAAGTGAAAATAGTGAATCAATGAAAACAGAAGTACCTGCATTTACTGTTGTCGAAAAACAACTGGTTGACCTAACAGCATTTCCGACTGACAAAGACGGCTATATTGAAATTTTCAATGGCAAAGATTTTACCGGCTGGCGCGGATACGGCAAAGATTCAGTTCCGGGCAAATGGGTTATTGAAGATGGCGCCATCAAGTTCAATGGCACCGGTGGCGGCGAAGCTCAGGAAAAGGAAGGCGGAGATATTATTTTCGCCCACAAATTCAAAAACTTCGAACTCACGCTTGAATGGAAAGTGTCAAAAGGTGGCAACTCAGGTATTTTCTACCTCGCCCAGGAAGTATCTACTACTGATAAAGACGGTAAAGTGAAGATGGAACCCATCTACATTTCAGCACCGGAATACCAGGTTCTGGACAATGCCAATCATCCGGATGCAAAACTGGGAAAAGATAACAACCGGCAGTCTGCATCGCTCTACGACATGATTCCGGCTGTGCCTCAGAATCAAAAACCATTCGGAGAATGGAACAAAGCCAAAATTATGGTTTACAAGGGAACGGTAGTTCACGGGCAAAATGATGAAAACGTGCTTGAATACCACTTGTGGACTCCGGCATGGACCGAAATGCTTCAGGCAAGCAAATTCAGTCAGGAAAAATGGCCCCTTGCATACGAACTGCTTAATAACTGCGGCGGAGCTAACAGGGAAGGCTATATCGGATTGCAGGACCACGGTGATGACGTGTGGTACAGAAATATTAAAATTAAGATTTTAGAATAATTCAATCAATTACAAAGCGGCATTCCTGTGAAAGGGAATGCCCTTTATTTTTTTAAAAAAAGGTCTCATGATAAAAAAAACAAACATCATACTAATGGCTTTACTGCTGATGGCAACCGGTTGTAACTCTCAGAAAAACATTTCAAAAGCTGAAAATCCCCGAAAGAACATATATATTCAACTCTATTCGGTGAGAGACGATATTCAGAAAGATTTCAAGGCTACAATTTCGGCAGTAGCCCGGGCAGGTTACACGGGTATTGAAGCTGCCGGATACGACAATGGAAAGTTTTACGGACTATCCCCTGCGGAATTCAGGAAACAAATAAACGATGCAGGTATGCAGGTACTCTCGTCACACGCCGGAATTTCATTAGCCGACAATGTGAATGAAACAAATTGGGACGAAGTATGGAAATGGTGGGATACAGCCATTGCAGCTCACAAAGCTGCCGGAATGAAATATATTGTAAAACCCTGGATGGCAACTCCGAAAACATTAGCCGAATTAAAAGCATATTGCGATTATTACAACCGGGTAGGTGAAAAATGCAATGCTGCTGGTCTGAGATTCGGATATCACAACCACGACTTTGAATTTACTAAAATTGAAGGCGAAACCATGTACGATTACATGCTGAAAAATACCGATCCTTCGAAAGTTTTTTTCCAGATGGATGTGTACTGGACCGTAATGGGGAAAAAAGGACCTGTGGATTATTTCAACCAATATCCCGGGAGATTTGAAATACTGCACATCAAAGATAACAAAGAACTGGGTCAAAGCGGTATGGTGGGTTTCGATGCCATTTTCAGCAACACCGACAAAGCCGGAGCAAGATACATGGTGGTGGAAGTGGAAAAATACAACTTCGAACCTCTGGAAAGCATCAAAATGAGTTATGACTATCTGAATACGAATAACTTGTTCAAGTCTGATTATTCAAAATAATAAGAATTCAGTAGAAAACATTTTCTTCATGTCCAAACAATTGCCACTATGCGGAATAGTGGCAATTGTTGTTTGTGAAATCAGGAGTAATGCAAAATCCCGAAAAACGGTTTTTTTTTGAAAGAATGAAGCATAAACGGTAAAATTATCTTGTCCTCAATCAGTATTAAAAACAAATTTAATTATATTTGCATTTCATAAACCCCAAAATAGTTATTTGTGACTGCTCAAGGTGTTTTTATCATCATACTGATTATTCTGATTGCCGATTTCGTGTTGGAAAGAACATTGTCGGTACTCAATGTCAAATCTTCAAAAAAATCAATTCCCGCGCTGCTTGTTGGTATTTACGACGAAGAAAAATACCGGCATCAGCAATCATATTTCATGGTCAATACCCGATTCGGATTACTTACTTCGTCCGTGAATTTTCTTGTCATTATCCTGATGATTGTTTACGGAGGATTCGGATGGCTCGACGGGGTAGTGCAGGGATGGACAAATAGCCCTGTCCTGGTTTCACTCATCTTTTTCGGTATTCTGTTTCTGGTTAGTGATTTTATTTCCACACCATTCGAAATTTACGATAAATTTGTGATTGAAGAACGGTTTGGATTTAATAAGACCACTCCAAGAACTTTCATGCTCGACAAACTGAAAGGATATTTGCTCACAGCCGTGCTTGGAGGCGGAATACTGGCCTTGATAATCTGGATATACCAGTCAGTTCCTCAGTATTTCTGGCTTGGTGCCTGGGCTTGTGTTACTGCGGTGAGCTTATTTATCAGTCTTTTTTATTCAGAACTGATAGTACCGCTTTTCAACAAACAAACACCGCTCGAACCGGGCGAACTGCGTGATGCCATCGAAAGTTTTTCGCGCAAAGCAGGCTTCGAACTGAAAAATATCTTCGTGATGGACGGCTCGAAACGCTCTACAAAGGCAAATGCCTATTTTACCGGTTTCTGGAAAAAGAAACGCATCGTGCTTTTCGATACACTGATCAGCGATCTGGAAACAAACGAGATAGTGGCAGTACTGGCGCATGAAGTGGGTCATAACAAACACAAACATACCGTTAAAAATATACTTGTGAATTTACCTTACACTCTGCTGGTTTTCTATTTGCTCGGTTTATTTCTCGGCAGTGATATGCTTGCTCAGGCTTTGGGGGGTAAAGAAACCATTTTTCATCTGAATGTACTGGCTTTCGGTTTATTATATTCACCCCTTTCAATGATAACGGGACTGTTGATGAATGAAATGTCGCGCAGGTTCGAGTATCAGGCCGACCGATATGTGAAAGAAAACCAAATGGGCGAACAACTGATTTCGGCACTGAAAAAATTATCTTCAAAATCTCTGTCCAATCTCACTCCGCATCCTGCTTACGTGTTTGTGAGTTATTCGCATCCTACGCTTCTGCAACGGGTAGAGAGGCTAAGATAGTTTTTTTATCAGATTCAGGTAAATAAGCATAAGATCAATCAATTTATAAGTCTCAGAAAATAGCATGATCGGATTAATGGGCGCCATGCCCGAGGAAATGAAGATGGTAATTGATGCCATTACTGATAAAAGTGTATCAGAACGTGGTAACCGATTGTATCATACCGGAAAACTGTATGGAAAGGATGTGGTTGCGGTATTTTCGCGATGGGGAAAAGTAGCAGCAGCCACTACGGCCACTAACCTGATTCTGGAGTATAACGTAGACCGGATAATATTCACGGGAGTAGCCGGAGCTATCTCACCCGATCTGAATATCGGTGATGTGGTCATTGCACAGCGGCTTTTTCAGCACGATATGGATGCACGTCCGCTGATGCGGCGTTATGAAATTCCGCTGACCGGTAAAACCTCTTTTGAGATTCCTGATAATATAACCAGACAAATGGCAGACGCAGTACATGTTTTTTTGCTGAACAACAAGGAATTCCGTAAGCGGCTTGCTGAAAATGGCATCAATAATCCGAAAATGATGCTTGGAGATGTTGCCAGCGGTGATTTGTTTGTTTCGGGAACAGAAATGAAGATTGATCTGATGCGGAACCTGCCTTCTGTAGTGTGTGTTGAAATGGAAGGCGCCGCAGTAGCTCAGGTATGTTATGATTTTGATGTGCCACTCCATGTGGTAAGGGTAATCTCTGATACTGCCGATGAACAGGCACATACAAGTGCCATCGGATTCGTCAATCAGCATGCCGGTGATTATTCGCTGGCTATACTGAAGGAATACTTCAACCTGCTCGAATGAGTTTGATTGATGTGTTTTCTTTTCTTATTTCTTAACGAATGAAATAGAATTAAATATCTGATTATTAACATTATAAATCATTTACGAAATGGAAAACATGTCTTTTTACCTGATTCCTTTGTCGTCTGTGCTGGCACTGGGATTTGCTTTTTACTTTTTTCGCTCCATGATGAAATACAGCGAAGGAACGGATACTATGAAGAAAATAGCTCAGTATGTGCGTGAAGGAGCTATGTCGTATCTGAAGCAACAATACAAGGTTGTAACTATTGTTTTTATCGTGCTGGCTGTTATTTTTGCCGTAATGGCATTCTTCGGATTGCAAAATACGTGGGTACCATTTGCTTTTCTTACCGGTGGTTTCTTTTCGGGTCTAGCCGGTTTTTTCGGAATGAAAACAGCTACTTATGCTTCGGCGCGAACTGCTTTTGCAGCATCAAAGTCACTCAACAATGGTTTGAAGATTGCTTTTCGTTCGGGTGCAGTCATGGGTTTGGTAGTGGTGGGTCTTGCACTGCTCGATATTTCGCTTTGGTTTATGATTCTCAACCACTTCATTCCCGATGCCGACCCGGGACACAAGCTCATCATCATTACCACCACGATGTTAACTTTTGGTATGGGAGCATCCACACAGGCATTATTTGCACGTGTGGGAGGAGGTATTTATACCAAGGCAGCTGACGTTGGCGCCGATTTGGTAGGGAAAGTGGAAGCGGGGATACCGGAAGATGACCCGCGCAATCCCGCCACCATCGCTGATAACGTGGGCGACAACGTGGGTGATGTAGCAGGTATGGGAGCTGACCTGTATGAATCGTATTGCGGATCGATACTTGCAACAGCTGCATTGGGTGCTTCTGCCTTTATTTCACAGCCGGATATGCAACTGAAAGCTGTTTTTGCACCCATGCTGATAGCTGCAGTGGGTGTGGTTTTATCTATTCTGGGTATTTTTATTGTACGTACCAACGAAGAAGCCGACATGAAAAAACTGATGGCAGCTCTGAACCGCGGTGTAAATACCAGCGCGATACTTACTGCCGGAGCTACTTTTCTGATTCTGTATCTGCTCGAAATACCTAACTGGCTCGGATTGTCATTTTCGGTTATCGCGGGTCTTGTAGCCGGAATTATAATCGGTCAGTCCACTGAATATTATACTTCACATTCCTATAAACCAACCCGGAAAATAGCTGAAAGTTCTGAAACCGGACCTGCAACGGTTATCATTTCGGGTATCGGCACCGGAATGCTTTCAACTGCCATTCCTGTTGTTACCATTGTTGCTGCTATCATCATTTCTTACCTGAGTGCCACCAATTTTGATACTGCCGGTATGCTGGGTGCCGAAAACCTCAGCAAGGGACTTTACGGCATTGGCATAGCTGCTGTTGGTATGCTTTCAACTCTCGGAATAACACTGGCTACGGATGCCTATGGTCCTATTGCTGATAATGCCGGCGGAAATGCACAGATGAGCGAACTCGACCCTGAAGTGAGAAGAAGAACCGATGCGCTGGATGCGCTGGGTAATACCACTGCAGCCACCGGAAAAGGTTTTGCAATAGGTTCGGCAGCTCTAACGGCGCTTGCACTGCTTGCTTCATACATTGAAGAGGTCAAAATTGGTTTGGTACGTTTGGGTGAAACCAGCCTTAAAATGGCAAACGGTGATGTGGTGGAAACTGCAAAAGCATCGTTTGTGGATTTTATGAATTATTACGAAGTGAACCTGATGAATCCGAAAGTTCTTGCAGGTGCATTTCTTGGATCGATGATGGCGTTTATGTTTTGCGGACTGACTATGAATGCCGTTGGGCGGGCTGCTCAGAAAATGGTTGGTGAAGTTCGGCGTCAGTTCCGCGAAATTAAGGGTATTCTGGAAGGCAAAGCTACTCCTGATTATGCACGTTGTGTCGAAATCTCTACCAAAGGTGCCCAGCATGAGATGCTTATTCCATCATTGCTTGCTATTATTACTCCTACACTTACCGGATTGCTTTTCGGAGTTTCGGGTGTGATGGGTTTGCTTGCCGGTGGACTTGCCTCGGGATTTGTGCTGGCTGTGTTCATGGCTAATGCCGGAGGTGCCTGGGATAATGCCAAAAAATATGTGGAAGAGGGACACTACGGGGGTAAAGGCTCTGATAATCACAAGGCTTGTGTGGTAGGCGACACGGTGGGCGATCCTTTTAAAGATACATCAGGTCCTTCGCTGAACATTCTGATAAAACTGATGAGTATGGTGTCAATCGTGATGGCGGGATTAATTGTGAGCTGGAGTTTGCTGTGATTTCAAAGAATATTGTTCATAAAAAAAGCGGATCTTATATCCGCTTTTTTTATTGGTTACTGATGCTCTTTACGGAGCAAATCATTCACTGTTTTCACCGGATTGAACGTTTCGATGGGAACTTCTGTAAAAATAGTGTTCCAGTCGCTCATGGCGCCATTCCAGAGTCCCGGCAGTTCAAGTGCTTTAAGTTCGCGTCCGCTTTTTGACTTCAGAGATATAAATCCGGTATTTTTGTCGACAAAGTGCAGCAGGTTGAATTTTTCACCTTTGTAATTTTTCATGCTGCATACCAGATCCACCGGGTTAAAGTGGGTGGAATTCATCATTTTGGCTTTATCTTCGGGATTATTCAGGTTCACCTGCGAGCTTTCAAGTATTTGTGGCGATACAGTTCCATCGCTGTTGACGGTTAGGAATGGTCCGCCACCGGGCTCACCCACGTTTTTCACCATTCCGCATACACGAATCGGACGGTTGAGTTTATTATACAGGTATTGTCGTAAGTCATTGCCTTTCAGCGAATGGATGTCAGGATGATGGTTGTTCAGTTTTGATTCGCAGAACTGACTGATTACGGCCAGTTTGGCCTCCGATATTGATTCATTTTCAAGTTCGTGCAGATACGCGAATGCCTGTTTTTGCAGATGCACAAGCAGCCCTCCAATCAGTTTTTTGTATCTCACGGTCGTTTCTTTCAGCGAATCAGGAACCACATTGTCGATGTTTTTTATAAAGATGATATCAGCATCCAGATCATTCAGGTTTTCAATCAATGCACCATGTCCTCCCGGACGGAAAAGCAGTTTGCCGTTATCGCGGAAAGGCTGGTTGTCACTGTCGGCAGCAATGGTGTCGGTTGATGGTTTTTGCTCTGAGAAACCGACATGAAAACTGACTCCGAATTCTTTTTCGTACTCAGGAAGGCTTTCGTGCAGGTGTTTTTCGAATAATGCCCTGTGTTCGGCCGAAACGGTAAAATGGATGTTTACCTTGTCCTTTGATCTGGCATACAATGCTCCTTCCACCAGGTGTTCCTGTAACGGAGTTCGTTTGCCCGAAGGGTAGGAGTGAAATTTCAGTAATCCCTTAGGAAGTGAGCCATAGCTTAGTCCATTGCTGTTGAGCAAGTCTGAAACCACATCTTTGAATTGTCCTCCGGCTATCAGTTCAGGAATTGTTTTTGCTTCGTTTTTTATACATGCATCATTCAGATCATCGTAAAAGGCAAATTTTCTGATATCGCTGAAGAATTTTTTCTCAAATTCCGTTGAGGGTGAGTTGTCATCTTTTTCGAGAAATGAAAAGAGATCTTTGAACATACGGCTTGCAGCTCCTGATGCAGGAACAAATTTGAGTACTTCGGCATCCGACAGGCGGTATGTTTCCCATTCTTCCAGCAGTTTCTGCTGGTTTTCGGGCTGTATGATTGTGATACCGTTGTTGATAGATGCTGCACTACGAATTTCGAGGAATGGAAAACCGGTAACAAAGTTTTGCAACTGGCTTTCAATTTGTTGTTTCGAAATACCCCGTTCTTTTAAAATGGTTTCATCAGATGGTAGTAGCATGGTTGTATTATTGTGTCGGTTAATGATCAGTCATTCAGTTGTTTGTCAAGCAAAGTGGCTTCCTGTTTCCTCTTTTCAAGTACGTCGTAATAATCAATCATTTCGTAAATTTCATCCAATGTGGATGACGAGAAAACAGTCATGTATGGAAATATCTCTACGGCTTTGGAAGCATATTCCATGGCTTTGTTCAGGTTTCCCGTTATTTCGTAAGCAACAGCAATATTGTTGTAGGCTTCAAACTTTAACCTGTTATTTTTTGTAGATTCGGATGCTTTCTGCCACAGGTTGATGGCGGCAGGCCAGTTTTTGTATGTGAGCGAATCCATTGCCTGAACGAATAATTCTTTTTTCGGGGCATAGAAATAGCGGTCTGCTTTTTCCCATCGGGGTATCAAACGGTCGGAAATGTTGTAGCCGGTGAGTATGCAGGCATCTACCAGGGCATCATACCGGTTGGGCAGTTTGTTTGCCTTATCGTCTTCCCACGAAAATTCATCCGAAAATTCCTTGAAAACACTTGCCGAGTCCGTTGGATAATGTATGATCCATTTCGTGTCGATTCTCACATCCAGGGCATTCAGATTAATACCTGCATTTTTAATCAGATTGTCTGATATCTGGATATGTTCAAGCGAAATGATTGCATCAGCCTTATACAGTCCGCAAAGAAATTTTACGGTTTGTTTGTTCAGCGGTGAGAGTTTATAATAGTTGTTTGTAGTATTCATGTTTGTCTGCGACATGTTGACAGATCTGAAAAATTCTTTGGCTTCCAGGTTTTCACGCAGGCTGGCAGCTGTAAAAAGGGCAGCGCTGTCAAATTTCAGCGAAATGTTTGCAGGTTTATTTCTGCTTTCCGGTGTGGTCATTTCGGTATGGCCAACATTGTATGGCTGGATTACAGAGTTGTCAACTATCAACACATCCTGTACACCGGAATTAAAAGTTACTTCAGCTGGTCTGAGTACGTCCAGCGTGGTAAACATTCGCTGACTGACGCATGAAGTCGTTATCAGTAAAAGAATTAACGGGGTTAAATACAGTATTTTGAAAGTTTTCATTGGAGCAAAAAGATATTTGAAGTAAACTTACAGACAAAGTTAAAAATTTATTGATAAATTATCGTACGCAAAGTGAATATTTTGGGGTAATTCTTTTTCAATTTCACTTTGAAGCGGGAGATGATGACTTGCATGAGTAAAATAGGTTGTTCTGGCATCAATTCTTTCAGCAAGTTGCACAGCTTCGCTTACTGACAGGTGTGAAAAGTGTTCTTCTTCGCGCAAGGCATTGATAACAAGAATTTTCAGGTTTTTCAGTTTCTGAAATTCCTGCTCAGGTATGTGTTTTACATCCGTGAGGTATGCGATGTCGCCTATCCGGTAACCCAGGATTGGAAGCCGGGCGTGGAGTATGCGTACCGGAATGATTTTAATTCCTTCGGCTTCAAATTCGTTCGTATCAATTTCATACAAATCAAGACTCGGAACGCCCGGGTTTTTGTATTTGCCAAAACAGTAAGGCATGTTGCGCTGAATGGCATCCAGCACTTTACGCTCGGCGAAAATTTTTACTTTACCCAGCGGCCGTACATCGTCCAGCCCTCCTACATGGTCGTAGTGCTCGTGCGTAAGCAATATCCCGTCGATATGAAAAATATGGTTGGTAATAAGTTGTTGCCGCATGTCTGGTCCGGCATCGATCAGAAAACGTTTGCCGTGGATAGTTATCAGCGCCGAACAGCGCAGCCGTTTGTCTCTCGGATCCGTAGAGCGGCAGGTTTTACAGCCGCATCCCAGTTGTGGCACTCCTGTCGATGTACCAGTGCCCAGGAATGTGATATTTGCTCCTCCAGCACCCGGAAGAGTTGTTGCAGAGCCTTTCAGATTGTTGTTTATTTCTGTATGATTCATGATATCTGAAACTTGTCAATTCTCAGCGTGTATGCATTTTCATATCTTCCGGTATCATTCAGGACTCAATTTTCATCCTGATTCTCCATTCTGCCGGATAGAGATTATTGCATCTGCTGCCAATATTCTTGACCCATCCGATCGGAACAGACTGATATGTTAAAAGTACATATCCCTTTCCGATTTCAGGAAGTGTGATTGTTTCTTTTTTTAAGTACCCGATTGCCGAACTTAAATCCACATCTGCCGTTATTGTTTTACTTAAATCGACGCTTTTGGATAATGCCAGGCTTATATGCGGTATGAAGTCGTCCCGTTTCTGTTCGGCCAGCGTAATGCCGAAATGCATGGTTTTTAGATTATTTCTTAAAATTTCAACTTTACCGGCATGTACTTTCCGTATTGCCGAAATCAGGTTGTTTTCTGTAACCAAATCCCAGTTACCGGGCTTCAGTAACTGATTTTTCAGTTGCCCGAATGCATTTTCAGCCTTAATATTTCGTTTGAATATTTTTTTCTTTTTGGGCGATGCCGGTAGTTCTTCTTCTTTTTTTCGCATCGCTGTGATAAAAAATCCTTCACCGCGCGTTTTATGCGGAAAAAAACGGCAACCTCTTTCCGTGACGGTAATTTCAGGGAAACGACTGCAATCCACAGGTAATACTTCTGCTCCCAGTTCCTCTTCCATCCATTTCACATTTTCCTCATTTTCAGCCTCGTTGTAGGTACAGGTGCTGTATATCAATACTCCGCCACCTTTCAGCGTACTCCATGCATCCGACACGATATCTTTTTGGCGGGCAGCACACATGGTCACATTTTGATAGCTCCATTCTCCTATAGCACCGGTATCTTTGCGAAACATGCCTTCGCCTGAACAGGGAGCATCTACTACCACCACATCGAAAAACGAAGGCAATCTCTGAAAATCTTCAGGCTGGTTGTTGCTCACCAGAAAATGATCGTTTCCCCATTTTATCATATTCTCGGTAAGGATATAAGCCCTGTTTCTCACAATTTCGTTACTCACCAGAAAACCGTCAGAACTTAAGAACTGAGAAATCAGAGTTGATTTTCCACCTGGTGCGGCACTCAAATCGAGCACGGTGCTATCGCGTGATACATATTGTTCGAGTACTTGCTGTAAAAACATGGATGAGGCCTCCTGAACGTAATAAACTCCGGCATGTAAAAACGGATCGGCTGTAAAGAGAGGTCTTTCGTTCAGATAATATCCGTCGTTGCACCAGGCGACTTTGTCAGTGGAGGGAATGTACGGTAGCTTGTTGTTGACACGCACGCTCACTGGCGAAGGTTTGTTCAAAGCATCTGCAAAAGATCCGTAGTGGTCCTTCAGCAGATATTTCATTGCATCTGTAAATGGAGCAGGTAAATTCATATTTGAATGCAAATATAATTATTTTCTGTACGGCTGGTGCATTCGTGTTAAAATAAATTTTCGGGTCTGCTTTAAAAATTCAACTAAATAAGCTAATATTGCATTCTGATTCAGGTAAAGTTATTATAATCAAAAATGCTATGAGAAATCGATTTGTATTTTTAATCTTTGCGGCCGGAGTTATTTTGCTGCCCTCATGCCGGAAAGTCCATATTACAGATTACACTTCCTTTGTCGATCCGTTTATCGGAACCGGCGGCCACGGTCATACTTTTCCGGGTGCTGCATATCCGCACGGAATGGTGCAACTGAGCCCGGATACACGAATCTATGAATGGGATGCCTGTTCCGGTTATCATGCTACCGACAGTACTATCAATGGCTTCTCGCACACGCATCTGAGCGGGACAGGAATTGGCGACTACACCGATGTGCTGGTAATGCCTGTTGTAGGTGAACCCGATGTGAAAAATAAAGACTATTCGAGTCAGCAGACATCATTTTCATCTCCTTTCAGAAAAGAAACTGAAAAAGCTGTTCCCGGATATTACACCGTAGAACTGGACCGTTACAAAGTGAAAGCCGAATTAACAGCTACTCAACGGGCCGGATTTCATAAATATACATTTCCTGTGAGTGATAAATCGGGACTGCTCATTGATCTGGATTACACCAACCAGAATCATCCGACTGACAGCGTTATTCTCGAAGTTATAAGTGATACTGAGTTGCGCGGATTGAAAAAAAGCCGCGGTTGGGCGCGTCAGCAATGGATTTATTTTTATGCTGTCACTTCCAAACCCTTCACATCGGCTACTTTTTACAAGAATGATTCAATCGTAGCTGAATCGAAGCAACTGAACGGGAAAAGCGGCAAAATTTTCCTCTCGTTCAATACCAGCGACAATGAAGCTGTGATGCTGAAGGTCGGTATTTCGGCTGTGGATATGGACGGAGCACGGAAAAACCTCGAAAAAGAAATTCCTGCCTGGGATTTTGAGGCTGTAAGAATCGGTACCCGGAAAGCCTGGAATGATTATCTGGCAAAAATTGACGTGGAAACAAAAAACGACACCGACAAAAGAATTTTTTATACATCGCTTTATCACACCGCCATAGCACCGAATGTATTTTCGGATGTGGACGGACGTTACCGGGGCATGGACAAAAAGATTTACCAGTCGGGTGAGGATATTTACACCGTATTCTCTACCTGGGACACAATGCGCGCCCTGCATCCGCTGCTGACCATTATCAATCCCGAACTGAACCAGAGTTTTATCCGTACATTGCTGACCAGATACAAGGAAGGGGGCATACTGCCTATGTGGGAACTTGCCGCTAACTACACGGCAACCATGATAGGATACAATTCGGTACCGATTATTGTGGACTCCTATATGAAGGGCGACCGGAATTTCGACCTTGATCTGGCATACCAGGCCGTGCTGAAATCTTCAGCCTACGATACTACCGGAATCAAAGATACGCCCCTCTATATCAATGCTTTGCAACCTGTTTCGAAAAAGTATAAAAATGAAACCGGCTACATACCATTCGATAAGGAAAGAGAAAGCGTGGCAAAAGGGCTGGAATATGCTTACGACGACTGGTGCATACTTCAGATGGCCAAAGACCGGAATGACAGTGTCAATATAGCACGGTTTGAGAAACTGGCAACAAATTATAAAAACTATTTCGACCCCTCGGTGGGTTTTATGCGGGGGAAAGACTCCGGAGGAAAATGGCGTACACCGTTCAATCCGAGAAGTTCCAGTCACCGCGATGACGACTACTGCGAAGGTACTGCCTGGCAATGGCTTTGGTTTGTGCCACATCAGGTGGATAGCCTGGTACAATTATTGGGAGGTAAAGAAATGTTTATTAAGAAACTTGATGGATTGTTTACAGCCGATTCAAAGATCGAAGGAAGCCAGATTTCAGCTGATATTTCAGGATTGATAGGGCAGTACGCTCATGGCAACGAACCGAGTCATCACATTATTCATTTATATAATTATGTGAATATGCCTTATAAAACTCAGGCTTTGATTGATACGGTGCTTTATTCACAATATACCGATAAACCCGACGGTTTATCAGGCAACGAAGACTGCGGACAAATGTCGGCATGGTATGTGCTCAATTCTATGGGATTCTATCAGGTCGCCCCGGGAAATCCGGTTTATTCAATCGGACGACCTCTGTTTGACAATGTAAGGATTGCACTTTCGGGCGGAAGGTATTTTGAAATTAAAACATACAACAATTCCAGAAAAAACAAATACATTGAATCCATAAAACTGAATGAAAAAAAGCTCGTGAAACCATTTTTTACCCATGCAGAGCTTATGGCAGGTGGTAAACTTGAGATCGTAATGACAGATAAACCGAAAAAGTAATTCATTAAGTATTATAATTGGGATAAAAGGATGAAAATAAGGATTTTGATATTGATTCAGATAATGTCTTTTGCAGCCAGCGTTTGGGGGCAGACGGTGTATCAAACCCGGATTTTTCATGACAGTGTGAAAACACTCCAGGTAAAGGTAAACGACAACCCGCTGACTTTGCCTCTCATTACTCTGAACGGAAATGATATACTTGAAATAAGTTTCGACGAACTTTCGCACGAAAAACATTCATACTCCTACGAAATAAGACACTGCAATGCCGACTGGACACTTTCATTACTTTCATCGTCCGAATACCTGAGGGGATTTTCGCGTGGATACATAGACGATTACGCCTTATCGGTCAATACTACATTTCTTTATACAAATTATAGGTTTAGGCTGCCCAATAACGATGTTTCGTTTACAGTTTCGGGAAATTATCTGGTAAATATCTACGAAGATAACAAAACGGGCAATCCCATAGCTCATGTTTGTTTCTCGGTAGTAGAACCACTGGTAGAAATTAATGCAACCGTAAGGGGTAATACCGATACGGAACTGAATAATTCGATGCAACAGCTTGATTTTGAAGTTTATACAAGGAATTATAAGATTCAGGATGCCCAGACTGAACTTAAAGTAGTGGTCAGGCAAAACAACCGTTTGGACAACCAGGTTAGCGGACTGAAGCCAACATATTTTTCTTCCGATAAATTAAGTTTTGTCAATAACCGGCAGTTGATATTTGAAGGAGGGAACGAGTATCACCGCTTTGATTTTTCCTCCATTTACAATTACGATGAACGAATTGAACAAATCCGGTTCGAACGCCCTTATTATCAGGTATATTTAAGCAAAGGAAGGATTCAGTCCGGTGATTCGTACATGCAGGATTTTGACGTGAACGGACGATTCGTGGTGAACTATCAGAATGCCACAGAGAGCCCGGATCTGGAAGCAGACTATATGTTTGTCAATTTCTGCTTGCCTGTCGAAAAACCTTTTCCGCAGGGGAATGTTTATCTGGGTGGCAACTGGAACTACAATCAGCTGAACGATCTTTCAAAAATGGATTACGATGCCTCCAATGGGTTATATTTCAAAACATTACTGCTGAAACAGGGCGGTTATAATTATCAGTACTTACTCTACCGGAGTGGAGAAAGCTATGCGAGTACGAAACCGGTGGATGGCAGTCACTGGCAAACTCAGAATGAATATACTATTTACATTTATCATCGTCCCTGGGGTGGCAGATACGATAAACTGGTGGGAGTAAAGATTCTTTAGTTTCAGTTTACAAGTTCTTAGTATCGGGTATCGGGTTCCGAACTCTGTTTTTCGGTTTTTTTAATAACTATTTAACTTAGAAAAAAATGATTGTCTATAAATTTGGAGGAGCATCCGTTAAATCTTCAGACGGAATTAGAAACATTGTTCAGATAGTTTCTGAAGTAAAAGAGAATCTGTTTATCGTTGTATCGGCTATGGGAAAGACCACCAATGCCATGGAAGTGGTTTTGGAGCACTTTATGAAAGCTGAAAGGGAAGAAGCGCTCAATAAACTGTCAGAAGTGGAGTTGTATCACATGCAGATTATTTCAGAGCTGTTTGAAGATAAAACAGTGGGAGAAAAAGCGGTCGAGCCACTCTTTGATGAACTGAAAAAGTACCTGAAAGAAGGTATCGGAGATGATTATGACCGTTGGTACGACCAGCTTGTTTCGTACGGCGAAGTGATTTCCACAACCATCGTTTCTGCCTTTTTCAGGGTTTCCGGGATAGAAAACAAATGGCTGGATATGAGGCAGTTGCTCGTGACTGACAGTAATTTCCGTGAAGCGAATGTGAACTACCTCGAATCTGAAAAAAGACTGAAAGCTGCAGTGGATTTCAAAGCACACCAGGTATATATCGGTCAGGGTTTTATCGGTACAAACATGAAAGGATTACCTACCACGCTCGGACGTGAAGGTTCCGACTATACTGCAGCAGTAGTGGGCAATCTGCTTGATGCTTCCAGTGTTTCTATATGGAAGGACGTTCCAGGGATACTGAATGCCGATCCGCGAATTTTTCAGGATACCGTTCTTATCCCCGAACTTTCGTACCTGGATGCTGTGGAACTGGCTTTCAGCGGAGCACAGATTATTCACCCAAAAACAATTAAACCCCTTGAAAATAAGCAAATTCCACTTTTTGTACGGCCGTTTGGAAGTCCGCATGAAGCCGGATCGGTTATCAAATCAACTCCCAGGCAAATAGACGTTCCGATTCTTATTCTGAAGAAAAATCAGGTGTTAATCACGCTTCGTCCGCTCGATTTCTCGTTCGTGCTCGAAGAGAGTCTGACCTGGATTTTCACTGTGGTGGAAAAACACCGGCTCAAAGTGGCGCTGATACAGAGCTCAGCTGTCAGCATATCCATTTGTGTGGACAACAGCAGGTATCTGCAAAGCGCGCTCGACGAACTTGCAAACGATTACAGAGTAACTTACAACACAGGGCTTGATTTGCTCACTATCCGGGGTACAAATCCGCAAATTATTAAGCAAACAACTGAAGGACGCGAAATTTTGGTACAACAAAAGACCAGACGAATTGCCAGAATCCTGATGAGAGAGTAATAGTTTAAAAATCAAAATGGCTGTATCCGGTTTATTGATACAGCCATTTTTTTTTACTTAAACTGTGTTTTTGCTATTGTTCGTTAATCCATCGCACAATCCATTCACCTACTTCGGATGTTTTGTAGGCTTTAGCGCCTTCTGAAATGTCTTCTGTGACAATCCCTGCCTCCATACTCGCTATTACAGCATCGCGTATGAGCAGTCCTTCTGCCTTCATTCCGAAAGCATATTCAAACATCAGTGCAGCAGATAATATTGTAGCCAGCGGATTTGCAATGTCTTTTCCGGCTGCCTGCGGGTAGGAACCGTGAATCGGTTCGAAAACGGACGTGTGAAGTCCGATAGAGGCCGAGGGCAACATACCCAGCGAGCCGGTAATCACGGATGCTTCATCGGTCAGAATATCACCAAACAGGTTTTCCGTTACCAGCACATCAAAACTTTTAGGCCATTGGATAATACGCATGGCCGCATTATCCACAAACATATATTCCGTTTCAATATCAGGATATTGGGGAGCAATTTCCTGGGCAATCTGACGCCACAGTCGCGATGTGGCAATCACGTTGGCTTTGTCCACTACCGTTACTTTTTTTCGCCGCTGCCCTGCAAAACGGTAAGCCAGATGCAGGATACGTTCCACTTCCTCGCGGGTATAAACACAGGTGTCGTATGCGGTGTTTCCGTCTTCGCTGCGTCCCTGAGGACGACCGAAATACATACCACCGGTAAGTTCGCGGATACACATGAAATCGGCTCCTTCCACCAGGTCTGCACGCAGGGGCGATTTGTGAAGTAATTGCGGAAAAGTGTTTACAGGGCGTATATTCGCGTATAGTCCGAGTGTCTTGCGCATGCGAAGCAATCCCTGCTCCGGGCGAACTTTCGCACCGGGGTTGTTGTCGTATTTCGGGTCGCCGATGGCTCCGAAAAGCACAGCGTCCGATTGCATGCAAAGCTCGTGCGTTTCGGCAGGGTAGGGGTCGCCAACTGCATCAATGGCACATGCACCTACTATCGCTTCTTTGTACTCCAGCTGATGCCCGAATTTCCTGCAAACGGCTTTTGTTACTTCCAGTGCTTGTTTTGTGATTTCCGGTCCGATACCGTCGCCCGGAAGGACGGCAATTTTTAATGTTCTCATATAATTGGATGAATAATTTTTTATCAGGGCAAATTCATGATTCTTATGTCTGGTATATTTCCCGTTTCAATCATATTAAGCATTTTCTCGGTGGCTTTGATGGCTGCTACTGTCTGGTCGCCATCCAGACCACGGGTTTTGAAGGTTTTGCCGTCGTAACGCCAGGTAATGATGGTTTGTACAATGGCATTTGTTTTTCCGCCCGGTGGAATATCTACTTCGTAATCAAGTAGTTCGGGTGTTGTTTTGTCGAGTTTCCTGTAAATTTTATACAGAGCTTTTGATATGGCGTTGTACTGTCCGGTACCCGATGCCGAGCCTTCAAAGGATTCACCGTTGATTTCGATTTTAACATTAGCCATCGGCCGAAGTCCCTGGGTAAGCGAAAGCGAATAGTTCAGTATTTTTACTGTTTTTTCTCCGGTTCCGTTCTGGCTCACATCCGAGATGATGTATGGTAAATCCTCGAGTGTAACGAGTTCTTTCTGATCTCCGAGTTCGATAACACGCTGCGTAACCTGTTTCATTATTTCGTCATCGAGTTCAATGCCAAGTTGTTGCAGGTTTTTGATAATATTAGCCTTTCCGGATGTTTTGCCAAGTGCATACTGCCTGGTTCGTCCGAAACGTTCAGGTAGCAAATCATTGTAATAGAGATTTTTTTTGTTATCGCCATCGGCATGCACTCCGGCAACCTGAGTAAAAACATTGTCGCCGATGATGGGTTTATTGTTCGGAATCCGTATGCCGGAATAGCTTTCAACGATTTTGCTGATGTAATAAACTTTGTTTTCCTTTACCTGTGTTTTCAGCCGGAGGTGATCCGAAATTATTGCCAGAACCGAGGTAAGCGGAGCGTTTCCAGCCCTTTCGCCCAATCCGTTTACAGTAACATGAACACCTTTCACACCTGCTTTTATAGCTTCGAAAACATTTGAAACTGCCATATCGTAATCGTTGTGCGCGTGAAAGTCAAAATGCAGATTCGGATAGCGCTCAATCATATTCTGGCAGAATATTCCGGTTTCGTCCGGATTTAATATTCCGAGTGTATCGGGCAGCATGTAACGACGTATGTTTTGATGCTGAAGGTCGTCCATGATTTCGAATACGTAATCTTTCGAATTGCGCATCCCGTTCGACCAGTCTTCCAGGTACACATTCACGCTGATGCCCATTTCGTTTGCTTTGGCTATAACCTGCTTAATATCTGTGAGGTGTTCCTGCGCCGTTTTACGAAGCTGATAAGTGCAGTGGTTTTTAGAACCTTTGCAAAGCAGATTGATTACCCGGCATCCGGTTTTATGGATCCACTCCAGCGAGGCTGTACCGTCAACAAATCCGAGTACTTCTACACGATCAGTGTAACCGTGCGAATTTGCCCATTGGGCTATTTTCTGAACGGAATTAAATTCTCCTTCCGAAACCCTTGCCGATGCCACTTCGATGCGGTCCACACCGAGTTCCTCGAGCAGCAGACGTGCGATGCTCAGTTTCTCCTGTACCGAAAATGATACACTTGAAGTTTGCTCACCATCGCGCAGCGTGGTATCCATGATTTCCACAGTTCTTCCCGGAACTTTTCTGAACGGCGAGTGAGCGCCGGATTGTTTCTCCTGTCGCGATTTATCAGGTTTATTCATGTAAATTTCTTTTTTAAATGAAAATCAGGTTTGTCCTGGACTGAAAAATGATGAAATAAATATTTCCTTTTCCTGCATTTTATTGATTCTTAGCGGCGTTTTGGAAGTTTCATTTTCACTAATTCGTATGAAAGTTTAATCCATTCCTTAATTTGTTTTTCGTTAACCTCCGGAGAAATGAAAATGGTGTTCCAGTGCTTCTTATTCATGTGAAATGCGGGCCGAACGCAATTGTACATTTCCCTCAGTTCTGTTGCCAGATCAGGATTGCATTTTACCGAGATACACGTTTCAACCTCATCGAGCGGAATCAGGGTAAACATCTTTCCACAGGTTTTCATGACCAGTGTTACCTCGTCGAAGGGGAAGCACTCCTCAACTTCGGGAAGTGAAATGCAGTATTCTCTTAAATCTTCTATATTCACGAATTACTCAATTTTTGGTCAATTTCACGAATTAAAAGTTGCTAAATTATACTCAGGGAAAGAATTAATGTGCCTGGGTTTTTTCCCATTTCTCTATTAAATCTTTTTTACTAAGCAGGTAATCAATGTCATCCAGCCCGTTGAGTAAACATTCCTTTTTGTAGGCATTTATTGCAAAAGTTTCCGATTTGCCGGTAGCATTGTTGGTAATTGTCTGATTTACGAGATTTACAGTCAGCGTGTTTTTTGGATTATTTTTGATTGCATCCATTATTTCGGCAAGAAATCCGGTGGAAACCACCACGGGCAGAATGCCGTTATTCAACGCATTATTCTGAAATATATCGGCAAAAAAACTCGATACTACCACTTTAAATCCGTATCCGGCAATAGCCCAGGCGGCATGTTCGCGGCTTGAACCCGAACCAAAGTTCTTTCCGGCAACGAGTATTTCGCCCGAGAAAGCCGGATTATTCAGTACAAAATCCGGCTTCGGAGTTTTGTCTTTGTTGTAACGCCAGTCGGCAAAAAGATTATCGCCGAAACCGTTTTTATCAGTGGCTTTCAGAAAACGGGCCGGAATAATCTGGTCGGTATCCACATTTTCAATCGGCAGCGGAACTGCAGTTGAAGTTAACGGACCTGTCCCCCAATCTCCTGACGGGGAAGCTGAGGAGCGCTTTTCCGAATTATCTGTATTATTAAGTTTTGTCATTGTGTATTTTTTCATTCATTTGAATTTTCTTGATTAACCTCAAATTATCCCCGGCAGAGGGTCATGGGGCAACTATTTTTCCTGCTATAGCGGTGGCGGCTGCTACCAGCGGACCAGCCAGGATGGTTCGTGCACCGGGTCCCTGGCGCCCCTCGAAATTGCGGTTGGATGTGCTGACGGCATATTTTCCGGCAGGCACTTTATCGTCGTTCATTGCCAGGCAGGCCGAACAGCCCGGCTGACGAATGGCAAATCCGGATTCTTCGAGAATTTTGTCCAGACCTTCTTCTTCAATTTGTTTACGTACTTTCCAGCTTCCCGGAACCAGCCAGGCCGTAATGTTATCGGCTTTTTTCCTCCCTTTCACGTAGTTGGCAAACAGGCGGAAATCTTCAATCCTGCCGTTGGTACAGCTGCCCAGAAACACAAAGTCAATCGGCTTCCCAAGCAGTTTTTCACCCGGTTTGAATCCCATATAATCCAGCGATTTAAGGAATGAAATACGGCCTGCTTCGTCAATTTCTTCCAAAGTCGGAATACTTTCGTTTATACCCATTCCCATACCGGGATTGGTTCCGTAGGTTATCATCGGCTGTATTTGCGAAGCGTCAAAAGTGAGTTCCATATCGAAAACAGCATCATCATCCGATTGCAGCGTTTTCCAGTAAGCCAGTTTTTTATCCCATTCATCACCTTTTGGGGCAAATTCACGTCCTTTCACATAGTTGAAAGTGGTTTCATCAGGTGCAATCAGTCCGCCGCGGGCACCCATTTCAATTGACAGATTACACACGGTCATACGTTGTTCCATTGTCATGTTTCGAATGGCTTCTCCCGCATATTCCACAAAATAGCCTGTAGCACCACCGGTTGTGAGTTTTGATATCATAAAAAGGGCGAGATCTTTCGAAGTTACTCCCGGGCTGAGTTTTCCGTTGAAAGTGATACGCATGGTTTTGGGCCGGCTCTGGAGAATGCATTGTGTTGCCAGCACCATTTCCACTTCACTGGTCCCGATGCCGAAAGCGATTGTACCAAAAGCGCCGTGCGTGGAAGTATGGCTGTCACCGCAAACAATGGTCATGCCGGGCTGTGTAAATCCGTTTTCAGGTCCTATGATGTGAACTACGCCGTTTTTCTCATGACCGAGCGGGTAGAAAACAGGCATCCCGAATTCTTCAGCATTTCTGGCAAACTGATCCAGCTGATTTTTCGAGACCGGGTCTTTTACCGGAAGTTCCTGATTGATGGTTGGTGTATTATGGTCGGCGGTCATCGTCGTTTTATCCGGACGTAAAACCTTCAATCCGCGTGCCCTGAGTCCGTTGAAAGCTTGCGGGCTGGTCACTTCGTGGCAGAAATGTCGGTCGATGTAAAGTTGAGTGGGTCCGTTTTCGATGGTCGAAACGACGTGTGCATCCCAGATTTTGTCGAAAAGAGTTGCCCCCGCTTTTGAGTTATTTGTCATATTCTTGTTTTATTTTTGAATTCTGTTTGTCATTCAATGAGGTGTTATGAAACCGATTGTCTGTTAGTCTTTTCATAAGCCTGCTTAGTGATATTTGTAATTTTGGTGATCAATTTCTTTTAAGCCTGCGTGTAAGTTTTCCGGTTGCATTCATTTTTATGGAACAATTTCAACCGGAAAAAGTTGCCGGGGTTTTTCATTTGAGAAGTAGTTTCATGTACCCTGTTTCAACCTGTTTTCGGAACAGCTGGCCTTTTCTCATTTAGCAAAATACCGTTTCAAACGTCTGTATGCAATTCATTACAATGGCCTGGGGGTGTTTATTTCACGAATTTATTGATAGCATCCACATAAGCTTCAAGCGAAGCTGCAATAATATCGGTATTGGCCCCGAATCCGTAATATACAGCTCCGTTGTGTTCTACCTGCATGTGTACTTTCCCTACATCGTCGGAGCCCCGGCTGATTGCCTGTATGGTGAATTCCTGAAGGGTCATGTTGCGTTTGATAATTTGTTTCATAGCTTTGATGGCAGCATCTACCGGTCCGTTTCCACTTGAAGCAGCTTCAAATTTCTCACCGGCTATTGACAGGCCTACACTGGCAACTGCCTTCACGCCAACTCCCGAAGTAACCTGCAGATAATCAATTTTAATACGCTGATTTTCCTTGCGTTCCATTCCGGCAAGCATGAGCACATCGTCATCGTTGATGTCTTTTTTGCGGTCGGCAAGTTTCAGAAATTCTTCGTATACCGAATCGAGTTTCCCGTTGTCCACTTCCACTCCCAGAATACTCAGACGATGCTTGAGCGCTGCCCGGCCACTGCGTGCAGTCAGCAGAATCGAATTTTTATCAATGCCCACGTCGGTCGGATCCATTATTTCGTAGCTTTCGCGATTTTTCAGCACACCATCCTGATGAATGCCCGATGAGTGAGCAAATGCATTTCGTCCTACCACTGCCTTGTTGGGTTGCACCGGCATATTCATAAGGCTCGAAACCAGGCGGCTTACAGGGTAAATCTTTTGCGTGTTGATTTGAGTCTGAATATTCAGATTTTTGTGGCATTTCAGTATCATGGCAACTTCCTCGAGCGAAGTGTTTCCGGCGCGTTCACCGATACCGTTGATTGTAACTTCCACCTGGCGGGCACCGTTGAGCACTCCGGCCATGGTGTTGGCTGTAGCCATGCCCAGGTCGTTGTGGCAATGGGTGGAAATAACTGCCTGATGGATGTTTTTTACGTTCTCAAAAAGAAATTTGATTTTCTCACCATACTGCCACGGAAGGCAATATCCTGTTGTATCGGGAATGTTAACCACCGTAGCACCGGCTTTGATAACGGCTTCCACTACGCGGGCAAGGTATTCATTGTCAGTACGACCTGCATCCTCACAGTAAAATTCCACATCTTCGACGAATTTTTTAGCATATCTGGTCGCTGCAACGGCTCGTTCGATGATTTCGTCCTGTGTAGAGTTAAATTTATATTTTATGTGCTGTTCTGAAGTCCCGATTCCGGTGTGAATGCGTTTGTGCTTGGCGAACTGAAGTGCTTCGGCAGCTACTTCAATATCTTTCTGGACACCGCGGGTAAGAGCGCAGATTGTTGGCCATGTTACGGCTTTCGAAATTTCGACCACCGATTTGAAATCACCGGGACTCGAAACAGGAAAACCTGCTTCAATTACGTCAACACCCAGCCCTTCAAGCGCTTTGGCTACCTGGATTTTTTCTACTGTATTCAGCTGGCAGCCGGGAACCTGCTCGCCGTCGCGCAGGGTTGTGTCAAAGATAAAAAGTTTTTCCATATCATTATTAATTAAAAAAACCTTTCTCTTGTGTGAGAAAGGTTTACTATATTTTTTTTTGAATCATACACATACCAAACTCACTTCGTCTTTTTTTGTAAGAGAATAATCAGACCGAGGAGAATAATATGGATGAATCCGGTTTTCATTACAGGCTATTTTTATAAAAACGATGCAAAGATAAATCTTTTATTTGAAATTTCAAACAAAATTACAGAAAAAATGTTTAATTTGTTACAAATGATAAATTTTCTGAATCGTTGGAGATAAAATCATTACTCTTTTTGATTTTCCGAAACTGAATGTCACGGTTTATTCTGTAAAGTGACGGAATAGATATACAGGGAGGTGAAATGGTTTGTTTTGTTAGGTGTTTATCAGAACAGATTAAACATGACTCAATCTGCGTGGTAAAAAGCCAGTATGCATGTTGCAACAATCAGCAGGGATGAAAAAGTTAAAACATAAAATCTCAAACCGGAACCGGCAAAGAAAGTTTAATCTTGCCATGACGCTGATAGGCGCTGATGACACGATAATCGACATCGGCGTAGATCCTACTAACGGCGGAAATACCAATTATTTCGAGAAATGGTACAAACTGCCTAATAAACTCACTTGTCTGGGTGTGAATGCTGATTTCACTGAATTCAGGCAATTGTACCCCGGTTTCGAACTTATTGAGTTTAATGGCTTTGACTTTCCATCGTTCGAGTCCGAATTTGACTTTGCTTTTTGCAACGCGGTAATCGAACATGTGGGAGACTACAAAAAACAGATTCAATGGCTCCGGGAAATCAGAAAAATATCCAACACGCTGATGATTACTACTCCCAACCGGTGGTTGCCTTTCGAAACTCACACGATGACCTTTTTTATTCACTGGTTGCCGGACCGTATCCGTAACTTTATTTACAGAAAAATCGGTAAATCATATTATGCCGATAATTATATGTGGCTGATGGGTGAAAAAGTTTTTAAAAAAGCATTAAAGGAATCCGGTTTCGAGATCATTTCTTTCCGCAAAAACAAGTTCCTGTTTTTTACAATTGATTTCGTAGCTGTGTGCATCTGAAGAAATTATTTCTCAGGAGTATTCCTGTTCATCGGGATTAATGATCAGCCTTAGCGAAGTGTCTTTTGTGAAATAGCTCCAGGCCCAGTTGATAAAAATAATCAGTTTGTTTCTTACGCTTAATATAAGCATAAGGTGCAGAAACATCCAGATGAGCCAGGCAAAAAACCCCTGGAATTTCCAGAACTTCAGATCCACTACGGCTTTATGTTTTCCGATAGTAGCCATCGAACCTTTATTCCGGTATTCATATTCATTGGTTTTCCTGCCTTGTAATGATTTTTTGATATTATCAGCCAGATTTTTAGCCTGTGTAATGGCTACGTTAGCTACCTGCGGGTGTCCGTTGGGGTAAGTTGGTGTTTGCATCAGGGCAATGTCTCCCAGGGCGTACACATTTTCAGAGTCTTTCACACGATTGAATCTGTCTACAAGATACCTGTTTCTGACGATGTTTTCTTTTACGGTGATACCTTCAATCGTGTTGCCGGTAACTCCAGCTGACCAAATCAGATTCCGGCAGCGGATAGTTTCCCCTGTGCTTAATTTAGCTGTATTGCCATCGTATGAAGTGAGTGTGACACCGGTTTTGATTTCTACTCCTAAATCTTCGAGGTATTTTCTCGACATTTTCTTCGATTCATCGCTCATCACGCTCAAAGTGAAAGGACTCCCTTCGAGCAGGGTAATTTTAAGTCTGGAAAAATCGACGTTAGGATAATCTTTAGGAAGAATTTCGTTTTTAAGTTCGGCAAATGCACCGGCAAGTTCCACGCCGGTAGCGCCGGCGCCCACGATGACAATATTCATCAGTGCTTCCTGCTCTTCGTAACCGGCTGTGAGATACGCTTCAAAATCGAGTAAAATCCTGTTTCGAATTTCAATAGCTTCCTGCATGGTTTTCATGGCAAGTGAGTTCCGCCGGATTTCATCGTTGCCGAAAAAATTAGTTGTGCAACCTGTACTCACTACCAGATGATCGTAATGTACTACACCGTTGCTGGTTATCAGCAGATTGTTGTTTACATCCGCGCTTTTGACTTCTGCCATCCGGAATTCAAAGTTCCGGTACTTTTGAAAAACCTTACGGAAAGGAAAAGATATGCTTGCCGGTTCAAGCCTGGCGCTTGCAACCTGATAAAACAGCGGTTGAAATGAATGATAATTCTGTTTGTCTATTAAAATAATATCCACAGGCTGGTTTTTCAGTTCTTTTACAAGCCTCATACCTGCAAAACCACCTCCAACAATTACAATTTTGTCCTTAGGCTTTATATTCATATTTCGTTGACTGATTTTTATTAAAAAACTAACTTAATAACAAGCAAATCGAAGAAAAGTTATTTGAAAAGTGAAAATCTTTACAGACTAATCTTGTGTTTTTGCTTTAAAAAAATGATTGCATGTTAGAAATTAAAGTTTACTCAAACACCCTGCTTTGAAATTAAAGTTCTATATTTGTCAATATAAATCAAAATCGTGAACATGGTAGTCAGCTACGGCAGAATGAATAATTTATTCACTCTTAGAATGTGCAGGTAGCTTAATCAACCGAAAGAATATGGCTTATTCTCAGTCTCTTATACCTGAAATGAAATGTGTTTTAGACAGTAATTAGTTTACAAAGTACCGCATGTGAGTATTAACCTGAATGAAGAGAAAAATGGCAATTCCAACATCAAGAACAAAAGAAAATGCAACCATCAGCATCGACACGGATAAATGCACGGGTTGCGGTGAATGTGTTTCTGTGTGTAAGGATTTCAATTATTATATTGAAAATAAAAAAGTAAAAATAAGTAGTTCACCAATTTTCGGATGTATCGGGTGCGGACACTGCATGGCAATATGTCCGGCTGGTGCCATCGAAATTTCGGGCAGAGAAATATCCCCGGACGATTTGTTTGATTTGCCAAACGTACAGAACTCAGCAAATTACGGGCAGCTATTTGCCCTGTACAGCCGAAGAAGAAGCGTCAGGGAATTTATCGACAGGGAAATTGAACCGGAAACGGTTCGGAAAATTCTCGACGCTGCCAGTACTTCTCCCATGGGGCTTCCACCATCGGATGTGAATGTTTTGATAATGGACAGTAAAGTGAAAACAAGGAAGTTCGCTGTTGATTTTTGCGAATATCTTGAAAGCATGAAATGGTTTGTCTCAGACTGGTTTTTAACGCTTATGAGACCATTCTGGGGCAAAACGAACGACGAAATGTTCAGAGGATTCGTAAAACCTGCATTCGAAGTCTATATCAGCAACATGCAAAAAGGAATTAACCTGGTGAACTACGATGCACCTTTATCCATGTATTTCTACGGTTCACCGTATACCGATCCTGCCGACCCGATAGTAGCTGCTACAACAGCCATGTATGCCGGGGAATCTCTGGGATTGGGAACCAGCATGCTGGGTGCAATTCATCCGTTGATTCAAAACGGAAAAAAGGCTCAAAAATTCAGGGAAAAACACGGAATAAAATACCCCAGCCGCGAAGGAGTGTTTGTTATTTTCGGTTATCCTGCCGTGAAATACAGAAAAGGTATCAGAAGAACATTTGCTTCAACTAACGTGATGAGTGAATGAGAATCTGGAAATGATACATGTTAAATGCTTGATTAGTAAGTGGTTGGAATATGGTTTATCAGCTCCGGATTAAAAAAAAAACGATGCCTGCTACATAACCTGAAGAAGCCTGGTAAGTCCTGTATAATTTCGTGTGACATCAGAATTAAGGAAAATGATCACAACATTCAGAAATTCAAACCGGTTAGTATAGCAGCAGGTTTTTAAGACATAAGGAGTGAAACTAAAGGAAAATGGAAAAAATAAGGGTGGAGTTAATCAACTGATAATCAGCGGTGAGCCTTTTTGGGGACTCGAACCCCAGACCTATTCATTACGAATGAATTGCT
>CAZWLJ010000020.1:0-52382 GCA_964634605.1 uncultured Paludibacter sp.
ATTGCAAACAATAGCCGATCTCTATAGGCAAGTTCCACAATAACAAGGATTAATGACACCGGTCTGCTCATACGAAGTGAGCAGACCGTCTGCATTCTGATGTAGGGGGTGGGGCAGGTTAAAGATAAATTTGCATAAAAGAAGGGGAGTCGAACGCCTGCACTTTGATATACGGGGCAGAGTTCGCACCAGTCACCACTTCACAGACCACTGTGAAATTCCGCCTGCCGGAGCCCATGGAACCGGGAAGTCACCGGAAATTATTTTTTCTTCGCTTTCTTTCTGAATTCTACATGTACCAGTTCTTCTTTCAGGTTTTTATCAGCCATGAAGCAGATACGTTTGGCCTTCACATGCGTGGCGGTGACTTTTTCGGGTGTGTCCATGCCCGGGCTGCTGATGGAGAGTGAGAAACGCCCTATGCCGTCCATTTTCACGTGATAGCCCTGCATAAGGTATTCCTCCAGTACACCCGAAAGCGCAGATAGTGTGGCTATTACATCGGTTTCGGAAAGGGTGCATCGTCCTGAGATAACTTTGGATAGCTGCCGGGTGGTGAGTACACCCGAACGAACCGGCAGGGCATAATACTTCAGATTGTCCGGATTTAATCCGCTTCGCTTGGTTTTGACGTCAAAATGATAGGGCATACTTTTCGGTAAGTTTTATGTGAAAGATATATAGGTTCCGGTATAAAAGATATATAGCTCTTATGTAAAATCCATATAGCTTTACGGACACAAATATATAGCTTCTGAATGAAACTTCAAAGAGTTTTCAGGAAAAGAAGAGGAAGAGTTTTGCCTTATTTGCTACAGTTAAATCGGGTATGTAAGAATCAGTGAGCTTACAACAGCACTGGCTGGCCGGATTCAGGCAATCTCCGGAATCAGAAAAAGCCCTTATCAGCGTCTGTTGATAAGGGCTTTTTTAATGAGAATAGCTTAACCTGTTATGCTGATGCCGGTATTGCTGAAAGTCAGTGAACGAAAGTCTTATAAACTTTTCCCTGCGATTCCACCAGGTAATATCCGCTGCTGATAAACTGATTCAGAATTTTTCGTCCGGAAATGTCATAGATGGTAAATTTTGCATCCGTTTTGGGTGTAATGCGGTTTTTACCAACTGTAAAAGGCATTTCGGCTGAAGAATTGTTGCTCAATTCGTTCAGCGCGGTATTGTCGAATGAGTAATTGATCAGTTTTACCTGGTCGGCTGTAAGTACGCCGTTGAAAAACTGAACGGAATGGAGCGTTCCGGTAAACGGATACCGGTTGCCATTGGTTGATGAAACCACTCCTCCAAGATACAGCGACGGATTGGGTATTTTTCCAAAATAGTAATATCCGTATGCTCCCATTCCCGATACATTCCGGCCGAAAACCTCATCCATGTAATAATTGTAGCTGGAAGCTCCAGGCGACATGGTAATTACCATCCGGTGACGGGCGCTGGCGGGAGTATAACCCTGGGTGTACCATCCTTCCAGACTATTGTCCCCGACATAACGGACACCGTATTTTGTGAAACTTGTAATTGTTCCTATCCCGAAGAATTTATTAGTTGCAGCCGGGTCGGAGGATGCTACCAGGATTGCATCTCCGGTAGTTGATGATGGTGTGAAATCGATGGCAACCGTCAGGGTGTCTTTGGCCAGCACGGGAGCAGCCACTGAAGCGGATATCAATACGGGAGCAGTGCCCTGGCACTGGATATTCGTGAGTCTCAGAAAAGGTTGCGGACTCGTTACCACAGGCTCTTCATCCGGCTGGCGGGTAACCTCTGTTATTAAATACTGGCATCCGGTATCGGTGATGTCATTCCCGGTATTGCCTGTACTCCAGTTGTACAGCGTATTCTGACCGGTCAGATTAAGTTCCGCGGTGCCACTGGTGATGATGAATTTGCTGAAGCTGTCGGCTTTTTTTAATGTCCAGCCGGCAGCAGGCTCCGTAGCTGAAGTTTTTATCTGGGTATTGTAAGCGGCATTCGGATCCAGGAAGCTGTTGTCTTTCCGGTTGATGATGTTGAATGTATTATCACTTCTGCGGGTGAATTTCCACTGCTGGCTCCTGTAGTTGTTTTCAGTTTCAAAGGTAACGCCTGTTCCCGCTGTATTTCCTTTCATAAAAACACCGGCATTCCGGAGCGGCGCCGACAATTTGTACCAGTACTCCGCGGAGGTTGTGCTTGCCATGGGAAGTGTTATTTCGCTGTTTCGGACTGCATTTACCGCGTTGCTCAGGGCTGTGAGTTGTTGCTGTATCTCCTGCGCTGTTGCCCCGGTATTGTATGCCACTGCAGCTGCCTGATCTGTTGCCAGGCGAAAATCAGCTATGGTTGCTGCCGGATAGGTTCCCGCGCCTGTACCGTCTTTGATGTTGTACAATTGCTGTCTGACATTTGCCAGCGAAATGCACAAATCATACGAGCCAACGCTCAATGGCTGTATTGCTGCGTCGGCAAAGGGTGCGAGCACTCCGGCCCATTTCAGGTAGCCGCGTCCGTTTAGTCCCCCGTTGCTGTACGCGTACTGGCTGTCGAGCACTCCGTCTTTTACCAGAGCCGTGTACGGGTCAACGAAGTAGATTTTATTGATATCATTAGCCAGTTTCTTCAGTTCATCGTTAAACGGAACAAACTTACCGCTGTTGGTAGCTGCCGTAACGCCTGGAATGAGGCTTTGAATGTAAATTTCCGTTTGCGGAGCTGCCGTACGTATGGCAGTCAGAATTTCGGTGAAACTTGTAATTGCCTCTGCCACGGTCTTTCCGTTATATTCCAGGTCTTTCCTGCCGCAGGAAATGAATATTTTGGCCGGATTGTTTTTTATGATGTGAGGTATCATGTCCTTCAGTTCGGGGAGGCTGATGCTTGAACCGCTGAGATTAACGCCTATTCCCCTGCTTTTCACTTTCGGATTGCGCAGCAGTTCGCGCCATTCGCCTGTGTTCACATGATAATCGCCCAGCATCAGAATATCGGTTGATGTGACCGGCATCAGCGCGAAAACAGAAACCCGCTGGTTAACATAATTGGCATGAGCAGAGGGTATACTCACGTTGCTGCCTGTAGCCAGCGTTGGAACAATCCCAGTGAAGGTCTCGTAACCGGCTGTCCATTTTCTGTAGCCCGAACCGAGGAGGTGAAGTCCGTCGTTCGAGTCGCTGCTGCTGAGCGACAGGTTGGTCTCGGTGCCGCCCAGTTTGCTGAAAACGTCACTGTACGTTACTCCTTTTTCGATACACAATTGTTTCAGTAAATTATTGGTTGTCCAAACATTCACCCTGCCTCCGTAAGGCAGTATGCTTTGAATGTATATTTCGGTCTTCGGCGATTCTTTCTGCGTAAGTTCAATGGTTTTCCTGATAGCCGGAACCACAACACCCGGTTCGGCGCCGTCGTTTATCCCGATCATCAGAAATACCTTAGCCGGTTTTCCGCCCAGGATATACTCAAGATTGTTCAGGATTTCTGCCGAAGTATTGCCGCTTATGCCGCGGTTTATTACATGCGGATTGTTGGCGAACGTTTCGGCCCATTCGTTGCCCTGGGTGATGCTGTTGCCCATAAAAACAATACTTTGACTGTCAACAGGCAGTACACGGAACATATCGCGGCGCTGATTCCGGAAAGGCAGGTCTGCAAACAGGCTGCCTGTAAAAATGCTGCAAAGCAGTATCAGGGTAAGTTTTCTCTTCATGTATTTAATTTTTTATTTTTTTTCTATGAACTGATGGAACACCTCATTATAACATTCCCTTTTTTTTGAGATTATTCTTAAATGGCTGTTTGATGTGTTCCTTTTTTATTTAGCACAAGTCGTATTAGAAAATTGTCTCATATAGTCGTTTTGATTTGATATTCAGTTACGTCCCGGTGATATGTACTCTAATTTGTAAAATAATATAGTCTGATTGCAGTAATAAGTATAGAATATTTATTAATCGCGCAAATATACATAATAATTTTAATTTATATATCTGTCGCATACTGTTAATCAATAATATTATTGGAAGTAGTGCTGATTTAGTTGAAATAATTAAAGAAGAAGCTATTTTAAAAACACGGAAACTAAGAGACATTTTGAAAGAAAAACTCCGTGAATTCTTTGTGAAAAAAAAGTAAGGACAAGTTCTTTTTATAAAAACTACTAATTTAACGAATTACACTGATTTTTTCGTGCAATCCGTGTAATTCGTAGTTGAAAAAATAACTATATGTGTGATATTTGAAAAGTCAGGATGACTTCTCTAAGAAAAATCGTACAGTTTCTCCGGGATTTATAAAAAAATACCGAATAAAAAAATCCTTATCACACAGTTCAAAAAAAGCCGGCTGTTTCGTGATGAAACAGCCGGCTTACCGGTTTATTTTCAGTTTGCTTACTGATGAGGAATTTTATTTTCGAAGCACGTAATCTTCGCCTTCTATCGTGCTTCCATCCTCGTTGAGAAGCGAGAGTGTGCTTTCGCCGACACGGTATTTTGCCTGGCTACCGTCATCGAATTTGAGAGTAACTGTTCCACTGGTTTCGTCCAGGCTAAACGTGCCGCCCGATTCGTATGGTCCGCCTTTGCCGATATACCTCAGCGACTGTGTGAAAGTGCTGTCGAAGTTCAGCGTAAGAGCTGTTTCCACCCCGTCGCAGTCTTCGCATGGTGTGATTCCCTTGTATTCTCCTTCCCATTCGGACAGGTGTTGTGTTGTTTGAGCTGTGTCGGCCACAACAACTGCTACCGAGTCTTCCCGGGGTTTTTCCTGGCTGGTATCAGTTTTTTTGCACGATACAATCATCACGGCGATGAAGGTCAGTAATAGAATTAGTTTCCTGTTCATTTCTTCGTATCCGTTTTTCCGGTTAGTTATAAGCTGGCAAAACAGAATAGTCTCTGGAATAGCGCAGATGCTGTTCGATGTATCCTTCGGTGTACGAAATGGTGACGTCAGTTATTTTGCCGTTTTTGTCGGTCACAAGGGCATAAACCGGGTTGACAAATCCGCTGTAGGGTGCAATTTTCAGTTTAGCGTAGCGTTCGAGTACCTCTTTGTGGATATCCTGATTGACTTTTACAGCATACTTCTCTATCAGATCGCGTCCTGCAGCAAAGTCGCCGGTAGATTTTATGCGCTGAATTTCGGCCAGCAGTTCACCGAACAGATGACGGACTTTCCGGTAATCGTTGATCACGAGGTATTTTTTGCCCTCTTTCACTTTTATTTCCACCACATTTCCGGATTTTCCCTTGTCGAATACCCAGGCGGCTATCAGCTGCCGGTTGCGCATGTGAGCCTGTTCGATGTTTTTACCGGGTTGTATGCGGGTGAGCTGTGTCATCAGTCCGTTCATCAGGTACTGATAGTATTGGGCCTTGTAGGCTTCGGCGTCGGGCAGAAGACCGAGTTCCACCAGTTTGGGGTCGGCCAGGTAATACAGTCCGAACAAGTCGGCCCGGGTTTCTTCAATCGGTGATCCGTAGGCTTTCAGGGCGTCGGGGTCGGTTCCCGGAAGCAGTTTGCCGGAGCCATGTCCGAGGCATTCATGCAGGTCGGTATGAAGGTTGTTGGTGAGCGAACCGTATTTTTTAGCCTGTTCACGTTCGGTGTCCGACCACATGAATTCTTCGTTGAAACCGTTACCGAGCGATGCCTGATCGTAGGCTTCGGTGATATTCTGAATGGTAACCGATTTCGAACCGTACCGTGCCCGTATCCAGTTGGCATTGGGCAGGTTTATCCCGATAGGAGTGGAGGGATAGCAGTCGCCGCCGAGCAAAGCTGCGTTGATTACTTTGGCCGAAACACCTTTCACTTCCTCCTTTTTGTATTTTTTATCAGTGGGCGAATTGTCTTCAAACCACTGCGCGTTGCGGCTGATGATTTCGGTCCGCTTGGTTGCTTCGGGGTCTTTGAAATTGACGAGCGATTCCCAGCTGGCTTTCATCCCCAGAGGATCGCCATAGGTTTCGGTAAACCCGTTCACGAAATCGACCTGTGAGGTCAGGTCCTGCACCCATTTGATATTGAACTCGTCAAATGTTTTCAGGTCGCCGGTGGTGTAAAAACGAATCAGAGTATTTATCACTTCTTTCTGGTGCTCGTTCTCAGCTACTCCGGCTGCTTTTTCGAGCCAGCCAACGATTCGTGTTATGGCCTGAGTGTACATGCCGCCTTTTTTATACACTTTTTCGGTGAGTTTGCCGTTTTCTTTCACCAATTTGCTGTTCAGTCCGTACGAAACGGGTGTTGAATCGTTCGGGTTTTTCATTTTCCCGTAAAAATCTTCCACTTCCTTTTGCGTTACCCCTTCGTAATAATTGTTGGCTGAGGTGGTTATCAGATCCACTCCGGCTGCCTGGTTGGTTTTTTTGGGCATTATATTCGGGTCGAAGAGTATGGGGGTCAGTCTGGCAACCAGTTGATCGGCATTTTCTTCGGCTTGCAGCGGAAGCAGCTTCGGGTCGGTGCTTTTCACTGCATTTGCCAGAAATTCAGGTGTGAAGCCCGGAATCATTTTATCCTCCGAATAATGATGGTGAATGCCGTTTGCCATCCAGATACGTTTCAGGTAGGTTTCGAGTTGAGTATATTCAGCCGAGGCTGTATCCTGATAATTTTCATATACGGCTTCGAGTGTACGGCGAATAGTCAGGTTGTGCCTGTTGTTCTGGTCCCAGAGGATATCACGTCCCTCGATTGCCGCCTTCGACAGATAGTAAATCATAACTTTCTGATTCAGACTTAGTTTTTCAAAGCCCGGCACTCGGTATCGCAGAATTTTAATGTCTGCAAAGGTGTCAACCTTATATTCAAAACTGTCGATGGGGGGTGTTTCCGGTTGCGATTCGGATTTATTACCATTACAGGCAAAAAGAATGGGGATCATAAAAATTAAAATTAGTTTCTTCATATTGTTCTCATTTTTTCGTGAAATCAGACATTCCGGTTTTGAAATATTGGCAAAGTTACAAAATTTTAACCGAACTGACTTTTTTATTCCGGATTTTGGTTGTCATCCGGCTATTTTTATGCACGTTATTGTTTTTGTAAATACAGATATTGTTAATTTCTATTTGTTTTGAAATCAATATGTTACTACTTTTGTAACATTGAAATTACTAACAATTTAAATAACACAAAAAAATTATGGAAACACAGGAACAAGTATTAACTATGCCGCGTATCGGCGACAAAGCGCCTTCTTTCAAGGCTGTAACCACCCAGGGTGATATCAATTTTCCGCAGGATTATGCCGGAAAATGGGTGATTCTTTTCAGCCATCCGGCCGACTTTACACCCGTTTGTACATCCGAATTTATGACTTTTGCCAGCATGCAGGGCGAATTCGAAGCACTGAACACGCAACTGGTGGGTTTATCTGTCGACGGACTCTACAGCCACATTGCCTGGTTGCGTACCATTAAGGAAAAAATAGAGTACAAAGGAATGAAAAACGTGGAAGTAACATTCCCGCTTATTGAAGACATCACCATGAACGTGGCTAAAACCTACGGAATGCTTCAGCCGGGCGAAAGTACCACCAAAGCAGTTCGTGCCGTATTTTTCATCGACCCGAAGGGAATTATCCGTACCATCGTTTACTATCCGCTTTCACTCGGGCGTAACTTTGACGAACTGAAACGTATTATCATCGGTTTGCAGACCGCTGATGCTTACAGTGTTGCACTTCCTGCCGACTGGCGTCCGGGCGACGATGTAATCGTACCCACTGCAGGTTCGTGTGGTGTGGCCAAGGAACGTATGGAAAGTACCGATGCCGATCAAACCTGCTACGACTGGTTTTTCTGCACACGCAAACTTCCAAAAGAAAAAGTGGATGCACTGAGGGTGAAGTAGTTTGTTGTTTTTTTGAATAATAAACGGAAAGGGTGGACAAGGTGTCTGCCCTTTTTTTATTCCATGCTGCTCTGTGTCATACCGGCAAAGGATATCTGAATCCGGAAAATATTCTGTAACTTTGCACCCGTGTTAAGCAACTTCATAAGTACCCGCATCAGGCACGAATTTGGCTTCGAGCCGACAGAACAGCAGTCGGTTCTGATTGACCGGCTGGCAGGGTACATCATGTCTTCCACCCACGAAAAGATTTTTCTGCTGAAAGGATACGCCGGAACGGGTAAAACTACCGTTGTGAGCGCTGTGGTAAGGGCACTGAATGGCCTGGAACAAAAAACGGTTCTGCTGGCTCCTACAGGCCGTGCGGCAAAGGTTCTGTCGGGCTATTCGGGATTCGCGGCTTATACCATCCACAAGAAAATATACCGGCAGAAGTCGATGTCGGAATACCGGTTTCAGCTCACCGAAAATCTGCATCGTAACACCCTGTTTATTGTCGATGAAGCTTCCATGATTTCAAACAACGGAAACGAAAAGATGTTCGGCAGTGGCCGTTTGCTCGACGATTTGGTAGAGTTTGTGTACAGCGGCGATGGTTGCAGCCTGCTCCTGCTGGGTGATACTGCTCAGCTTCCCCCCGTGGAGCAGACTCACAGTCCTGCTCTGGATGTGGATGTGCTGAAGAGTTTCGGACTGGAGATTACCTCTTTCGAACTTACACAGGTGGTCAGGCAGGCTTTGAAAAGCGGAATCCTGTATCAGGCAACTTCCCTGCGGCTGAAACTCGCTGAAACGGATACGTATCATCATCCGGTGATGCAGCTTGACGGATTTACCGATGTGACACGCCTGAAAGGAATGGAACTCACCGATACCATCGAACGTTCGTACAACGGGGTGGGAGTGGAGGATACCATCATGATAACACGTTCCAATAAACGTGCAAACCTTTACAACGACGGAATCCGGTCGCGGGTTATGATGCGCGAGGAGCAGCTTGCCAACGGCGACTTGCTGATGGTAACGCGGAATAATTATTTCTGGAACAAGCCGTATCCCGAAATCGATTTCATTGCCAACGGCGATGTGCTTCAGGTAACCCGCATTCGCAAGCACCCGGAAATGTACGGTTTCCACTTTGCCGATCTGACGCTTCGTTCACTCGATTTCGGATGGGAAATAGATGCCCGTGTGTGGCTGGATAGCCTCAGATCCGAAAGTCCCGCAAAAATGAACGAAATGACCGGTACGCTTTTCGCGGCCGTGGCAGAAGATTATCCGGAAATAACCGAAAGAAGAAAACTGGTGCACAAAGTGCTCGAAAATGAATTTTTCAACTCCCTTCAGGTGAAATTTGCCTATGCAGTTACCTGCCATAAAGCACAGGGAGGGCAGTGGAAAAAAGTTTTTATTGACCACGGGTATCTGCCCGATGACCAGATAAACACAGAGTATTACCGCTGGCTCTATACCGCGCTGACCCGCGCTACAGAGCAGGTGTATCTGGTAAACTTTCCGGATGAATGGTTTGTTAAATAGAACAAAGAAGCCCCCTAAATCCCTCAAAGGGGGAATTTCAGAAGACAGAACAAAGACTTCAGAACACAGACAACAAACGGAACATGAAACTTTAAACACCCAAACACCCAAACAATTAAATATTAAAAACAATGTTCGATTTTTTAGATCATTATCCCTATTTACTGCCCGTTTTCATTTTCTTCGGTCGTATCTGTGATGTTACGCTCGGTACACTCCGTATCATTTTTGTGTCGAAAGGGAAAAAGGGTATAGCACCTTTCATTGGCTTTTTCGAAGTGTTTATCTGGATTGTGATTATTTCGCAGATTCTGTCAAGAGCCAACGATCTGGTTGCCTATCTCTCATACGCGGGCGGATATGCCACGGGCACATACGTAGGAATACTTATTGAGAGTAAACTGGCTTTCGGAGTGTTGCTTTACCGGGTTTATACCCGCGAAGACGGTGGCAACCTGGTCAGAATGCTGAATGAAAATGGTTTTGGTGCCACGATTGTACACGGCGAAGGCTCCGTTGGCAGAGTTGACGTGGTCGAGACCGTGGTTGCCAGGCAGCTGATGAAAAAGATTGAAGCACTCATTAAGTCATTTGACGAGAATGCTTTTTACGTTACCGAAGATGTGCGTACTGCCCAAAACGGTATTTTCCCCAAAACAGCCAGCATCTTCCAGCGCTGGAGACCCGGAAAATGAGCAGTATTCTCCGTACACCCAACTTTTTATTACCGAAATACGGGTAATTTGTGAATTTCATTTCCGGATGAAAACTTTTTTTTTATTTTTGTAAAAAACCGGATTCTTATGAAAGGAAAATTATTCAAGTACCTGAGTTACTTCAATATTATGCACGAGCGCGAAGATTCTGAAACGGTTCATGCAGAGGTGGAGAAGGGTGTGGTTTTCAAAGGAACAAACCTTTGGGTGTTAATGTGTGCCATATTACTGGCATCTGTAGGGCTGAATATGAACTCTACTGCAGTGATAATCGGTGCAATGCTTATTTCCCCGCTCATGGGACCCATCAACGGGATGGGCTACAGTCTGGCTACCTATGATTTTGCTCTTTTCAGAAAAGCGGTTAAGAATTTTAGCTTTGCTGTCATTGTAAGTTTGCTTACATCTGCCGTTTATTTTTTTATTTCACCTGTCAATACAGCGCATTCCGAATTGCTGGCTCGTACAAGTCCCACTATTTACGATGTTTTCATTGCATTATTCGGGGGAGTAGCCGGAATGCTCGCTTTGAGCAGCAAACTGAAAGGAAATGTGATTCCCGGAGTAGCAATAGCCACAGCGCTGATGCCACCTATTTGTACCGCCGGATATGGATTAGCTACATTGCAGATAAATTTTTTCTTTGGCGCACTGTATTTATTTACTATCAATACGGTTTTCATAGCAGTGGCTTCCATGGCTGTAAGTCAGTTTCTGAAGTTTCCCATCCGAACCATAGTTGAAAAGGAAAGAGCCAAACGTGTAGATCGCTATATAACTGCCATTCTGCTTATAACAGCTATTCCGAGTATTTATTTCGGTTATCAGCTGGTACAGAATGAAAAATTTTCAGAAAATGCCAGAAAATTTATCAGCAGAGTATCCGTGTTTGATAACAGCTATCTTTTTGAAAGCACAATAAATCCGACTACCCGATCAATCCGGCTTTTGTATTCCGGATTCGGTGTATCGGATTCTGTCAGAATAAAAATTAAAAATACGGCTCTGGCTCTTGATCTGGACACGGGTAAACTCAGCATCCATAGCGGCACGGATGAGAGAATTCTGAAAACAGAAACTGAAAAAATTCTGACTGAAACGGAAGCATTGAACAATAAACTGGCAGCTACGAATTTCCTGTTACAACAAGCTCAGAGCAGACTGGATAGTGTTAATATGGCAGACAACCGGGGTAAAATTATTTTAGCTGAAATTCAGGAAATTTATCCGCAAGTTTCATCCTGCTCGTATTCAGTAACATACATTCATCCTGATACAGTTAAAACTCCGATTATCGTATTTACACTCAGCCGGAATCTGAACAGAGATGACAGAAACAAAATCACAAACTGGGCAAAATCACGTTCAGGCAACAGTAAAACAAAAGTTTGTTTTGAACAAAATGCCAATTCCGGGGACTAGGTTTATACCGGTTGATTGAGTACTACTGCAAATTACTCAAACATCAGCTCGGGATCACGGTTGATTTTTAATTCATTTTTTTCAAAAAAGAATTGTTTTTCACCAAATGCCGGTTCCAGTTCATCGAACCAGGTTGCTCCCGGATCGTATCTGGCGAAAAAAGGCACATCCACCCATTCAGGCTTACGTCCCTGCAGAAAGCGTAATACAAAAACTTTTTCACCGGTCACTTCCTGTACACCAAGCACCTGGACTTTCCCGTGTTCACAGCTCATGCTCGGTCCTCTCACCGTGCGGCAGAGTCCGCTCACCTGGCGGTATGCCTTGCGGAAAATATCCCAGCATTTTTCCAGTGGAAGTTCGAAATAACCCTTCGAGCCCGTATCTCTGGCAACGAACATGTAGTAGGGGATACAGCTTAAATCCACCTGCCTGCGCCACATTTCGGCCCAGAGTTCGGGTTTGTCGTTGATGTGTTTCAATAGTGGCGACTGGGTTCTGATCTGAGCACCTGCAGAGCGGATTCGTGAAATGGCTTTTCTTACAGCTTCGGTCGAAAGTTCAACCGGATGATTAAAATGAGCCTGAACGGAAAGATTTTTTCCCGATTGGATTACTTTTTCAAACAAGCGGATGATGTCGTCGCTATCCTCGTCGGTCAGATACCGGTATGGCCAGTACGAGAGCGATTTGGTTCCGATTCGGATGGAACGGATATGCTCAAATTCAGGCTTCAGCAATGGTTCGATGTATCCGGCAAGCAACCGGGCGTTCATCGTCATCGGATCACCACCTGTAAAAAGCAGGTCGGTCACTTTTTTGTTTTTAATCAGATATTGTTTCAGAAGTTCTGTCTCTTTCATGGCAAACTTAAATCCGCTCATACCCGAAAACTGCGGCCAGCGGAAGCAGAACGAACAGTAGGCGTGGCAAGTCTGTCCCTGAGCCGGGAAAAACAGAACGGTTTCGGGGTATTTATGCTGAATGCCCTTGAGTTTTATGCTGTTCATTTCAGGCACATTGTGCTCCTGACCTGCCGGATTAGGATTCAGCTCCATCCGTATTTGATGGATTTTTTTGTCAAGTGTTGCTTTATCTGACTTTTCGTCCATCATTTTTTTTACCGCGTTGTAATGCCTGGTCTCCAGCATTTCACGGCGCGGAAAGGTCAGGGTAAACATCGGATCGGTGTCGGCCTGCGTCCAGTCAATCAGTTCGTTCACTACGTAATTGTTTGTTTTGAAAGGCAATACACGTCCAGTTACTTCAATCGCTTCCTTCATGACGCCTGTTAGTCGTGCAATCTGAGGAATCGTGATGTAGTTGGACAACGTGTAGGTTTTTAATGGATTTGTTAACATTTCATTCTGTTTTAATTATTTTTTTGATGAAAAACGAAAATGAAAATTCTTTCAACATGAAATTGATTCACACCTGAAAAAAAAGTGATAACACGGAATAATTCAGGCGGATAGCTGATGAAATCGCAGAAACGGGTGTATTGATTTTACAAATATAAAAAAATAGGAAAGCTATCCGTAATCTCTTAACAGTTTTTTCAATATAATAACAGGATGGGTAGTTTTTCAATGTATCGGAGTCTTTAAAAATTGTCATACGACCTGTTTTTATTGACATAATGTCAAAAATACATTGTTTAATTCCTGAATTTAAGCTAAATCATGTATCTTTGTCAAAAAATATATTCACAACATGCATAAGATTCTTGTTCTCAACCCCGGTTCCACTTCCACCAAAGTAGCTGTTTACGAAGATGATATCCGGACCGAACTGTTTTCAGTACGCCATTCGGTGGAGGAATTAATGAAGTTTCCTCACGTGATTGATCAGTTTGATTTTCGTTACGATCTGATAATCAAAACCTTGAAGGATAAAGGCATTTCGTTTGATTTTTCGGTAGTCATGGGTCGCGGAGGAATGTTGCCGCCCGTTCAGTCGGGTGTGTACGAGGTAAACAACCGGATGCTCGAAACACTGCGGCGGGCTGAGCGGGGCGAGCATGCAAGTAATCTGGGGGCATTCCTGGCCGATAAAATTGCAGGACAGATTCCGGGATGCATGGCTTACATTGCCGATCCGGTGGCGGTAGACGAAATGGATGATGTTGCCCGTATGAGTGGCTGGCCTGAAATCCCCTTTGAATCCATTTTTCATGCCCTGAATCACAAAGCTGCAGCAAGATATCATGCCGGTAAAATCGGGGAAAAATACGAGGATTTAAATCTGGTGGTTGCACATCTGGGTGGTGGAGTAAGCGTAGCTGCACATCGCAAAGGCCGGATTGTTGATGTAAACCAGGCGCTCGATGGTGTAGGTCCTATTTCACCCGAACGTACCGGCAGTCTGGAAAATGGACAGCTGGTCCGGTTGTGTTTCTCGGGGAAATATACCGAACAGGAAATTCTGAAAAAACTGGCTGGAAAGGGAGGTCTTATTGCCATGGTTGGTTCCAATGACGTACAGGAGCTGTGTAAACGGGCCGAAGCCGGTGACAGCAAAGTGGCTATGGCGCTTGATGCAATGTCATATACCATAGGAAAGGAAATCGGGGCTAAAATTGCAGCGCTGAGAGGTGATGTGGATGGAGTAATCCTTACCGGTGGCATTGCTTTCAATACTTATGTGATAGATTACATTCAATCCATGATCGAACCTATGGCAAAAGTCTTTGTCTATCCGGGCGAAGACGAAATGACTGCGCTGGCTGGCAACGGACTGCGTGTGCTCAATGGCGAAAAGGCAAAGGAATTTACCGAGTAAAACAGCTGAATATCAGGATGTAACCGTTTTTTAATAAAAAATTCTCAGTCCTGAAAGGTTATTGCCGCGTTTGACTTTGAAACCTGAGAGGTTGCAAACCGGTCGTTCCAAAAAGCCCAAAGCAGGAATATCATAGCATAAAAAGCGTATTTCAGAATATGTTCGTGCCACAGTTCGAACTGACCGGGATATTTATCGATGATAATGGTGATAAGTCCTATGCGGAAAATATTGAAAAGATACACTAAAACAATTCCGAGTGGAATGTACCAGAGTTTGTGCTGCCACGGTCCGCGGTAAAAGGCAATGATGCAGAAAAAAATATAAGCCTGCTTGATACCCGTACAACTCCACACAATCCATACACCATTCTTACTGATATTATGCCGGATAACATTATTCGGATAGAGTATGATGTCATAACCAATCCAGTCGAGCAGTTTATGAGTGATTCCGGCAATGTGATGAGCCATGTAAGTGAATGGCAATGAAATATCTATCCCGAAAAAGGTTACCTTTTGGTCGCTCTCATCGCCTGTCACAAAGATCTTCCAGAAAAAGTGGGATAACAACAGGATAATTACGAAATAAATCACACTGCTGTAGGGTTTTAGCTTTTCAGGTAACCGGATTTTCATTTCTTATTTTTTTAATCAGTATTTTGTCAAAAGTAACACGCTATTTTTCATCCCTTCCCTGTAATCGTCCCGAATGGCTGTATCAGTTTTTCACTTTTCTACTTCAACAAATGACTTACGCGGGCATAGGGAGTTTCATCCAGCCCGCAGTACTCTTTATTCAGGTATTTGAAATAACCGGTAATAGCAATCATTGCTGCATTATCGGTGGTGAAACTGAAAGGAGGAATATACACTTCCCAGTTGTACCTGGCTGCATAGTCGTGAAAAGCCTGCCTCAGAGCCGAATTGGCCGAAACTCCTCCGGCTATTGCCACCTGTTTTATCCCCAGGTCCTGTGATGCCTTCAGCAGTTTGTTCATCAGAATGTCAATCACGGTTGCCTGCAGACTTGCGCACAAATCGTTCAGATTCTCGCTCACAAAGTTGGGATTACCTTTTATTTCGTCTCTCAGCAGGTACAAAAATGAAGTTTTCAGACCGCTGAAACTGTAATCATACCCGTTTATTTGAGGTTTGTTCAGCTTAAAGGCTTTCGGATTTCCCTCTTTAGCCAACCGGTCCACGTGAGGTCCGCCGGGGTAGGGAAGCCCCATCACTTTAGCGCACTTGTCAAAGGCTTCACCGGCAGCATCGTCGATGGTTTGCCCGATAACTTCCATATCCAGATAATCCCTTACCAGAACAATCTGCGAATTTCCTCCCGATACCAGCAGGCAAAGGAAAGGAAACGAGGGAAATTTCTCATTTTCATTGCCCTGGCTGATGAAATGTGCAAGTACATGAGCCTGGAGATGGTTTACTTCCACCAGAGGAATGTTGAGTGCCTGTGAGAATCCTTTGGCAAATGATGTGCCCACAAGCAGCGAACCGAGCAATCCCGGACCCCGTGTAAATGCGATGGTGGTCAGCTCGTTTTTGTCAGTCCCGGCTGCTTTCAGCGCTTCGTGAACCACGGGGATGATATTCTGCTGATGTGCACGCGATGCCAGTTCGGGCACCACTCCGCCGTATTTCTCGTGAATTTTCTGGCTGGATATTACATTCGAAAGCATCACACCGTCTCTGATTACGGCTGCTGAAGTATCATCGCACGAAGACTCAATCCCAAGTACTGTAATATTTTTTTGCATAAAAATGATGTCTGATTATCTTGTCTTATTTAACGATTCCGAATGGTTTTTGTTTCAAAAAATATGTATCCCGTCAGATAATAATGCGAAAATGTAAGCTCGAAGCATCATCTGAAAAAAAACTTCCGGAGTTTGGCTAAATTTTTGTCTGTTTTTTCAAAACTCTGCAAAAGTACGAACTAATAAGCTCACAGCAATACTTAATAACGAAATTTTAGTTACTTTTGTAACTAAATCCTGATTGATATCAAAAAACTCCGGAATATTATAGGATTCCTGTTGCTCGGTATTTTAGCTCTGGTAGCAACTTTGTTCATCTTGCTGAATGTCAGCAAGGTGCAAAATTTTATTGCTCACCGTTTTACCAAAAGTCTTTCTGAAAAGCTGCAAACAAACGTTTCCGTCGGCTCGGTCGATTACCGGTTATTCAACACATTCAAATTCGGGGATTTGTATATTCAGGATTTGAATAAGGATACGTTGCTTTTCGCACGGGAAGGGTATCTCGATTTTGATTTCTGGGAAATTTTCAATGGAAAAGTTATTTTTAACGAAGTGAGACTCGATAAACTCGACGGAAACCTGGTCATTGACTCTGCCGGAGTGAGTAACCTTGATTTTGTGATTAAGGCATTCAAAAAGCCTGAAAAGAAGAAAGAAAAATCGCCGGTGGAATTTAACTTCAAAAATATCAGTCTGACAAATTCTTCCTTCAGTTTTCACAATCTTCGGCATAAACCGCTGAAAGACGCGAGCAGGTTCGATACTAACCGTATGGATATCAGTGATATAAATGCAAAAATTGCAGTCGGCTATTTCAGTGGCGATTCGTTGCAGGCTTCAGTGTTATCGTTGAGCGCCCGCGAAAAATCGGGTCTGACGGTCGAAAATCTGAGCACAGTGATTCACGGATTCAGGAATGGTTTCCGTTTCCCGTATCTCAACCTGAAACTTCCCGGATCATCACTGCTACTCGATTCGGTAAGGATGGATTACGACAGCATTTCAGCGCTCAAAGATATTCAGAATAAAGTCCGGTGGCATGCACTGATAAAACCATCCACGGTAGTGTTGAAAGATTTGTCGGCATTTGTCCCCAATTTTTCAACCCTCAAAGACCCTGTAAGTATCGGAGGAAGGTTATCAGGAAAAATATCCAGTTTCAAACTTCAGGATCTCAATCTGAAGTACCGTGAATCGATTCTGCTGAAAGCTAATGTCGATTTGAACGGTATCCCGGACGTTGAGGAAACCTTTGTTTACGCAGATATCCGTGATTTTCGTGTCAATAAGGGCGAAGCGCAGGATTTGATTTCAAAAATGACCCGAAAACCGTTCGTGCTGCCCAAAGAACTTGCAAGGCTGGGTATGGTGAAGTATCAGGGTAATATCTCCGGCTTTTTCAGCAACCTGGTAGCTTATGGAAATATCAGTACCGGTGTGGGGAGTCTTAAAACCGATATTCTGCTGCAGCTGAAGAATAACATGCGCGACCTGCTTTACAACGGAACAGTAGAGTCATCCAGTTTTCAGATTGGTACACTGCTGAATACTCAAATGATGGGTAAAACGGCTTTCAGAATTAACACAAAGGGTTCCAAACTGCAAAAACGGAGTTTTCAGGGCACTGTAACAGGCGAAATTCCTGAGATTTATCTGAATAAATACACTTATCAGAACATTAGGCTCGATGGCAATTACGACGGAACCGGATTCGAGGGAAGTGTAAATATAGCCGATCCGAACCTGACTGCCGACTTCGACGGGATGGTTGATCTGACTCAAAAACTTCCGGTGTTTAATTTTGATCTGTTTGTGGAAAATGCGGACATCAACAAGCTGAAACTGACTAACAAATACGAAGGCGCCCTCCTCTCGTTCAGAGGCAATACCAACATGATCGGAAACTCGCCCGACAATCTGAACGGTTACCTGCTGCTGGACAGCATTCTTTTTGTAAATAAAGGAAAAACGCTGGATATGAAGATGCTGCTCTTTGAATCGGAAGTGGGTGAGCAGTCGAGGTTTACAATCACATCCGATCTCATCAACGGATTTTTCGACGGTGATTTCAGATACAGTACCATCCCGCAGACAGTAACATCCATCCTGCGGAATTACCTGCCCGCCATTTCGGGTAAAAACGTAATCAAAAAAATTAAAACCAACGGCGGCGACAATCAGATTGACATCGATCTGACGATTAACGACACCCGGTTGCTGTCGGAAGTGCTCGAACTGCCCGTAACGCTCGATGGAACCACGGTCGTAAAAGGATTTGTGGATGAAAAAAACAATCAGATGGATATCAAGGCCGAAACACCTTTTCTCTCGTTCGGCAAACTAAAAATCAGGGATATTCTTGTAAGCCTGAACAACGAAAACAACCAGCTGAACTTGCTTGCTAACGGAAAATATAATTTTGCAAAGGATTTTCTGACTTTGAACCTCAAAGCAGCTGCCAAAAACGACTCGCTGTATACCCAGATAGGATGGCAGAACAACGATACAATTGTCAATGCCGGTGAATTGCAGGCATCAACCAAATTTTTCAAGGAAAACGACCTGACTTCGGCATTAATTAATTTCAATCCCACACAAATCATTCTTTTCGATTCAGTATGGGATGTGAAATCGTCGCAAATAGCAGTAAATCCCGACTCCACACTTGACATGAAAAAGTTCATGATTCAAAGGAACAACCAGTATATACTCATAGACGGGCTGCTGTCAAAAGATCATTCGGATGTTGTGGAAGTTGAAATGAAAGAGATCGATGTGGAGTATATCCTGAGTTTACTGAAACTAAAATCAATCACGATCGAAGGGAAAGCTTCGGGAATTGCAAGTATTCACGGAGCACTCAGGAAGCCCGTTTTTGAATCCAATATCTTTGTAAAAGACGCTCAGCTGAACAGCCAGCTGCTGGGCGATGCCTATATCTACACCGGATGGATGAGAGACGAAAGCGAACTGCTCATTTCAGGTACGTTTCTGGAAAATAAGGATACTGTAGCCCTGGCAAACGGTATTTATTCACTGAAAAATGATTCGGTCGATTTTATGTTTGATGCCAGCAAACTCAACCTGGGATTCCTGCAACGCTGGCTTGGTGGAATAGTTCAAAACGTAAACGGCAAAGGAACGGGATCGGTACGTATGTTCGGACGTACAAAGAACATTGGCTTCGAAGGAAGCTTGCTGGCCGAAAATACAAAACTAACCGTCGATTTTCTTAAAACAACCTACACTTTTACAGATTCCATCCGTCTGACACGCAAATCGATAGAAATGAAAGATATTACCATATATGATGCCGAACGTAACAGCGGTAAACTGAACGGTATTGTAAAACACGACGGTTCGTTTGGCAATTTTGAATACGACTTTTCGATCAACGCCCGAAATCTGCTGGCTCTTGATACAAAAGCCGCAGATAATGATTTCTTTTACGGAAAAGCTTACGCAACCGGTGATGTACATATTTACGGTGAAGACGAGCTTACAAATATCGACATCGATGTAACCTCGCAACCCAAAACAAGAATGTATATTTCAGTAGGTGGAGCTTCTACAGCCAGCGAGAATGACTTTATCACGTTTGTAAGCCGTACCGACACCGCAGGAGTGGCTCCTGTCAATAACGCGGACACGGAGAAAAGCAACTTCATTATGAACCTGACCATGAATATGGATATTACTCCAGATGCTGATATTCAACTCATTATTGATCCGCAGGCCGGTGATATGCTGGCTGCCAACGGTACCGGCAACTTGAGGCTCGAATACGACGACCGGTCTGAAATGAAATTGTACGGAGATTATACCATTTCGAAGGGAACCTATCTTTTTACACTTCAGGAGCTGTTAAGAAAGCAGTTCAAAATCGATCAGGGCAGTACCATCACATGGTCAGGCGATCCGCTGCGGGCACAGCTCGATATTCGCGCCATCTACTCACTCACCGCTTCATTGCGCGATCTGATGGATCAGAACATTCTCTCATCGACAGGACGCAGCAGCGTGCCGGTTAATACGGTGCTTAATATTACCGACGAACTGACCCAGCCAACCATCAAATTTGACATAGACCTGCCATCAAGCGACGAAACACTGAAAATGCAGGTACGCAATCTGATAAATACCGACGAAATGATGAACCGGCAGATGGTATATCTCCTCCTTTTCAACAAGTTCTATACTCCCGACTACAACCGCACCGCGTCAAGCCTTGCATCGACTACCGGGAGCGCCATCTCATCGTTTTTATCCAATACCGCATTCGGACAGATAAATAACTGGCTGTCGCAGTTTTCTTCGAATTTTTCATTGGGTGTCAACTGGCGAAGTAGTGGTTATGGCTCATCCATGTCAAACGAGTACGAGGGCGAAATCATGTATCAGCCGAATAACCGATTCATTGTCAACGGCAACATCGGTTATCGCGACGATAATTTCACGAAAAATAAAATAATCGGCGACCTGGATGTGGAATATTTGCTGACCGAAAACGGAAAATACCGTCTCAAAGCCTATAATCATACTGTGGACAGGTACTCGCTGCGCGCAGCTCCTTTTATCCAGGGGGTTGGTATTGTGTATAAGGAAGAATTCAATTCATGGGGCGAATTGTGGCGGAGGTATCTGAACGTGTTCAATTCCACCAAACCTGCACAGGACAGTACGAGGATTGAAACGCCTGAAATACAAACAGATACAATTCGGGGAAAATAGAATGCTAACAAGTTTATATATGCTCCAGGGCATAAATAACCAACGGACAACGGAAAATAAAATCAATGCACATGAGTTTAAATAACGACCTATTAAAAAATTATTATAGAATGAAACCGGAAATCAGGAAACTGGTATTTGTTTCCATATTCATACTTTTCGGGGGCATGGGAGCCCAGGCTCAGGATGTTGTCAAATACTTCACCGAAATGCCTGCCTATCTGCTTCCTTCGCTCGAGAACTCTCACAAACTCGAATTGATAGAAAATTATACCTTAGGTAAAAAAAACGATACCGTGGCCAATGTTTTCGGTGGAAAAATCAGCATCCTGCATCTGGATACAACAGCCGGTTTCCTCAGCCTGAAAGCCACATCGGTTTCGCGTTTTGATATGAAAATTTTCAAAAGCGGGGATAAAACTGATTTCATAGCGGTTATCAATACCGTATGCGGACCGGTATGCAGCTCTTATATACGCTTTTACAATACCGACTGGAAAGAAATCAGGATGGAATTCCCGGTGCTGAGCAACGAGCAATGGCTCAAATCCACCGATAAAACGATCGATGGTGTGAAACTGAAAGATATGTTCAAAACCGTTTTTCTTGAATACCATTTCAATACGGCCGAAAATGCTGTAGATGTAACAAACAACAGTGTGAAATCACTTGGAAAAGCCGAACAGGAACTGTTAAAACCCTTTCTGATGGAAGATAAGGTAATAAGTGTGAAATGGAAGGAAGGGAAGTGGAAATACAATTAAAAAAATCGTGACAATATCCGGTCGGCTGATTTATTGTCAACCAAAAACAAAAATATGAGTGAAAATTCTCCTTTAGTATCCATTATTTCTCCTACTTATAATCACGTGAAATACATTGCTGATTGTATTCAGTCAGTATTGAAACAAACGTACACTAACTGGGAAATGATTATCATTGACGACGGAAGTACCGATGGAACATTCGCCGTTGCTCATCAATATGCCCAAAATGATGACCGTATCCGGGCTTACACACAGCAAAACATAGGAATTTTCAGACTGGGCGAATCGTATAACTTTGCCCTGTCGAAATGCCGTGGAAAATATGTTGCAATTCTGGAATGTGATGATGTATGGCTACCCGAAAAGCTTTCCATACAGGTGGAAGAACTCGAGAAAAAACCGGAATGTGTTCTCTCATGGGGTAAGGCTTACCTGTCGTCTGTTGACCTTTCGGAAAATTACTACCTGGCTCCTCAAAACATGGATGATGAGAAACTTTTCGGCAATAAACCGGTTGGCGTTTTCTTAAAAAGATTTATCTATTCTACGCTCATTCCGGCTCTTACCATCGTAATCCGAAAAGAAAAGCTCGATGAAATCGGAGGATTTATTCAGAAACACGGGTTGCCGCTTGTGGATATTCCCACTACTCTCGAACTGCTTATGAGAGGTGAATTTGCTTTCATCAACCAGCCACTCGGTCATTGGCGTATTTATCCTAACCAGGTTACCAAAACCTATACCGGACAGATGACTTCGAGCTATTATCTCCTCATTAAGGAAATGATGCAACGATTTCCTGAATTGTTTGCACAGCATGGCCTTACCAAAAAGGAAATTGACAGTCATTTCGCCGACAGGCTGGTAGTAAGTTATTCGCGTTCAGGTCGTTATAAACTAATCCGGAAAGATTTCAAAGGTGCCCGGAAAGATTACGTTTACTCCATCACCCACTATGGCTTTCACGAACCTGTCTGGAAACTTCGTTCGGTCGTTGGTCTGGTCATGAGCTTTTTCCATGGCGACGTGGAGTGGCTGGCCCGGTTAATCGGGAATCCAAGTTATAAGTAATTTTTCTTCTTCGTTCGTGTTTACTAACTACTCTATTCAAAGCATTTTACTTTAAAAAAAATATGAAGTCCGTCAAGTTGATCTGGCAAAAGTATGCTCCTCTCGGTATCCAGAGTCTGATAAATATTTATACCGACTCGCCAACCAATAAAGAAAAAAGAAAAAAATTACTGCGGTACTATCAAAGCAAGTCCGGAAATGAACTTTCTCAGGAAGAACGGGATGCATTTTGTTTTTTCAAAAGACATCGTTATTCGCCTTTTCCATTCAAATGGACATTGAAATACGACAAACTGATTCCGGAAATCTTTTTCGATGATTCCGTTTCGTTTCACTACGTGTTGTTCGAAGGAAAAAAGCTGTATTTTCCCGGGAATTACTCCCGCAATCAGGTAATGTGGACCATGAGGAGTATCCTTAAGGAACAGGACCGTAATTCGGCACATCTCTATCTGACCGAAAATTTTCGCGTTGACGAAGGAAGCATTATGGTTGATGGCGGTGTAGCCGAAGGCAGTCTTTCACTATCGCTCATCGAAAAGGTAAAAAAACTCTATCTGATTGAATGTGAGCCTTCCTGGATCGAAGCACTCAACCTGACTTTTGCTCCATGGAAAGAAAAGGTGGAAATTATCGGAAAGTACCTTTCGGATAAAACTGATGAACACAATATCACCATCGACAGCATACTGGAAGCAGACGAAAACGGGAAATATTTTATCAAACTGGACGTCGAGGGGTACGAAAAGCAAACACTGAATGGGATGAATAACTTTTTCGCTAAAGTCAGAGACCTGAAAATGTGTGTTTGTACATATCACTATGAAAATGATGCAGCCGAACTCGAAAAAATGCTGAAGGACAGAGGAATGAGCTGTGAATTTTCAGAAAGCCGTTTGTTGTTTTCGATGCATGGCGAAATACCTTCATTTCGGAAAGCCCTGATCAGAGCCAGGAAAGAGTAGGCTGTTACAGATTTTTGTAAACATCTTCAATTTTCTGCCCGACTGCCCGGTAGCTGAATTTATCCCGTACGGTTTCGGAAATTTTTCGGTTATCGAACGTCCTCCCCACAGCATTTTCAATGCCCTTAACCCAGTCTTCGGCAGTATTATCACACAAAACTCCGTTTGACTCACTGACCAGTTCCGGAATTGCCGCCACTCCGGAGCAGATTACCGGAGTTCCCGTCATCAGCGCTTCTGCAATTACCACTCCGAATGTTTCGATGGTGCTCGCATGAACAAAAAAGTGAGCTTTTTGCATTTGCTTCGCTATCTCAGGCTTAGGCACAGGTCCAGCGAACTCTACAGGGTAACTTTGCAGGGATGCAAGCGCTTTCAGTTCATCAATCCGGTCGCCGCCACCAACCATCGTCAGCCTGATTTTTCTTCCGGTTTTTTGATGGAAAATATTCAACGCTTCGATAAAGAGTTCAGGCAGTTTGTCGGGTTTTCGTTTCTTTGCCCAGGTTGCCAGCGCACAAAACCGGATTTCGTCCGAAATTTCCTTTTCATGGTAAGCGAATGTTTGGGCGTCGATAATATTCGGAACTACCCGGAGTTTCGACAGAGGTAATTCGGGCAGTAAATTATGAATATGATTTCTCAGAAAGTCAGATACCGGAAGTATGGCACTTGCATTCGTGTAAGCTTTCCGTGCTGATGCTGACAGTACCGGCTTCTGCAATAAATCGCCTATTTTACTCCAGTGCTCGGTGATAATATGTGGTTTGCTAATTTTCCGGGCAATATAATCGCCTGTAATTCCTGCCGGAAATACGACATTGGAATGAACAATATCCGGCCGGAAATCACTGAAAATCAATTTCCTGCAATAATAATATACGAGTTTCTTCTGAAACGCAACCAGATGATGGATGATATCCCGAAACCTCGAGCGGACTGTGATTTCAACTGTGCGGATACCGCTTTCATCCCTGTAATCATTTACATTGATTTTCAGTATGTTTTTTGAACGAAATATCAGAACGGGCACAACGGTAATCTGAGCCGAAGCAGTGTGTATAGCTTTGGCATGTTCCTTCACAAAGACTCCAAAAGCCGGATTTTCTGCCGACGGATACCACGAACTCAGGAATAGTACTTTCATGCTTGTTTTTTTCTGATTAGTTTCAATTTGTCATTCAAAAAATCGCTTGCCTGAGTGTAAAGCTGATTGTAAAATAGCTTCATACAAATGAGATAAAGAATTCCCGAAACGACCAGTTGTGCGGTCAGAAGCAAATAATAATCGGAGATAAGGAAAGAAATTCCAAAATTACATGCTGCAACAAGAATTCCTATACCGATATAACCTGCAAAATCAGTTATCTGATGCCTGATATAATGGGTCAGATTGCTCTTGATGAAAAACATGGAAATTCCGTATGCTGCATAGCACGATACAATATAACCTGCCAGCATCGGCATGATGCCCCACTGAAAGCATACAAACACCGAAATAAGTATAAGAGCCTTTTTGATTATCTCAATCCGGAAAGTAATCCTTGATTTTCCCCTGGCGTTTAACGCGTTGATATTCAGCCCGTAAAGAGGTGCGAAAATGGCCGAGAGTGTTAATAGCTGAAAATAAGGAACGGCTTTCACCCACACATCGGAATAGAGCACGACTATTAATGGCAGAGCCACACTTGCCAGTATAAACATGAGCGGAATGGTCACAGCCGATATTTTTGTGGCAATTCCTCTGAAAATCCGCCGGAAGCGTTCGTCGTCGTCCTGAATTTTTACCAGCAGTGAGTATGTGCTGCCAATCAGAATGGTCTGGAAAGTAGAATTCGTAGTTTCGTTGAGTTTATTGGCCTGATAGTAAAGTCCGGTTTCATATTTTGTATAATATTTACCCAGAATAATTACGTAGATCTGATTAAAAACGGCATTCAGCATGTTTGTGCCCAGTAAATGAATACTGAATTTGCCCAACTCCCTGATAGTCTGAAACGAGAAAATAAACCCGGGAATCCACTTTACATAAATCTGAAAAAAAAGGAGCCTGAAGAAATGAAACAATACCTGTTGCAGCACCAGTGCCCATATCTGAAATCCGTTGAAAGCCAGTATCACACTGATAATACTGCTGCAAACGATAGATGAGATGTTGATTTTTGCACTTCCTTTGAAATCCAGATCGCGCTGAAGTTTAGCAATGGGTATCAGGTAAAGCGAATTGATTAAAATGATTAGAAACAGTATCCGGGAGATACCTACCAGTTGGGGCTCTGCAAAAAAAGCGGCGATAAGTGGCGCCGTGAAAAAAAGGATCAGATAAAGCACCAGCGAAATGATAATATTGAAGAAGAATACCGTGCTGAAATCTTTTTCGTCTGCATCCTGCTTTCGTACAAGCGCCTGCCCGAAACCTCCGTCAACAAGCAGCGTGGAAACGGGCAGAAAAATCATTACCATCCCCATCAAACCAAAATTTTCGGGCGATACCAGACGAGCTAACGCAAGCCCCACGGCAAACTGAACCAGTTGCATCCCAAAACGGTCAATCGAGGTCCAGGCTACGGCCCCAATCATTTTTTCTTTCAGATTATCGCCCATATTTGTTAATAAAAAACAGATTACAAAGATAGCCAATGTAATCTGTTTATTTATGAATGACCTGGAAAATTATTTTATCGTCAGTTCCCTGATCAGGCGGTCAGCACCACCGATTTTTTCCATCACCCACATCACGTAGCGGATATCCACGTTGATACAGCGTTGGAGGTTAGGCTCGAAGATGATATCCCCGCTCATGGCTTCCCAGTTCCCGTCAAATGCCAGTCCGATGACTTCGCCTTTCGAGTTGAATACCGGACTACCCGAGTTACCACCCGTTATATCGTTGTTGCTGATAAATGCCAGGTGCATCTTGCCTGTTTTGGCGTCGATGTATCGGCCGTAATCACCCTTCTGTATCGCTTCTTTCAGCTTTTCGGGTACCAGAAATTCCGGATTCTCGGGATCTTCTTTTTCCAGAACGCCTTTCGTGGTGGTGTAGAATTCGTAATCAACACCATCGGCCGGTTTGTAGCCCAGAACTTGTCCGTAGGTAAGTCTCATGGTGAAATTGGCATCCGGATACATCGGTTTGTTTTTCGCAGCTGCCCATTCCTTGAGTGCTTCTTCGTAAAGTTGCTTGTTTTTGCCGATTATTTCCAGCGCCTCATCATACTCTTTTGTCCGCAAATCAGTCATTTTCTTCATTATGTCTTTGCCGAAAGTGACTGCAGGGTCTTTTGAAAAGTCATATTTGTTATTTTTCAGCGCTTTGGCAAGTTTATCCTGCGAAGTGAATACTGATTTTGCGAATAAATTTTCAGCGAATTTTGCATAATTACCCTTGAATTTCTTATCAATGATTTTGTAGATTTCGGGCAGGGCATCTGTGCTTACCGATTTCCGGTAGGCTTCCAGCAGGGCTATGAAAGTCTGTTTGTCCACTTCGGGATAATAATCCTTGTACATGGCGGCTGCTTTGGCAAGATTAGATTCGGCTGATGATTTTGCATCCGTAGATGACAGGATAAATGACGATATACGCGGTAATTCCACTCCTGCCAGCAACGATTCGCGCAGGTATTCTATTGCCTGCTGGTTTTTATCTATTTTTTCGTATGCTTTTTTCAGTTCGGGAAGTATGTTGCCATATTTTTGATTGAGTGCTGTATTGCTGCTGATCCATTTTGTAAATTCAGCTTCCTGATTTTCTTTTTCAGCTATTACATTCAGATTTTTAATGGCGTTGTTCATGCCTATGCTGTTTTTCCAGTAGTTGGCACTTCCTGCAAATTTATTGGCGTAGGCAATATTGATTGCTTCATCTGCGCGCATATATTTCCTCCACACATCCTGCTTCACACCACGCATTTCGATACGGGCGCTGTTGCCGTTTTTTACCCGGTTTTTTATCGCAAAGGAGGTGGCATAACGGTCGGTGGAACCAGGGTTACCCAGTATCATGGCGTAATCGCCTTCGCTAACACCCTTGCCGGAGATAGCAGCAAAGCGTTTGGGAACGTAAGGGATGTTTTTATCAGAATAATCAGCGGGTTTGCCGTCTTTATCGGCATAAACGCGGAATACCGAAAAATCGCCGGTATGGCGCGGATACATCCAGTTGTCGGTTTCACCGCCGAATTTTCCGATGGATGACGGAGGTGTGTAAGCAAGCCTTACGTCGCTGAATCTTTCGTATACAAAAAGATAATATTCATTCCCCGAATAGAAGGAACGAACATTTGCAGTGTAGTTGGTCTGGCCTTTTGCTTCTTTACGGATAGTTTCAGTTATTTCATTCAGTGCTTTTTCCCTTTCTTTACCCGTTAAATTTTTGGCATGTTCGAGTACGCGTGGAGTTACATCTTCCACTTTTACCAGAAAAGTGACCGTCAATCCATTGCATGGCAATTCATCCGAAAGTTCTGCTGCCGTAAATCCGTCTTTCAGGTAATTGTGTTCTACGGTGCTCAGTTGCTGAATGGCGCTGTAGCCGCAATGGTGATTGGTAAACAGAAGTCCGGCTGGTGAAACCATCACACCGGTGCAACCGCCTCCGAAAATTACCACCGCATCTTTCAGGCTGGTGTTTGTGTCACTGTAAATTTCCTCTGCAGTCATTGACAGTCCCAGTCCCTGCATTTTATGGATGTTGAGTTTCTCAACCAGTGGCAACATCCACATTCCCTCGTCGGCTTTTATGCCCATGCTCAGCAATACCGAGAGCACAAATAATGTTATTTTCTTCATACGTGATTAAGTCCGTATCCATCCCGGATGGATATGGAGAAGTTGTTTGTTTTTATTTGAATTTAATTAATTGGAAATGAACGGAATTTATATGTCTTCCGGACAATATCAGGTTCCCCGTTTCAGAAACAAAGAGGATTGTTTTCAGTCGAGTATTGTAATCCAGTTGTGTGTATCCGGTTCATCGCCGTACTGTATAGCTCTGAGTTTGTTGTAGAGTTTTGTGCTCCACGGTCCCGGTTTGCCATCTTTGGCGAAAACATAGGATCTTTTTTCCATCAGATCGTCGATACGCTCTATCGGACTGATAACTGCTGCTGTACCACAGGCTCCGGCTTCCTCGAATGTTGCCAGTTCGTCTTCAGGTACTTCTCTTTGCTCAACTTTCATCCCCATTTCTTCGGCCAGCACCATCAGGCTTTTGTTGGTGATTGAGGGCAGAATCGATGTGGATTTCGGGGTGATGTAGGTGTTGTCTTTTATTCCGAAGAAATTGGCAGCACCACATTCGTCGATGTATTTCTTTTCTTTGGCATCGAGGTAAAAAACGGCTGAATAGCCCATTTCATGTGCTTTCATTCCGGCTACCATACTGGCTGCATAGTTTCCGCCAATTTTGAAAGTACCGGTTCCGAGCGGAGCTGCACGGTCGTATTCGCGCATGATCACGTAGGGTGTTGTAGCAAATCCTCCCTTGAAATAGGGTCCGACGGGTGTCACAAAAATCAGAAATTCGTATTCTTTTGCCGGTTTCACACCTACCTGAGCACTTGTGCCAATAAGCAACGGGCGGATATAAAGCGAAGCACCGCTTTCATATGGCGGAACAAATCGTTCGTTGAGTTTCACTACCTTCAGTACGGCTTCTTCGAATTTTTCGACAGGTAACTTTGCCATCATAATACCATCGCACGACTTCTGAAGACGCATGGCGTTTTCGTCCAAGCGGAATATGCGGATTTTCCCGTCTTTTCCCTTGAAGGCTTTCAGTCCTTCAAAAGCTTCCTGACCATAATGCAGGCTTGTTGCAGCCATGTGCACAGTTATGTTTTCGTCAGTACATGTCCTTATTTCACCCCATTCGCCATCTTTGTATGTGCAACGAACGTTGTAATCGGTTTTCATATAACCGAATCCTAAATTGCTCCAATCTGTATTTTCCATAAATTTTGAACTAACTTCCCGATGAACTCCACGGGGAGATTAACGAGCGTTTATAAATTTTGTTTTATATAAGATGTAATGTAAAATCAGCAAAATAATTTGCATCCTGACTCAAAAAATTATTCCTTCAACTCTTTTCAGAGTCATTCCTGAGCCTTTTTTCTGCTAATCAGTCTTTTATCTGTGAAATAATCAGAATGCTTTCGTTTCCCGTGTTGAACAACAAATCAATAATGCTCAGATCCGGGATAAAGCCGAATTTATTTTCAAATACCTGATAATAAGGCTCTATGTGAAACACCGGTTCTTTTTTCGGATGAATTGTCTCCCGAAAGTCGGCTCCGTATGTTTGCCCGTCATCGTATTTACCGGTAAGCTCTATCGTAGCAGGCATATCCAGCAATTCGAATATCAAAGTTAGCAATTCGTGGTTGTAATCCCAAAGAAATGTCCATTTTTTTTCGAAGAATGGACGAAAATCGTCCTGGTAATACTCAAAAAACGGACTGTTCATGTAAGCGCTTGCGATGGCTCTCCAGTGAGTTTGCTGCCAGTTGCCGTGTGAGGATATTCTTACGTCCCGGATTGGATTTTTTTTGCCGCTGTTGCTTTCCACGGGGATACTCAGGGTTTCCGTCCCGTTGGCTGTGGCTATTCTGCACCGGTTTCGGTACGATTGTTTCTGGTAGTTCTCAGATGCTTCCAGCCATATTTTATTGGAGTTCTTAATTGCTGCAAAGTACGAAACGGGTGGGAGATACGCCGTCGTGAATACAGAAGCAGACCTCCGCATTCCCTTCGGGAGCGCAGAGGTAGTACAGGCTGTATTACTGCTTATTTGTGATATCAGATCTTGTCCTTTTCCCTCTGATGCGGATACCTGACAAAAATCTGTTTCAGCGCTTTTGGATTCTTTATTTTGAATGTTAAGAGGCACGCTTCGCGTTCTATTGTCTGGCATTTTTAAAGAATCTTTCGAACCGGATTTTTCCCTTGAAGAGTGACTTGTCTTTGTTGAGTGACAACCATACAAACATCGGACGTCCTACGATATGGTCTTCGGGTACAAATCCCCAATAGCGCGAATCGAAAGATTTGTGCCGGTTGTCGCCCATCATCCAGTAGTAATCCATCTGGAAAGTGTACGAAACAGCTGGTTTACCGTTAATAAAGTACTGCCCGTTTCTGACTTCCACCTTATTCCCTTCATAATCTCTTATACAACGTTCGTAAACCGGGTAGGTGTCTTTATTTAAGGCGATTGTGCTTCCTCTTTTCGGAATAAATATTGGTCCGTAATTATCTCTTGTCCATTTCAAACCTCCGCCGAGCGGATATACATCCATGTCGTTACGGTAAAATGGAAATGCATAATCAGGTTCAATCACCAATTTTGTGACTCCGCGGGTATTTTGCATTTGTTTGTATGATTCTTCAGTCAGCGGGAAATGGTAAATGGGGCTGTTTGTGTTCAATCCCAGCTTCTGCAATAGTTCAGGGAACTGGTTGTTGTCAATTTCCCACGTATCTTCGACACTGATGTTCATTTTTTCAAGCGCCTGGCGGCTCAGGCGGGTACCATCGGTCTGTACAAAATAATTGTACTGAATTCCCGGATATTTTGGCTGAGGTTTCCCGTTTGTAATTATCTGGTTGTTAATTATTTGCAGGGTATCGCCGGGTAAGCCTACACATCGTTTCACGTAATTCTCACGGCGGTCAACCGGACGGTACATGATTTCTCCGTACTGAGCTGATTTTGACTTTACAATTTCACGTCCGTACTGATAGCAGAGTTCGGCAGTAGGCTCAACCTGCAGATAATTTATCACATAAGCCAATCCCTCGCGGTAACAACTGGTGTAATAATCCGGATTCTGCGCCTTGAAAGCTATCGTGTCGCCAGCCGGAAAATTAAATACCACGATGTCGTTTCTGTCGATGTTGTCGTGTCCTTTGAGTCTCCGGTATTTTATCTGTGGTTTTTCCAGATATGACTTCGAATTGAGAATGGGAAATGTATTCTGAACCAGCGGGAATGAGAAGGGAGTCATGGGTACACGCGGACCGTAACTTGCTTTGCTCACAGCCAGAAAATCACCGACGAGCAGCGTTTTTTCGAGTGATGAAGTGGGTATCTGATAGTTCTGGAACAGGTAGTTGTTGATAAGGTACACGGCTATCAGAGCAAATCCGATAGCATCAACCCAGCTCATCACCGAGCGTACAGTCTTGCTTTTTGAATTTTTCCACCAGGTCCATGGGATGTATTTGGTAATAAATGTATCAAAAATCAGTGGCAGAACCAGCATCCACCAGTAATTGCCGAGCCAGATTACAAATAAAATATATACCAGACACCATACAATGGCTTTTATCCATTGTTTGACAGGTTTATTAAAACGCGAAACCGGCTGAGGATTAGTTTGAGTTGTCATGTGTTTCGAATAATTATGAATCGGATTTTATGAAAACAGTTTGCAGATACAGAATAATTTACAAATATATTACATATTGAGGATTTATTAAAACTTCAGCATATCATTCATCGTAAGAAATCCTTTTTTTCCACAGGTGAATTCGGCTGCCACCACTGCTCCGAGTGCAAATCCTTCGCGGCTTTTTGCATCATGTTTTATTTCGATACTGTCGGCTGCACTTTCGTACCGAATGGTGTGAATTCCGGGTACCTGGCCTTCGCGTACCGATTTTATTGCCAGCTCGTGTGCTTCATTTTCATTTTCTTTCACCCATTTTGTCTTGCGGTCAAGATTCCTGATAATGCCTTCTGCCAGAGTAATGGCAGTTCCCGATGGAGCATCGAGTTTTTGAGTATGGTGTATTTCTGTCATTTCTACATTATACTCCGGAAAACTATTCATCATTTTGGCCAGGTAATTGTTCATTGCCATGAAGATATTTACCCCAAGACTGAAATTTGATGACCAGAATAAAGTATAATTGTTTTTTTCTACTTCAGCCTTTATCCTGTCGAAATGCTCTGTCCAGCCCGTCGTACCTGATACAACCGGAATACCTGCCCGGAATGCTTCTTCGTAATTTTCAACCGCAGTGTGGGGTGAAGTAAATTCAATAGCCACATCAGCACTTCTGAAAGCATCCGATGCGAAATCTTCCCGATTGTTGATGTCAATTATCGAAACTATGTCGTGACCACGCTCCAGGGCAATATTTTCGATGATTTTGCCCATTTTTCCATATCCAATTAATGCTATCTTCATGTTTTATCGTTAAATGTCTCCAATTCTTCCGCCACAGGAATCTTTTGGTTATTTTTTTTATTTTACTGATTATGATTTTTTCTAAAGCGGCTAATCCGGTTTTTCAAAAATGCTTTTGTTTTAAAATTGCCCCGTTCCTAGCAGTACGAGTGTGCAGGCTTCTTCTGATAAGATGCCGTTTTCTTCGAGAACTCTGTAGAATTCATTGTTCTCAGTTCCGGGATTGAAAATTACCCTTCGGGGTTTCAGCGATACGATGTAGTCGTAGTATTGAGGCTGGTGCTTTGCTCCTACGTATAGCGTAACAGTGTCAATATCTGAGTATTGCTTCATTTCAGTAGCTATTGTTTTCCCGAAAATTGTTTTGGAACGTAAGCCGAGCAATTCAATTTCATGCCCGTTTTTCAAAAGTCTTTCAGCGGCTTTGTATGAATAGCGCTCCGGATTGTCCGAGGCTCCGATGATCAATGTTTTCATTTCATTCAGTCTGATTAAATCGACAGAAAATCAAGACTTTCCACTATCTCTTCTCTCGTGGCAGTCTGGTTTATTTTTACATCACCTGCATCAGCAAGCAGTGTGAAATTGATTTCCCTGCTTTCGTTTTTTTTGTCATGTTTCATCAACTCCAGTATTTCCTCGTAATCATTGCATCCGCAGTCGTATTTTCCGTAATTTTCTTTTATGAAATACTTCAGTTTCAGCAGTTCTTCTTTTGGAAAACCGAGTTTGATGTGTGAAAGATACAATTCGCAGACCAGACCCCATGCAACTGCGTAACCATGAAGCACCGGTTTGCCCGTTTTGTAGCTCAGGCTTTCCATGGCGTGGCCTATGGTATGCCCCAGGTTCAGCGATTTCCGGATATTTTTCTCTGTAGGATCAGCTGCAGCAATGCGCTCTTTTATTTCTACACTGCGTATAAGCAGGTTGTTGAGTCTTTGGTAATCCATCTGCTCCAGATCAATTCCCAGTACTTCGTTCAGGTCTTTCCTGCTGCTGATAAGCGCATGCTTTATCATCTCAGCAAATCCTGAACGTATGTTTTTGTCGTCGAGCGAACGGAAAAAACCGACGTTTATAAGTACTTTCTCGGGATGCGAGAATGCACCGATTTCATTCTTCAGTCCCAGGAAATTTATCCCCGTTTTTCCGCCTGATGCAGCATCAACGGCTCCAAGAAGCGTAGTCGAAACATTTACAAATGCTATTCCGCGCTTGAAGGTAGCGGCTGCAAATCCCCCGATATCTGTAATCATGCCGCCTCCCACATTGATGAGCAGCGACTTGCGGGTAGCTCCGTTTTCAGAGAGATACTTCCAGATTTGCACGAGTGAATCAATGTTTTTTTCGTCGTCGCCAGCCTTTATGGTGATTTGATGGCTGTTTCTTATTTTTTCAGAACAGAAAAGTTGTGGAAGGCATTTTACCCGGGTATTGGTATCGGTCAGTATAAATATATCGTCACTCTGCCAGGGTTGTATAACCTGCTCCAAATCGCTGATGATATCTGTACTGATTATGGTTGTAGGCGCAGTCATTTGTTGTTTTTTTGAATGGTGCAAAGATACGCTTTATTCTTAAAATTGTATTTTTATTTCATCGTTTTTAAGGTTAGCCACTCATTTGAAAGTTGTTGTGTTAAAAATAATAAAAATTGATTTGATGTATGAACATATATTCATACATTTGCATTGTAATTCGTGAAAATATGAACAATGTAGAAAACAAAAAAATGGAAGATGCTGCATACATGCTCAGGGCAATTTCGAATGCTACGCGTTTGAAAGTAATTTCAAAACTGAAGGATAGTGAAGAAATGTCGGTTTCGCAACTGGTGGAAGAAGTTTCGTGCGAGCAGTCGCTGCTTTCTCATCATCTGACCGATATGCGTGCCAAAGGCATACTCAACTGCCGGAAAGACGGGAAAAATTGCTACTATTCTTTAAAGAACAGACAAATTACACAAATACTCGATTGTATACAGGGTTGCAATTGTAATTAAAAAAGCAAAAACAGAGAAAAATGATTCAGATACTGAAAAAAAATATTTTAGGATTGATCGGACTTGTGGCAGGATCCATAGGCGGATTTGCTTATTATTATTTCATAGGATGCAATTCCGGCAGTTGCCCTCTTAAGTCCAATCCTTACATTACTGTCATCTTCGGAGCTGTTATCGGTTATTTACTGCTCGATATGTTCAAAAAACCAGCAGAAAAAGATGGGAAAGATTAAAAATCTTTTTTCAAAATGGACTTCCAACCGGCTGCTTCGCCTCACGCTGGGGATTATTATCGGAATTGCATATGTTTCTGACGGACAGCTGATATATTTGCTTTTTTCTGTATTCTTCCTGGTACAGGCAGTGCTGAATATGGGTTGCGGATGTGCAAACTCCGGTTGCCCGACACCTGGTGAAAATGACAAGAAAACAACTTACGAATTTGAAAAAATAAACACAAAAAAAAGCGATGTATAGTACTTTTGATGTAAACGGAGATGGATGCCTGGTGTGTAATAATCAGGTGCTCGGTACACTGGGTAAACTTCAGGGAGTATTCGGCGCCGAAGTGGACTATGTGAACGGCCGTGTGGTTGTGTCGCATACCGACGAAGTTACCCGCGATGATATCAGCCTGGTACTTAATAAACTGGGATTTTACGAAACGAAAACAAACTGTGAACTTTAACAATACATAAATAAAAATGAAAAAGGTAATATTATCGGTATTTTTATTGTTGCTTATCACCGGCAATTATGTTGCAGGGGCAGGCAATAACACCAAACAGAATTCAAAAACAGAAAATAATAATAAAACAGAAAAAAAGAAAATGGGAACTATTCATTTAACAAAAGAAGAATTTCTTAAAAAAGTGGTCGATTATCAGAATAACCCGACCGAGTGGAAATATTTGGGTGACAAACCTGCAATCATCGACTTCTATGCCGACTGGTGCGGACCATGCAAAATGATTGCACCTGTACTTGAGGAACTTGCCGAAGAATATGCTGGTGAAATCTATATTTACAAGATCAACACCGAGAAAGAACAGGAGCTGGCAGCAGCTTTTGGTATCCGTAGTATTCCTACACTACTTTTCGTGCCAATGGGCGAAGCTCCGCAGATGGCACAGGGTGCACTGCCTAAAAATGCATTCAAAGAAGCAATAGAAAGTGTTCTTCTTAAAAAAGAAAAAGTAACAAACTAAAATATGAGAAAACTATTTTATTTTGCATTCGTCGCTTTGCTTTCCACCGGACTTATGGCCTGCAACGGGAAGAAAGACAAGAGCAGCAAACCTGACGGCAATTCAGCAGAAGCAATTCAGAATACCCCTGCAGCCAGTACTGATGCAGCAAAATCGGGCGAACCCATACATCTGACAAAAGCAGAGTTTCTTCAGAAAGTTGTAAACTATGAAGCCAATCCGAGCTCATGGAAATATGTGGGCGACAAACCCTGTATCATCGATTTCTGGGCAACGTGGTGTCCTCCCTGTAAAGCCATAGCACCGATTCTCAACGATCTTGCCAGGGAATATGACGGTCAGATTTACATTTATAAAGTGGATGTTGATCAGGAAAAGGAGCTTGCACAGGCTTTCGGTATTCAGAGTATTCCTACATTGCTTTTTGTACCCATGTTGGGTGAACCTAAGGCTGAAGTAGGCGCAATATCCAGGGATGTTTTCAAGGACAGGATTGATAATTTCATGCTTGTAAAAAAATAAAATTTGATTTTTGATTGATTAATGAAAAGTCCGGCTGCCTCATGTCATCCTTTTGGAAGAATTTGAGTTGCCGGATTTTTTTTTAGAAAAAACCAGCATTGTAACCACTAAAAAAAACGAAAATGGAAAATATGTTTATTGAAATCGGGAGCAGATATGATTTTGAACAAACAGTAAGAATTCTCACAGAGAAGATTGAAAATGCCGGTTGGAAAATTCTTTCAACCCACAACCTGCAGGAGTCGCTCCATAAGAACGGGTATGATGTATTGCCGGTCAAAGTGATTGAGCTTTGTAATCCGCATCATTCGTCAAAAATCCTGAGCAGAGATGCTGAGCGAATCTTTTCGAGCCTGATGCCCTGCAGAATAACTGTTTACGACAAATCCGACGGAACTACTTACGTTTCGCTGATGAATTCGGGTATGCTCGCATCGCAAGCGGGAGGTATAGTTGAAGAGGTAATGTCTGTGGCATTCGCCGATTCGATGAGTTTTGTCGAAAGCATCAAATGATACAATGACGCTGCTAAAGTTAAAAAAGAAAAATAATATGTTGAGAATTAAACGTTTTGTGCTTTTACGAGTCAAAAAGGTAAACAATTTAATTACTTAACATTTAATTGATAACGAATATGAAAAAGATTGGAATTTTAGCTATTGCAGCTTTTTTTGCGATGAATTTTACGGTTTTTTCTCAACCGCAGCCACCATTCGGAGGCGGAAACAGAGGTGACCATATGCCTCAGCGTCCGGTGAACTTTACTCCCGAACAACGAGCTGAAAACCTCACTAAACAGCTGAGCCTGACAGATGCTCAGAAAGTGAAACTGGTTGAATTTTATCAGAAACAGGATAAAATTAGAGAAGAAAACCGGGCTGAACGCGAAAAACAACGCGACCAGATGATGAAAGAAAGGTCGAAAAGCCGTGAGGAGTATATGGCCGAACGTGAAAAAGAAATGGCTCTTCAGGATGCTGAACTGGAAAAAATTATCGGAAGTGAAAAAATGGCTGAATTAAAGAAAGTCCGTAAGCAGAGAATCGACCGGATGAATGAAAACCGCCGGGAACGGCCCGACAGGAACCGCAGAAATGATGATAAACAGAAAAACGACTCATTACCACGGTTTGGAAAAAAAGCAAAATAATATTTTTCTTCAGAATTAGTGATCAGATTCGGTTTCTGGTTGGTGAACAAAAAGTAACGGCTCCAAAAATAATGGAGCCGTTTCTTTTTTCATTATGGTTTGAAATCAGAAAATTACTTTTTAGCCTAAATAGGTTTTTAAAAGTTTGCTTTTCGAGCTTTGTCTTAGCCTTCTGATCGCTTTTTCTTTAATCTGTCTTACGCGTTCACGAGTCAGTCCGAATTCTACTCCAATTTCTTCGAGTGTCATTTCAGGCACGCCAATTCCGAAGAATTTTTTTACTATATCATGCTCACGGTCGCTCAGTGTGGAGAGAGCGCGTTCAATTTCTTTCGAAAGCGATTCGTTGATAAGCACCCGGTCGGCATTGGGAGAGTCGTCGTTGATCATCACATCGAGCAGGCTGTTGTCTTCTCCTTCAACAAATGGTGCATCTACCGATACATGTCGTCCGGATACCTTCATGGTGTCAGCGATTTTATCCACCGGTATGTCGAGCTCTTCGGCGAGTTCTTCGGCAGATGGGCGGCGTTCGTTTTCCTGCTCAAATTTCGAAAAAGCCTTGTTGATCTTGTTGAGAGATCCGACCTGATTGAGCGGCAGGCGAACAATACGCGATTGCTCGGCCAAAGCCTGAAGAATAGACTGACGAATCCACCATACAGCATAGGAAATGAACTTAAATCCGCGGGTTTCATCAAATTTCTCTGCAGCTTTGATCAGTCCTAAATTACCTTCGTTAATTAAATCAGGCAGACTTAATCCTTGATTTTGATACTGTTTTGCTACTGAAACCACAAATCGAAGATTGGCTCGTGTAAGTTTTTCGAGCGCCAGACGATCACCGTTTCTAATCCGCTGAGCAAGTTCTACTTCCTCCTCAACTGTAATAAGGTCTTCACGTCCTATTTCCTGCAAATATTTGTCAAGAGAGGCACTTTCACGATTGGTAATTGATTTTGTAATTTTTAGCTGTCTCATATAGGGTAGGGGAAATTAAGCCTGCAAAGGTACTGCTTTTTAAATAATAAAGAAATTTATTTATGTTAAAAATATATTTGCAAATAAAGTTACGGTTCATGTATTTTTATTTCTGTTTCCAATCGCTAAGCCGATGATGTTCTGGTCTCATTGAATTTATTAACGTATGAAGTTGACTGAATGTTTCAAAAATCATTCAATTTTTTTCAATTTGCAGTATTTAAAAAACGAAGATTAATAAATTCATTTCTTTCGCATGGTTGCTGACCTGAAAAAATCTGAAAAATACAGCGCCTGATATTTGACTGCATTGTCCCAGTATTCGCGGTTGTGCCCTCCCGGACGTGAAATAAAATCGTGTGGAATGTTTCTGTATCTGAGTTCATTATGAAGTCTGAGGTTTACTTCGTAGAAGAAATCTTCTGTGCCACAGTCAATTATGATTTTAATTCCGTTGGGTGTAAGCAGATGCAGCAGGTTGATTACGCTATGGTTTTCCCAGTTTCCGGCGTGTTGGGATTGTATTCCTAATCGTTTGCTTATATCCCAGTTGTTGGGGAAAGGTCGTATATCCACACCGCCACTCATGCTTCCGCACGCTCCGAACACATCCTGGTGACGAAAACCCAGAAATAAACCGCCATGTCCACCCATACTTAAGCCCGATATGGCTCTTCCTTCGCGTGCTGCTATGGTTTTATAGTTTCTGTCTATCCAGGGCACCAGTTCTTTCGAAATGTAAGTTTCATAGCGAAATGAACTGTCCACGGGGCTGTCGTAGTACCATCCTGAAAAACCACCATCGGGGCATACCACTATCATCTGATAGGTATCGGAAAGTGCTGCAGTAGAAGGCATGTCCTTAATCCAACTGGTGTAATTGCCGCTGTAACCGTGTAGCAGATAGAAAACCGGATATGAAGTGATTTTATTATACGAATCGGGGATTACCACCAGTGCTTTGATAATTTTTTTCATACCCGTACTGTAAGTCATTACGGTATCAACTTTTGCAGCCTGCAGGGAGGAGCTTATTATGCAAACCAGCAGGGCGGTTGCTACAAGGTTTTTTCTCATTTGATGTTTTTTTTTACAATGTTCTGAAATTGAATACAAAGATATTTCTTTTGGTAAGAATAAAAAAACAGACTGATTTCAGGATGAAAAAAGTCTGTTAATTTTTATGATAAAATGGTGTTATTATTTCTCCGGATCTATTTTATAATAGGCAATTTTTCCGGTTGTGGGATACACGCCTGCTATGTTGAGTGCTTTTTTGGATTTTGAAGCTTCGTTGTATACTTTCTCAAAATCATTTATACTCGACATGGCCTGATTGTTGATTTTCAGAATAATGTATCCCTGCTGAACTCCCTGATCTCTGAATTTTCCCTGATTCACAGCAGTTACTTCGAGTCCTGCATCTATTCCAAGGGCTTCCTTTACTGTGCTGTCAATCGGTTTCAGTTGTATGCCCAGGTCTTTAGGTGCTGTCACATTTTTAACAACTTCGGTAGTTCCATCTGCATTCATAAGACTTGCCGTAGTTCGCATCTGCTTTTTGTCTCTCATATATCCCACAGTTATTTTATCTCCCGGACGATATCTGCTAACCTGTTCCTGAAGCTCGGATGATGATTTTACTTTTATTCCGTTTATTTCATTGATTACATCGTCTTTCTTAATGCCTGCTTTATCTGCTGCACCACCTTCTACAACATCTCCCACGAGTGCTCCGTCGAGGGTTTTCAGCTCTTTTTCCTTCGCTATTTCGGTGGTAATATCTCCGATGCTTACACCCAGCAATGCACGCTGAACCACCCCATGCTGACGCAGGTCGGTTACTACTTTCTGCACTATACTTGATGGAACCGCAAATCCGTATCCGGCGTAAGAACCTGTCTGTGAGGCTATAGCGGTATTGATTCCCATAAGCTCACCTTTGGTGTTGACTAATGCTCCGCCGCTGTTGCCCGGATTGATGGCTGCGTCTGTCTGGATAAACGATTCGATGGAAAGATTATTGGTGCGCTGACCGTAGCGGTTTGTACCAATAATTCCGATGTTTCTGGCTTTTGCGCTCACAATTCCGGCTGTAACGGTTGAAGTCAGGTTGAAAGGATTGCCCACAGCAAGTACCCATTCACCCACTTTCAGATCGTCAGAATTGCCGAAAGGAATGCTCGAAAGGTTTGTGGCATCTGCTTTAAGCAATGCAATATCGGTAGACGGATCAGCACCAACTAATTTGGCTTTGAATGTTCGTTTGTCGTTCAGTGTAACTTCAATTTCCGTTGCACCGTCTATCACATGGTTGTTGGTCACTATATATCCGTCGTTACTGATAATTACACCAGAGCCTGCTCCGAGTGGTTGTGCTTCTTCAGGAGTATTCTGTTTCTGGCGCTGCTGCGGACCGAAGAAGAAATCAAAAAACGGATCGCTGAAAAAATCCTGCTGCTGACTACGCGGAGCTTTTGTTTTTACATGCACTACAGCATGAACGGTAAGATCAGCTGCTACCGTAAAGTCTGTTTCAATACCCTGAACTGCGTTTGCAAATCTTGCTTTTGCATTTTGTGCCGGAATTTCGGTGTTTTCTATAAAATCAGCATTGTTGTTTTTGTTCTGAACATAGGTAGTTGCCAGGCTTGTTGCTGCACTTACACCTATTATCAATGCCACTAAAAAAATCATCGATTTAGTTTTTGTACTCATAATTTTATTTTTAGATTTTTGAAGTTTAAATGTCTGACACAAATTTAGCAAATGATATGCCTAAAATGAACAAAGCATTTAACATTTGGTTAAATTTAACAATGTTAAAATTCGGTTTAACGCGCTTTAACGCTGATATATAGCAATGATTAAAAATTCTGAATGATATAATGAGTAGAGCTCCAGCATATTGGCAGATACTTCGGTTAAGAATGAAAAAAATGGCAGAATACTGACAAAATTACCTGTTTTCAGGCATATAGAAGTAAAAAATAAAGCTGAAAAAAAGCCGGGTTGCATTTTTCAGCAAACCCGGCTTAACTAAACAGCTATTATTTCTTGTATCCCTTTTCATGCACAGAACTGACTGCGCGTCCCGAAGGATCGGCATTTCGCTTGAAAGCTTCGTCCCATTCGAGTGCAATCGGTGTGCTGCAAGCTACTGACGGCACTGACGGCACACAGAGTGCAGCGCTGTCCGAAGGGAATAGTTCACTGTAAATGCTGCGGTAGTAATACTCTTCTTTCGTCATAGGCGGCTGGATAGGAAAGCGGTAGGCAACGTTTGCCATCTCATCATCGGTAACTTTTTCTGTTGCGATCACTTTCAGCGTGTCAATCCAGTTGTAGCCAACGCCATCCGAAAATTGTTCCTTCTGTCGCCAGGCAATCTCTTTAGGCAGATAGTCTTCAAATGCCTGCCTGAGTATATGTTTTTCAATTTTTCCGTTTCCGGCCATCTTATCTTTGGGATTTAGCCTCATCGCCACATCCATGAATTCCTTGTCGAGAAATGGCACCCGCCCTTCAACACCCCAGGATGCCAGCGATTTATTGGCCCGAAGACAATCGTACTGATGAAGTTTACTTAGTTTACGCACCGTTTCCTTGTGAAATTCTTCGGCATTTGGTGCTTTGTGGAAGTAAAGGTATCCTCCGAAAATTTCATCGGCTCCTTCGCCCGAAAGCACCATTTTAACACCCATGGATTTAATGTAGCGGGAGAGGAGGTACATCGGCGTACTGGCTCTGACAGTAGTCACATCGTAGGTTTCGATATGATAGATAACATCGCGTATGGCATCCAGTCCTTCCTGAACAGTAAAATTTATTTCGTGATGTACTGATCCGATGTGATCAGCAACCTTCCGGGCAGCTGCCAGATCCGGAGATCCTTCCAGCCCAATGGCAAAAGAGTGAAGTTGAGGCCACCACGCATCTTCCGTGTTTCCACTTTCAATACGTTTAGCTGCAAATTTTTTGGCTACAGCCGAAATGATGGAACTGTCGAGCCCGCCCGAAAGCAGTACTCCGTATGGCACATCCGACATCAACTGACGTTCCACCGCATTTTCGAGCGCCTGCCGGAGTTCTTCAACGCTGGAAGAGTTTTCTTTCACATTGTCATACTCCATCCAGTCACGGACATACCATTTTGTGGGTTTTCCATCCGGACTGTAATAATATTGTCCCGGAAGAAATTCTTCAATCTTATTGCAATAACCTTCCAACGCTTTTAATTCTGAAGCCACGTAATAAGCCCCCTGTTTATCCCAACCCTGATAAAGCGGGATGATGCCGATGTGATCACGTCCGATGAGAAAACGGTTATTTTCGATGTCGTAGAGCGCGAAAGCAAAAATTCCGTTCAGGTCTTCCAAAAAGTCAGGACCTTTTTCACGGTAGAGCGCCAGAATAACTTCACAATCGGATTGTGTCAGGAATTCGTATTTTCCTTCGAACTGACGGCGGATTTCACGGTGATTATAAATTTCGCCATTGACAGCCAGAACCAGTTTCCCGTCTTTACTGTAAAGTGGTTGCTTTCCGGAATGCGGGTCAACGATTGCCAGGCGCTCGTGAGCCAGTATGGCATGTTCATTAGCGAAAATACCCGACCAATCCGGGCCACGGTGACGGATTAATTTAGACATCTGGAGTATTTGTGGTCGCAATACTTCTACTGGTTGTTTGATATTAAATGTACATACAATGCCACACATAGTTGGTTGTTAGTTAAAAAGTTAATAATTTTCTTACTAAAATCGGGTTTGTTGAAATTATAGTGATAATCCAGATGTTCTTATAAATTTTGTACAAGATAATGGTGAATATCTTCGGCCGCTTTTCGTCCTGAGGCAATTGCCCGGACAACCAGGCTTGCACCCATAGCTGCATCTCCGGCAGCAAATACTTTCGATACTGAGCTTTGGTTTTCTTTGTCAACGGCAACGTTACCACGTGAATCGTATGCTACGCCAAGTTCAGTCAGCAAACCTTCATGTACAGGATGAACAAAACCCAATGCCAGGAACACCAAATTAGCCTTGATAGTTTCGGTTTTTCCGGTGGAAACCATGTTCATTCTCCCATTTTCATCTTTTTGCCATTCCACTTCTTCCACAACCACTTCTTTCACCTGTCCGTTTTTACCCTTGAATTCAAGGGTATTCAGCGACCATTTTCGTTCACAGCCTTCCTGGTGCGAACTGGATGTTTTAAGAATGTTTGGGTAATAAGGCCAGGGTGTATCCGGATTTTTCCCGGCTGGTGGTTTTGGTAAAATTTCTATTTGAGTCACTTTGGTCGCTCCCTGACGTATGGAAGTTCCTACACAATCGGATCCTGTGTCACCACCACCGATAACAAGTACATGTTTGTCTTTGGCTGTTAATCGCTCGGGAATAGTCATGGTTTCTTCCATGATAACCTGATTTTGTTGTGAAAGAAAATCCATGGCGAAATAAATGCCCTTCAAATCCCGGCCAGCCGGTGATATATCACGTGGATGACCCGCACCTACTGCCAGACACACGGCATCATATTCTTTCATAACCTCTGCACCCGCGATTGTATTACCTATTTCTGTATTTGTTTTGAAAATAATACCTTCTTCTGTCAGTTGAGTCAGTCTGCGGTCGATAACGTTTTTATTCAGCTTAAAGTTTGGAATTCCATACCTGAGCAAACCTCCGATGCTGTTATCTTTTTCAAAAACAGTAACGGTATGACCTTTACGGTTCAATTGCTGGGCGGCAGCCAGTCCTGCCGGACCGGAACCAATGACAGCAACTTTTTTCCCTGTTCGCATTTTTGGTGGTCTTGCCTTAATCATGCCCTCATTGAATGCCACTTCGGTTACTGCAGCTTCGTTTTCACGAATGGTTACAGGAGCTTCACTCAGATTGAGTACGCAGGATTTTTCGCAGGGTGCCGGACAAATTCGTCCGGTAAAGTCAGGAAAATTATTCGTTTCATGCAGTATTTCGATGGCTTCTTTCCATCTTCCCTTGTAAATCAGATCCTGCCATTCAGGCATTCTGTTGCCCAGCGGGCAAGCCCAGTGACAAAATGGTATTCCACAGTCCATGCAGCGTGATGCCTGTAATTTGCGGTCTTCCTGATTAAGTGTCTGCTCCACTTCTCCGAAATCATAAATTCGTTCGAGAACAGGGCGGTATCCCGCTTCCTTGCGCGGAATACTGATAAATGCTTTTGGATTTCCCATATTATTTAGTCTCAAATTTCCCCGGCAGGGGAAACTTTGATAAGTTTTGTTTTGCTTGTTGTTTTTTCTTTCTGGTTGTGTAAGTCTCCCTTTCGGGGAGATTTAGAGGGGCTTTTAATAATCTCTTTCTACGCTTGCAATCTTACGTTTGATTGCCTCGATTTTTTCTTCTTCGAGTACTTTCTTGTATTCAATAGGTACCACTTTAATGAATTTTTCGACGTATTCATTCCAATTGGCAAGAATTTTCGCTGCCAGCGGACTGTTGGTAAATTTGTAGTGAGCTTCGATTAAGCCGCGCAGTTCTTTGTTGTCACTGCTGTCTTCTATAAGTGAAAGTTCCACCATTTCCATGTTGCAGAAATAGTCGAAATCGCCTTTCTCGTCGAGCACATAGGCAACGCCACCACTCATTCCGGCTGCAAAGTTTCGTCCCGTTGGTCCTAAAACAACTGTACGGCCACCGGTCATATATTCACAACAATGATCACCTGCTCCTTCAACGACAGCCGTTGCTCCAGAATTGCGCACGCAGAAACGTTCACCGACTACACCGTTGATATAAACCTCGCCGGATGTTCCTCCGTAAAGCAATGTGTTGCCACAAAGTATATTTTCTTCCGGTGGAAATGTGCTTCCTTTAGGAGGTGTTACGATAATTTTCCCTCCTGAAATGCCTTTTCCCAGATAATCGTTTGCATCGCCATGTAAGCGGAAGGTAATACCTTTTGCCAGGAATGCACCGAAACTTTGTCCGGCTGATCCCTCAAAGGATATCGAAATGGTATTATCAGGTAATCCAGCCTGCCCGTAGCGTTTGGCTATTTCACCCGAGAGCATGGCACCAGTAGTACGATCTGTATTTTTTATTTTTGACTGAAAATCGACAGGCATACACAGGTCGAGAGCAGGAAGAGATTTCGCGATAAGTTCCCGGTCGAGAATATTGTCAAGTTTGTGATCCTGTTCGCTTATTTTGCGGAGAGCGTTCGTTGCAGCTTCTTTTGGAACAAATGTAATACGGGCTAGATCAATTTTCTCAGTTTTAGGAAACTCCGGATAATGTTTCCGTTTCAGCAGGTCGGCTCTTCCGATGGCTTCATCCAGTGTTTTGAAGCCAAGATTTGCCAAATGTTCGCGGACATCTTCTGCCAGGAAAGTAAAGAAATTGACCAGGTATTCGTATCTTCCCAGGAAGCGTTTGCGCAGTTCCTCATTTTGTGTAGCTACACCCACAGGACAGGTGTTCATATGACATTTACGCATCATCACACATCCCAGAACAATCAGTGCACTGGTGGCAAAGCCATATTCCTCAGCTCCCAGAAGCGCTGAAATAATGATATCTTTACCGGTTTTGAGTTGTCCGTCGGATTGTAAACGGATTTTACCGCGCAGGTTATTCATTACCAGGGTTTGCTGTGTTTCGGCAAGTCCAATTTCTACGGGAAGCCCTGCATGTTTGATGGAACTTGACGGACTTGCGCCGGTACCTCCTTCAGCACCACTGATAAGGATTAAATCGGCTTTGGCTTTGGCCACACCTGCGGCTATTGTACCTACACCGCTTTCAGATACCAGTTTAACGCTGATGATGGCTTTCGGATTGATGTTTTTCAAATCGAAAATCAGCTGAGCTAAATCCTCGATGGAGTAAATATCGTGATGCGGTGGTGGTGAAATGAGCGAAATTCCCGGAATGGAATGTCTTGTTTTGGCAATTATTTTATCCACTTTATAACCCGGAAGTTGTCCGCCTTCGCCAGGTTTTGCACCCTGAGCAATTTTTATCTGCAGCTCGTCAGCATTCACCAGGTATTCGGCTGTCACGCCAAAACGTCCCGATGCAACCTGTTTGATGGCGCTGCGGGTACTCAGTCCGTCTTCCCTTTTTTTATAGCGTTCAGGATCTTCTCCGCCTTCTCCGGTATTGCTTCTTCCACCGATTTTATTCATGGCCATAGCCATTGCTTCGTGTGCCTCGCGACTGATTGAGCCATAAGACATGGCACCCGTACAGAAGCGTTTCATGATATTTTCAACAGGCTCAACTTCTGAAATGTCAATCGGATTTTGTTGATAATCAAGTAAGTCGCGAATAAATGCAGGGTTAGGTTTATTGTCGACCAAAGCTGCATATTCTTTATATCTGGCATATTCCCCTGTTTTAGTGGCAATTTGCAGTCGTGCGATTGTTTCGGGATTCCAGGCGTGATATTCACCTTCATTCCGGTATGCATAATTTCCTAAGTTTTTCAGAAGGAATGTTTCATTGCTTTCTGTGTTGAATGCTTCCCGGAAAGGTTGCAGTACTTCACGCGCAATATCGTCCATATCAATGCCTTCGATTTTTGAGGAAATATCCTTGAAATATGAGTTCAGTACTCTTGATGAAATGCCGATAGCTTCAAAAATATGTGCTCCGCGATAGCTTCTCAATGTGGAATTTCCCATTTTTGAAAGTACCTTGAGTAATCCCTTATTTATGGACTTGATATAATTCTTTTTAGCAGTGTCAAAGTCAAGTTGTATATCGCCCGATTTAATTTTACGGTTAAGTACGGCAAACGCGAGGTAAGGATTTACGGCGTTGGCTCCAAAACCAAATAAAAGAGCAAAATGCATTACTTCACGCGGTTCGGCGCTTTCCACAACAATATCAATCTGCATCCGCTTGCGTTTTTCCACCAGGTATAAATGTACGGCTGATACGGCCAGCAGGGAGGGAATTGGTGCATGTGCAGCATCAACGCCCCGGTCGCTGAGTACGATGTAATTTTTACCTTCATCTACCGCCTTTTCTACCGAAATACAAAGTTCATCAATCGCTTTTTCAAGCCCTTTTGTACCTTGTCTCGGATCGAAAAGCATTGGTAAAACAGCCGTTGAGAAGCCTTTGTATCTCAAATTCAGTAAAATATCAAACTGAGTGTTCGTCAAAATCGGACTTTTCAGTTTCACAATTTTGGACAATTCTGGAATTTGTTCAAGCAGATTTTGATGCACGGAACCAACATAGCCGGTAAGTGACATTACAAGTTCTTCGCGTATCGGGTCGATAGGAGGGTTGGTTACCTGGGCAAACTGCTGTCTGAAATAGTTGAACAAACGCTGGGGTTTGGTTGAAAATGCAGCGAGAGTAACATCATTACCCATGGATGACACAGGTTCTTTCCCTTCGTTTGCCATCGGGATGATCAGATTGTGGATATCCTCTACGGAGTAACCAAATGCAGTCAGAAGAGTTTCATAATTTTGTATATCGTTGTTCACGCTTCGGCCTGAGGAAATTACATCGAGGTTGCTGCAATTTTTGTTCAGCCAGTCGCGGTAGGGGAATGCTTTAGCGAGTCCGTCTTTAAGTTCGTTATCATAAAAAATCTGACCGGTTCTGGTATCAACAATCAGCATTTTACCCGGTCTTAACCTTCCACGTGCTTTGATATTCGAAGCTTCGATATCTATTGTTCCTGTTTCGGAAGCAATAATCATGCGATCGTCATTCGTGATGGTGTAGCGGGCAGGTCGAAGTCCGTTCCGGTCGAGCATACCGCCGGCGAATCGTCCGTCGCTGAAAAGCAGTGTTGCAGGTCCGTCCCAGGGTTCCATCAACATGCTGTGATATTCATAGAAAGCCTTCAATCCATCCGAAATAGGATTTTTATCGTTGAAACTTTCAGGTACAAGCATTGCCATGGCATGTGGAAGACTTTTACCCGACATCACCAGGAATTCCAGCACGTTGTCAAGCGAAGCGCTATCGCTCATGCCGGGCTGAACAATGGGGTATAAGTCTTTCATATTTCCCAGGATATCCGATTTCAGAACACTTTCGCGGCTTTCCATCCACTGCCGGTTGCCACGGATTGTATTGATCTCACCATTATGTCCTATCATGCGAAATGGCTGTGCCAGATCCCAGGTGGGAAAAGTGTTGGTGCTGAAGCGTGAGTGAACCAGTGCAATGCGGCTGGTAAAATTCGGATTGCTGAGATCAGGAAAATATTCACGCAACTGCAGGGAAGTCAGCATTCCCTTGTAAATCATTTGTTTGGTGGAAAGGCTTACGATGTAGAAACTACGTTCTGCAGCAAGTTTCGACTGTTGTATGGCTTTCTCAATTTTTTTACGGACAATGTAAAGTTTACGTTCTAATTCATCCTGTTGTAGATTGCCGGTTATAAAAATCTGTTTGATGTCTGGCTCGTTAGAGGCAGATATTTCTCCGAGAATTTCACTGTTTACCGGTACATCGCGTACTGCCAGTAGTGTTAAACCTTCTTTTTCAACATAATCTTTGATGACATTCAGGCAATCGTTGGATTTTTGAACGTCTTTTGGAAGGAAAACCAGTCCGGTGCCGTATTTGCCCTTCGAAGGTACAGCGATTCCCTGTAAAAGAATAAATTCATGAGGAATATGCACCAGAATACCGGCTCCGTCACCGGTTTTGTTGTCGGCGCTTTCAGCTCCGCGGTGTACCATATTTTCAAGTACCTGAAGGCCGTTATCGACAATTTCATGCGATTTATCTCCGCTGAGATTGATAACAAGACCTACGCCGCATGCATCGTGTTCGTTTTGAAATGAGTACAGCGAACGCTGCTCATATTCATCTATTTGTAATGGACTTAAACTCATAATATGTTTGGAAGTACTGACATTGCTTTCGGATAAAAAGCGTCAATGGCAATCGTTTGTTTGTTAAGTTTTATTGTTGAAAATAGTGAGAATACTTTAAGCTAAGAATTCTCACTATTTTTTTAAAGTATGGGAGAATTCTATTTTTTATCTGATAAACAGCATTTCTCTGTATTTAGGCAGTGTCCACATTTCATCATCCACAATCAACTCAAGTTTATCGGTGTTGTAGCGGATAATATCGAAATAGGGAAGTACCTTATCATGATATGCAACTGCTTTTTCGTATTCGTCTTCTATTTTGTTTACAGAGCGACGGATGTCAACCATATCGTCAACTGCATTTTTGATGGTTGCAATTCGTTCACCTATTTCTACTATCAGGTCAGAATCCATTTTACTGAGTTTTTCTGCTTTTTCACCGCTGAATACTGCTTTAATTTTCGATACGTTATCCAGCAGAAAACTCTGATAGCGTGTTGCCAGCGGAATGATGTGGTTCATTGTTATATCACCCAATACGCGTGCTTCAATTTGTATCCACTTGGTGTAGGTTTCCCATTTCACTTCATTGCGGGCATGAAGTTCTTTTTCGGTGAGTACACCCGTTGAGGTAAACATTTTCACACTTTGTTCGCTGGTGAATGCTTTGTAAATTTCCGGAACACTGGTTTCGCAATCCAGGCCGCGTCTGGCAGCTTCAGCTTTCCATTCGTCGCTGTAGCCATTACCATCGAAACGGATTGGTTTGGATATTTTGATGTAATCTTTGATTACTTCGAAAATAGCGCTCTGAACAGTAGCGCCTGAAGCAATTTTTTCATCCACAGTAGCTTTGAATTCCGTGAGCTGTGCTGCAACTGCAGCATTGAGGGTTGCCATAGCCGAAGAACAGTTTGCTGAAGAACCTACAGCACGGAATTCGAAACGGTTACCGGTGAAGGCAAACGGTGAAGTACGGTTACGGTCGGTGTTGTCGAGCAAAACTTCAGGGATATGGGCTATACCAAGGCTTAAGCCTTTTTTCTCGGTCATCACGATTGCTTCGTCGCTGGTACTGTTTTCGAGCTTATCCAGAACTGCTGTAATCTGTTTGCCGAGAAATGCTGAAATAATGGCAGGAGGTGCCTCATTAGCGCCAAGTCGGTGTGCGTTTTGAGCTGTCATAATCGATGCTTTCAGCAACGCATTGTTTTTGTAAACAGCCATCAGGATATTTACAAGGAAAGTGATGAACTGCAGGTTTTCTTCCGGAGTTTTGCCCGGAGTGAGCAGGCCAACGCCGGTATCGGTTCCCAATGACCAGTTGTTGTGTTTTCCTGAGCCATTGATGCCCGCAAAAGGTTTTTCGTGTAACAGCAGGCGGAAGCCGTGACGGCGAGCCACTTTTTTCATGATGGACATCACCAGCAGGTTCTGATCGACAGCCAGGTTACATTCTCCAAAAATAGGTGCAAGTTCAAACTGATTCGGGGCAACTTCGTTATGACGGGTTTTCAGTGGAATTCCAAATTTGTAGGCTTCAAACTCCAGGTCTTTCATGTATGCGGCAACACGTGTAGGAACGGATCCGAAATAATGGTCTTCCATCTGCTGATTTTTGGCAGATTCGTGGCCAATCAGTGTGCGACCGGTTAGCATAAGGTCCGGACGGGTGGCATACAATCCTTCATCAATCAGAAAATACTCCTGTTCCCAGCCAAGATATGCGCTTACTTTTTTTACGTTCGGGTCGAACATCTGACAAACAGCAGTTGCTGCTTTGTTAACAGCATTGAGTGATTTGAGCAGCGGAGCTTTCTGGTCGAGCGATTCCCCTGTATACGATATGAAAATGGTAGGGATGCATAGTGTGTCATCAACGACAAATGCAGGTGATGATGGATCCCAGGCTGTATATCCGCGTGCTTCGAATGTGCTGCGTATACCTCCGCTGGGGAATGATGATGCATCGGGTTCCTGCTGTGCAAGCAGTTTTCCTGAAAAATCTTCAATGATGGCTTCGCCGGGACCGGCAGCATAGTCGATAAATGAGTCATGCTTTTCAGCAGTTCCATCAGTCAGCGGTTGAAACCAGTGAGTGTAATGGGTGGCTCCTAAATCCATTGCCCACATTTTCATGCCAGTTGCTACGTCGTCAGCAATGCTGCGGTCGAGGGTTATGCCTTTATCTATGGCATTATTCAATGCTTTCATAATATCTTTTGACAGATATTTGGCCATGATGGATTTGGTAAATACATACTTACCGTAATAGTCGGTTGTGAATTTTGAAGGAGCTGAAACACATAATGCTTTCTTTTTGAATGCTTCTTCTACTGCTGTGAATCTTAAAGATGACATAATATTATGTTGTTTTTGTTAGTTTTAAAATGTTTATATCAGATATGGAAATTTTGATTTTTATTTTAATACAAAAATAGACATTTTGAAATGCATATATTCATTTTCTGTTGTTTATTTAAATAAGATTATTGTTGGAATCTGAATAAAAAGTATAATGGTTAAAAAAGTTTCAATATGTTATTAAAAATAACTTAAATGTGATAAACCGAAACAATTCATTATTTTTCTTCCGGGTAATTATCGTTATAAATACTCCTTGTTATAAATTAAAATGCTTTATTACTAAATAGAAAATAGAATAAAATGATTGTAAAAATGCTGAATGAGTTTACAAAATGTTTTTTTAATAAGGCAGACTATTTCATCACGAAGTAGTCTGCCTGAATCCATAAAACTTAAAACAAACAATAATTCTGTAAATTCATTTAGTTTTACTGTGTCTGCTGAAACTGATGACGGATATCAGTATTTCTGATTGAA
>CAZWLJ010000021.1:0-49299 GCA_964634605.1 uncultured Paludibacter sp.
CGAGCGATATCATTGCCATATCGAGCACACCATTCGAATAATGCCATTCGGTGAGCGGACTTCTGAACTTCACATCTTTTCCGGCAGGAATTTCAGCCGTGCTGTTGTAAACAGTTCCATCATCAACTCCAACGAACTGCGTTACAGGCTGTTTGAGAATATTATCAGCCACCGCCCTGATGGCTTCTTCGTCAGTTCTGTTTTGTGAAAAAAGTGAACCAGCTGAGAAAACTAAAATGCTGAATAATAATAAATTTCTTTTCATATTAATTATATATCTGCCCACTCCCTAAAGAGGGATCTGAGCTGGTTATAAATCATTTTCTTGTATCTTGAGAATTATTTGAACAGTGTTCTATCTTTCAATTTATGACTTTTTCTTAATTTCCATCCGGTTTCTCTGTTGAACTGAAGGGAGTAGCCGGAATGCTGAATTCACTGGATTTATCAGGTTTTGCCGGATCAAAGGAGGTAAAATCTTTTACAATGTATTTTCTCAGTTGCGATTTATTATCCTTCAAACCTTTCAAAATGCATTTGCAGATTTCATAGCCTCCATAAGTATTGAAATGTGTATTATCGGCGAGGTCGGTTTTTTGTCCGGGAAATGTTCCTGCCGGATAATGAACAAAGGCTTTCACCGATTCATCGGGTCCCCAGGCTTCATACAATACTTTGCTCATGGCATTGAGGTCCACAACCATCACATTCAGCTCTTTACCGGTCAGACGAACTGCATCCGGAAAATCCTCGAGCGTGTTAATGACTTTTCCATTGTCATCGAAACGCCGACGGTTCATGGGTGTAACCAGTATGGGTGTACCGCCTTTTTTGCGGGTTTCGTTGATCATATACACCAAACTCTGTTTGTAGCTTTTGAATGCTCCGGCATTTTCACCTTTTTGCTTCATATCGTTATGTCCGAATTCGATAAAAAGATAATCACCTTTTTTCATTTCGTGAAGCAGTTTTGCAAACCGGTTTGACCGGATAAAAGTATTGCCCGCTTCTCCGGATTCGGCATAATTGGCAATCGCAATTTTCGGACTCATAAATCGCGGAAGTATTTGCCCCCAACCACACCAGGGTTCATTGTCCTGATCGACTACGGTAGAATTTCCTGCCAGAAAAACAGTGGGCAGGTTATCGGCTGATGAAATTTCCAAACAGGCCAGGGACGGATGGATGCCATTGATTTCGAGCGTCAACTTGTTGTCCCAGTTCAGTTTACCAATTTCACGGGGTTTAATTCTCACCGAATCACGTGTTCCGATTTTGGTATTCCTGAGATTGACAGAAATTTCACGCGTAACAAACTTTCCTTTCGGAATTCTGATATTTTCCAGCATCAGTCTTCTTGATTCGGACCGAACGGTTGTGTTTGTTTCAAATTCCTGATTTCCCAGCGTCAGTTTTACCCTGTAATTCCCTTCAGGCAAATCGACCGAAAAGAAAAAAGCATCTTTCCCGTTTTGCACAGTTTTCAGATCGTAACCGAATGCCGAACCGGCACCGTAAACCGTTTTTTCGGTTACTTTCACAAAACCTTTTCGGGCAGCCTGCTCGCTGAAGTAAAAACGGTAATCAACACCCAGTGCCTGTATACTCCACGCGGAAGCAAAAACAAGTACAAAAAAGACTGATAAGTATCGTTTCATTTACAATCAGAATTAAATTCAATCCATACGGAACACTTCCTTCAACGGGATAGAAACAGGTGAATTATCGGGGTTAGTATCCATGATGTCTGCCATATATGCCCACCATTTCTGAACAATCGGGTTGCTGCCCAAATCCTGTGAATTACCTTCGCCGGAAGTTTTTTGCACAGCAAACAACACGTTGGTATCTTTATCCCAAAAAATGGAATAATCATATACTCCCGCATCTTTCAGCAGCTTTTCCAGTTCAGGCCAGATTTCATTGTGGCGTTTTTCGTATTCGGCTTCGAAGCCGGGTTTCAAAAACATTTTAAATGCTTCTCTTTTCATGGTTGTATTTTTTTGGGTTTTTATTTAATGTATTTATTCAGTGTCAGTTCAGGCACATTTCGTATTCCCTCAATTAATGATTTACAATTAAGCATGGCTCCTTCATACGAGGTATGAACGCGGTCTTTGTAGAGTTCATTGGTTTTTTCCTGTCCGAGCGACTCGCACTTGCGGGCTACAATATCATTCATATCAATAAAGTAAACACCTTCCTGTTCAGCCACTTCTTTCGACCAACCGCCGTATGTGTCGCTGTTTCGGAGCATTTTCCCACCTTCCCAGGAATTGCCCGGCGTATGCGACAGCACAACGGGAACAGCACCAATTGCTTTAGCCTGGCGGATATAAATTCTGAGGTAATGTCCGAAAGTGAACACTTCTTCAGGTCCGCCTGTTCTTTCCATGATAACTGTTTCGGAATTCTCCCCGGTTCCTTTCAGCGATGCACGTGCACGTCCCGTATTGAGTGGTCCGCCGTCATTATGTCCAAACTGAATAAAAACAATATCACCTTTTTTAATTCCGGGCAATACTTTATCCCACAATCCTTCGGTATAGAAAGTGCGGCTGCTCCGTCCTCCCAGTGCATGATTTTCAACCGATATGCGGGTTGTATCCAGGAATTGCTGAAAAAAACTTCCCCAGCCCCACTGGCCTCCGTCACCTTTCCCGCGACCGTTCTTAGCTGTAGAATCGCCAATGATAAAAACAACCGGTGCATCTTTATTCTTCCGTGTGCTGCCCGAAACAATTTCGTCCGGTCGCGACTGGTCATTAATACTAAAAATTGGTGCTGTAGTAGTTTGCTCGGTGTTGTAAAACTGTATGGCATTGTCATTCATCTTCGGATGCTGCTTTTCCAGCAAACTGATGACTTCTGCACCTGCCATGATCACAGGACCATAACCATGTGCCGCATAAGGACTTACCGGACGATAACAGTAAAATGCAGGATCAAATGCCATGCCTGTACCCACGCAGGTTCCTTCTACCTGACCCTGTGCATTAATTTTTTTGGAAACGGCATTCCAGCCTAAAAGAGCAGCCGGTCCGTAAGCGGTGGCATCGAGCCAGCCCTTATTGATGGCATGAGCGATACAATACACATAAATAGCTGTTGCTGAAGTTTCGGGATAAGAATCATTTCTATCGAGTAACTGATGCCAGAATCCATCACCAGACTGGAGAGGAAGCAATCCGCTGATATGCGATTTAAATAGTTCCAGCACTTTATCTTTCTGTGGATGGCTTTCTGGTAGTGCATCCAGCGCTTCGGTCAGTGCGAGTAAAGCCCATCCGTTTGCTCTTGCCCAGAAAAAAGAAGGATGCTCTTTCATCGATTCGACCCATCCGTGACGAAACAATCCTTTTTCGGCGACAAACATTTTTTCGGAAAAAGAATTAATCTGTTTTGCGGCTTCATCAAAATATTTATTTTCGCCGGTCAGCTTTCCCATTTGTACCAGTGCGGGAATGCTCATAAACATATCATCGAGCCAAACCGTATTCAGTTGAGGACGTCTGCGCGCAAAAGTTCCATCATAAAGCCGGTATTCGTGATACATGATAAAATTCATGTAATTATCAATCAGAGGTTTGAGTTTCAGGTCTGGATTACGGCGGGTTGCTTTTATCATAGCCGCACAAACAGCACCGGCATCGTCGAGAGCCTGCGGATTTACTATCTGACGGATCTGCGAGTCGGTATTACCTCCGTAATCAGTATATAATTTCCTGAAATAGGGATAATTTTCAGCCAGGAAGCTGAAACGTTGATTCACATAGTTTTCGTATCGTTTGTCACCGGTAATTTCGGCGGCCGCGAGCATGGCAGCATAGGTAACACCCCATTCGTAACTACCCAGCCGGAAATCACCTCTTTTTATCTGAGTCTCCGGATTGATGTCCGAGTAATTTGCAATCTCTTTACCTGTGGATTTGTTTACCAGCGCCGTGGGAGTAACACCTTCGAGGTAAGTGAGTATCCTGTCGAGGTCAGCTTTTACGACATTTTTTTCAGGTATCCGGTAGGGAGTTTTGTAATCGGGCTGAAGCAAATGAAGGGGTGTATTCGAATCGTTTACGGATTCTTTCTTTTTCTGCGCACCGGTAGTCTCCAATGATAAAAAAGAAAAAAACAGGAGCAGACTTAAGTAAAAAATGTGTTTCATGGATTTTCAGTTTTTTCAGAAAAACAAAAAAGATCGCTTGTAAAATTACAATGATAAAATTAATTTCACAATCACACCCGGTTTGTTTTATCAATAATCACAGTATTTATATCAATTAATGTAGTCTGATGATTTGAATACGATATGCTTGTGACCGGAGCATTCCGTGTCATCATCATTCGATTATGTTTGCAGTTGTCACAACAGTAATAAATACCTGACGAAACAAATTTTTCGTAACATTATTCGAAAGGCAGTGCGAAAAAAGGCATTAATTGCATATTCTTGATATTTTCAGGAGTTGATATTCATTTTAAATAGGTTGATTTCATAAATTATATCAAATAGCATAGTTATTAAATCATTTTTTCAACATTTGTAATCGCAACTAATCTCTATATTTGCGACATTATTTTTTATCCGTCAACACCATGAGCGAACACACAACCAATTCTTTTCTGGCTATTGATTTAGGCGCATCCAGCGGCAGGGCTATTCTGGGACATATCATCGACAACAAACTGGAACTAAAGGAAATCAATCGTTTCCCGAATCCGATTATTGAAATCAACGGCAGGCTTTACTGGAATTTGTTTCATTTATACAGTGAAATAATCAAATCGCTCAAACAGGTGAATACTGAGGGAATACACATATCATCGCTCGGAATCGACACCTGGGGAGTTGACTTTGTTTGCTTCGGGAAAGATGGCGAACCGCTTCGCATGCCTTACAGTTACAGGGATTCTCATACTGCAGGAGCTCCTGAACGATTCTTTAAAAAATTCATGCCCAAAGAAGAAGTTTATCGAAAAACCGGTATTCAGATCATGAATTTCAACACTCTGTTTCAGCTTTCGACTCAGCTGGAAGAGAATAACTCCATCTGCGAGGCAACAGATAAAATACTCTTTATGCCCGATGCATTGTCTTATATGCTTACGGGCAACATGGTAACCGAGTACACCATTGCATCAACTTCCCAGATGATTGATCCTTATTCCCGAAAATTCGATGAATCGTTGCTTAAAGCCATCCGCTTAACTCCCGAAAAATTTGCTCCGGTAGTTTTCTCCGGAACGGAAACAGGCAAACTGTCCGACACGGTGAAAAAACAAACCGGACTGGGCGACATCGCCGTGATAGCTGTTGCCGGACATGATACCGGATCGGCTGTACTGGCTGCTCCGGCAGAAAATGAGAACTTTGCCTACCTGAGCTCCGGAACCTGGTCGTTGATGGGAATCGAGTCGGCAGAACCGGTAATCAATGATGAAACATACTCGCTCAATTTCACCAACGAAGGCGGTGCCGACGGTTCGGTCAGACTTCTGAAGAACATCTGCGGCATGTGGCTGATAGAACAATGCAAGAAAGAGTGGGAAAAAGAAACCTCTTTATCGTATAACGACATTGTGAAAGCTGCCACCGAAGCGGAACCATTCAAATGCTTTATCAATCCTGATTCACCCTGTTTTGCAAGTCCGGTGTCTATGCCTGAAGCCATCAGGGAATATTGCAGGCAAACCGACCAGTTTGTACCCGAATCGATAGGCGAAACAGCACGTTGCATTTATGAAAGCCTTGCATTCCGGTACAAGGAGGTACTGGCTAATCTGCAAAAGTTAGCCACCTTCCCCATCGACACACTCCACATCATCGGAGGCGGCGCACAGAACAAAATGCTTAACGCATTTACAGCAAATGCCGTTGGTAAAACCGTTTTAGCCGGACCTTCCGAAGCCACTGCCATGGGAAATATTATGATGCAGGCAAAGGCAGCCGGGATAGTAAAGAATAAAGACGAAATACGCCGGATTATCCGGAATTCAATTGAACTCGAAAGATTTGAACCTCAGGATTCAGAACTATGGGAATCTAATTTTAACCAATATATGTTACACAACAGAGATATATAAACATTTTAATGATATAAAAATTAAACCATGAAAGCAGAAAAAATTAAACTTGCATACGAAGATGCCAAAGCTCAATATGCAGCATTGGGTGTTGATGTGGACAAAGCCCTCAACCGGTTAGAAGAATTATCAATTTCAATACATTGCTGGCAATCGGATGATGTATCGGGTTTCGAAAATCCCGACGGAGAACTTTCGGGTGGAATTCAGGCCACCGGCAATTACCCCGGCAAAGCACGTACCATTGATGAACTGAAACAGGACATCGAGAAAGTGACAAAACTCGTTCCGGGAAGCCACCGGCTGAGTTTACACGCTATCTACGGCGATTTTGGCGGCGAATTCGTTGACAGAGACCAGATCGAACCCAAACATTTCCAGTCATGGATAGACTGGGCAAAAGAAACGGGAATAAAAATTGACTTCAACTCCACGTTTTTCTCACATCCGAAATCCGGAAATTACTCCCTTTCGAGTTTTGATCCCGAAATCAGAAATTTCTGGAAAAACCACCTGCGCGCCTGTCGCCGCATAGCCGCAGAAATTGGCCGTCAGCAAGGCTCGCCATGTGTTCACAACATTTGGGTGCATGACGGAGAAAAGGATAAAACCGTATCGCGTCTGGAACACAGAAGATTGCTTCAGGAATCGCTCGACGAAGTTCTGGCTGAAAAAATTGACAAAAAATACCTGATAGACTGCGTGGAATGTAAACTTTTCGGAATCGGAAGCGAAAGCTACGTTGTTGGGTCGCATGAGTTTTATATGGGATATGCCGTAAAAAACAACATAGCACTTACGCTGGATGCCGGGCACTTCCATCCTACCGAAGGCATTGCCGATAAAATTTCATCCATGCTTCTTTATGTTCCGCAGATTACGCTTCACGTAAGCCGCCCGGAACGCTGGGACAGCGACCACGTAGTGATTCTGAACGATCCATTGCTCGAACTCACGCAGGAAATAGTACGCTCCGGTGAAATGAACCGTGTAAACGTTGGCCTGGATTATTTCGATGCATCCATCAACCGCATCGGAGCTTACGTGGTGGGTATCCGGTCCACTCAGAAAGCCATGCTGCAGGCACTGCTCGAACCAACTGAAAAACTTCGCGAATACGAAAAAGAAGATAAAAACTTCCAGCGGCTGGCTTACCTCGAAGAACTGAAAGCGCTGCCCTGGAATGCAGTTTACAACTATTATTGCCACACTCAGGGGATTGCCGTTGGCGATGAGTTCATCAAAGAAATTGAAGAGTACGAAAACACGGTTACATCAAAAAGAATTTAAACGATGAATACCCTGATAGGTTTGCTGATTATAGCAGTAGGAAGTATGGGCCAGTCGAGCTCATACGTTCCTATCAAAAAAGTGAAAACCTGGGCATGGGAGAGTTTCTGGCTGGTTCAGGGCATTTTTGCCTGGCTGATATTTCCCTATCTCGGAGCATTGCTGGCTGTACCCGACGGACATTCGCTGGGCGAAATTCTTTCGTCGGGCGATGGCGCTGCCTGGAAAGCCATGTTTTTCGGCGCGCTCTGGGGCGTTGGAGGTCTTACTTTCGGTCTGAGTATGCGTTACCTGGGTGTTGCTCTGGGTCAGAGTATCGCCCTGGGCACTTGTTCGGCATTCGGAACACTTATCCCGGCACTGATGACAGGTACAGATTTGCTGCACGGTAAGGGACTGATACTTCTGATCGGAGTCAGTGTTGCCATTGCTGGTATTTCAGTAATCGGATTCGCCGGTAGTCTTCGCGCCAAAAACATGACCGAGGAACAGAAAAAAGCGGCCATCAAGGATTTCGCATTAGGTAAAGGATTGCTCGTAGCTATACTGGCCGGTGTGATGAGCGCCTGCTTCAGCCTGGGTATCGAAGCTGCCACTCCAATCAAGGATGCTGCCATCGGTATGGGAACCAAAGCGCTCTACGCAGGACTTCCGGCTATTTTTCTGATTACGCTGGGTGGTTTTATTACCAACGCCGTGTATTGCCTGTATCAGAACTTCAAAAATAAAACACTGAAAGATTATTTCAGCGTACCGAAAAATATATTTGTCAACAACCTGCTTTTTTGTGCTCTGGCAGGCATTCTGTGGTATTCGCAATTTTTCGGTCTTGAACTTGGCAAAAGTTTCCTTACACCCGGAAGCGCCATGATGGCATTCTCCTGGAGTATCCTGATGTCGCTGAATGTGACTTTCAGCAACGTGTGGGGCATCATTCTGAAAGAATGGAAAGGAGCCGGAAACAAAGCAGTTATTTATTTAGTTATCGGGATGGCAATTTTAATCTTTTCGCTGATAATTCCTAATTTATTCTGATTATTTAAATTAATTACTTAACTTTGCTCCATATATATCCTTAAATTCATACTTTTTTGTTTTGACGGCATGCGATTTAATGATTTTGGAATTGATTTTAAGTATTTAATAGTCAGCGAAAAAGACAAGAAATTCGGGTTGACTGTCAACACTGTTGGCTTTCAACCCATTGCTCCCAATACCCTCTACCCATCTACCGAACATCCCAAGAGCTACTACTTCGAGCCCAACAAAGGGAGGATTCTCAACGAATACCAGATAGTGTACATCAGCAAGGGCAAAGGAACTTTTTCTTCAGAATACACTAAAAAACAAGTTGTTAAAAAAGGGCAGATAATTGTTCTCTTCCCCGGCAAATGGCATTCTTACTGCCCCGACAAAGAAACCGGATGGAACGAGTATTACATCGGATTCGAGGGAATAATTATCAACCACATGCTGAAGAACAACTTCATTTCACCGGAACGACCGATTCTGGATATCGGATTCAATGAAGACCTGGTGAACCTGTTTTCCACTGCCATCAAAGTAGCCAAAGATGATAAAAAATCAGCACAGCAATACCTTTCGGGCATTGTTTTCCATATAATAGGCATGATTTTATCACTTTCCGAAAACAAAAACCTCGATTCCAACGAATTCGGGCAGATTATCGAAAGAGCTAAGATTATCATGCTCGAGAACGTGAGCAATAACATTGACATTCAGGAACTTGCCTACAACCTGGGCACCAGCTACTCGTGGTTCAGGAAAACATTCAAGGAATATACCGGTTACTCACCTGCTCATTACTTCCAGGAACTGAAGCTTCGAAAGGCAAAAGAACTTCTTGCCGAATCGGGGATTCCGATTAAGGAAATTGCTTACAACCTGAATTTCAGCTCGTACGGGTATTTCCTATCCTTTTTCAAAAAACGCGTGGGTTGCACACCGATGGAATACCGCACCTGAGATAAAATCCTTCAGTGCTATAAAAAAGGGCCGGTATTTTCACAATACCGGCCCTGATACAAACCAAACTTTCTATCCAATTAATCAATTAACCATCTCATCTTTTTGTTCATTAATAAAGGGCCAGCCTTCGTTATCCCAGTATAGCCTGTAAATCAGTAATGCCGGTTTCCCGCGGTCAGCCTTTTCGTAACCATGGAGAAACATATAATCGGTACCGCTAAAAGTATAAACCGAGTTGTGTCCTTTGCCGTAAAACTGTTCATCACTTCCGGTAATGAGTGTTCCACCGCCATGAAGCATCTGTTTTCCTTCTTTGTCGATATAAGGTCCTGCCAGTTTTTCGGAACGTCCGACACGTACGTTGTAGTTGCTTTTTTCGCCCCTGCAGCAGAGGTCAAACGAGGCAAAAAGATAGTAATAATTTCCTTTCCTGAACACAAACGGAGCTTCGATGGATGCATCACCCGGGTCTGTTTCATCGAGCATTGCGTCCCGGTGGCGCGAAGCTACCGTGTACCACGCTTCAGGTTTGGCTACCGATAGTAAATCACCGGCAAGCTGCACCATTTTCAGTCCACCCCAGAACGAACCAAACATCAGCCAGGGTTTTCCGTTTTCGTCGAAAATAAGATTGGGATCTATGGCATTCCAGTTATCGCGCCCCGGAACTGATTCGATCACTTTCCCGTGGTCGGTCCATTTAAAACGCGGATCCGACGGATTCAGCGTAACGTTGGTTGCCACACCAATACATGAACGGTTACTGGCAAACGACGATATGGAATAATAGAGGTAATAAAGCCCGTTGTGAAACGAGATGTCGGGAGCCCAGATATTTCCATCAAATTTCGGAACTTCTTTTTTTGCCCATTCAGGTGCAACATCGAAAACAGGTTTCAGGAACTGCCAGTTCTGCAAATCATCCGATTTCCAGGAAGCTATTCCCCTGCCGGTATTGTAAATGTAGTAAGTTCCTTCGGACTCAATGGCTACCGGATCGTGAACCACGATGTGCTGGTTCTGTGCGCGCGAAGGAGTAACCGAAGCAATCAGTAAAAAAGCGGTAACAACTGTTACATAACAGAAAATATTTACTTTCATCCCGGTGTCTGTCTTATGGTTTTTTATTCATGAATTATTTGACTTTCTTACCCCAGTAGGTAGCATTCAGGTTTTTCTCGGTTCCGGCATATACTAAAGTTACACGACGCGGTGAGGCTTCCCAGTCAACTTCACGTTCGACGCAAACAATCACGTTACCGAGCTTCAGTTGTTTTTTGGCGGCATTGTAAGTCCAGCTTCCCGTGAGTGCTCCCGACATGGTGCCGTCGGGTTTGAGGGTAAGCAAAGCGGCGCTGTTCTGGACTCCATAGCTGTATTTCAGATTGATATGTTCCCATGTGCCTGTGAGTGAATCTTTGGTTATCGTACCGTAATCAGGTACACCTGCATATCGTTCGGGCAATGCTATGGGCCACAGGTTGTTGGGTTCACCTGCAGAAGCCGGACACCATACAATACGGCGTACATGCCCCATCATGATGGCATTGGAATAAGCGTTACCACCTACATTGGCAGGCAAACGTCCCTGTGACATGTAGAACCATTCGCTGGTATTTTCTTTCTGGAAGATGCAGCAGTGTGAAATTCCCACCCATCCGTAGGCAGGCTTCAAGGGATCAGGAATGAACTTGTACGGGTGAGTTACAATCGGATAGCTGTCGCCGCTTCCGCTGGTGAAATTTCTCCCCGTGATATCGAGGTAGGGACCTTCGATGTTTGTACTTCTGACCACCCGCGTGTTGTATGGAACATCAAGACCATCGTAAGCCATAAACAGGTAGTAGTAACCATCCTTGTAAATTATTTCGGGAGCTTCACTGCCCTGCCAGCGCGAGGAGGCTGTGCGGGTACCTATCCTCTTTCCGTATCGGGCAGTCAGTTCACCTGCTGTGGCGGCATATGGTTCACCAAGTTTGCTGAGTGGCTTACCGGAAGTTGCATCGACCTGCAAAAGTGCGAATCCGCTGTGCCAGGATCCATGTATGAGATAATGTTTCCCTTCAGGTGTTACGATATAGGTAGGGTCTATGGCGTTGTAATAGAAATAAGCGCTCCAGTCACTTGTACTCGCACGACTGTAGTTTTTACCCCGATCGGAAGATGAGGTGGTAACAAAACCCTTGTCGGTCCAGACTGCTCCGGCGGGATCCGATGATTCGCACATACCGATAAATGCCCGCTCAGTCCAGCTTCCGTCGAAGTTGGCTGAAGTGTTGGCTTTACCAGTTTTAATATAGTTATCGATAACGATACTGTAGTACATGCGCAGGATATCTTTTCCACCGACGGTTATTTTACGCACCACGGGAGCCCAGTAACCGTATCTGATGTTTTCTTTTGCAATGGCCTCAAGACCCATGCGTGAGCGGATGTTGTTCAGGGAGTCGGCTACCCAGGCGGGTGCCTGATAAAATGGTCCGCCTACCCATTCCCAGTTAACCAGATCAGTCGAACGTTTACCCTGAAAATGCCCGTGTCCTTCATGAGCATTACCATACGAGGCATCAGTACCGTACATATAGTAATATCCGTTGTACCATGCAACCGACGGATCGTGTACGTTAGCCAGATTCCATTTGCTCCGGTTAGCCCAAGAGGAAATAGATGAATAATCGTCGGGGTATGCCGGAATAGTGAATTCCGGTACAGGTTTGGGTTTGGGTTCCGGCTTTGGTTCGTCATCATGGTTACACCCTGCGAACGAAAGAACTGCTATGCCCGCAAATAAGATCAGTAAATGCTTTATTCTCATACCTGTATTTTTTATTTTGTAAGAAAAGACTCCCTTATTGACGAACAAGAAATATGCCAGTAAGGAAGTCTTTTTATTCAGAGAAATGTTACCTGTTTACCACCGGACGAACAGTCCATTTTTCTTTGAAAGCCGGTCCGTTATCTTCATTCTTGTTTGCAGAGTTACCTGTCAGATTCGGATTGGCATTCAGCGTGGATTGATATACAGGGAAATATTCATGTCCTTTGTAATAGTACTGGAACGACGAAGCGCTGGCAGTTTCAGCAGTAAGTTCTTCTGTCGAAGCTTTACCATCAAGTTTATAATAACCATGCTGAACCAGCTGATTCAGTCTACCGGCATCATAGAAGAATCCCCAGCGGATCAGATCGATACCCCGACCGTTTTCGCAACCGAATTCTTTCGGACGTTCCACGTTAGCAATCTGTTCGAAGAGAGCATCGGCCGACGGAAAATCGGAAAGTTTCAGGTCTTTCAGTGCAACGCGTTTGCGTACGGTGTTGATGTAATCGATAGCAGTCTGTGTGGGGCCATGAAGTTCGTTTTCACATTCAGCTGCACGCAGAAGTACATCACTGTAGCGCATCAGGCGCAGGTTGATACCGCAATGCAAACCGTTGGTAATCGAACTGTAGATATTGTTCCTTGCGTTGGTGAATTTAGCAATTGAAATACCACCCTGGGCTGTGTTGGACAGCGGAGTAGCTGTGATATCCTTTTGATAAATCGTGTTACTGCGCGGATCTCCGTTGGGATAAGCAGCGGTTTTCAGGTTGGTGTACGTGTTATATTCACTTTCGAACGTAACCAGTGTCCAGTACAATCGCGGATCGAGACGGCCATCCGTACAGTTTTCCTTTTTGAAGAGGTTGTACAACCAGGGTGAGCCTGCAAGGTCGCCCCAGCTACCCATTTCCTGCGATGCAAAGTTACTTTCCACTGCATGTCCCTGTGTTGCTTCCGAACTGATATTTACAGGTGTCCATTCTTCATCGGTGCCACCTGTTCCAAAATCCAGAAACTGTACTTCGAAGAGGCTTTCTGAGTTATTTTCATATTTAGCGCCTTCCCTGAAGTTGTCACCGTAGTCGGCTGTCAGTTCGTAATGACCGTACTTGCCTGCGATGATATCTTTCAGAACAGTATATGCTTCGTCAAATTTATGACGGAACATCAGTGCACGTGCCAGATAACCGGCAGCAGCTCCGCTTGTGGCACGACCTTTTGCCCATTCGCCGCCTTTGTCGCGCGAGGGAAGCATTTCCATAGCCTTTTTCAGGTCGGTTTCTATCTGGTCAAACACCTGATCCTGAGTGTTGTTGGCAGCATACATGGTGTTGATGTTTGAATACGATGCATAGTCGGTAATCAGGGGAACGGTCTGGTAGTAAGTAGCCAGTTCGTAATACGCCAGCGCTCTCAGGAAAAGGGCCTGCCCGGCTATCTGATTATAGGTATCTTCCGACATGCTTACACCATCCACTTTCGATAATACAAAATTTGTGCGGTTTACCACATGGTAGTTGTCGCGCCATATCCACTGGTCGCCAATCTCTATCGTACCCGGGGAATTGAGGTTGTCATACTCCAGATACCACTGCTGAGATGAGTTCCAGACTTCGTCGCCACGTACGGCATCCAGTGTGTAGCCAACGCGGGCAAAAGTACCTTCGAGGCGTATACGGTTGTAACACGCGATAACAGCCTCCTTCAGTTCCGACTCTGAATCGCCGAAATCGTAGGTTGTCTGATTGTTCGGGTTCTGAACATCGAGTTGGTCATTGCAGGCTGTCATGCCTCCAATAAGCACTAACATTGTTAGAATTATTTTAAAACTTTTCATGTTGATTCTCTATTAATTAGATTGTGTTTTTTAGAATGAGAATTGCGCTCCGAACATGACTGTTCGAGGTGTCGGATACGAACAGTAGTTGTAACCGGGAGTGAATGTACCTCCGGCAAAGTCAACGTTGTAACCTTTATACTTTGACAAGGTAGTCAGATTTTGAGCCGATGCATATATCCTGAGGCCGCTAACATAGCCGCCAAACCATTTATCGGGGAAGTTATATCCGAGTTCGACATTGGCAATTTTCAGATAGGATGCATCCTGAATATAACGCTGGCTGAACATATCGTTGGTAATTGAACCTGTAGATTTGTAGGCTACGCGGGGAACATCGGTGTCCGTGTTTTCGGGAGTCCAGGCATTCAGCAGATCAACGCTCTTGTTGAGTGCGCCATATGAACTGTGCAGTGTTACATTCACAAAATCCACGGCTTTGAAACCGGCAGCTCCGTAAGTTGACAGACTCAGGTCGAATCCATTCCATTCGGCACGTGCATTCAGTCCGTAATGAATTTTTGGTAATCCGCTACCCAGGTATTGCTGGTCGGCATTGGTAATTTCACCATCGGGAATGACATTACCGTCGGCATCGACAGCACCTGCAATATCAGCATATCTCACGTCGCCCGGTTGTGCGCCGCTCTGATTAACGTACTGTCCGAGCGAATTCACACGGGTGTCAATTTCTTCCTGCGACTGGAAGATACCTTCGTAAACATAGCCGTAGAATGAACCTACCTCACGTCCAACTTCGGTGCGGCAATAGCCATCGGTACGGGGTTCGCCGGAAACGCCTAGTTTCAGTACCTTGTTGCTGAGGGTTGATAAGTTGGCTGAGATGTCAAACTTCACCGCATTCTTATGATTGTGATAGGCAAGCAGAAACTCAAGACCTGAGTTTTCCATTGTTGCTGCATTCATGGTTACTGTAGCATTGGTAGCACCTGCGTTAGCGGGCACTGCAACACTGTACAGAAGGTCTTCGGATGTTGATTTATACCAGTCGAATGTGAATTCCAGCTGATTGTTGAACATACCCAGATCGAGACCAAAGTCGAGTGTTTTCTTCTTTTCCCATCGGATGGCTTCGTTCACATAATTGGATACAGCTGATCCGGTAACTTTTTCATTTCCAAAACTATATGTATAATTTCCTCTTGGCATAACATCCATGTACTGGTATTCACCGATATTTTCATTACCCAGTTCACCATAGCTTCCGCGGATTTTAAGCAGGTTGATAGTGGATTTGGATACAGGGAAGAAGTTTTCACGTTCTATACGCCATCCTGCCGATACCGACGGGAACCAGTCCCAGCGGTCGTCTGCCGAAAGACGGCTTGAACCATCGCGGCGTGCGGTAGCTGAAATAAGGTACTTTTCGTCAAAATCGTAGTTGATACGACCGATATAAGAAGCCAGTACGTGTTCGCTTTCATAGCTTGTTGCCGATGTTTCTTCGGCATTGTTTACCTGCAGGTAGTATGGTTCGGGCATAGTAACTCCTTTACCTGTGAGGGTATGATAGAGTTCGCGTTCGAATGTCTGACCAGCTACCACGTTGAAATGATGAAGTCCGGATTTTCCGTCGTAGGTTATCGTGTTTTCAATTAGCGCATCGCTGTAATTGCGGTAGCCTTCTGCCAGGTTTTCATTGCTCTTAGCCAGGTAATTGGTAGTACTCTGGATAAATGCAGGCACAAACGTTAAGTCTTTTGCTAATGTTTTACTGTACGACAGGTTCAGGTTGTAATTCAGCTTATGATTGTTGCTTTTGAGACCAACCATGGTTATGAGGTCAACATCAGCAGATCCCGAGGCCACTATACGGTCGACTGTAGCATTTCTTTTTATCAGATTATTCTCGAGCAGAACGTTTGTCACACGGATATCGCCGTGTACATCGTCATAATATGTACCATAACCGTAAGAGTCGTAGCTGTAATTGGATGCAGCCGAAATTCTGTCGTCGAGCACCCAGGTCGAAGGATCGTAAGCCCTGATGGTGGGTGGTAAAAGCAGCGCCGAAGCCATTACGGGATACTGAGCGCCATACAAACCCTGTACGTACTCGTTGGCATTACTGAGAGCCATATTATCCTGCAGACTGTGGCTGTACACCATATTTGTTTTGAATTTGACAAACTTCACATCCATCGTATTATTGATACGTGCAGTAAAACGGTCGAAGTTGGGACCTGCGCCTTCCATGGTTCCCTTCTGGCTGTAATAGTCGAGGCCTATGTTGTAGGTATTATTCATTCCACCTCCCGACATGTTTACATTGTGATTCTGACGAATACCCGTTTTGAATGCTTCATTGAACCAGTTGGTGTTCACCTTAGCCGGATCGATATATTTCGTGCTTGAAGGATTGTATCCTGCCGGAACGTCCATACCACTGTTATTGAAAGCCATGGTAACGTACTGTCCGTACTGGTGTGAATCCATTACATTGTACACGTTTTTTTGCACCTGGTCAAATCCCGTATAACCCTTGTAGTCGATCTTCATTGGCTGATTCTTCTTACCCTGTTTTGTGGTGATGATAACCACACCGTTGGCAGCACGCGAACCGTAAATAGCGGCAGCAGAAGCATCTTTCAATACCTGAAGGGTTTCGATATCGTTGGGCGAGAAGTCGCGTATGGTTGTTCCCATAGGCACTCCGTCGATAATGTACAGAGGAGCTGTGCTTCCGAACGATCCGATTCCACGGACACGTACAATAGGATCGGCTCCCGGCTGCCCGTCGGATGTAATCTGAACACCGGCTACCTTACCCTCGAGCATCGTAGAGATGTTTGAGTTCGATACTTTCTTCATCTCTTCGGCATCGACTATAGCCACTGCACCTGTGAGGTCAACTTTTCGTTGTGTTCCGTAGCCAATTACCACCAGCTGTTCGAGTTCTTTCAAATCCGAAACAAGCGTGATGCTTCCGAGTTCTGTTTTTCCTGCAACGGGAATTTCTATCGTTTTGAATCCGACGAAAGTTACATTAAGTGTTGCACCCGCCGGAACTAACAAGGTGAAGCTACCATCAGCACCACTAATGGTGCCATTGGTGGTCCCTGTTTGTTTCACAGTTGCTCCCGGAAGGGGTTCCCCGTTTTCGTCAACGATTTTTCCTTTCACTGTAATGTTGTCTGCCTGTGACATCAACATCTGGCTGGCGTTGCGGTTGCCCGCTGCGTAAGTTGCCGGAGTCAATGCCAGCAATCCCAACAAGATTAAATATGAATATTTCATGATTTAAATATTTTTTATCTGATTGATTATTCTACAATTACGAGATAAGATCCCTCTGTTACAAGTGCGCAATTCAAATCTGCACTGTCAACCGTAATACCTGCATACTTTTGGAAATGTGTTTCACCGTTGGCGTAAGTAACATCGTAGAGTATATCAGCTGTGTTGTTTCCATTGTTTGTAACTGTGATTTCTACCCTGGAGCCATTAATATTTGTTGTGAATGTATCCCAGTTCCAGTTAGATGTGAGGACGGCTGTTCCATATCCATTTCCCCAACCGAAGTTGTCCATACGAACCACAGCATTTTCGGTCTTGTCGGTTTTGCGAAGTATAGTGCAGGGGCTGTTCCAGTTATTGATATTATTGGAATAGCAGTACAGGGATATTTTCTTGCTTGTTCCTGAAGCCACTTTATAGTCGGCAGAGAAAGCTGTCCACCAGGCTGTGGTTAAATCGGTATTTCCCACCTGGGCTATACCTTTAACCAGAGTCAGAGGACAGGTAGTAGTTACCGTTTTCGTTGCACCGGTGTAGGTAATTGTCACATTCTGAGTACCTGCTGCTGCCGGTATCTTACCAAACTTGAGCGTTTCATTTGGAACTACAGCTTTTGTTCCATCGGAATAAGTACCCGTTACCACAATACCTTTGGTGCTGAAGATAATCGGATCACTGTTATAGAAGTAATATTTGGTAATGACGGGCAAGGTGGTCACTTCCAGGCTTACAACCGGATTGGTTACTTCCAGGGTGTAGTAGGTTGTCACTGCTTTGCAGAATGCTCCCTGTTTTGTTTTGTTGTACGCCACCACAACGGTCTTTTTGCCGAGTGTTGTCATATCCGGAATCACATTGAATGAAAGATCGGCAGAATCAACCTGTGCTGATGATCCGTCGGCGAAAGTAACTGTAGCTGTTCCATCGCCCCAGAAGTTCTGGTTGCCTAACTCCACAAATGCCGGAGTACCTGCCACAGCAACAGATACCGGGTTAACATCTTCCACAACAGTAACTTTGGATGGAATCAGGTATGCTTTTTTCATTTCGAAGTAGCTTCCGTCGGCAACCAGGAAAGCCACAATATCGGCAGAGGCAGAAACAGGCTGCTGGTATGTCTGTACCAGTTTTACACCATTCTTTCCGACTGCAGTTGCCGTTACGAATACATTGCCTGTTGCAGAGTGGTCGATGTCGATCGAGACATTAGCTCCCTGCATGGTGGAGCGGAAATCGTTCCAGATATCCCCGTCGCCGTCGGTATCGGGGTAATCATGGGCAATCATTTTTATATTGAAAGCATAAGCAGGATCAACATCGGCCATCTTGCCTCCCCATCCATACGCATCGGAACGGATAACGAAGTATTCCTTGTAGTCGGTAGCAGAACGGTCTGCCACTTCATTGGTAACGGCAAGATTCCAGTTGTTCCAGTTGTTGACACCCGTTCCGTGATTAACAAATTCAAGATGCAGCAATTTGTTAGTAGGGACGGCGAAATAATCAGTGAATGCAGTCCACCAGGCGGAGCTGTTGTCTTCTGCACCCACGATAGCGGTATTGATAGCGACATAAGTAGTGTCGCCTGTACTTGGTTTAGCAGCGGCAATAGAGTCTATTATTCTCTGAAGGTCTGAGGGTGCATCAATTGAATACATGTCCAGTTTTTCGCACCCAACTAAGCCAAATGCTGCTAATGAAGCCAAATACAAAGCATACATCAATAATTTAGTTGTTTTCATACAGTTATAATTGTTTTTTTTGTGGTCGTGTGGAACTTGCATGTCAACATTTTATCAGCAATGGATTTAAAGTATTCACATGCTCCGTTCATCGATTTAAAATTAATTGAATTCATTCTTTTTTTAGAGTTAAGTCCGGGTATTCGGTTAAATAACCTCTTCCGGTTTTCAATTTCTGGTTACTGGCAGTTGGTTATCTGATTCTTTTTGAAATCCCTGTTTACAGGATAAAAACGCCAGTTTTACAGTTGCATTTTAAGGTGGTCCCTTGTTTGAATCCACATATAATTGCGGTTCATTTTTGTCCGGCTTGTCATCTGACATGAAACCGGATGGTTTTTCTGAAAATAACAATTGCATTCGGTTTATCTTTATAATGTATAATTTTTTGTTTAACTCCGGTACGGTTCAACAGCGCAGGTTTTAATTTATCTGAACCGTAACGACCGATTTTTCGGGTATCTTGATTTTTAACGTACCATTTTTGAAGCTTCCGCCTTTGAATTCCTTCAAAACCACAGCATCCGGTTTATCAAAAGTGTTGTATGAGTCGGTTTTCGGGGCAGTAATGATATTTGCCGAAGTCAGTTTACCTTTCAGGTCTTTCAGGTTGCATGATATTTCGACAGACTGATTCGGATCAATATTAACAAATGAAATATGTACAACACCATTTTTATCTCTGGAGGCAGATGCTGAAAGCGAAGGAATGGACTTGCCCAGCCGGCTGTAAAGCGGCGAAGTGAATTCAACGGGAAGCATGGTAGCATCCTGATGAACCTTATACATATCAAAAACGTGGTACGTGGGTGTCAGAAGCATTTTTTCACCTTCTGTAAGGAAAAGGGCCTGCAGTACATTGACCAGCTGTGCTATGTTGGCTATCTGTACACGGTCGGCATGTTTGTGGAATATGTTCAGTATGGTTCCGGCCAGAATGGCATCGCGAAGTGTATTTTGCTGGTACAGGAATCCGGGATTGGTACCTGGCTCCACATTGTACCAGGCTCCCCATTCGTCGACAATCATCCCGATCCGCTTTTTCGGGTCATATTTATCCATCACCTGGGCGTGTTTGGTAACGATTTCATCCATTCGCATACCGTGCTGCAACAGCGAGAAATAATCATCTTCACTGAATCCGGTGGCATTGCCTTTGTCTTCCCATGCCCGCGTAAATGTATAGTTATGAACCGAAACGCCATTCATCAGGAAATGAGGGATGTTGCGCATCATGACATCCATCCACCGGTAATCGTCCACATTTGGACCACCAGCTATTTTGTAGAGTATGTTGTCTCCGTAATTGCGGCAATAGGTGGCATATCTTCTGTAATTATCGGCGTATGATTCGGGAGTCATGTGTCCGCCGCAACCCCAGTTCTCGTTGCCTACTCCCCAAAGTTTTACTTTCCAGGGCTTTTCACGTCCGTTTTTCTTTCTCATGTTTGCCATCGGACTTTCACCGCCAAAGGTGATATATTCCACCCATTTGGACATTTCTTCCACAGTACCGCTGCCTACATTACCGCAGATGTATGGTTCTGTTTCGAGTGCTTCGCACAGGTTCAGAAATTCGTGTGTCCCGAAGCTGTTATCTTCCACTACTCCACCCCAGTGGGTGTTTACCATTTTAGGCCTTTCGGCGCGTGGTCCGATTCCATCCATCCAGTGGTATTCATCGGCAAAACATCCGCCGGGCCAGCGCAAATTCGGAATATGAATGTGTTTGAGTGCGTCAATAATATCTTTGCGAACTCCGTTAACATTCGGTATGGATGAGTTTTCCCCGACCCAGAGTCCGCCGTAAATGCCTCTGCCGAGGTGTTCGGAGAAATGTCCGTAGATGTGTTTGTTGATAATGTACTCACCTTTATCCACCTGTACTGTCATATCTGCCTTTTGCTGTGCTGAAACCTGCAGACCGATTATCAGCATGAGAGGAATCAAAAATTTGTTTTTCATGTGTTTATATTTAAATATTAAAATTTCTGTCACATGATATCCTCATTTTTCCCACATACACCGTTACAAATTGTGTGTGGTTCTTTTTCAAATGGACTTTTCATGTGTAAATAATTATTTCTTTAAGGTCGTAAGAAAATTGTCCCTGATTTCCGGGACTTTTTTCATTGTGAAAATTATTATCTTTACCTTTTTTCAGAATATGCGAGTATTAATATTGAATCAATTCCTTTTTCAAAAAAAATGAGGGAAATGATTATAAAGAATCGGAAAATGAATATCCGGGTGACGTATGTCAGAGTGAATCTGAAAATATTATTTTTGCATTTAATATTCTGCAATAAGGTCAGTTGTTGCTGTTTTTCGCTCAAAACAGCGTATTTTGTGTTTCTATCTGATGCAAATATACTTGAATTGTTCTCATGACAGGGTGGACATTTCTCCTTAAAAGGTGGACAAATATATTTTTAAGTGTAAAATTCACACTTTTCATTTTTTATTGCTATTTTTGTTTTTTTAGAAAGTCAGGAAATGAAAAAACACATCCTTTTGTTCCTTGGGATTATGATTCTCGTGTCAGTAGTACGAGGTCAAAATCCCGTTGTTTCAAAATACATATTCAACAGCATTACCGTAGCCGAGTCGCTTCCTCACAATTTCATCGACGATATCTACAGGGACAGCCACGGCTTCATGTGGATATCGACCGGTGGCGGCGGGCTGGTTCGCTACGACGGATATGAATTTCTGGCGTTGAATGTGAGCAGTACGCCAATTTCGCTGAAGAGTAACTACATCCGAAAAGTTTGTGAAGACAATTTCAACCGGCTCTGGGTGATTTCGAACATGGGTATTGACGTTATCAACCTGGTTACCATGCAGAAAGCCTCTGTCTTAACGGAAAATATGCCGGTGAAACAGATGGAAAACACAGGTGCCCAAAGCGTGATGAGAGACAGGAACGGCTCGATCTGGATTATGTCCGTGGAAAAAATTCTCAAAATCGACTTTGACAAAAAAGGTAATATACTGACCATCAGCTCATCGCAAAACAGCAATGGTGAATCATCCCACACATTTACAGCCATTAACGAAATTGACAATACTATATATGCAGCCAGTAAGGGCATTATTTACATGGTGTCGGTCCCGAAAAATGGACATTTCACTTTCAGGCAGCTCGGTGAGGAGCTTAATTTCGGTGAGAATACTTACATTTCATCCTTTCTGAAAAAAGACAACACACTCTGGATTGGCACCGACAATGGTTTGTACCGGTTTTTCTACAGCAGCAAAAGTATTGTGCATTACACGCATTCCGATAATGATCCGTATTCTATTTCGCAGGATATGGTCACGAATCTTGCTTTTACTGATGATGGTACACTGGTGGCCGGTACATTGCGCGGGTTGAATTTTTATGATCCGGAGAAAAACAATTTTACCCGTGTGACGGCCAAACCGGGAAGCAAATCGGCACTGTCAAACGATTTCATCAACTGTCTGCTGACCTATAACGGGGTATTGTGGATCGGAACCGAATCGGGAGGAATAAATAAAATGATGCTCCCGAAACTCATCACCCGAAATTTCACCTACAATGCCGGTAATCCGGGTTCTATCTCATCCAATCCGGTAAATGCCATTTTCGAGGATACTAATGGCGATTTGTGGCTTGGAACCGTGGAAGGCGGACTCAACAGGAAACCGAAAGGGAGCAACACTTTCATACATTATACGACTTCAAACACGAACCTGAGCCACAACTCGGTGAGTTCATTGGAAATGGACGGCAACAAAAATTTGTGGATCGGGACCTGGGGAGGAGGAATAAATGTTGTAAACACAAACCATCTGGAAGCACCTTTGTTTACACAGATGAATATTCCCTCGGAGTATATCGCCGTGTTAAAATACGACTCCATCAACAACGGCATGTGGGTAGGCACAAACCGCAACATCCTCTACTACGACATTGAATTACAGAAATTAATCAATCCGGTTACTGAACCATCATTTCAGCGAATATGGGGAACGCTTGGATGCATCATCGATGATAATAACAACCTGTACCTGGGCACATCGGAGGGTCTTGCTATCGTACCGCTGAAATCATACAACAGAAAGAACGGGACATTCCGGGTTTCGAATTTCACGGGCAACGGGGATAAAATTGGTCCGCTGTTCATGCGGAATATCACCTGTATGTTTTTGGGCAGCGACAAATCAATATGGCTCGGAAGTAACGGATATGGCATATGCAACATGAAACGCACGAAAAAAGGATACGAACTTCAGTTTTTCGATAAAGAACACGGGCTCGCTCACAATACCGTTTTCGGAATGCAGGAAGATGAAAACGGCTCGATATGGATCAGTACAGGGCACGGACTCTCCTGCTTTGACCCTGCCACGAGTCATTTTGCCAACTACACGACCAACGACGGACTGATCAGCAACCAGTTTTACTGGAACGCCTTCTTCAAATCGCCGGTAAGTAATAACATCTACTTCGGCAGCAACGAGGGCTTGACCGAACTGACCGGAATACAGCAAAACAACACGCCAAATACCGCAAAAATAGTTTTCACCAAGCTTCAGATTCTGAACAAACCGGTTTGGTACGGCAACAACCGCTACCTGAAAAGGGATATTGCCTATGCCGACAAAGTGAATCTGCACGAAAAAGACAAATCATTCTCCATAGAATTTGCAGCACTGGGGCTCGACAATCCCTCGACGGTATCGTATGCATATCGCCTGCTGGGTTTCGACGAGAAATGGATTAACACAGGCGCCGACAGAAGATTTATCACCTACACGAACCTTCGTCCCGGAAAGTACACCTTCGAAGTACGCGCCATGTCGCGGAGCAACGACTGGATGGACGAAACAGCTCAGCTTAAGATTATCGTACGGCCCTATTTCTACAAAACAATCTGGTTTCTGACTATTCTGTTTGCATTAATCCTTTGGGGAATTTACCGCATCTACAAATGGCGAATCCAATCGCTGAAAACACAGCAGGAGTTGCTGCAGCAAAAAGTGGAAAGACGTACCAACGAACTGCAAATTCAGAAAAAAACCCTCGAGGTACAGGCCGACGAACTGAAAAGACAAAATGAAATACTGGCTTCACAAAACAAAAAAATTGACCTGCAGCGTAAACAGCTCATTGAAATGTCGGCAAAAGTGCAGGAAGCCACTATCGACCGGATTTCATTCTTCACCAATATCACTCACGAGTTTCGCACGCCTATCACACTCATAACCGGCCCCATAGAAAGGGCGCTGAAACTAAGTACAAATCCGAAAGTGATCGAGCAGCTCCGCTTCGTGTCGCAAAATTCAAAACATCTGCTCTCGCTGATCAATCAGCTGATGGACTTCAGAAAGGTGGAAAGCGACAAGATGAGTATTTTTCTGAAAAACGGTAATATCGTGAACTATCTGGAAGAATTACTGGTGCCGTTTGACTCCTACACGGCCGAAAGAGGAATAACCATCAGGCGTATATTCCGTATGGAAAATCCCGAAATCATGTTCGACGACGAAGCCGTAAGGAAACTGATTACTAATCTGCTTTCGAACGCCATCAAATTCACCCCCGACAACGGGTTCATCACACTTTACATGAGCGAACTTTCCGGCCCCGGCGGAGTTAAAAAGCTCTATATCTGCATCAGGGACAACGGTTACGGAATTGATGCCAGCGATATTGAACGGATATTCGACCGTTTTTACCAGTCGAAAAAACACGAAAAGTTGTCTGTATCCGGACAAAGCGGAACGGGAATAGGTCTGTACGTTTGTGCACGCATTGTGGAATTGCTCGGTGGCACTATCCGGGCCAAAAACAACCGAAGCGGTGGTGCATCTTTCAGAATTCTCATTCCGTTCGAGCGGGAAGCTGTCCAGGCTCAGATTTTCAAAAGCACGGATAAAGAACAGACTGACAGTGAGCCGGAAGAAACGAATTCAGAAACCTCATTTCAGACTATAAAACCCGTAATACTCGTGGTGGAAGACAATCCGGATATGCGAAAATTCATTGGTTCTATCCTCTCCGACCACTACAAGGTATTGGAAGCCGAAAACGGCAGGGAAGCACTGCTGCTGCTCAAATCCAAAACAATCGACTTCGTGGTTAGCGACCTGATGATGCCTGTAATGGATGGACTGGAATTATCAGGGCATGTAAAATCCGATTTCAGCATTTCACACATCCCGTTCCTGATGCTTACCGCCAAGTCCAACGTGGAAACTCAGATAAGCAGTTTCAAACAGGGAGTTGATGAATTTCTGTCGAAACCTTTTGATTCGGATCTGCTGCTTGCACGGATCAGCAACATACTGGAAGCACGCCGCAATTACCAACGAAAATTCAGCATGAAAATGGATGTTAACGAATTGAATATCAAAAGAGAATCGAACGACGAGAAGTTTATCAGGCAAGCACTTGAACTCGTAAAATCCAATTATAAAAATCCGGATTACGAAGTAACTGATTTTATTGAAGGTATGGGTATAAGTAAAAGTCTCCTCAACAAAAAAATGAATATTCTCACCGGACAACCAGCAGTTCAGTTTATACGAAATTACCGCCTCACAGTGGCACACGAACTGATTCTGAAGCAAAAAGACAATCTCAATATCTCCGAGATTGCCTTTGAAGTTGGTTTCAACGACCCGAAATATTTCACCAGATGCTTCACCCGGTATTTTGGTGTTGCGCCCAGCGTATTTCACAAAAGTGAGACCACTTAAACGGATTTAATAGAAACAGAAAACGATGCCCCGCGACATCGTTTCCTTTTTTTTATATTCGTTTGAAACTGTTACTTCACATTAAACGCTACCCGAAGTTCATCTATTTCCTTGTCGCCCATAGGTTTCAGTTCACCGATAGAGGTAGCCATAACCAGCGAATTAGCCGAGAATTCGGCAACTTCAAGATAATCAAACGTATTGAGCAATTTATCACCGGTAACAAAAACGCTGTCGTTTTCGACCAGGATCACCCGGTTATCGGCAAACATCTGAGCCACTTCATCTATTTCTTTGTAAATATTTCCGAACGGAATGGACGGAACATCCTGCAGGAAAATCCAGCTTTCAGGTATGGTGCGCACATCAAATTTTTTGCCGCTCACGGCGTGTGCCATCAGATTAACCGGCTGTGTACAGATGATTGAATTGATATGCGGGTTCAACTGATAAATCCGCTGATGCAGCGCCACCGAACGGCTTGGAGTTTTTCCGGCTTCAGCCATTCCGTTTTTTATCTGTACAATATCTTCTGGCATGATGTCCCAACGTGCCACATCTCGGGGTGTAATCAGGAAATCGCCATCTTTCCATCTTACAGAAACCGTTCCATAAGTAGAAATCATCAGTCCCTGATTACAGGCACGGCGTATGATTTTCACCATATCCGAACGGATTGCCCGCTCATCGGAAGGATACGAAATATCCATAAAATGAGGCACATTGGAGGGAATGTGATGAACATATTTTGATACCTCCTCATCTGTCAGATAGTTTACACCGCCCAGTTTTTTGGCATTGATGATGGTACGGCAACAAAATTCGAGGGTTTCGAACCGCTGATAGGCGTCCATCATATCTGTCCCACCCAACACCACACCGTGATTTTCCATTATCACAGCCTTATAACTGGTATTTTGAAATTGTCTGGCGATTTTTTCGCCCAAATCCTCGCTTCCGGGACAGCCGTATTCGGCAAAACCAATATCACCACAGATATTATGTGCCTGAGGAACAATTTTGGTATCGGGAACGGTGCGGGCAATACTGAAAGCCACCAATGCAGGCGGATGTGCATGAATTACCGCTTTCAACTCCGGTCGGGCTTCGAAAATGGCTTTGTGAAACGGAAATTCCGACGAAGGTTTGTGAGGTCCAACCACCGTTCCGTCTTTTTTCACACACATAATGTCTTTAGTCGTAAGGTTTCCCTTGTCAACGGCGGATGGGGTAATCCAGATATCGCCATTTTCATCTTTAATGGAGATGTTGCCTCCTGAAGTAGTGGTCATTCCACTGCGGTAGATGCGCTCAATAATCACATTGATTTGTTCTACCGGATGCATCATTTTTACATCGAGTTGTTTCATTTTATTTAGATTAAAGAGTAAAGAACAAAGACATCAGACAAAATATCTATGCTAAAAACTCATTTGAAAATACATTGTTTTACAATTTATTGGCATTAGCCAGCAAATACGCTTCAGCCTTCACACTCCACAAACCTGAATTTTCATCACATATTTCGGCTAATGTTTTAAACACTTCATTCGTCTCACCCAATTTGGCAAAATCGGCAATCGGTGTCAGCGGCATGGAGATATGAGTGTATATCAATTTTTTACCTCCCGGAATTTCAGGAAGATGATTGGTTGCTTCAATTACTGCATCGAGACCTCCTATGTGTGTAATCAGTCCGGCCGGATCAAGTCCTTTACTCATAATGTCCAATGCTTCGACCATATCGTCGTTATTTCCGCCACTGGTTCCAACAATGTGTGTATAAGCATAATGAACATTATAAAAATTAAACATTGCGCTGAAATTCGGATCGCTGGGACCTGCAAAAAAATTCAGACAGCCGTCAAAAGCCAGTATGGCATCACCCTGCTCCACAACGGGTCTCACCGGCGCAAAAACAAATACATCATCGTAGCCTGTTCCTCCTGTCAATGCTTTCAGTTCATCAACAGGTTTATCCATACCTGATGTGTTGATATATTTCAAATCAATACCCCTTGAAGCAGCAAAATCAACCGTATAAATGGATGCAGCCCTGTCGAGGCGAGTCTGATCAACATCAGTAACTACCAGAAGCGATGGTTTACGGTCCTCCCGCCGGAGTACGTAATTAATAGCTGCCAGGCCCATCGGTCCAACACCTGCCAGGATAGCCATTTTTCCACCATCCACAATTTCCATTTCATGTCTGTAGCTTCCGGGTTTGGTGTGATAGTTGGCATGCATTGCTCCGATCACACAGGAAAGCGGCTCGGCAAGCGAAGCCGGATAAAATCCTTCACCATGAAATGCAAGCAGACAGTCTTTTTCCATCACTTCATTGGGAATAATAACGTAGGTTGCATCACCGCCAATGTTTGTGTAACTATATCCCGGTGCGCTTAAAATTCCAACAGGACCGTCTTCGTAATACAATGCGGGCTGTATGGAAAATTTGTCACCGGCTTTGAATTTATGCGCCCATTTTGCTCCCACTTCGACCAGCTCACCGGCAAACTCATGTCCGATTATGATAGGATTTTCTGCTACATCATTCGGAATTCGTTTATGATCGGTTCCCTGACTTGAAGCCTTGTACGATGACATACACAGCGAGTCAGAAACAACTTTTGCTAAAATTTCATTTTCTTTTATCTGCGGAAGTTCAAACTCTTCCATCCGAAGATCTTTCTTACCGTATAAGCGGATTGCTTTTGTTTTCATATTACCCCTAACCCCTAAAGGGGAATTAAGTTACTCTCGTCTCTTAAAATTCCAATTCAGAAGATTTATTTAATTGATTTTAAATTACTTATATTAACATTGCCACCCAATAGAACCCCCTTTAGGGGGGCAGGGGGTTAATTCAGCATCACCTGCCCTCCGGTAATCGGCAATGCCTGTCCGGTTTCGCCGCATTGCTCTATCAGATACAGCACACCTTTGGTTACATCTTCGGGCGAACAGCCTTTCCGCATCGGAACCTGTGACAAATAAAACGCTTTTACATCGTCGATGGTTTTTGCGCCGGGCACTTTTCCTGCGTTCAGATATTGAACAAAAAGTCCGTTAACCGGGTCGCTCCAGAGTGGTCCGTCGTAGAAATTTCCCGGACAAATTGAATTAACCTTTATTCTGAAAGGCGCCAGTTCCAGGGCAAATGACTGTGTGAGACCAATACCTCCGAATTTTCCACCGGCATAAGCAAAATTAGCTTTACTTCCCCGCAAACCGGATTTCGAATTTATCTGAATAATATCAGCATAATAGTTCTCAGATGCATATTTTGTTTGCAGTATCATTACCCGGCTCACAACTTTTGTGCAATAGAAATAAGCGTTGTAATTTATTTTAGTCACAAAATCGAAATTTTCGGGTGTCATGTCTTCCAGGCTTCCTGCACGCAACACTCCCGCATTGCTGATGAAACAATCCACGGCTCCAAAATTGCATACTGTCTGGTGTATCAGATTTTCGATACCGGGAATTTCACTAACGTTGGTTTTTACAAATATGGCACGGTTGCTTTTGGCTATCTCATTAAAGCGTTCTACGGTAGCATTTCCAACTTCTTCGTTCAAATCTGCCACCACAATATTGGCTCCCTGCATTAAAAGATTACGTGCAATTCCTTCTCCAAAACCCTGCGCTGCACCGGTTACGATAATAGTTTTGTTTTCAGCACGCCCCGCAACTCCTCCGGCTGCAACACTGCGCCGGTAATTTTCCACTTCCCAGTTATCTATAAAATCAATCTGAGCCTGTGTCATAGGGTGCACACCTCCAAAAGATTGTGAGAGGGTGGCAATTTTCATTGCATCTTCAAACACATCCAGAATTATATCGCATTGTGCAGCATTATCGCCTACCGCCACAAGGCCTATTCCTTCAATTATCATCACTTTGGGCTTATACCCAAATTTTCCGGTAAAAGCAGGAATTGTTTTTTCGGCTTCTGCCAGAATAGCTTCCGGTGTATCACCGTTCAGAAAGATGTAATTCGATTTGCAGTAAACAATGGCATCAGGAGTAAATGGACGGGCAATATCCCGTTGATTCCCGGCACTTTCGGAAAAATATTTCACCAGTTCGTTATTGCGCACTTTGAGGGTTTTTAAACCATCATCAGAAAGCATCATGCGGATGGCTGGAAGAATTTCGGCCTCCTGATCCCCTGAAGGGGGAATAAAATCTCTCACTTCGGAGAGTTTTGAGGTCAATTTTATAAGTATTCCATCATAAATACTTTTTATTTCTTCTATGGTGTCGGCTGCTACGAAAATCCCGTGGTTTTGCAACCAGATTACGCTGGGTTCTTCGTTATGTTTTGCCCGGAAAGCCTTAATTTTATCGTCCACTTTTTTGAATAAAACATATCCGGGATCTGTATATTCCACGTAAAGTGCTTTTTCGCCGAAGAGTTTCATCAGATCAGTTTCGGCATTCTGAGCACACATCAGACCATTCACAGCCGTTGGGTGGAGGTGGACAACAAATGCATAATTTATTACATTGTGCATCGAGGTTTCCACCGAAGGGCGTTTCCCTTTGGTAATGGTTGCATCAGCCAGATCGTTCTTCACCTGTTCCTCGCGTTCGGTGGTGTCGGTGCTGTACACTTTTTCTGACATCAGGTTTAATTTTTCACGATTCAGCACCGCAAAGCCATCTTCCGTGATGGTTGCCAACGATGAACCACTGGCTTTCACCCAGATTTTTTCCTGATTTTTAAACGACGTGTTTCCTCCTCCGGCAATGACAAAACGACTGTCTTTTCCGTAAAATTGAGATATTTCTATAAGTTCTTTTAAACCTGCCTCCCAACCCCCTGAAGGGGGAGTATTTGTGCTATTTATCATTATTTAGTTTTTATATTTTCAATTTTTTTCTGAAAAGAAATTTATTACGAACTCAAAAAGTCCCCTTTAGGGGATTTAGGGGCAGATTAATTCTTTTCCCAGTTTTACAAATTCTGCTCTTTTGGAGCGGTCTGCGTTTCCCTTTTCGTCCACGTAGCCTCTCAAACCCTGTGCAACAAGATGCTGGTGTGCTGCAACCACACACGCGCCTTCAAAGTTGATTTGCATCAGTTTTTCAGTAAGTGGCGTGTTGTTTCTTGCAAAAAGTTCAACCGGTTCCATGGCTGGTGTATTGTGCTCGCTTCCAAAAGTTACAACAAATCCCTGCTCATAAAGATATTCCGCGTATTTCTCTAAAAGATTGACTTCGTTTCGGGTTGTTATAAACTCCACCGAATGAAATCCGCGTTCGGTCAATTGCTTTGCTACGCGTTGCAGGTCGTTCTCGAAATCGGTATAGCCTCCTTTGGCATCATCAGCTAGAAACGGATAGGTAGGAATGCCACCGCCCGCCAGGATAATTTCGCAAACAGTCTGCATCGGTAAAAATGCTTTGGCATCTTCCGGAACAAACGCTGCGCCACCCGCTTTCAGGAGGTTGGCACGAATTTCGTTTTCGATGCCTGCCACATTAAATATCTCAGATTTTAGCTCCTTTCCACCAAAAAGTTGCGTGAAAAGTGATTTGATTTCCACCTCATTATCTTCGTAAATTTCATACACTTTCATCCTGAGTGCCTTTGCCAGATGACGCTCGCGGACAGAACCCTTTGTGAGTTCGTTTTTAATCCATTTGAAATCGAGCGAAAAACCGGCATCATTTGCTCTCAACAGTTCATTAAGCTTAGCGCACATGGCTTCCACCTGGTTGTTAGCCTCTTTCCGGACATCTGCAAGCTGCGATGCATAAGGTTCAACCAAGCTGAACGGGTAACTCATCCCTTTTCCGCTCAGATAGGTTCTGCCGGGATTTCCGGGGTCGTTCACACGTAATCCGGCCTTCTGATCTTCCTTATTCAGGCTGATAAATTCAATCCCGAACAGCGGAAACAAAGCCCGTTTTTTACAACCTGCAGCCCATTCTTCATATCCTGCGGTGGTGTAAAAATCATTAATTCCTGCAACCTTTACCCCTTCGACAACTGCTCTGTCCAGCGCATCACTGATATCGCTGAAAGCGCTGAAAGAGTACGGTGTATGCAGGTGGGCGTTAACTTTCAAGTAACTCATACTATGCATTTGATGACTATTTTTCTCTGAATTTGAGAACATTTTCGTGAATATGTTTTTTAGAACTTACCGTATCGGCAGTAATATTTTTTAAATTAACATTATCAACAGGCAATTCCTTTTGTCCCACTATCCGTGAAATAAATTCCACTTTGTCTGCTTTCATGTTTTTCAGACTGATATTCTTTATCGGAGTAAGCCGTTTCTCGATTGTAGGAACCAGATCACGCCACTGATACAGCACATCCGTTTCTATTCCGAGTACGCCGTTTTGTACACTTCCGGCTTTTATATTCTCCACAAAAATATTTTTCACGTATCCACCCATCCTTTCGTTCGTTTTGATGAATACCAAGTGGAACATTTTTGCCCCCTTTGACACGTTACAATTGCTCAGACTGATGTTTTCAATTCCGCCGGAGAGTTCACTTCCGATTGCCAGCAACTGATGCCCGTTTTTTACCGTACAGTTGCGTATGACTATATTTTTTGAAGGAGTGCGGGTGCGCCAGCCTTCGGGACTACGGCCCGACTTCACAGCAATGGCATCATCTCCCTGATCAAACGTACAATTTTCTATCAAAACATTCTGACTCATTTCCGGATCCACACCATCGTTGTTGTGTCCGTGAGCAAATACACTGATGTTTCTGATCACAATATCTCTTGACAAATAAAGATGTATCGTCCAGAAAGGGCTGTTGGTTATGGTAACTCCCTCAATCAGAACATTTTCACAGCGGTTCATCTGGATAAACTGCGGCCGTAAATTGGAAGTATCGTTTACCATAATCCTCTCATTCACCGGTTTATTGTCGAACGCCCAGTAATAGAGATTTTTCAGGCTGTTCATGTGTGGCCTCGGACGTCCTGCCCATTTTTTCCAGTTGTACATCAGCGCTTTCAACTGACCTTCGCCTGTAATTGCCACGTTTTTACACTCATACGCATATATCAACGGTGAATAATTGTAGCATTCCAATCCCTCCCAGGTGGAGTGTACCGCTGGTAAATAATCGGCCGGATCGTCGGAAAAAAGCAGGACTGCTCCTTTCATCAGATGCAGATTGACATTGCTTTTCAGATGTATTTTACCGGTAATCCATTCCCCTTCGGGCACTACAACAGTTCCTCCTCCGGCATTATAAGCCACTTCAATGGCTTTTGAAATTGCCATTGAGTTTTCGGACTTGTTGCCCGGCACTGCTCCGAAATCGGTGATTGTATATGTAACACATTCCGAAAAATCGGGAATACGAATAACCGGCATCCGGAAAGGAGCTTTAACCCTAATGCCTGTGGTCGGCACTTCGCCACTTATCTGTTGCATGACAAGGAGCTGAAGCAACAGCATCAGCATAAACCAAAACCGTCCTGTATTCTTCATATGTAAATATTTCCTTTGATTATCGATTGCGAAGATGCTCATTTAATGTATTAAGGCACTCATCCTTTGCTGGTTAAGTGCCTTAATATTAATTATCTATACTCCTGATTTCGAGCGGCGAATAAGTTCGGCACCGGTAAAATTCTGTCCGGGTATGTAGTCTTTCAGCGGCTGAATTCGTTCGTGAATAACATCCAGGAACCAGGATGGCTGGGCAAAGAATGAACTTTCCAGTTCGTAAGCAGGCGTAATCCAGTTGCGCGAACCAAGCACACATACCGGAGCATCCAGATAATCGAACGCCAGCTGACCGATATTTGCCGCCAGATCGTTCAGGAAAGAACCACGAGTTGTTGCATCGCTGGCAACAATTATTTTTCCGGTTTTCTTTACCGATGCAATTACTTTTTCGTAATTGAAAGGAACAAGCGAACGTGCATCAATGACTTCAGCACTCATTCCGAATTTTTCTTCCAGAACTTTTGCTGCCTGCAAAGCCGGATAAAGCGTATGACCTACAGTCAGGAAAGTAATATCATTCCCCTCTTTTTTCACATCGGGTTCACCAAACGGGATTTCGTAATATTCTGCCGGAACTCCACCTTTGTGGAATTGTTCCCCGATTTCATAAATACGCTGACTTTCGAAGAAAATCACCGGATCGGTTCCCTGCAATGCAGCATTCATCAGCCCCTTGGCATCGTAAGGAGTAACGGGGAAACATACTTTGAGGCCCGGTATCTGAGCAACGAGCGAAGTCCAGTCCTGCGAGTGCTGAGCACCGTATTTTGAGCCCACTGAAACCCTCACCACAACAGGCATTTTGAGTACATTTCCACTCATAGCCTGCCATTTGGGTAGTTGATTAAACACTTCGTCACCGCAACGTCCGAGGAAATCGCAGTACATGATTTCAGGGATCACCCGTCCGCCACACATAGCGTAACCAATGGCTGTTCCGATAATCGATGCTTCGGAAATGGGCGAATTGAACAAACGGTGATAGGGCAATGCTTCAGTCATTCCGCCATAAACAGCAAATGCGCCACCCCAGTCGCGGTTTTCTTCGCCGTAAGCTATCAGGGATGCATCCTTGTAGAAACGATCCATAATGGCTTCGAATATACCGTCGCGAAGCTGATATTGTTTCATTTTGCTGAAAGGTTTTCCATCAGCATCGAATGCAAACCGTTCTTTGGCTGCAATTTTCTTTACCCGTGAATTTTCTTCAAGCGGCATCAGTACATCCGGTTTTGCATCGGAGAAACTTTCCACCGATCCGTTGGAAAACATCATATCGCTGATCACCTCCGGATTTTTCATACGTGGTGACACCTCATCGTCGATGGCTTTCAGGAACATTTCATAAACCAACGCCTTTACATCCGCCTGAACAGCATCCAGTTCATGCTGATCAGCCACTTCTGCTTCAATCATTTGTTTTTCGAAAGAAGCTATGCAATCCTGATTTTCCCAGGCTTCCACTTCTTCCTTGGTGCGATATGATGAGGCATCCGAGGGCGAGTGACCACTGTAACGATAGGTTAATACATCCAGCAGAACAGGACCTTTCTTATCTTCAATTATTTTTCGTTTACGCTTGTAAGCATCAATCACGGCAAGCGGATTGTAGCCATCCACACGTTCGGCATGCATCTGTTCGGGATTAACACCGGCACCGATGCGGGCTGCAATACCATAACCCATCGTTTCGCCGCAAGTCTGGCCTCCCATTCCGTATTGATTATTCATAATGTTGATAATCACGGGTAAACCACCCTTCATATCGCCTTCCCACAGATTATTAAACTGATCCATGGCAGCAAACGTAATACCTTCCCACACGGGTCCGCAAGCCATAGAAGCATCGCCGATATTGGCTACGACCAAACCCGGTTTCCGGTTTACTTTTTTGTACAGAGCAGCACCAACGGCAATATCGCCCGAGCCACCTACAATGGCATTGTTGGGATAAACACCGAAAGGAGTGAAGAATGCATGCATTGATCCGCCCAAACCGCGATTGAAGCCAGTTTCGCGGGCAAAAATTTCGGCTAGTGTACCATAAACCAGGAAGCGTCGTGCCAGTTCCTTTGTTGTGCCATTGAAATCTTTTTTCACAACATTCAGTACCGTACCATCGAAAAAGCTTTCCATAATCTTCAACAGCTCATCATCATCTGTTTTATGAATGGCCGACATCCCTTTTGCCAGTATCTCCCCGTGACTGCGGTGACTTCCGAAAATAAAGTCGTCGACGGTGAGTGTCCAGGCCATTCCCACAGCTGCCGATTCCTGTCCGATGGAGAGGTGAGCAGGACCAGGATGGTTATACGGAGTTCCGTTATATTCTCCTTTTGTTTTGATGAGATTAAGCATAATTTCAAATTCGCGGATAAGGGCCATGTCATGATAAATGGCTTTAAATTCATCATCCGAGAAATTTTCTTTTTCATCCTTAACCGTTTTCTGATACTGATTAACCGGTATAGGCTGAAATTCAACGAAACCGGGTTGACGCGCTTGTGACGGGTCAATAAATTGTATTCTAGGCATGGTATAATAATTTTTTTCTCTTTTTACCACAAAAGGCACTAAGCATCATAAAAATATAACTTCGTGACTTAGTGGCTATTTATTATATTGAGAATATTGTTTCTTTAAATATTTCGCTGACGGTTGGATGCGGAAATACCACTTCCTGCAATTCTTTTACTGTCATTTCCTGTTCGATTGCCATACAGGCACCGTAAATTATTTCGCTACAAGGGTTTCCCAGCATATGTACTCCGATAACTTCACTGTGTTTTTCGCCAACCAGCACTTTGCACAGTCCGTTGCCACCTTCATTCTCAGCCACAAAACGTCCTGCATAACTCATTGCCAGTTTTATTACCTTGTAAGCAATGCCTTTGGCTTTGGCGCTTTCTTCGGTTTCGCCCACACCCGCTACTTCAGGATTGGTGTAAACAACTCCCGGAATAGCATTGTAGCGCATGATATCATTTCTTCCGGTCAGATTATTAACCACCACTTCACCTTCACGACTGGCAGTATGAGCCAACAGTGAAAATCCGGTTACATCGCCTGCAGCAAACACTCCGGGCACATTGGTACGCATTTTTTCATCCACTTTGATGCCTCCGCGCGTCATCTCTACATTCAGATTTTCGAGTCCGTAACCCTTCACAACAGCCCGGCGTCCGACGCTCAGCAGAATTTTTTCTCCCTGAATGGTTTCGGTTTTTCCGTCTTTCTCAAATACCACAGTATTTCCATCTACCCGAACCACTTTGGCATTCAGGTGAAATTCAATTCCTTTTTTGGAGTAAATATCGCGAAGCATAGCAGAAACTTCAAAATCAAGTCCGCCCAATATCTCCGGCAACATTTCAATAACTGTTACTTTTGTACCAAGGCTGTTATAGAAACTTGCAAATTCCATCCCGATAACACCTCCACCAATTACAACCAGTGTAGCCGGTTGTTCTTTCAGCTCAAGTATTTCGCGGTTTGTCAGGATGACATCTCCTGCTTCCGCCAATCCGGGAATAGGCGGAACAGACGCTTCGGAGCCGGTACATATTAGCAGGTTTTTTGCCAGATAACTTTCTCCGTTACAATCTACCTCCACACCTTTTTCGCTGCGTCCCTGTATAATCGCTTCGCCTTCAATAACGGTTACGTTATTCTCTTTCATCTTGCTTTTCACCCCTGCAACCAGCTTTCTAACCACTTTATTTTTACGGGCAACTATTTTCCCGAAATCGAAGCGTACATTTTCGGCAAAAATGCCATATTTATCTCCATGTAACGCATTTTCGTAAGTTTTTGCACTGTAAAGCAGGGTTTTAGTCGGGATGCATCCTTCATTCAGACAAACGCCACCCATTGATTTCTTTTCGAATAATATAACATTAAGTCCTTTGTGACCAGCTCGTTCTGCTGCCACATATCCGGCCGGACCTCCGCCAATAATGATTAAATCGTACATAGAACTTTCAAATCGACCCCTAACCCCTAAAGGGGGATAAGAGGAGTTAGTATTAATTTTTTATATCAGTCTACAAAATTAGAACTTAATTTCAAAAACACCTTCAGAGAAATGTCTTTAAGCCCCTTTAGGGGTTTGGGGTTCTCTGTCTCCCCTTTAGGGGGCTAGGGGGCCTATAACTCTATCTCAAGCGTTTCAATTTCTATAGCAATCTGCTTCAGGAACCGGGTTGCTTCGCCGCCATCCAGTGAGCGGTGATCATAAGTGAGGCTCAGTCCGATATAGGGAACAAAAGCATACACGCCATCTCCGAGATCTTTCGGACGGGGTACAATGGTATTTACGCCCAAAATAGCCGACTGCGGCAGATTGATGACCGGTGTAAACATTTCCACGCCGTAATTACCAAGATTGGAGACGGTAAATGTAGCCGCTTCGGCTGATAGTAATTCGGGATTGATACTGCCTTTTCGACAAGCATTCGCCATTTCTTTGAACTGTTGAGCCAAACCTCCGATGGTTAAATCATCCGCATTGCGTACTACCGGCACCATCAGTCCACGTTCTGTATCAACTGCCAGCGCAAGGTGAATCTTGTTGAAATAACGTACTGTATCACCCAGAAAATGAGTATTTACATTCGGAAACTTTTTAAGCGCCTTAATCACCGCAAAACAAACCATATCGTTCAGCGTGATATTAGTTTTGAGCTTTCCGGCATCCATAGCAGCTTTCACCTGCTTGCGCAGTTCAAGGATGCGGCGTGCATCAGCTCCGAGGTGATGAGTAAGTTGCGCAGAATTCTGAAGCGAAGCGTGCATTGATTTGGCAATGATTTTGCGCATATTGGAGATTTTTTTATCCTCATAATCTACTACATTGCCAGCATTAACCGGAACAGATAAATCACCAGAAGTGACTGTTCCTGCCAGACCGCTACCAGTGCTCTGTGGTTGCAAACCTTCTTCTGTGGCAATCTTCCTGGCCAGCGGAGTGAGTTTTGGTCGGTTTTCTAGTGCCGATTGTACATCTTTTTCAATTATACGTCCATCGGGACCCGATCCTGAAATTTGCGAGATATCCAATGCTTCCTTTTCTGCCAGATTTCTGGCACGGGGTGACACTCCCGCTGCTCCTCTCAAGGGGGTTATAATTAGTTCTTTCTGTATTTTTTCTTCTACTATTTCTGTCTCTGCTTTTTTCGGTTCTGCTTCAGCAACCGGATGATTTTCCGATGGGCTGGTATTAAGCGGGATATCTTCGCCGGGCTGTCCGATAACCATCACATTATCAAGCACAGGCACTTCATCGCCTTCGTTACAGAAACATTCGAGTACCACTCCATCAGCCGGAGACTCTTCTTCGAAGGAAGCTTTATCGGTTTCGTACGAAAACAGGATGTCACCTTTCTTTACAGCATCACCTTTCTTTTTGATTTCGGATATAATGCAACTCTCGACCGACTGTCCCTGTTTGGGCATTATGATATATTCAGCCATGATATTTTATTTTGATTAAGATTGATATTAAGCGGAAACAAAAATGAAATCTTTCAGTGAAATTCTTCCGCTAAAACTATGGTTTCGGTTCAATTTCAATTTAAGCACAAAAGTAAAAGTTTTGTTCCTTATTACAGGCTTATTAAATGATTTTTTAGCTAAGAAATTTGACATTAAGTCACTGGCTGGTTCAGGCGCCGGACCGTAAATATATTAGCGGGACTCATAACATCACTATCCTGAGAGGCCGAAATTCCCTAACCGGATTCTTTCTTATGTACTCCACCATCGTATGCTGTGCGGCGGGTACAAAGGTAATCCTTTTTTTGCTTTTATTCATCAGCCGGCATATAGTTAATCGTCGCTCTACCGGTCACCTGTTAAAAGGATTCACTTGCTTCAAACCTGCCGGAACGGGAAACAGATCCCGCGCATTTACAGATTTGAGTAAATAAAACCAGATGTTGTCACAATATTTTTATTTCAGATAAACTAATTTAAATATTTTATAAAATGAACGTGTATAATAAAAATAATTATTATATTTGTGCAAAATTAGATTTCAGAAAAACTATACAATCAGCTCTGATAAGCAGTTAAAATAACATCATTCATGTGTCAGTTGTTTTAGAAAATTATAGTAATACGGTACACACCCTGCGATATCTAACGGGGCATTACCGCTTGTCAGGGAAATTTCAGGATTAACCGTTTGAATCTTATCCAAAAAAACTAAGATGATCAGAAAGAATTTAATAAGTTTAGAAAAAAACACAAAAACAACTCAGATAAAAAAGGAAATTATCTCCTATTTTCTGACACATGGAAAAGACACCATTTCGGAACTTTCCAAAGAGCTTGACCTGAGTGTACCAACGGTTACAAAACTTATCAACAGCATGACCGATGAGGGGCTTATCTCCGACTACGGGAAAATCCATACGCCCGAAGGCCGTCACCCGAACTTGTACGGTCTGAATCCCACATCGGCTTACTTCGCGGGTATTGACCTGACTCACAACTACATCCACATGGCGCTAATGGATTTCAACGGCGATATAGTAAAAACCAGTTTCGGTACCCGTTACATATATCAGGATACGCCGGAATCGATGAACGAGTTGTGTTCCACTATAGAAAATTTCCTTAATGAACTTTCACCTGAAATAAGAGAGAATATTTTCAATATCAACCTGAACATTCCCGGACGTGTCAACCCCGAATCGGGTTACAGCTACAGCAGTTTTTACTTCAGCGAAGAACCTGTGAGCAGCACGCTTTCGAGGATTCTGAAACGTAACGTGGGTATCGATAACGATACACGCGCCATGACCTACGGCGAATACATGAAAGGAATAGTGGACGGACAAAAAAATGTGATTTTTGTCAACTACGGCTGGGGATTAGGTATCGGCATCATTGTCGACGGAAAACCTTTTTACGGTAAATCAGGTTTCTCGGGCGAATTCGGCCATTTTCCGGCTTTCGACAACGAAATACTCTGCCATTGCGGCAAAAAAGGATGCCTCGAGACCCAAGCTTCCGGAGTGGCCGTTTACAGAATGGTACAGGAGCGGATCAGCAAGGGCGAAACATCCATACTGACCAGTATGGTGAAAGACATGAACAAACTTACCCTTACCGACATCATCGAAGCCACAAACCAGGAAGATACCCTCTGTATTGAGATTATAGAAGAAGTAAGTGCCTGCCTGGGCCGGTTCATTGCGGGTCTCATCAACATTTTCAATCCGGAACTCGTGGTGATAGGCGGACAGATGGCCGAAACAGGGGGATTTGTGATGCTGCCGATCCGTAGCGCCATCCGGAAATACTCGCTCAACCTGGTCAACAAGGATTCTCAGATTGAACTTTCGAAACTGATGAATAAAGCCGGTGCATACGGTGCCTGCCTGCTGGGCAGAAACAGGCTTTTTTCGAACCAGCTTCCGTAATAACAATTTCGGTAAAAAAACATTGCATTTCCCTCCGAAGTTAACAAAACACCGGTAATTACACTTTGCGTTTTTCACCCTGAAACGGTATTGCTCATAAATGATGAAAAGTGCAAATCATAAGCCTGACTACTACCTCAGAATACAAAAAAACAGACCTTGTCCGCCGGGAGCAAGGTCTGTTTTTTATCAATGATAATCAGAGGTTCTTTATTTCACGTGCACTTTCAGCGCCTGATTATTTACTTTTACAATGTAAATACCGTTGTTTAACTGTGATTTGGCATTCACTTTTTGTCCCGATACGGTGTAAACCTCAAAGGCATCTGCTCCCGGAATGGTGATCCGGCCATCACGAACAGCTATTTGATAAGCTGAAGCTGAAGCAGTGTGAATTCCTGTAGCTGTTTTGGAAAAGGTGGCTACATAGTTTGCACTGTTGTTGCTGTCATAAACTTCAACACCTGCACCGGCTTTGAACCATACTGCGATAGTATGTGTACCTGTGCCTAAAGTTGAAATATCAATGGATGATGTACCGTAATGTTTTGTGTTATTTCCAATAAAATCCACAAGAGGAAGAGGAATTGAATTAACAGTACCTCCGTCAATTTGATAATACAGTAACATGTCGTTTGAAGTTTTATCATATGCCTGGATTTCACCACCCAAATCAAGTGTATTAGATAAATCACCCAGATTAGCGCCATTAAAATGTCCTGCTGGCTGAACGTAGGAATTACTTCCGGTGTACCAGGTTCCTGCCGGACCACCTACAGTCATGTAAGAGTTTCCAATCCAGACTGGACTTACAGCAGCCGGATATTCTATCAAATTAAAAGTAGACCAGGTTGTAGCTCTGCTTAATACATCAGTTGCTCCGTCATTAACTTTGAAATAATTACCATTCTGATCAATCTTTACGATTAATTTACTATCAGCTGAGAAAGTTTCAGTATCCTGGAATAAAGTTTTTGTTGTCCATTGGCTGTCACCGTACGAACTTGCATCACGTACTCTTGATTCTTCATCTATATATTCGTTAGGCAATCTGTTGCTTACTAAAATATATTTTCCGGCAGTAGCAGATGTTACAAATTGCCATTGTGTTGTTGCCGGAGTTAATAAGGAAGAGAATGTAGCATAAGGTCTGTCAGCATCTGTTCCGCTGGTTGTACGTGGATTTGTCAGGTAGTAACCGTTTTGTGCTGAAGTTGTTTGAGCCAGTTTCAGAATATATTTTTTAGCAGGGTCAACAGGACCGGCATAAGCATATTTAGGAACTGAAAATAAAAGTTTATTACCTCCGTCTCCTAAATTATATTCTGCAATTTCCTTACCTTCACCTGCTCCGCCGTACATATTCATTGCCATTGTTGTTGAAGCTGATCTCTGGATTTCATAAGCAGTTCCGGAAGCGAGAATTCTCATATCTGTTTGAGTTCCTGCAGTTCCTGCTTTGAATCTGGACGTTCCATCGTAATAAGCAATATTACCTGCTTTGGATGTTAAAGTATAAAGACCTAAAGCAGAGCCTTTTTGTACCTGCCATAATTGTACGGGGGTACTTGCAGCACTAACTACCAGGTTTGCTTCTGCACCTTTATCGGTAAGGTTATACCCGCCATTATTAAATGTAATGTTATAGTACTGACCCAATGAAATACCTATTGTATTATATGTTTTGGAAGCAATAGCACTTACATCTGTTCCGTTAGTTGCAACTGCCTTAACAGCAAACGCTGGAGCTCCATTAATTGTTACATTGGCTGTACTGGAAGCAACAGCTGTGGCTGTACCTGATGTTGCAGGATCTGAACCATCCGTAGTGTATTTTATGGTTGTTCCTGTCTCAGATGTAATTGTGATAGCGTCACCCTGAACTAATAATCCAGTTCCGGCATTAGAAAGAGTTGGCTGAGCCGGCGTAACCGAATTGGTAACATTTAAGATTACATCTACCACGACACCACCATCAGTATTTATTCCAGATTTAGCAGCATTTGGCGAACTCTGCATCGATGGTTCAATCCAGTCTATCATTATACGCATTCTGTACTGACCTGTAGCTTGTGATGCAGGTATTGTATAGCTGATAGGTTTTTTAGCGTCAGTTCCATCGCTACTTCCAGCGTTATAACCTATTCTTTCAGCACTTCCATCAGTAGCGAAAGTTTCGTCTTTATTCCAATCTACATAAATAATATTATGCATCCAACCACCTGTCCAATCGTAATTAACAGTCAGCACATCACCCGGTTTAACGTCAACGGTTGGTGTAGGATATTTAAAATAGATTGGGGAAACATTTTGTGTTGTTCCCTGATTAACAGATGTAGTAGCAATATTGAATGAATTTCTTTGGAAAGTTAATGAATTTAATTTTCTCGCACCATCACTTCTGCCATATGTGCCATAATTGTGAAAATATGGATCGTAAACACCAAATTTTGCTACAACTGTTGTATTGGCAGAAACAAAAAATCCATAACTTCCGTTTACAACCGAAGATATTTTTTCAGTTCCGTTTACGACTAATGAAGTCAATTCATAACCGGTATTCGCAGTTGCTTTAATTGTAGCGTATGTTCCTACGCGCAGTGAACCACCTGTTGTAAAGGCAGTACCCGTTGACGTACCATTGCTGGTAGTGGCTGTTACTGTACCCAGGCCGGTGCTGGCAGCATCTACATTATAAGTTAAAGTATAATTGGATGGAGTGGCAGATCCATCGCCTTCGGCCGGATAAACTAACCAGCTTGAAGCAGCCTGAAGACCAGCATTGTGACCTTTTATGCTCCAGTCAGCCTGAACATTAGGATACCAGGGACCTCCAAAATCAAAAGACCACATACCTGAAATAGCAGTTGAATTCAATGATTTTGACCATATTAAAGTACTTGGATTTGAAGCAGTTGTAGCCAGAGTAAAGGTTGTAGTATTGTTTGGATATCCAATCATATACTGACCTTTCCATTTATTTAAAAGATAAACTTTGCCTGTTCCATCATTTATCAGTGTCCACAGATAACGATCAGATTCTGGTTGGTTTAGAATTTGAGATAATGTTAAACCGGAATTAGATGTTGTGGTTCGAAGTTTGTCAACTCCACTTTCAGTAGCAACATGCATAAGCACATTTATCCTGGTAGCTCCGGAATTCAGATAATCTGAACTCAAAAGAAAGTACCATTTTGCAGTGCCGTTAGTAACATCAGTTGTAGTGTAGATAGTTGGCTTTGGAGAACCTGTCGTACCGCCATCAATATAGCCGGTTGGCGGAGCAGCAAATAAATTAGATGCCAATGAAAACATGAGCACTAATGTAAAAAGGATGTAATTCTTTTTCATAATAAATAAATTAAAGTGATTATATTAGATTTTGTGATTCGAAATTGGTTAAAGTTTGGCAAAGATAAATATATTTTTTTTTTACTATCAATAGCAGGAAAATAAATTTAAAAAAATCTGTCAAATTGATTAATTATTTAAGTTATTACTTTCATAAACGCGGAAACAACATAGATTCTAAGCTGAAATGTTAACAATTCAGGATATATCGTATAAATAAACCGAAATAATATTTCAAGAATTACCGTTACATTTTATTTTATTTTATTATTTTTGCAGCACCCAGAAACTAAATCTAAAACAAGCCTATGAAATCAATTTACAAAAAAAATCTGCCATTGATTTTGTTGTTTTTTTCCAGTCTGCTATTTGCTCAAACAACTACTCTTAAACCATACGAGCAAATCGGAGAAATGATTAAAACCAATGCTGTATCTCCTGAAAACGCAGTTTATAAAATTCCCTGCGGTTCCGCGAATGCCTCCTTTTATCTTATTTTTGCTCTTACTTCCGGTGAAGCGGTACAAAAACCAATCACTTACATACCGAATGTATTGCCTCCTTCCGGTTATTACATTAATTTTTCTAAAATTCCCACTTTTATTGAAAGAGGAAAATCGTTCGATTTAGTGGTAACACCTAAGGTTGCTAATAGTACAATCACCTCTGTTTTCACCTATGCATTTGTGGATTGGAACAGAGATGGCGTTTTTGAAAACGATTTGGGAAAAAAGGAAATTACCGGTTTTGCCGGAAGAACAGTTACCGGCACTAAGTACTCAATCAGCGTGCCAGCTGACGCTCCGTTAGGCAAAACCAGAATCCGTGTAAGGCTCTCGTCAGTAAATTCAACTTCATACACGGCTGATGATGCTGTAACTTCTGGTTATATTTATGATTTCCCGGTTTTTGTAACTGAAAAAACAGCGACAACAGATTATTTATTAAATGTATCATCCAGTAATCTAAATTTAGGGGTTGCAATCATTGAATCTGCTTCTTCAACTAACGACGGAAGATTTCCGGCTGGTACTAACGTTACTGTAAAAGCTGTAAAAGGCAATGTATCAACATTTACCGGCTGGACAGATGGTTTGAACATTTTAAGCACGGATGAAACATACACTTTCCCGCTTTCAAAACCGCAATATTTAATAGCATTATTTTCTGCTCCGACTCCTGTCCTTGAAGCGCCTCAGGTAAGCACATCCAGCAATCCGATCTGGTATCAGATTAAAAATGCTCAAACAGATAACAGGCTCAATACTTTCATTTCTTACGAAACAACCATTCCTTCAGGATATTCCACCCAGTTAAGAATACAAAAGCCCGAGGATACCACTGATAAATTTCTGTGGAGACTCGAAGCATCTGTGAATGGTATGGTAAAATTGGTAAACAGAGGAACGAATAAGCAAATTTATTCTGCAACAGGAAGCACGACAGATCCGCTAAACGTGGCTGATATCGGGTCTGATTTTTATGTCTATCCCGTAGCAAATGCAAACGGAAGTTATACGGTGGATTATAATAAACAGACTGACAAGCATTTGAATGGAGGTACTATCTATAATATTTTATTATATAGCGGCGGTATTGGAACAGGCTCCGGTTGGTATTTTTATCGCGTACCTACTGAACTTATTCCTAGTTCAACAGCTAAAATTTCAGAACCTTATTTTGATGTGCATTACAGTTCAAAAGTCATTAATTTCAAGAATTTGAAAATCGGAGATCATGTGGGCATTTATGATTTGTCAGGACATAAATTAGCAGGTTTTAAAAGCAATTCACAAAATGCTTCTTATGATTTTTCAGAGAAGGGAATATTTATTATAGCTGTACAATCCGCAGATGGTCAATTGTTTATAAAGAAAATTATTATTTCATAACCTGATACGATGAACAGCCATTTGAGACAATTTCTCAACCAGGAGAATAAAAAGTGGCGTGTTACATGTGACCTTTTACAAAAGAAATAATTAATAAACACATGAAAAAATCAAATTATACTTTCAGAATTCTTTCAGGAGGGCTTATTGCAACCTCCTTAGTGGCAAATGTGCAAGAGTTACTGGCACAAAATAACGCGAAGCAAGAGGATCAAAAAATTGTTACTTCACCCAATGTTGTTTTTATTTTATGTGATGACCTGGGGTTCAGCGATATAGAGGCATATGGAAACCAGATTATTTCCACCCCGAATATTAATAAACTGGTAAACAGGGGAATGTCTTTTACACAATTCTACGCTGCTTCAACTGTAAGCGCACCGTCAAGGGCAAGTTTGCTAACAGGTCAGCATGTGGGATATACGAAAATCAGGGGTAATAAAGAAATATATCCTGAAGGACAGGAGCCTCTTGATCCTTCTGTAAAAGTCATTCCTCAACTTTTTAAGCAAGCGGGTTACACAACGGGTGCTTTCGGAAAATGGGGATTGGGTTACCCTGGTTCTGGTTCTGAGCCTACAGATGTGGGATTTGATAAATTTTATGGCTACAATTGCCAGAGAGAGTCTCACAGTTATTATCCCGGATGGCTTTATGATAATAAAACAAAAGTAACATTCAACGGAGCTCAATACTCTGCTGACTCTATTCAGCAGGCAGGTTTGCGGTTTATCCGGGACAATAAAGACAAGCATTTTTTTGCCTTCCTGGCTTATACGTTGCCACATGCTGGTTTGGAGCAGCCCAAAGACTCTATTTACAATAAATACGCAGATAAATTCTGTGAAACGAATTATGGCGGCGACTCCGGAAGTAAATATGCTGCTGCAGACAAACCCCGTGCTCAATTTGCCGGTATGGTTTCCAGACTGGATGCTTATGTAGGACAAGTTGTAGCAGAACTGGAAAAACAGGGTATCCTGAATAATACGCTTTTAATTTTTACCAGTGATAACGGCCCGCATACAGAAGGTGGAGGAGACCCTAATTTCTTTAATACAGAAAAACTGCTCAGAGGATTTAAAAGATCGCTTTACGAAGGTGGTGTGAGAGTTCCGTTTATTGCAGTCTGGCCGGGACATATTCCTGCCGGAGTCACTACAAATCAGGTGGCAGCAGGTTGGGATATGATGGCAACTTTCAATGAAATGCTTGGACAACAAGCCACCTGGACTCAAGCCACACAAGGATTGTCTGTTCTTCCTACCCTGATTAACCAGGGTACCCAGGCTCAGCATGATCATTTATACTTTGAATTCCATGAAGAAAATGGAAGACAAATGGTTCGGAAAGGTGAATGGGTACTTATTCGCCAAAATGTGAACACTACTCCAGCATTAGAATTATATAATCTGGATCAGGACTTATATGAAAATAATAATCTGGCAAACCAATATCCGGATAAAGTTCAGGAATTAAAAACCATTATGGATACAGACCGCACTTCATCCACCATGTTTGGTTTTTAATTTATAATCAATAATTTATTAAAAAGCCTGACGGAATATTTTTCAGCAGGCTTTTTAATTTAATCTTTCGTATTCACCTTTGATAAAGCCAGGTCAGATTTGTATGAAATATCGAACTATTTCCCATTTCAATATTGTATATTTACAACCATGACACGGGGCTGTTTCCTTTTGTGAAACAGCCCCGTGTTGAATGATCAGTTTGTGTACTCTCTGTTATTTCACACTTACCTTCACGGTGTCTTCGTCCACTTTAACCAGATAAATACCCTTCGAAAGGCGGGCGTTGGTTCTCATTTCAGTTCCGTTAACCGAAAAAACACGGTAGGGTTTATCAGTTCCGGATACTCTGATAATTCCATCTGATGAAGTTACGCTGAATGAAGCGCCTTTTTTCTCAGGCGAAGCAGTTGACAACGACGTAAAAGTATCGGTACCCGAACTAAGCCAGTCCAGTGTAAAATTAACAAAAGTCATGGTGTAAGCGTTCGATCCGTCTTCCTCGAAGAAAACGCCAATGGTTCCGTCGGGCAGAATGGTTACCGACGAATAGGCTGAGGTGCCCGGACACAGCACTTTGCTTACCGGCCAGGATGTACCTTCGTTGTAACTCATCCACATGGTGAGGTTACGGCGGTCTGATGCATTAGGCAGGGTGTGGAGCAGACGGCTTTTGTTGTATCCGTCCAGCACTGAGGTGTAACGCAGGATATCGGCATCGCAGGCATTGCCCCAGATTTCGCTCCAGGTACTCTGTGTACCCCAGGTTACTCCTCCGTCGGATGATTTGTTCCATTTACGGTTACCTCCGGCACGTGTACTCATCAGGATATCGCCGTTATCGAGTTCCACCACTTTGGCCTCGTCGGCACCTGTCATTGCCACGTTGGATACCTGCCAGTTTAGTCCGTCGTCGTCGGAATATACAGCAAAGTTCTGGATGCCGCCATCGGGCACCCGTACAGCCAGTACGGCCATCAGCCGGCCATTGCGCAGACACAGGGCATGTCCCGAGCCAAAGAAAGCTCCCAGCCAGGTTGCCCGCACTGGATCCGAACATTCGGCGCCGTAAAACTGAGGTGTCAGGTCGCGGGGTGAAGACCAGGACAGACCATTATCGGTACTCGTGGAGATGTATGTGCGTAACGGATTGGCTGCAGTAGCGCCAAAGAAACCGGGACCGCCCACATAAAGCGCGTGCAGTTTACCTGAATTAGAAGCAATGATGGCTGCGTCGCCAAAACCATTGCTGTTGCCCGTACCCTGTGCCACAATAGCAGGTTCCGACCAGGTTTTTCCTCCATCGGTACTTTTGCGCGACACCACATCGATATCTGCCGGGAGGTCGCCCGAATGGTATTTGCGCTTGTCGCTGAGAGCAACCAGCGAGCCATCGGCCGCGGTAGCAATAGCGGGAATACGGTAACTTACCGAGTTGTAATCGCCGGGTTGCAGCACCACCTTGCGGGTGAGGTACACAATGCTGTAAAGCGAAGTTGTGGTTGACGGCGGAGCAATAGTTTGTGCCTGATTATTTCCATCGGTATAACCCACAGAGAGTATGCGGTTATCTACAACAGCACCTTCAGTTGCGTTTTCAGCAATATCTGCGGCAACATACAACTGATGTGTTCCGGCGCCGAGTGTAAGGGGTGATGCAAGTGTAAACGTTACCGGATTTGTAGTAGTAAACGGACCTTCGACAGTAGCCAGCAGCGTATGGGTTGCGGGATTGAGACGCGTGGAATTACCTGTATAGTAGAGTTTCAGGCGCTGCACAGCAGTTGCCGTACTGGTTCCTTCAAGGTCAATGGTCACCGAATTAAGACTTACACTACCGATAAATCCGC
>CAZWLJ010000021.1:49399-51942 GCA_964634605.1 uncultured Paludibacter sp.
TCTTCACCCAGCCAGGTAACGTTAAAACCTGTAGCGGTTGCAGTAGTGCCGTCATTTCGCGGATTGGCCGAGATATAAAGCGAGGATGCCGAATTCTGAATAGCTACTTTTCCGTTTCCCATGTCGGTAAATTTCCAGGCTTTGTTCGGATTGAGTGATTTCGTGGTATACAGAATGGCGGTACCGGCCGTATTGTTCTGATTAAGCATCACCTGTCCGTTGCTGTAGCCTGAGTTTGCCGAAACGATGTAGTACCACGTGTCATTTCCGGCAGTACTCAGTTTTATCGGGTTGCGGGTAGCAGTAAATGTGGTTTTAGCCAGACTCAGCGTAGCTGCAGCATTCGTTTTATCGGTGCTTGAAGCTGTACCGCTGTTGTTAACCGCGATAGCAGCATCGATAGCAGCACGGAAAGTGGCTTTGCTGGCAGCAGTGTACATACCCGGATTGGTTCCGGCAGGTGCTTTTGCATACACCGTTTCGCAATCGAGAATGGTGGTTGTAAGCACATCACCCGGGTCGTTGAGCAGCAACTGGAATGAACAGTTGTCTGATATTCCACCGGTGTAGCACATCAGCCCGTAGTTTTGTCCGCTTCCGCTGGCATGCAGACGGAAAGTTGCGCTTCCGGAAGTCGTATTGTCTTCCACCAGAAAATACTGTATTCCATTGGTTGCATCGGTAGCATAGGTCGATTTATTGAAATACACCGGTTTGGCCGCAGGAATAGCTGTTTCAGCTTTTAATATTATATTGTTGGCTATATTCGTATTCATATAAGCGCCGCTCACCTTGTTTTGCAATGCGTATCCACTTCCGTTTGCCACAATTTTCCAGAGCTGATTATCGTTAAATGTCCTTTCCTTGTTGAGAACCTGCGTTCCGGCGGACTGATATTCGGCATAAAGAGCCGTAGCCGTTGAACCGCGGGTTCCTTTTATCCAGTACCAGTATTCATTGCTGCCCGAACTTACCTGAATCTGATTGGCAGCAGCCTGATAGGTAGTGATAGCTGCGTTGAGGGTTGTCACAGCAGCAGCATCGTTGGATGGATCTGCATCGTTGCGGGTAGCAACAGCAGCCGAAATAGCAGCCGAAAAGGTAGTACGGGTAGCTTCACTGTATTGTCCGGGATGAACACCGGTTTTGGTAGAACTCAGCAGCGACTGAGCGACAGAAATACTCTGATCAAGTTCCGTGGTGGCTACAAAAAGCCAGGCAGTACGGCTGTTAGCTCCCTGATCGGCATACCGGTCGCATAAATTGCTGTTCCAGGCAATGGTCGGACTGTTACCGCCGGAACTGATTTTGTACTGTACAGGAATGGTTGACGGGTAAGCAGTGAAAGCAAATCCGTCAGCGGTGGTGGCTCCGTTCCAGCTTCCGTTCATATAGAAGTTTGTAGCCTTGTTTTTTAATTTTATGGTTCCGGCTTCGTTGACCACAGCCCATAAGGCACTGTCACCAACCAGTGTCTTAGCGCCCCATCTCAATCTCGAACCACTTGTTTTCGGGGAAATGATATAATTTCCGGCCAGCGTAACAGGGTTTACCCCGCTGCCCGATGAAGCCGATTCGATGAAATAATACACCGGATTAGCAGTAGTTACGGCATATACAGTCGGAGTGCTGTTTTTCAGGTAGTTGTAGTTATCTTCGCTTCCGGGAGCCACGATAAAATACCAGTGAAGTTTATCATTTTCACTGGTTTGCCTGTCGCACAGATTATTATTGTAAGCAATCGTAAATGATTGTCCTCCCGACTGTATTTTGTAATAAGTCTGACCGGCATACTGTGTGGCCAGAAAAACATCGCCGGCAGTTGCATAGCTATGACTGCCCGACATGTAATATCCTGTCAGTTTGTTTTTCAGTTTTACAGTACCAGCTTCATTTACAATCTGCCACATTGCACTGTCGTTGTTGAGAGTGGTTTTAAGCGCGTGTCTTAATTTACCGCCCGTAGTGAGACGTGGCAGCAGTACATTTCCGGTATAACCGGCTACGGCTGATTGATTTTCGATGTAGTAATAGACCGGTTTATCGCTTCCGGACACGATGGGAGCAGCAGCTGTACCATTCACCTGGGCACTAAGCTGCATAGTGATTCCGGTCAGAATCAGAACTAAAAATAGTGTGATTTTCTTCATGCATTAGTTGTTTTGAGTATTATTTATTAAGGGTTTTTCCTGTAAAATATTTTTTTAACGTTGAAAGTACGATGCTGATCAAACAAGGAAAATAATCAGTTAAGCAAAGGTAAGGGAAGGTAAATAATTCGAATAAAGGTTTTTATGAGTATGCGATGCAAAACAAAGTCAGATGCCAGCTTTATGCAGCAATTTGAATTATAAGTGTTTTGTACGCTAACAATAAGGACGCAAATATAATAATAACTTTTAATATATAAACGATATCAAGTAAAATATTATAACACATTTAACCGTATTTTTTTAATTTCTTTTCAGGACTATCAGAGCTCTGCAGTTCTCTTCCACTCTGGCAGAGTTTGTAGGGCTTCTCTCCCACTCTGCCAGAGTTCA
>CAZWLJ010000022.1:0-51591 GCA_964634605.1 uncultured Paludibacter sp.
AAAAAAACATAACTTTGTAGGAAGAATAGGATTTAATCTTATTTATTGATTTTCAATATACTAAATAACTCCACCATCAATAACCCTTATGAAACTTCTTGAAGATATTATGCAGCGTGCAAAAAACAATTTACAGCGAATTGTTTTACCTGAAGGCACCGAACTTCGCACGCTCAAAGCTGCCGATTTCATTCTGAAGGAAAAAGCGGCAAAACTTATCCTGATAGGGAACACAGACGAAATTCTGAAACTGGCTGCCGACAACAATCTGACACACATCCCAGAAGCCCTGATCATTGACCCGGCAACAAACAGCGATATGCAAAAATACGCCGATTTGCTGTATGATCTTCGGAAAGCCAAAGGGATGACACACGATGAAGCCTTTCAACTGGCTAAAGACCCGCTATACCTGGCCTGCCTGATGATTAAAAACGGTGATGCAGACGGCGAACTGGCCGGGGCCCGCAACACAACCGGAAATGTGCTTCGTCCGGCATTTCAGATTGTAAAAACAAAACCCGGAATTAAAATTGTTTCAGGAGCATTACTCATGTTCACTCCGGCTGAACAGTTTGGTGAAAACGGGCTTTTCGTATTTGCCGATTGTGCCGTAAATCCGAATCCTGCGGCTGATGAACTGGCGCAAATAGCCGTAAGTACAGCCGAAACCGCCCGCGTTATTGCCGGATTCGAGCCACGTGTGGCTATGCTTAGTTTTTCGACCAAAGGCAGTGCACAGCACGAACTTGTTGATAAAGTAACAGAAGCTACGCGCATTGCCCGTGAAATGGCTCCCGAACTGCAGCTCGACGGCGAACTGCAAGCCGATGCAGCACTTGTGCCAGCCATTGGCCTGAGCAAAGCTCCGGGTAGCACTGTGGCCGGTAAAGCAAACGTACTTGTTTTCCCCGATTTGCAATCAGGAAATATCAGCTATAAATTAGTTGAACGACTTAGCGGAGCACAGGCTATCGGACCTGTTCTGCAGGGAATTGCTGCTCCGATCAACGATCTCTCACGTGGTTGTTCGGTTGAAGATATTATTCGGATGATAACCATTACGGCTGTGCAGGCAATGAAATAAACCGGAATATGTCCCGGAAAAAAATTAAACAACGAAAAAAAACGAATAAAATGGCATCACCAGTCAAAGAACCTATTGAAAGGTACGGTTTAAGCAAAAGAAGCCGGAAGAAAACATTATTCTCCAAAATAGGAGTCGTAGGGTGCGGAAAAGATGGCAGTGTAATTGCTACCGCTGCAGCCACTCATAGTATGGAAGTGGTATTTCTGGAACCAACAGAAGAACAAATAACCAACGCTTACCGGCGGATTGAAGAAAAGCTGGACCGAAGAATAAAAGGTTGGGGGCTTACCGAGAACGAGAAAAAAATCATATTGAGCCGCATAAAAGGCACTATGGATTATGCCGACTTTGACGGATGTGATTTTGTGATCGAAGCTATCCGTTACAATTCGCTCACCGGTGAAAGAAGAATTGCAGAACGCAAGGAAGTGTTCAGAAAACTGGAAAGCGTACTCGCAACGGATGCAATCATCGCTTCGAACGTAACGACGGTTATAGTATCGGATTTAGCTTCCGAACTTGAATACAAAAGTCGCTGCATCGGATTACACTTCCTTTCGAATGTGGTAGAATCTCAAATCATCGAAATCGTCAGAGGACTTGAAACTTCAGACGAAACGTATGATACGGTGTGTAAATTTGCCCGCCTGATCAACTATCAGTATGTTCCGGTAGTCGAATCATCAGGATTGGTAAGTATCCGTCTGTTTCTCATCCAGTTAAATGAAGCTTGTTCCATGCTTATGGAAGGTATAGCCACCACCGAGGATATCGACCGGATTATGAATACTGGATTCGGGCACCGGCAGGGCTTATTCAGAATCGCGGATAAATTAGGAATTGAAAAGGTTGTGAAACTAATGGAAAACCTGTACGAAGAATACGGGCATGTGAAATACAAACCTTCTCCCCTGCTCCTCAGGATGTATCGGGCGAAACATCTCGGAGTAAGCACCGGTAAGGGATTTTATTCTTATGATGAATCTGGTAACGTAATTAAATGAGGAAAAATATGAAAGTATTGGTATTGAATTGCGGAAGTTCGTCCGTAAAGTACAAATTGTTCGACATGGACGACCGGAAAGTTGTTGGTTCGGGAGGCGTTGAAAAAATCGGGATGAAAGGTTCATTCCTTAAACATACTCGTGAAGACAATCAGCAGGTCATTCTTGAAGGCGAAGTACTTGAACACCAGGTAGCTATCGAATATATACTGGGTGTACTGACCAGCAAAAAACACGGATGCCTCAATGATTTGGATGAAATCAGCGCTGTAGGTCACCGGGTGGTTCACGGGGGTGAAAAATTTAACTCCAGCGTTGTGATAACCGAAGAAGTGATAAAAAACATCGAATCGTGCATTGAAATTGCACCTCTGCACAATCCGCCAAATTTAGCCGGTATATACGCTATCAGCGAAATGCTTCCGCTGGTACCACAAGTGGCAGTTTTTGACACAGCATTCCATCAGACCATGCCTGAGTATGCCTATATGTATGGAATACCGTATTCACTCTATAAAAAATACGGGATAAGACGCTACGGATTTCATGGCACAAGCCATCGGTACGTTTCACAGCGGGCTTGCGAATTTTTAGGTATGGATTTCCTGAAATCAAAAATTGTTACCGCCCATATCGGCAACGGAGCTTCAATCACAGCCATCGAAAACGGCAAATCTATAGATACAACGATGGGATTTACTCCGGTAGAAGGATTAATGATGGGAACCCGCTCCGGCGATATCGACCTGGGAGTAGTAACCTATCTGATGGAGAAAGAAATGATCGGAACTGCAGCTACCACTACATTATTCAACAAACACAGCGGTGTGCTGGGAGTTTCGGGACTTTCGTCAGATATGCGGGACATCGAAAAAGCAATCAGCGAAGGTAATCAGCGTGCTAAACTGGCGCTGGATATGTATGAATACCGGATAAAAAAATACATTGGAGCCTATGCAGCAGTCCTCAACGGATTCGATATCCTGGTATTTACAGGCGGGGTTGGCGAAAATCAAACCGCTACACGTGAACGCGTGTGTAACGGCCTGAGATACATGGGCATTGAAGTTGATGCCGAAGTAAATAAAACACGTGGAGAAGAACTGGTTATCAGTACCAAAAACTCTTCGGTAAAAGTTGTAGTCATACCTACCGATGAGGAATATATGATAGCCGCCGATACGATGGGACTCGTGGGTAAAAAATAGCTTCTGCTTAAATCAAAAACATAAACGGAAAAGAGGACTTCGCGGTTGAAGTCCTCTTTCTGTTTTATTACAATTTCCCGATTTCATCGATAAACTTTTCGATACCTGCATTCCAGTCGGCATACAGTTTTCGGTAATATTTCTTCACTTCGGAAGGATTTTCTCCTCCGTTCCGGCCAATCCGATTGATATATTCACGTGAGAATTGAGAAATTTCCACAACCAGCGAGTCTGCTTTTTCCAAAGCCACTTCACCGGACATCAGCGTTTTGAAAAATACATCCGTAATTAATTCAGATGAAATAAACTGCATGGTTTTTTTTAATTTTCGTTTACTTGCCATATCTTTTTGATGTTTTAAGTTATATATTTGCGACTCAGAAAATAAAACAGTTTTCTATCACTGAAAACAACAGGAAATAATTCGGCAAACCTGTTGTTTTGCACAAATATAAGGGATAAAAATGGTTTTATAATCTTTTTTGAATAAATTTGTGGTTAGAAATAAATTGACCGAAAGTACGTTTTAAAAAAACGACTCTGAACTATGCATTCAAAAATTCTTTATAAAATTCTCATGGTTTTTCTGGCCGGATTACTTCTCATGCTCGGTACATACTCGTGTATCGATGAGAAAATTTCGACAGATCCGGCTCTTAAACTGACTTTCTCAAAGGACACATTACGGTTCGACACTGTATTTACAACCATCGGAAGTTCCACGGCAAAGTTTGTAGTTTATAATCCGAACAGTAAAAACGTGAATATAGCTGCTGTCGGCCTTGGAATGGGTGCCGGCTCGCCGTACAGAATCAATGTGGACGGTGCGCTGAGCAAAGACAACCGGTTTACCAATATCGAACTACGTGCCAAGGACAGTTTATTTATTTTCGTGGAAGTTACTGTCGACCCTCAGGATGTAAACTCACCTGTATTTATCAAAGATTCCATTGTATTCCTGACAAACAACAATCAGCAGGATGTAAAACTTCTTGCCTACGGGCAAAACATGGAAGTGCTCCGCAACCGTACAATTCTGAATGACACCACCCTGACGGCCGAAAAACCATATCTTGTTTACGGCGATCTGGTAGTTGATACGGCAAAAACACTGACTTTGCTACCCGGATGCCGGTTGTATTTTCATGATCAGTCAAGTCTGGTGGTACATGGCAATCTGACAGCCAACGGCACACGGGAAAAACCCATACTTATGCGTGGCGACCGTACCGATCAGATATTCGATAATGTACCCTATAATCTGGTTTCCAATCAGTGGGGTGGCATACTGCTGCTTAATAAAACAGGTATTCATTCTTTCAACTTTGTGAATATTAACAGCGGATACGTGGGCATTTATTTTTCGAACGATGATCGCAACTTCAGGCCCAAATTAACCGTGAGCAACTCCCGTATTCACAATTTTCTGAAATACGGACTGGTTGCACAAAACGGCGATGTAACGGTTACAAATTCAGAAATATCCAATACCGGAGCTTATTCTGTTTATCTGAATGGCGGAAAACACACCTTTATTCACAGTACCATTGCCAACTATTTCAATAGTACGAACATTCGGATTCAGCCTTCGGGCAAGGAAGGAAATGCTGCTGTCATGATAATGGATCTGAACCGGATTATACCGATGGAAACGGTGTTTACTAACTGTGTTGTTGCCGGTTCGGGCAGCAGTGAGTTTGAAATTCTGACCCGTTTTGAGAATCAATATCAAGGTACGTTCAGCAACAGTTACATTCGCAGAGAAAAACCCGATCCGCTTCCTTCCATGTATACGAACATTGTATGGTACAATCCGAAAGATACCATTTTCAAAAACACGTATTACGATTTGGAAAAACTGGAATATTACAACTTCATGCCCGATTCCGTTTCGCCTGCACGCAATATTGCCGATCCGGCTGTTGCCGGACTTTACCCTGTGGATTTGAATGGAAACAGCCGGTTGACTGATGGTAAACCTGATGCGGGTGCATACGAATGGCAGCCTGTAAAAAACAAATAATCCGTTTTTTAGGAATGAAATCTATCCGCCTGATAATCCTCATCACAGTTCTCACCAATTCTGTTTTTGCCCAAAACAGAGAAATGAAGAATTTCAAAATAGTGAGTTATAATGTGGAAAATTATTTTGATGTGGTGGATGATTCGCTTACTTCCGACGAAGAGTACCTGCCCGGCGGGATAAGAGCCTGGAATTATTCAAAATACACTGCCAAACAAGGCAATATTGCTAAAGTACTGGCAGCGATCGGCGGGTGGGATGCCCCTGCCATAGTAGGACTGTGTGAGATTGAAAGTGAAAAGTGCATGAAAGATCTGACACTTTTCTCACCGCTGAAGGGTCTGGGATACAAATACATACATCACGAATCACCCGACGCAAGGGGTGTGGATGTCGCTCTTATGTATCAGCCACACCAGTTCAAACCCATACACAATGAAGTAATACGAATCCAGCAGTTCAAAACGCGCGATTTGCTGTATGTTTCAGGTAAAACCATAAACGAAGACACTCTTCATATTTTTGTGTGCCATTTCCCCTCGCGTCTGGGTGGCGAGCTCGAATCGGAAGACAAAAGAGTATTTGTGGCTGAAAAACTGCGGCAAAAGGTTGACAGTGTTTTCGGCATTTGCCGTAAGCCGAACATTATCATTATGGGCGATTTTAACGATTACCCTTCGAACAGCAGTATTACTGACATTCTGAAAGGCATTCCTCCCACGGATAGTATCAGGCCGGACCAATTATACAACCTTGCCTACACCCTGCATTCCAGGGGAAAAGGTTCTCATAAATTTCAGGGAGAATGGGGAATGCTCGACCAGATGATTGTCTCGGGCAATCTGTTTGATCCGAAAAATAAAATTTCGACCACCTCCAGTAGCCTGCAGGTTTTTGAACCCGATTTTTTACTCGAAAACGACGAATCATTTCTCGGTAAAAAACCCAACAGAACATACAACGGAATGACTTATCAGGGCGGATTCGCAGATCATCTGCCTATCGTGCTGGATTTTTGGTACTGACAAGGCTGGCAGGCGAAGAAATGAATCAGTATGAGTACTCCTCCGGCGATAAGCTGACTAATCAAAAATCGGGTTCTTCGTATCGCTGCCACTCGTGTGCAGGTTGCCAGTCGTAATCTGGTTCATAATAATTCCAGGTCACCTTTGACAGTCGCTTAATCAACTGCCTTCCCTCATTTCCCGTATTCCAGCTCGTGTCTTTCTGATTTTTGGTGTAAACGGCTATCACATAATCGCCATGAGGTGCATTCACCAATACCACTTCCGAACGTGCAGCGCTCACCATGCCTTGTTTCGAGGCCGTTTTTACTGTAGGTGGTATCTGACTGAGTGCGCGGTCATCGTAGTAGATGGTTCCGAGCACACGGTACATTTCGTCGCATGCTGCCGGTGTGAGAATTTCGTGTTTGTGAATTTTTTCAAACAATGTTGCCATTTCACGGGGAGTCGTTTGGCCCCAACCGTATTTCAGCCGGTCATTTTCTCTGCCCGGAGTTCGCGAATTGACACGGGTATGGCTGAACCCAAACTCATTCATCAGCGAATTGATTACAGTTCCGGTTCCGGCCAGCTCCTGAAGCCACAGACTGGCACTGTTGTCACTCACGCAAATACTTAACATCTGAACTACACTCAAAAGCACTTCAGTACTGTCTTTTAAAGAGGCAATCAATCCTTTGTCTCCTTCATAAAGCTGTTTCCGGGCAGTATATATCAGTGGCTGGAAGTATTTCAATTCACCCTTGTCAATTTTACTGAAAATACCTGCCATGATTGGTACTTTGATCGTGCTGGCAGTAGGAAAAATCGTGTCGGCATTGAAAGAAGCTTCTTTCCCGGTTTTAAGATTTTTCACATAAATGCCTGCGGTTCCCTGAAATCCGGTGAGTTCTCTTTCGATAAGTTTTTGCAGTTTTTTGTCTGTTTTTTGTCCATTAACCGAACCGGCAATAAACACAAGACATAATAGCAGAGCGATACATTTTTTTTTCATTTCCGGGCAAAATATGTTTGCTTCAAACAACAAGCTGCGTTGTTTGAAATCAATATTTATATTGGTTTATTTTTAAGTCAGAGAATCGATTTCCTGCAAATCCTTCATTTCTTTAAATATGCATAACCAGCAGAGGAGTTTCCGTATTAAAAAGCAGTTTTGTGGCAATTCCCTGGTTGAAGAAACGGGAAAAAAGGCTTCTTTTTCGGGTGTTGAGGGCTACCAAATCAATTTTCGATGCTTCGAGAAAAGGCTGAATCTGCTCCAGATTTTTTTCTTTGTCGAGCAAAGCATATTCTGTTTTCAGATTGGGATAATGGTTGGCAAAATACTCCTTAATACCTGCAAGCATAACTTCATCCCATGATTCTTTCTTTTCGGTTGTATGTATGAATACGATTTCAAGCGAATCTCTTCTCAGAAAAGAAATAGCTGTGTCGATGGCAATCAGGTCTTTCTGATCAAAATTTGTAAGAAACGCAACCCGCCTGATATTTTCGGGTAAAAGACGCAAATCCATCGAAATTGCCAGTACAGGCGATTTACAGGCTTCAAGCACTTCGGATGTTACGCTTCCTATCAGATTTTCATCTTTCTGGAATCTGGTGCGGGTTCCCATCACAACCAGCGATGGCGACTCCTTTTTGCAGTAAGCCAGAATTTCTTCTTCGGGTACACCTTCTCTGAGTTCAAAACTGAATTTTATCTTTGGAATTTCACCTGTATCAATCCACCGGTTCACAAGATTGGTAAGATTTTCGACATCGGCATTATTTGTTCGTACAATTCTGCGGAGCATTTCGGTATCAGCCAGGCTGTAGGTGTTTATTTCGGTATTGTACGATGACGAGATGGTATAAGCAGGTGCCAGATAAGTATGCAGAAAAACCACATCAGCATTAATTTTCCGGGCAAAATGAAATCCGTATTTACAGATTTCATTTATCTGATCGGTAAGTTCAATCGGGATAAGGATATTTCTTCCCTTGGGCGGTTCGTTTTTTCGGGCTTCTTCTTCCCAGGCTTTTTCCATATCTTCCACAATACTCAAAGCCTGAGGCAGGTCATCTTCCTTAATCCTTACGCGCACTCCCACAGCCATTTCAGGATGCTCCAGATTCAGATTATGAATCATCGTTTCAATACCATTCTGCTCAAGTACTGCTTTTATCATCTGAGCCCGCTGATAGGTTCTTATAGCCAGTGTTACCCAATTATTACTCATACTCGTTTGAATTAAGTTTTTACCAATGCAATTCCGATCTGTAAAAATAACAATTATAACTGAAAGTTGGATTTAAATTTTCATTAAAAACATTATATTTGCATTCTGTATTTCTGATAATAAAATTCATTAAATGAAATTGATATGAAAAAAGCAATTTGGATTTTTATTCTGGTTGTTCTGGCAGGGCTCGCCGGTTTTATTTATTACAAGTATTTCTTTCCGTTTGGCGAAGGAGTGAAAGCCGGAGAATTAAACTACATGGTGCGTAAAGGCGTAATTTTTAAAACCTATGAAGGCAAACTGATTCAATCAGGCTTTCGTTCGGCGGGTAAAACTCCCGGAACCGCCATACAATCATACGAATTCGAATTTTCGGTTAAAGAAAAAAGCATTGCCGAAAAACTGATGCTCAGTGGAGGCAAAGACATGGAACTGCGTTACATCGAATATAAGGGTACACTCCCCTGGCGTGGTTTCAGCAAGTACATTGTTACCGAGATTGTAGCAATAGAAGACAAAAAACCCGATTCGACAGCAATCCTGCCTGACAATTAATTAACAATTGATTTTCTATTGTTAACAAAAATTTCTACTATTTTACCATACATTTGCATGAGGGTAAAATACCCTTTTGATTGCCGTAAATTGAATTATTCATTTTTTAAATTTAATACAATATGGAAGTTTCTGAATTAAAAAACGCTTTTAAAGAGGCTTACGGGAAAGATGCTGAAGCCGTATATTTTTCACCCGGACGGGTAAATCTGATTGGAGAACATACGGATTACAATGGTGGATTTGTATTCCCCTGTGCGCTAAGCTTCGGAACATATTTACTGCTGCGCAAAAACGGCGAAAAATTCGTTCAATTCCGGTCGCTCAATTTACCCGAAGTGGTAAAAATTTCTTTAGACAACCTCACCGAACGACTCGAAAACAATTCGTGGGTTAATTATCCGCTCGGAGTTTTTGCTCAATACCTAAAACGTGGCTACAAAATCGATGAAGGTTTTGATGTAATGATCTGGGGTAATGTGCCGAATGGCGCCGGACTTTCATCGTCTGCCGCATTGGAAGTGGTTACTGCATTTGCCCTTAATGACCAGCTTGGCACCTCCCTGAGTCGTGCAGAACTGGCTAAAATCGGTCAAAAAGCCGAACATGAATTTGCATTGGTCAATTGCGGAATCATGGATCAGTTTGCCAGTGCCCACGGCGAAAAAGACCATGCTATTTTCCTGAATTGCGATACACTGGATTATGAACTTGTTCCCGTAAAACTTGAAGGCGTAAAAGTTGTCATTTCCAATACACACAGCCCTCACAAATTAGACTCAGGTGCTTACAATTCTCGCGTTGCCCAGTGCCAGCTGGCTGTAAAACAAATCAACGAAGTTCGCCCGATAAAATACCTGGCTGAACTGACCGAAGAGGAATTCAAAAAAGTGGAACACGCCATAACCGACGAGGTGGCTCACAAACGCGCACGCCACGTGGTAGGTGAAGTGCAACGCACTACCGACGCCGTAAAAGCGCTCAAAGCCGGTGAACTGGAATTGTTTGGCCAGCTGATGAATGCTTCGCACGTTTCGCTGCGCGACGATTATGAAGTAACCGGGCCCGAACTGGATGCCATGGCTGAAGCTGCCTGGAAAATCGATGGAGTTATCGGTTCACGCATGACCGGCGGCGGATTTGGTGGTTGCACTGTTTCGCTCGTGAAAGATGAAGCAATCGACGTGTTTATCGAAAAAGTAGGCGCAGAATACGAAGCTAAAATCGGCATCAAACCCGATTTCTATATTGCCGAAATTGGCGACGGAGCAAAAAGAGTGGAATAAAACTGCCACCCACCCCGCAAAAAAGTGGGAAATTATAAAAGAAATTTGAATGTTTTACTAAATTTACAGCCCTGTCCCCCTTTTTTAGGGGGTTAGGGGGCTTACCATTATGATTACATTACATACTTTAAAAAACAACCGTGGCATGTCTGCCGAGATATGCAACTACGGAGCACGTGTCACCAAACTGAACGTTCCCGATAAAAACGGCGTAACGGCAGATGTTGTGCTGAGTTTCGATACACTGGATGAAATCATCACCAAAGAAACTTACTTCAACTCAACATGCGGACGATTTGCCAACCGGATAAAGGATGCAAAATTTACACTCGAAGGAAAAGAATACAAACTGGCAGTGAACAACGGGCCAAATTCACTTCACGGAGGCAAAGAAGGATTCAACATGAAAGTTTGGGACGTGAAATCGGTATCCGAAAGTGAATTAATCCTTCACTACCTTTCACCTGACGGTGAGGAAGGTTATCCGGGCAATCTGGACATCACACTTACCTATCAGCTGACAGACAACAACGAACTGAAAATACATTACGAGGCAATCACCGACAAGACAACGGTTATCGGACTGACCAATCACTCCTATTTCAATCTGAAAGGAGCTGGCGAAGGTTTGATTCACGATCATTTCCTGCAGCTGAATGCCGACTTTCACACAGCCCTGGATGAGTACACATGTCCTACGGGTGAAGTGCTGAAAGTTGACAATTCGCCCTACGATTTTCGTGAGCCGGTACTTCTTGCCAAAAGAATTGACAATCCGGTGTATGCTCCCAACCGGGGATTGGACGACAACTGGGTAATCCGCAGAAATCAACCGGGCGAACTGGCTCTTGCCGGTTATATTTACGAGCCACTAAGCGGAAGAAAAATGGAAGTAATCACCACGCAGCCCGGAGTACAGGTTTATACAGCAAACTGGGTAGACAAACAAACTGCTAAATACGGTAAAGAATACAATGCGCAAGGAGCGATCTGCCTCGAAACTCAGGGATTCCCCGCATCACCAAACTTTGCCCATTTTCCATCTGCAGTTTTGCATGCAGGAGATAAATACGACGAATGGTGTATTTACAAATTCTCTGCTGAATAAGAAATATTTTGTTTTGTTTTAATTACCGAAACGACTTTACATCAATACCTGTAAAGTCGTTTTTTATTGTCCGGGTTATGAGTTAAGCGATGTAATATGCTTTGTCCGGGTATATGTCAAAAATTTTAACTGAAACGTTTATCAAATTCGCAAATTTCTAAAACCGACTTCCGAATACCTGAAAAACGGAAATCGGGAAACTGTGACAGAAATTTCATGGATGAATATGATTTTCGGCTAATAGCCACCCGGGCTGACGAAGAGTCGATCAAAGGTGTAAAGCCTAACAACTTTCCCAAAAAATCCAGCACATGAGCGCTAAAAATCAAAGACTTTTTCATCCCGATGAAAGGCCGATATTTACCGTATCCATCGGCTATATCGCTCAAAACATCCTTGTGCGACTTATTCTCACCTACCAGTATGTACCGTTCACGGCTGATTTGGCTATTCATCAGCAATATCATCGCCTTAACCACATCCTGAACAGAAATATAGCCTGTGACACCGTTGGTATAGAAAGGAAGTCCGGCTTTTACCCGTTTGAAAAGTTCACCACTTCCGGTCATGTATTTTGAGTACCCGATTATGACTCCGGGATTTACAATCACGGCCTTCAAACCATTGTCTATCCCTTTTATAATCTCATTTTCAGCCATTCGCTTGCTTAATCCGTAGACGGATCATTTTTCATCCGGCCTGAACATCGACTCTTCATCTATCTCATTTTGTCCGTTTCCATCGGTTAAAGCAGCTATGGAACTTACGAAACAAATCTTTTTAACCCTGGCAGCCAAAGCTGCATCCACAATATTTTTAGTACCGTCAACGTTTACCCTTAGCATTGATTCATTGCTTTTACCCAAACTGACCATTGCCGCACAGTGATAAACGAATTCAATTCCTTCGAATGCTTTACTTAAGTTGTTGTAATCCTCCACATCGCCTTCTTTCCATATCACCCGGTTGAAAAAAGCATCCGCATCATCACCGTAAAACGCGAAAATATTTTTCAGCGATTCCCGGTCGGATGAATGTCTTGATAATGCAGCAATACGGTTATTATGGAGAAGCAATTCCCGGATTAAATGTCCGCCAAGCATTCCTGTCGATCCTGTAACTAAAATCATTCTTCTAAAAATTGATGAAGTTTCAAAAATACGGAAAGAAAACCGTATTTTTGCAAAAAATTACAAGCTATGCAGAATATTTGTGTTTATTGCGCATCGAGCAGCAAAGTTGATTCAAAATATGTTGATACCGCAAAAAAGCTTGGTCATCTGCTGGCCGAAAACGGCATGCAGTTGGTTTATGGAGGAGGCTCGGTAGGTTTAATGGGTGTTTTGGCCGACAGTGTACTCGAAAAAGGCGGTAAGGCCATCGGGATTATACCCCGATTTATGGTAGAAGCCGAATGGCACCACGAAGGCTTAACTCAACTTATTCTGACCGATACAATGCATGAACGGAAAGAAAAAATGGCCTCGATGAGCGACGCTGCCATTGCATTGCCGGGTGGATGCGGCACACTGGAGGAACTGCTTGAAGTAATTACCTGGAAACAACTTGGTATTTATAAGAAACCCATTATTATTGTTAATATCGACGGATACTACAATCATTTACTCGCTCAATTCCGTCAGGCTGCCGACGAACTTTTCATGCGTCCGCAGCATCTGGATATGTGGACAGTGGTTGATTCGGCAGAAAAAGTAATCGATGCAATCAGAAACAGCAAACCGGTTCAGGAAGACTTAAGGCAGTTTGCAAAAATATAACCGGCCAACCTGATAAACAGTTAAAAATGCCAGACAGCATACAAAATATTACAGATACAGTATATCAACTGAAAAACAATTCGGTGAATTTAACAGACAGCCTTCAAAAAGCTGATTCGTTGCTTCATGCCGATTCGCTGACAACTCATGCACCGGTTTTTTCGGGTTTCGAGGGTATTCTCCATCCGTCTGTACCATCTACAGAAAACTGGGTTTTCATAGTTCTGGTTGTTCTTTTTCTACTGATGGTAATAGGTATTATACGCTCGGCTGGTGAGTTTTTGCAAAATATTAAAATATTTTTTTCCAAAAAAGAACCAATAAACATCATTCAGACCGAAACAGTGAATTTTGCACAGTTTCAGATTATTATTACCATTTTCACCATCAGTGTTTTTGCACTCACGGTTTATGAAGTGCTTTTTTCTCCCGTTTCCATCTCCGTTTTCAAGTTCAAAACTTTTGGCCTGCTGTTCGGAATCACGGCAGGATACTACCTGCTGAAGCATATTACATTTGATATGGTAGGCAATACTTTTTTCAACAGAAAAATTACAAAAACTTACAAAAAGATGTATTTCAGCCTGTTGAATGTTCTGGCAGTTGTACTCTTCCCTGTTTTGATTCTATTTACATACCAGCCTCAAAACTGGCAGCAACCACTGATTATATCCATGGTAAGTCTGATAGTGGTATTTTATATATTCTTAATAATGAAGATTTTCCAAATTTTTCATTCGAAACTGTTAGATTTATTCTATATTTTTTTGTACCTTTGCACGCTCGAAATTATACCCTTTTTACTTTTGTTCAGGGCGTATAACCTGACTGTTTAATGTTTTAACTATAAAACCGTAAAGTATTGAAGATCAAAAAGATTCTGGTCTCACAACCACAGCCAACGACTGACAAGTCTCCGTATTATGACATTATCGAAAAATATAATGTCAAGATTGATTTTCGTCCTTTTATTAAGGTTGAGCCTTTATCTGCAAAGGAATTCCGGACTCAACGCATTAATATCTTAGATCATACCGCAATAATTTTCAATGCCCGTCACGGGATTGATCATTTTTTTCATCTGTGTGAAGAACTCAGGGTAACCGTTCCTGAAACGATGAAGTATTTTTGTGTGTCCGAAACAGTGGCATTATATCTTCAAAAATACATTCAGTACCGTAAAAGAAAGATTTTTTTCAGTCAAACCGGTAAATTTGCCGACCTGGCTACCATCCTGAACAAACACACGGATGAAAAGTACCTGTACATCACTTCCGACATCCGAAACGATGAAACCATGTCTGTTCTGGAGAATGCGAAAATTGAATTCAACCAGGCTATTATGTACAGAACGGTAAGTAACCGTATTTCGGAAGAAGAACTTCATGATTACGACATGATGGTATTTTTCAGCCCGGCCGGTATCAAGTCGCTATTGGAGAATGCACCTAACATGCAACAAGGCGAAAGATACATTGCAAGCTATGGTTCTACCACTGCTCAGGCTGTTCACGAAGCTGGTTTGAGGCTTGATCTGGAAGCTCCTTCGCCCGGAATACCATCTATGACTATGGCTCTTGACCTTTTTCTGAAAGAACTCAAGAAAAATGGTAAAAAATAAGATAAATACATCTTATTGAAACAATTAACATATTGATATCCCGACAGTACGGAAAATTTCGTACTTTTGGGATATTGTTTTTATACACAAAATGAACCAATTCCCGAAATCAGAACATCTGAGAGGTGAAAAAACAATAGAAAACTTGTTCAAAAACGGCAAGGTTTTCATTGCATATCCGTTTCGGGTTGTATATCTGAACGTAAACCATCCGGACGAAAAAATACCTGTACGTACGATGGTGAGCGTTTCAAAAAAGAAATTCAAAAAAGCGGTGAACCGCAACCGGATAAAAAGACTGATGCGTGAAACTTACAGACTGAATAAAGCAGAGCTGATAGCCTTTTCTACCGATAAATCTCTTAAATTGCACGTGGCTTTTCAGTATATTGCCGATGAGATATTATGCTTTGATGAAGTGAACAACAAGATGCAAAAAGCACTTGAAAAACTAAAAAAAACAATTTCAGACGTTCAAACAATCACGGATGAAAACAGTTAAACAAGTTATAGAATTCATTTTTTTATTGCCGGTTTATTTTTACCGCTATTTCATTTCACCCATGACTCCTCCTTCGTGCAGATATACGCCGACATGCTCTGCTTACGCGATAGAAGCTGTAAAAAAACATGGGATTCTGAAAGGTGGCTGGCTGGCTTTAAAAAGAATTTTAAGTTGTCATCCGTGGGGAGGAAGCGGATACGACCCGGTACCTTAAGAAATTTCACGGTGCATCAGGGTCATTATTTTTAACAAGAGAATTAATAAAAAGTATATAAAACATAACTCCTGTTTCAGGGAGTGGCGTGTGCTTGAACACCACGTTAAAAAAACAAGAAGTATGAAAAAACAAGTTTCAGTAGCCTACCTGGTATGCGGGCTTTTATTTACTACCTGCCTCATTGTAGCGAATATTGTTGAGCAGAAGCTGATCCGAATAGGTCCGGTTGAAGCTACCGCAGGTTTGCTTATTTTCCCCGTTTCGTATATTGTAAACGACATTATTGCCGAAGTATGGGGTTATCGGAAAGCCCGACTGATAATCTGGTACGGATTCTTAATGAATTTTCTGGCTGTGGGAGTTTTCAGGCTGAGCATAGTGGTGCCCGGTTCAGAAAATTTCACACATCAGGAAGCATTTTCGCTGGTAATGGGAAATACTCTCCGTATTACCATCGCTAGTTTCATCGCATTTCTGGTCGGCTCATTTCTGAATGCCTATGTAATGAGCCGTATGAAAATCATTCAGAAAGGACGCAGTTTCTCAATACGGGCTGTAATCTCCACTTTCGTAGGCGAAGGAGCCGATTCAATCGTATTTTTCACGATTGCATTTCTGGGTATTATTCCAAATAACGACCTCTGGATACTGATGCTTACTCAAACCGGAATGAAAACAGCGTATGAAATCATCATTCTTCCCTTCACTAACCGGATTGTTACGCTGGTGAAAAAGAAGGAAGGAGAAGATGTTTTTGATACTCAGATTTCATATAATCCGTTCAGGATAAAGGATTTATGACATGAAAGGCATCAGTGGCAGTACACGGATGGTTAGTATATTTCATTCAGAAGCAGAGCCAGCTGAATTCCTGCCCTGTAAAGCTGTATATCCATATCCTGACTGAAGTTGTAGATATAATTGTAGCCTGACAGGTTCATATAATCATATGCATATATTTTGTTTCGCAGCAAATATGTTTCCCAGATTGCATCCTGTTTCGACTGTTGTTTGAATTTCTTTTTCTGTTTTTCAAATTTATCCATCAGATACCGGCTATACTCTGAATAGGAAAACTTCTGTGCTTCAAGCATTTGCGTATCCCACAACTGATGAAGTCTTATATCCCGGCCAAACCACCTGATCATCACGTCATTGCCGCCACGATCGGACAATCGTCCTAAATGCATAGGCTGAAATAAATCGGCTGAAAAATGAACAATAAACTTTAATGCATCAGCATTATTTTTGTTTTTTTTCAGGTTTTCGGTGAGACTATCCATCGCATTGAGCAGGTATCTGCCCTCCGATGCCGGATTGCGAAGCAAATCCTGCAACTCAGATTTTTTCATACCGTCTTTCAGATTCTGAAAATGCCAGTTGTAACTGAAAGCATAAGCGGAGTCGCTCCTGATATCATCGCTCCAAACAGAAGCGTAAATAATTCCGTGTTTTCCAAGTATTTTATCCACCTTTTTTCGGGTACCGCAGTTCAGGTTTTCGTAAGCTATCCCGGCAATAATCCGGTGGCCGGTTGCATCAAAAGCAAAAGTCGGCAAAGCAAAACCAATAAGCAGGAAGAGTAACAGGAGTTTATGTTTCATTGTTATAAAGTATTTTTGAACAAAGATAAAATTATTTTTTTATACCTTTGTAAAATTCAAAAAAATAAACAGGAATGCTTTCTTTGCTTCAAGAATATCATATTTACCTGAAAATGGAAAAATCGCTGTCGGAAAATACAGTCGATGGTTATGAACGCGATATTCAGAAATTGATTTCTTACCTGAACGAGGCCCACATAAAACCTGAAGAAGCAAAGATGGAACATCTGCAGGATTTCATCGTTGAAATCGGGGAAACCGGAATCAACGAGCGCTCACAGGCAAGATTGATTTCAGGTATCAGATCGTTTTACCGTTTCCTGATTTATAAGGATAAGATTTCAAAGGATCCTTCTGAATTGCTCGAAACTCCCAGGATAGGTTTGCGATTACCAGGGGTGCTCACTGTGGAAGAGATTGAAAAGATTTTTGCAGCAGTGGATTTGTCAAAACCCGAAGGGCAAAGAAACCGTGCTATTCTTGAAATACTCTACGGATCAGGATTGCGCGTATCCGAACTGATCAGTCTGAAACTTTCTAATGTCTATTTTGACGATAAATACATGCTGGTAGAGGGGAAAGGAAGCAAACAGCGGCTCGTTCCGCTTTCTGAGGAATCCGTAAAACAAATTGATTTCTGGAAAATTGACCGGAACAGACTTAACATTAAAAAAGGAAACGAAGATTACCTGTTTCTGAACAGGCTTGGAAGCAGACTCACCCGGGCAATGATATTTACAATCGTTAAAAATCTTTGCATTGCTGCCGGTATAAAAAAGAATGTAAGTCCGCACACATTTCGTCATTCATTTGCCACTCATTTGCTGGAAAACGGTGCGAATTTACGGGCCATCCAGCAGTTGCTCGGACACGAATCCATCACCACAACCGAACTATATACTCACATAGATGTTCAATTTCTGAGAGAAACAATTTTGATGTATCATCCCGCAAATACGGTTAGCAAAAACCAGAAACCGGAATAACAATTATTACAATTATGAAATCTCAAAAAATGTATTCACCTTCAATCAGTACAACATTGACTGTTTTATTTTCAAAACGATTCGGATTCCTGTTCCTTTCAGCAAACAGAATGATGCTTATTATTTTGCTTTTGATGGCAGGAGTTCAGGTTCTTGGAGCACAGGAAACACTTGTTGTAGGCCAGGTTTTCAATAAGTTTGACCGCACACCGCTGGAGTCGGTTAGTGTTTACTTCAAAGGTTCAAATGTACGTACACAAACCAATGAAGAAGGGTATTTTCTGATTCGGAACGAGGGAAAAGAATCGCAGCTTGTTTTCTCGCTGATTGGATATGTGAAAGAAGAAATAAAAGTTAAACCCGGTGAAAGTGTGGGATTGGAAATGCTGCTCGAAGAAAAGGAAAATATGCTGGGCGAACTGTTTGTGAAACCGGGAGCAAATCCGGCTAATGATTTGATGAAAAATGTGCGTGAAAACCGCAAAAAAAACAATGTTCGTTCAAACCTGAAAAGCAATGAGCAGAGTGTGGTGTTCCTGAGTAAAAATGATTCTAGATGGGAAAACAACCGGCTTTTTGAACATTTCAAAACCGGTAACCTTTCAACATCAGATTCATCGCTGCTTGTTCCGCTTTACATGGAAGAATCCGTTTACCATCAGTCAGATAATAAGAAAGAACTTACTGCCAAAAACACATTCAACACATCTGAAACAGCTCAAAACACCATTTCCGGATTGCTGAAAGGATTGAATACCGATATCAATTTCTACAACAATTCGGTATCGGTTCTGGGCAAAACAATGATAAGCCCGCTGGCCAGCGTCGGGAAAACGTATTACAGGTACTACCTGACCGACAGCACATTAACCGGTTCGGGCAAAGAATATCTGTTGAGTTTCCGTACAAAAAACACTAAAAACCTCGCTTTCAACGGTGAAATGCGAATTGATTCAGCAACCAGTGCACTCAAATACATCAAAGCCGAATTGCCAAAACAAGCCAACCTGAACTACATTCACAATCTGAATATCAACCAGACATTCAGTTCGTTTCGGAATTACTGGATACCCGATTCTGAAAAAGCCTCATGGGATATAACATACGAACTGTTAAAAGAAAATAATGCCAAATCACCCGAACTGCTTATCAGCCGAAAATCGGTGTATTCACCCGATGGTGAAGAATTGGTGATTCAACCCGATTCGTTTGCCAGTTCGGATTACACCAGGAAACAACTGGAAGCAAAAATGACAGCCATAAAGCAAACTCCTTTATACAAAACCGCCAGTTATCTCGCTGATGTACTGCTCACAGGCTATTTACGTGCAGGCATTTTCGATATTGGCCAGATTGTGGACATTACCCGTTTAACTAAAATTGAGGGAGTAAGAATCGGATTGCCTTTCAGAACCAACGAACATCTTTGGAAAAACCTAATGCTGGGAGGACATGCAGCTTACGGTTTCCGCGACAAAGAGATGAAATACAGTGGCGAAATACAGTGGAAATTACCCGTTCAAAGCAAAAGGATTATTATGGGCGCTAAGTACTTAAATGATTACCGGAGAATAGATTACGATTACAATAATTTCATGTGGCGCGAAGATCCGCTCGCTACCGGTGATGAAAATTTTGTAACCACATTCTTTGCTTTCCGTGCTCAAAACAGAATGAGTAAAAGGCGGGAATTCAGCGCCTTTATATTCAACGACTGGACACCCGATATCGAATCCAAATGGATTTTCAGGGAGGTGAATTATTTGCCAAACGATTTGCTACCTATGACATTAAATGAAAAGGGGTTTGAATCACTGCGCGACCGGAATGTTTCTTTCACTACCCGGTTTTCATTTGGTGAAAAAGTAATTGAAGAGCATTTTCAGCGTCTGTACCTGAAATCCGACAAGCCTGTATTATATGCTACAGTCGAAGGCGGACATTTCAATTTTGGCGATAAAAATGGAAATTACGGACGTATCAGCAGCACTTTTCTGCATCGCGGACAGTTTGCACTGGGCGAGTGGCGGTATATGATTGATGCCGGTAAAATTGTAGGCAGTGTTCCCTACCCTCTGCTCAAATTCATCCAGGGAAAGGAAAGCGGTGCGTACAACCGCTTTGAATTTGCTTTAATGAACAGTCGCGAGTACATAGCCGATACTTACGGAACACTTTTTACCGAATTAATCACGAACGGAATTTTATTCAACAACATCCCATTGATTAAACATTTGAACCTGAGAGAAATTGCATCTTTCAAAATGGCTTACGGCACATTAAGTGATACCCATGCTTCCGTTATGGACATTCCTGCACCTTCAGCTAAATTCACACAACCTTATTCTGAAGCAAGTGTAGGTTTTTGCAACCTTTTTGGCGTACTTTCCATCCAGTCAATCTGGCGACTGTCAGACCTGGATAAAGCCAATATTAAAAAATGGGGAATCAAACTGAACGTGATGGTTACTTTCTGATTGAGTGAGAATTTGTAGAATTTTAGCGAAATGAGTAATTTTGCATGATTAAAAAGAACAAAAATGAATAAAATTGCCATTATCGGTGGAGGTAATATGGGTGGAGCCATTGCAAAAGGCTTACTCAACGGAAAACTCGTTTCCGCTAAAGATATCACCATCAGTGATGTTTCTCAGGAAACGCTCTATCGGCTAAGTGCACATTCCGATGAATGGAAACTGACAGATAACAATCTGGAAGCGGTTGAAAATGCAGGTATCATCATTCTTGCAGTGAAACCCTGGCTGATAGAAAAAATTGCCGGTGAAATCAGGGAGAAAACAGATTACCAGCACCAAATAATCGTTTCAATAGCTGCAGGAGTTGACTTAGCCACGCTGCGGAAACTTTTTTCAGAGAATGCTGTTCTGTTCAGGCTGATACCCAATACGGCAGTTGAAGTAATGGAAAGCGTTTCGACCATTACCTCGGTGAATGCCGGTAAGGAGCAAATTGAAAAAATCATTTCTATATTCGAAGAAATGGGCAAGGTATTTTACGTCGAAAACGAAAACCAGCTCAATGCATACATGTCGCTTTCATCCTGCGGCATCGCGTATGCATTCCGATATATAAGGGCTGCAATGGAGGGAGGCGTAGAAATGGGTATTTATCCCGAAACAGCCAAAAAGGTAGTAATGCAAACTCTTAAAGGAGCTGTGAAACTCTTAGAAGAAAACCAGTCGCATCCCGAAGCAGAAATAGATAAAGTAACCACACCCGGCGGAATCACCATTAAAGGCCTGAACGAAATGGAAGCCAATGGCTTTACAAATGCAGTAATTAAAGGATTGAAGAAAAGCCTCCTGTAATTTGTCCGAAAGACCAATACCGGAGTAAAACTTCAGATTTATAATATTAACTTTTTTATTATTTACATTAAAAATGCCTTTCGTTTTGGGAGGTACGGAGGATATAAATGATTACAACAGACCAACTTAAAGAAGTGTTGGATCGCGAGGACGCGTTGAGGAGGTATCTTTGACGTCGATGCCAAAATGATTCAGATAGAAGAAGAAGAGTTACGCACGCAGGTACCGGGTTTCTGGGACGATCAGAAAGCCGCCGAAATGCAGATGAAAAAAGTCAAAGAACTGAAACGATGGGTTGAAGGATACAAGGAAGTGAAAGCTGCTGCCGATGAACTTCAGCTGGCTTTTGATTTTTACAGGGAAGAAGCTGTGACCGAAGAGGAAGTCGATAAGGCATATACCCATGTGATGGAACTACTTGAAACCATCGAAATGAAAAATATGCTTTCCAACGAGGAAGATCAGCTCGGGGCAGTGATAAAAATTGTTGCAGGAGCCGGGGGTACCGAAGCTCAGGATTGGGCTGATATGCTTTACCGCATGTACCAGCGTTACTGTGAGCGGCAAGGATATAAAACAGAAGTAACTAACTACCAGCAGGGCGATGAAGCCGGAATCAAAACCGTAACACTCCAGACTGAAAGCGAAATGGCTTACGGTTATCTGAAAAGCGAGAACGGAGTTCACCGGCTCGTGAGGGTTTCACCTTTCAATGCCCAGGGAAAACGAATGACTTCGTTTGCCTCGGTATTTGTAACACCTTTGGTTGACGATACCATTAATATTGAAATCAATACGGCAAATCTGTCTTGGGATACTTTTCGGTCGGGAGGTGCCGGCGGGCAAAATGTAAACAAGGTGGAAACCGGAGTGCGTCTGCATTACAAATACATTGATTACAAGACTGGAGAAGAAAAAGAAATTGCCATAGAAAATACCGAAAGCCGTTCACAAACGGGAAACCGCGAGAATGCTCTGAGACTCCTGCGTTCGCAGTTATATGAACTTGAACTGGAAAAACGGCGCGAAGCGCAGGCAAAAGTCGAAGCAGGAAAGAAAAAAATCGAATGGGGCTCTCAAATCAGGAGCTATGTATTTGACGACCGCCGGGTAAAAGACCACCGTACCAACTACCAGACTTCGGATGTTAACGGTGTGATGGATGGTAAAATTGAAGAGTTTATCAAAGCTTATCTGATGGAATTCGGGCAGGAAGTGAAAGCGGAATAAATAAAAAAAACGTTGTTACCTAACCTCCTTCATATAAATAATTTGATCGAATTGCTGGTAGTATAGTTCCGTTTCGTTTTGTGGCTTATGGTCCAGCCGGATCCGGCGCCATACTACCCGAAATTTTTTATTCAATAATACAGGATTCGGATCTTTTCCTCCGTTATTTTCAGTAGTATGCATGGATTTTACAGTAAGGGGAAAGTTCGTATCGTTGCCGTTGAAAATTATTTCATCTCCCGATTCGTTCCTGAAAACATAAGTAGCTGCATCCTCCATTCTGAAACCTGAAAAACTCAAAACGTCAGTTTTCAAATCACCTGTCATTTTGTATCCCGGAGGCAAGTGTTTGTTTCGTAGGGCATCCAGTGTGAGAGTTAATGTGTCAACGGTAGTTTGTTGAAAAACACTGTCAGTTGCCGGGGTGTTTTCACTGTCGTTTTTTTCGGAATGCTTATTACATGACACAGCACATACGAATAACATGATAATTATGTAAGGCCGTTTGATCATTATTGTTGTTATCGGTTTCTGAGTACTGCCATTTTCTGTATCAAAATGCTCTTTCTCTTTCACAGAAAAAATACAAAACGAGGATGACCATTGGAAAAACCATAAATCCCGTGAGCAAATAAATAAACGGTATTCCGGCTACTAATTCGAATAGTCTGAGAACAACTTCACGAATATCAATCAGAAACAATGAAATAAAAGTGCCAATCAGTGCAAATACAGGCACAATCCAGTTTGTTTTATTTTTTTTCTCAGGTAATCGCCGCATAACCCTGACCGAGAATCCGTTGTCAGGAATTTCCGGCCTGTTTTGCTGAAAAAATTGTTTCAGCGTGTTATCTTCTCTATTTTCCATAGCCCTGATGTGTTAAGAAATGATTCATCTTTTCTTTACCCTTTAAAATGTGAGTTTTAACAGTTCCCAATGGCAGTTTCATTATGCCCGCAATTTCTTTGTGTGTCATTTCTTCCATGTAGCAAAGCAGAATAGCTGCCTTTTCTTCTTTTTTGAGAAGCTGTAAAGCGGTGTAAATATCGGATTTTTCTGCCGAAAAATCAATATTTACGCTTGTTTTTTTATCAATCTCCGGTTCGTACAAATCTTCGTATCTTTTGTCAGATCTTACAGAATCGTAGTAAGTATTGTATGCAATCCTGTAAAGCCAGGTGGAAAATGCCGAAATTCCCTGAAATGAACGAATATTCAGATATGCCTTGATAAATGTTTCCTGCGCCAGATCGTCAGACATAGCCGGGTCGCCCGAAGTAAGATTCATTAAAAATCTCCTCACAGGCGACTGATACTTGCATACCAGACGATCAAACGCACGGCGGTCGTCAAGGACGACCACCTGCGTTATCCAAAGCAAGTCTTCTGCTTTATTATTCATTTACCGGCGATGAACCTGAATTATCCTTTGGTTTCTCAATAAGATAAGCTACTAAAATTCCTAATCCGATAAAACCGGGTATCAATCCAAAGAACAGGATATTATTATGGATTACTATTCCGACAATTACAAGCGCCAGACCAATTCCGAGCCACACAAGTCCGTTTTGCAAACGGGATTCATTCTTCCTGGGCTCATCGAAAAACTTTTCGGGCAAAGGCTGCCCCATTTCGATTGATTTAAGATAAAGGTCATAACGGGCTTTTTCTCTTTCCTTTTTCGTTTTGCTGGTAAAGAAAACAATAAGCACCACCATGATAAAAGGAGCGGTAGAAATCAATACCAAAGCCCACATAGGCATCGGAATTTCGTTACTTTCCCTTCGCCTTTCATTGTCAAGACGCTGTTTTTCAATTTCGAGTATTTGCTGGGAATTCAGTTTCTGCAAAATAATTGCATTTCGTACATCCTCGCTGCCCGATACATACTTTTCGATGATACTGTCGTTAACAGCAACATTAGTGGTGTCAGACTGAACCTGAGCACTTATTCCTGCCCACAGGATAATTCCTAAAAATAAAAATCCAATTCGTTTCATTGCTATAAAAAATTAAATGGTTTGTAAATGTAATCTTTGTTTTTCAATTAGACGAAACGAATGACCAGTTTGGATTTAAAATCTCCAAAAATATTTCATTCGGATAAAGAAATGACAAAAGCATTCATTTGAAAAACACAAATTTTCAATGATTTTGTTGATATGCTTTTTTACATTTGAAAAGCATATTTCAAAAGTTACATCATTATTTTAATTACTTAGCTTTATTTTTTAAAATATGTCGAGTTAATAGCTATGGATTTTATTCAATAATTCAAAATCCGACGAATCAGTTTATACAAAAACAGACAACAACATGGCATTAAAATCGAAAAAGCAATTGGATATATATATGAAAATCACCTATTAGCATTTGTTAATACATAAAAGAATAAAGCTTCTTTTATTATTAAATATATTTACAAACTTGACATGTAAATGCAAATATATGAGGTAATTACACTAAAAACCCAAATAGTTAATTTTCATTAATTTGAAACAAAAAAACACGCAGTTTCTTGCTTATGTTTGAGCACAATCCTATATTTGCATCGTGATTTTTTTCATAGTATTAGATTTAAGGTTAAAGGATTGGTAGTCAGGCGTGGCTACCTTTTCTTTTTTTTAATCCAACCGGTTTTTATTTCACGCCTTACTTTTTTCAGTTAACCATCCTTAAATTGCCGTAAATATACACCACATCTGAACCAAATACCCGTCTTATCTGTTTCCCCGAATACAAATTAATCGTTTATGAAAACTGAAAAATTTGATGTAACCGGAATGACTTGTTCTGCATGCGTAGCTCATGTGGAAAAAAGCGTTCGAAAACTGAATGGAGTGGATGATGTTACAGTAAATCTGCTAACCAACAGTATGTCAGTACAGTACGATCACGATACGCTTACTGCTCAGCAAATCATCGAGTCGGTGCAGCAAGCCGGTTATGATGCATTCTATAAAGCTGAAAGCCTCTCAGGCAAAGCGCCAAAGGTGAATCATGCCGAAACGGAACAGCAAGAAATGAAAAAAAGGGTATTAAAATCTTTTACTTTCCTTATTCCTTTGCTGTACCTATCCATGGGCAGCATGATGAACCTGCCTTTACCTTTTTTTTTCAGAGGTGAAAATAATGCATTCAATTTTGCACTCACCCAGCTAGCACTCACCATTCCGGTTTACATAATCAACCGTAAGTTTTTCATAAACGGATTCCGTGCAATGCGGATGCTCTCTCCCACCATGGATTCACTTGTAGCTACAGGATCATCCGCAGCTATGATTTACGGAATATTCGCTGTAATCAGGATTTTCACTGCATCCGCTATTAACGATTCAGATGTCATTCATAAGTATGTGCACGATTTGTTTTTTGAATCAGGCGCCACCATTCTCACACTGATAACGCTGGGAAAATACTTCGAATCCAGGTCAAAACGTCAGACTTCGGATGCACTCACTAAACTTATTCATTCTGCCCCGCAAACAGCTAATGTTATCCGCGATAAGAAAGAAATAGAAATCCCGGTGGAAGATGTAGTGGTGAATGACATCATCAGCATTCGTCCCGGTGAAAAAATTGCAGTGGATGGCATTGTTGAAAGCGGTTTCAGTTCAGTTGACGAATCGGCGCTCACAGGCGAAAGCATTCCTGTTTTCAAGCAACCCGGCGATAAGGTTATTTCGGCCAGCATCAACAAAACCGGATTTTTTACTTTCCGTGCAACCCGTGTAGGCAGTGATACAACGCTTTCGCAGATTATCCGCCTGCTCGAAGAAGCATCTGCTTCCAAAGCACCGATTTCGAAACTTGCCGACCGGATAAGCCGCATTTTCGTACCCGTTGTTATCACTATTGCAGTAGCAGCTACCATCACATGGCTTATTGCAGGTTACTCATTCGAATTCGCATTATCTATCGGAATAGCTGTTTTAATCATTTCGTGCCCTTGCGCGCTGGGACTGGCCACTCCGGTCGCTATCATGGTTGGCACTGGCAAGGGAGCAGAATCCGGCATATTGTTCAAATCAGCTGAAGCTCTGGAAATGGCTGATAAAATCGACACCATCGTTTTTGATAAAACCGGAACTGTTACCGAAGGAAATATCCGTGTTACCGATATTGAAGCCATTCATTATCTTGACGAAAAAGAACTTCTTCGGATCTGCGCCTCGCTCGAGAAACAATCAGAACATCCTATATCTACTGCCATAATCAGAAAGGCAGAAGAAGAAAAGCTTGAACTATATCCTGTTACTGAATTTAACGGCATTCCCGGAAAAGGTATTACGGGTAAAATTTCGGGTGAAATTTACAAAGTAGGAAATAAAGCATTCATATCTGAAACAATTGACACAGGTGATGTGGAAGATTTCCTCTTCAGATTGCTGCAACAGGGAAAAACAGCTCTTTTCATCTCCGACGACGAGAATGTTCTGGGTGTGATTGGAGTGGCCGATGTACTGAAACCGACAAGTCGTGAGGCAATAGAAAGATTAAAATCAATGCAACTAAACACCATACTGCTTACAGGCGACAACCAGCGTACAGCCTTTGCAATACAGGATATCGTCTCCTTCGACAAAGTGATCGCTGAAGTCATGCCTCAGGATAAAGATAGTATTATTCAGCATCTTCAGGCCGAAGGCAGAAAAGTGGCAATGGTAGGCGACGGGATTAACGATGCACCTGCTCTTGCACGCTCCGATCTGGGTATTGCCGTGGGCTCAGGAACTGATATAGCCATCGAATCGGCAGATGTTGTACTTATTAAAAACGATTTGCTGGATGTGGTTACCAGCATTAGATTAAGCAAATCGGTTATTCGCAATATCAGGGAAAATCTGTTTTGGGCCTTTTTTTACAATATACTCGGTATTCCGCTCGCTGCAGGGGTATTTTATACTGAGCTGGGATGGAAACTGAGCCCGATGTTTGCAGCGGCAGCCATGAGTTTAAGTTCTGTCACGGTGGTAATGAACGCACTGAGACTGAGAAAATTTGCTCCCTGACATCAAACGAATTAAGTCGGAAAATTTTAAAAATTCACATATAATTTGTCAAATTGGCATTTTTCAGAATAAATTCAGATAATAAACAGAAAACAATTTTAATAAAGCCCTCCAATCCTCCGAGGGCGAAGAGGCAAAAATTATGATGGAAAAAACAGCAAAAATCAAGGGAATGAGCTGCTCGCATTGCGCAGCACGTGTTGAGAAAGCGCTCAACAGAATAGATGGTATTGAAGCAAAAGTAGATCTGGAAAGCAGAACGGCAACATTACACATGTCGAAAGAAATATCAGACGACACGATATTTCAGGCAATAGACGATATGGGATACTCGGTAACGGAAATTACCGGAACACCCGAATGCTAATCTAATCTCTGTTTGTATTTTCAAATGTAACTGGACTCGCAAATCAGTTTTTTACTAATTCCGGCGAATAACATGAACCATGCCCGTTTCATAAAAAACAAAAATAATTGCCTGAAAATTTGGCTTATACCTGTTTGTTTTTGTTATTTTGCACCCAATTAAAAAAATCAAACGTAATTATGTCGAAAAATTTAGTTATTGTTGAGTCACCAGCCAAAGCCAAAACAATCGGGAAGTTTCTTGGAACCGATTTTGAGGTAATGTCAAGCATGGGGCATATCCGCGATTTGTCGGATAAAGGTTTGGGGATTGATTTTGAAAATAATTACGCACCTCAGTACGAGGTTTCGCCCGATAAGAAAAAAATAGTTTCAGAGCTGAAAAAAGCTGCGAAAACTTCTGATACAATATGGCTGGCCTCTGATGAGGACCGTGAAGGTGAAGCCATTGCATGGCATCTGTTGGAAGAATTGAAATTAAAAAAAGAAAACACCAAACGCATTGTTTTTCACGAAATAACGAAAGATGCCATTCTTCATGCCATTGAAAATCCCCGTGAGATTGACATCAACCTGGTGGATGCCCAGCAGGCACGGCGCGTCCTCGATCGCATTGTAGGTTTCGAACTTTCGCCGGTCCTCTGGCGAAAAGTGCGTCCGTCACTTTCAGCAGGCAGAGTTCAGTCAGTAGCCGTTCGCCTGATAGTAGAACGTGAAAGAGAAATCAATAATTTCACACCCGAAGCGACGTACAAAGTAACGGCTCTTTTCACATCCAGAGATGTCAGTGGAGCAAAGGTGGATCTGAAAGCCGAGTTATCCCAGCGATTCAAATCGAAAGAAGACGCCTTTGAATTTCTTCAGTTGTGCAGGAATGCAGAGTTCAACGTGGACAGCATTGAAAAAAAACCTGTAAAGAAATCACCTGCACCTCCTTTTACAACATCCACCCTGCAACAGGAAGCCTCTCGTAAACTGGGTTTTTCGGTAACTCAAACCATGGTGGTAGCTCAGAAACTTTACGAATCGGGAAAAATAACCTATATGCGTACCGATTCGGTCAATCTTTCGGCATTGGCCATCGGGACTTCCAAACAGGAAATCATGAGTATAGCTGGTGAGAAATACGTCAAAATACGTCAGTTCAGCACCAGGACAAAAGGAGCACAGGAAGCTCACGAAGCCATCAGGCCTACCTACATGAGCGCCCATAGTATCGAGGGAACTGCTCAGGAAAAGCGGCTGTATGATCTGATATGGAAACGAACCATTGCTTCGCAGATGGCTGATGCTGAACTTGAAAAAACTAATATTTACATCAACATTTCGGGAAGTGAATATCAGTTTATAGCTTCGGGCGAAGTGATTGTTTTTGATGGATTTCTGAAAGTTTACCTGGAATCGACAGATGACGAACAGGATGCCGAAACTGACAGCATTTTACCTGTTCTGAAAAAAGGGGAAGCGCTTACTTCCAATGAAATCATAGCACAGGAGCGCTTCACTCAGCGTCCTCCACGCTATACCGAAGCAAGTCTGGTACGCAAACTTGAAGAACTTGGCATTGGCCGTCCGTCAACATACGCCCCAACCATTTCGACCATACAGAACCGCAGTTATGTAGAAAAAGGCGACCGCCCGGCAGTGAAAAGAACTTTCAATGAACTGAAACTGAAAGGTGGAAAAATCACCGATCAGCCAAAAACGGAAAATACCGGAGCCGAAAAATCGAAACTCTTTCCAACGGATATAGGATTGGTGGTCAATGACTTTCTGCTTGTATATTTTCCTGATATTATGGATTATAATTTCACGGCAAAAGTGGAAAATGAATTCGACCACATCGCCGAAGGAAAAGTAAAATGGACAAAATCCATTGATAACTTCTACAAAAAATTTCATCCCGTAGTGGAAAGTACCCTTAAAAACTCCGAGCGCCAGGTAGGCGAACGTATTTTGGGTACCGATCCCAAATCAGGAAGACAAATAGCCGTTAAAATCGGTAAATTCGGCCCGATAGCTCAAATAGGAACATCCGAGGAAGAAGAAAAACCCGTATTCGCTTCACTTCATAAAAACCAGTCCATCGAAAATATCACACTTGAGGAAGCGCTGGATTTGTTCAAATTGCCCCGTGAAATCGGGATTTTTGAAGACACGGAAATGATAGCAGCGGCAGGAAGATTCGGTCCGTACATTCGTCACGATGGTAAATTCTACTCATTGTCAAAAATAGACGATCCTCTTGAAATTTCGGCTGAAAGAGCCATTGAAATTATCCTGGCAAAAAGGGAAAGCGACAAAAACAAAGTAATCCATGTTTTTGGAGAAAAGGAAGAAATACAGGTGCTGAACGGACGTTATGGTGCTTACATCGCTTTCGAAAAAAACAATTACAAAATTCCGAAAAAAAACGACCCGGTTTCACTTACCGAAGAAATGTGTCGTGAAATCATAGCCTCACAGGCAGGTACAACCGGCAAAAAGAAAAAAACATTTGCCGGAAGAAAGAAAAAAGCATAAAACCGGACATTCTCTCCGTCTGGCTTTTTCTTTGATTATAAAATGGAATGGCACTAATTTTGAGCATCTAATTAACCTGAAACGATTACTTATTATGCGACGTATCTTATTCATTTTTCCAATTTTACTTTCCAATTTTATAGTTGCGCAAACCATAACCGAAGGAAAATCAACATTGATTTATTCGCTTCCTAAAACCGAATTTACAATCAATGCTACCGTAGAAGCAGTAACAGAAATTCCCGGAAGATTTTATCAATATTCCGACCGCTTCCTGGCAACTTCGGATGTAATAACTGCCGAAAAAAAATATTACCGGTTGAAACAGCTAACGGTTGTCACTCGTACAGTACCTGATCCCGGACGAACTTTTACCATTATTCCTTCCAAAAAATCGGTTGCAAATCAGATAACAGTGAATGACCAGGGAATTTTATGCGGTATAAATGTATCACCTGCTCATCTGACCAAGGATATCCGAACCGAAAGAATAGAGAAAAAGGAAGACACATCAAATCCGGAATTACTTCCGCTGAGCGAGGAATATATGCTGGCTGGTTCTGTTGCCAAAATGGCCGAAGGTGCTGCAAAACACATATACCGCATTCGCGAAAACCGGATGGATTTACTGGCGGGAGATGTGGATAACATGCCTGCCGACGGAGCTTCGCTCAAAGCTATGATAGCAGAAATGGATTCGCAGGAAAAAAATCTTACAAAGCTTTTTACCGGCAGTACAACAGTCGAAACACTGACTCAAAGCATTGATTTTTCGCCGGTTGGCACTGAGAAAGACAAAGTTGTTTTCCGTTTTTCAGCCCACAAAGGCATTGTATCGTCCGAAGATCTGAGCGGAGAGCCTTACTACCTGAATATCAGTTACGAACCAATAGAAACAGTGGAAGATACCGATAAAAAAACAAAAAAACCACTGGTAGAGGTTTTTTCGGTAATTCCGGTGAATGCACACGTTAAACTTGACGACGGGAACAAAATCCTGTTTGAAAACCAGGTTACTTTGCCTCAGGCGGGTATTTTACTTCCTGTTCCACTCGATACAATCGATAAATTCAGCAAGGTGTACGTGAGCCCTGAGACAGGCAGACTGCTTTCCATAGAACAGTTGCCAAAAAAATAGGATTTTCTTCACCTTTATCTGTCAAATCATTTTTCGGCTAATACCTTTGCTGCTTAATCACAGCAATATGTATAATTTCCCTAAAAGCGTTTCTTCACCATCACGTTCAGACCTTCGGGTACAATCCTGATGCTGATTTCCCTTCCTTCATCATGCGGATCGCCATCAAGGTGAAAAAGACCGGGTGAGTCGCGGTGAAGAATGATTTCCTCTGTTCGCAAAGTCGAAACCAGCAAGTCTTTTTTAATCGTTTTGGTGAAAAGCTGGAATGCCAGCGTAGGAATAGCAATGACGGGCACACTGCTTATCACCGAAATATCGAGCAGGCCATCCTGAACGCTGGCGTTGGGAGCAATGTATGCATTATAACCCCACTGTGATGCATTGGCAAAGGTAATTACAAACGCGTCACCACCCAGATCAATCCCCTTCCCGCTCATACTGTAATGTTGCGGCGCATATTTCAGGTATCCGGCCACCATTTTTTCTATGTAACCTATCATGCCCCGTTTGGTTCCTTTCGAAAAAAGTTCGCTCACAAAAGCATCAAAACCGGTTCCGCAGGTACAGAAAAATGGTTTCTCGTTATTCACCAATCCGTAATCCATTCTGATAACTTCAGAAAAATTGAGTTGTTCAATTGCTTTGGGGATGTTTGTCGGGATCTTCAGATGTCTTGCCAGCCCGTTGCCGGAACCTGTAGAAATCACACCCAGGGCAGAAGGTGTATGAATTAAGGCTCTCGCAACTTCATTCACCGTTCCGTCGCCACCCACAGCTACCACCACATCCATTCCCCGGGCTGCAAAATCACGCGCCAGCTCCGTTCCGTGACCCTTATAAGCTGTGAATGATATACTGCAGTCCGAATATTTTTCTTTATCAATAATACGATGTATGAGCTCCGGAATGCCGGCTTTCGATGAAGTACCCGAAACCGGATTGATAATAAACGCTATATTTTTTTTCATTTATCAAAAGCATTCGTACAGAATGCGAATATAATGTTTATTTTCAGAAAAATAAAATTAAATTTCTCATTACAGGAACATTCAATTCGGGTGGTTTGTTGTATATTTGAATATTTTAAAAAATTCACCCTATGAGAAAAAGAAGAAAAGAACAGGGAAGTACACGTTTGCGCAAAAATGATTTGTTGAAAAATATTACCGCCATTTTCACTGATAATCCTGAAAAAACTTTCAATTACAAACAAATCTCCAGCCTGATGGAGATCACATCCGATTCACAGAGAACATTTATCAACGAACTCCTCTGCCAGTTGCGCGATGAAGATATGCTGACCGAGATTTCGCGCGGAAAATTCAAGCTTAATTCCCGAAGAGGTTACATTGTCGGTAGATTTGACCGGCAGGGAGTCAAGTCATTCCTTGTTCCGGACGACGGTGGCGAACAGATATTCATACCTGAACGTAAAATAGGCACAGCCATGCTCAACGATAAAGTGAAAGTTTTCATGTATGCTCACCGGAAAGGAAAAGAGCCTGAAGGTGAGGTCGTTGAGATTCTGAAGCGGGCGCAGGATACATTTGTCGGCATTTTGGAAGTATCTGATAATTTTGCCTTCCTCAATGTGCAGAGCAAAGTGCTTAACAGCGATATTTTGATACCGAAAGCTAAACTGAAAGGTGGTAAAACCGGACAAAAAGCGCTGGTAAAAATTATCGAATGGAAACATACCATGAAGAGTCCGGTAGGCGAAGTCATTGATGTTTTAGGAGATAAAGGCAACAACGACGCTGAAATGCATGCAATACTGGCCGAATTCGGACTTCCTTACATGTATCCGGAAAATGTGGAAGCCGAAGCAGCCGGAATTGATGCCGGAATCACTCCGCAGGAAGTGGCAAAACGACTGGACATGCGTAATATCATCACTTTTACCATCGATCCGAAAGATGCCAAGGATTTTGACGATGCCCTCTCTTTACAAAAACTGGATGACGGACTTTGGGAAGTGGGAGTTCATATTGCTGATGTTACACACTATGTACGCCCCGGAACAATTATCGACAAAGAAGGCGAATCGCGCGCCACTTCGGTGTATTTGGTTGACAGAACAGTACCGATGCTCCCGGAACATCTTTCAAACGGCATCTGTTCGCTTCGGCCCGATGAGGATAAGCTCACCTACTCCGTAATTTTCAAACTAAATGAATACGCTGAAATAAAGGATTACAGGATAGCCAAAACCGTCATCAGGAGCAACCGCCGGTTTACATACGACGAAGCTCAGACAATAATCGAAACAGGCGAAGGAGAATTCTGCAAAGAAATGCTCACCCTGAACGACCTGGCAAAAAAAATCCGAAAAAAACGTTTCCAGAATGGCGCCATCGCATTTGACCGCGAGGAAGTCCGTTTTGAAATTGATGAAAAAGGAAAGCCACTGAGCGTATATTTCAAAGTGCAGAAAGATTCGAATAAACTCATCGAGGAATTTATGCTTCTCGCCAATAAAACCGTGGCCACCCACATCGGTAAGCCCGGCAGAGGACAGAAAGCCAAAACGTTCGTTTACAGGATTCACGACACTCCAGATCCTGAAAAACTGGCAAACTACTCCGAATTTATCAAAAAGTTTGGATATAACCTGAAAGTTACCGGAAAGAAAACCCAGATATCTTCGGCAATAAACAAATTGCTTGACGAGGTGGAAGGTAAGAAAGAACAGAATCTGATCGAAACCCTGGCTGTGAGGTCGATGGCAAAAGCCATATATTCGACACAAAATATCGGTCACTACGGGCTTGCTTTTGATTACTATTCACATTTCACATCACCTATCCGACGCTATCCGGATATGATGGTTCACCGGCTGCTGGAACGGTACGAAAACGGAGGAAAGAATGTAAATGAGAAAGAAACCGAAGAACTCTGCGAACATTGCTCCAACCGTGAGCAGCTGGCTGCCAATGCTGAACGGGCATCTGTGAAATACAAGCAGGTGGAATTTATGGCAGAACGCGTCGGTCAAACTTTCGACGGAGTGATTTCGGGTATCACCGAATGGGGAATTTATGTAGAACTGGTTGAAAACAAGTGCGAAGGCATGATTCCAATCCGTGATCTGGACGACGATTATTACACCATGGATGAGAAAAATTACTGCCTCATCGGACGGCGTTTTCATAAAAAATACCAGCTGGGTGATGAACTGACAGTAAAAGTAGCCAAAGCAAACCTGGATAAAAAACAACTGGATTTCGTACTGGCTTAAAACCTGTTGAATATCAGTTCCGGGTGACTTAACATTCTCATAATCAATTTCAGAGCAAGTGGAGTTGATGTATCAGAAAAATATTTAGATAAAATTATTTGAGTAATCAAAAAAATGCCTTATCTTTGCAGTCCAATTTAATGGAACCGGCCCCGTGGCTCAACTGAATAGAGTATCTGACTACGGATCAGAAGGTTACAGGTTTGAATCCTGTCGGGGTCACTTTTAGGGATATTTACAAAAAGCTATCAAACTGAAATTCAGTTTGATAGCTTTTTTCTTTTATGCTATTCACACCAAATCCGACCTTTTCTTTGTCAAAGATATTGACATTTTAAAAATCAGGAAACGCTGAAAACCGGATGATTTTCAGCGTTTCGTATTATTTTGGTATTCCTTTTTTTCAGGAAAATATTTACATTCTGTACGTGTCCAGATTTTCAGGATTGAATTGTTTGATAAAGGTAGCGTTTTTCCGGACTTCCACTTCTGCATAGTTCAGATATACTTCGGCTGATTTACGGAAGAGATCTTTATCGTCGCGGCTTGCATCAATAATGAGCAGGTATGACATGATGATGTGTCCTGCCATTTCAACCAAACGGCGAGCCTGAAAATCGAGGTAATCCTGATTCTTCAGCTCATCCACACGTGCAACAGCAGTCTCGAGCAGGTTAGTCATACTCATCAGGCGCTTGCGCATATTCTGAAACTCTGGTTTAACAGGCATTTGCTCGTACTCGCGGATTTTTTTCAGATAAGCGCCAGTTGTCACATAGCGGATAGCTGCTACCACCTGGAGCTGAGTCGTTCCCTCGTAAATAGTCAGAATCCGGGCATCGCGATAAATTCGCTCGCAGGCATAATCTTTCATAAATCCGGAACCGCCATGAACCTGGATACTGTCGTAAGCATTCTGATTGGCGTATTCACTGGCAAACATTTTCACGAGTGGCGTAAAAGCATCAGCCATTTTCATGTATTCCTTGTATTCAGCGCGTTCTTCAGGAGTTAGTTTACGTTCCTGCTCGATTCCTTCGTATGCTTTGTATAAGTCCACAAAACGGGTAGTTTCATAAAGCAAGGCACGTGAAGCGTCCAGTTTAGCTTTCATAACCGACAGCATTTCGTAAAGAGCCGGGAATTCGATGATGGCTTTTCCGAACTGTTTACGATCGTTGGCGTAATTCACAGCTTCCTGATAAGCAGCTTCGGACACACCGACTGATTGAGCTCCCACACCCAGGCGAGCGCCGTTCATAAGCGACATCACATATTTGATTAATCCCATTCGACGTGTTCCTACGAGTTTGGCCGGGGTATTGGTAAATACAAGTTCACAGGTCGGCGAACCTTTGATACCGAGTTTATTTTCGATGCGGCGAACCTTGATGGTATGATCAAACCGGTTGTCGGCCACGAAATAAGAAAGTCCGCGTGCATCCTGAGTACCTTCTTCCGAGCGTGCTAAAACCAGTTTTATTTGCGCGTCTCCGTTAGTTATAAAGCGTTTCACGCCATTCAGATACCAGATGCCATCTTTTTCGGTAGCTTTGAGCTGAACCGCCTGAAGGTCAGAACCGGCATCCGGTTCGGTCAGGTCCATCGAGCAGGTTTCACCCTGTGTAACGCGTGGAAGAAATTCAGCTTTGACTGATTCATCGGCAAATTCGCAGATGGTTTCCGCACAGTCCTGAAGTCCCCAGATATTGGCAAAGCCTGCATCTCCGCGCGAAACGATTTCGCCGCTCATCACGTAAGGTGTCATGGCAAAATTCAGCCCGCCAAACTCCCTGGGCAACGACATACCATAAACACCGGCTTTGACAAGCGCATCGTGGTTTTCCTGAGTTCCGGCGGCGTATTTAACACGACTGCTTATTACCTGCGGTCCTTCTTTGTCCACGCTCTCGGCATTCGCGGCAATGGTTTCGCCGCTTACTTCGCCAATAATTTCGAGTACCTTATCATAATTGTCTATTGCATCCTCAAAATCCTGCGGAGCGTAGTCAAATTTATCTTTTTCAGAAAAATTTCGTTCACGCAGTGATACAATTTTCTTCATCAGCGGATGTGAAAGCTGAAATTTCAGCGCCGGATTATTTGTATAAAAGTTCATAATATTTGCCTCACTTCCCCGGAAGGGGAATTAATGAGTTAGTATTTAATGTTGTTTTCTTATTCTTAATTATCTGTAAATTCATTCTTGTATTTGTTGTCAGAATGAATGAAAAGTTTCTATGAAATAATAGATTTGGTTTTCCGGAATTCCTCCAAATGGGAGTTACGGGCAAATCTACTTACTATTCTTCTTGTAATATTTAATCATTTTCGGAACGACTTCTTCCACGTTTCCGGTGATCACATAGTCGGCAATGGCATTAATAGGTGCGTGCGGGTCGTTGTTGATGGCAATGATCATCGAGCTTTCCTGCATACCGGCGATATGTTGAATTTGTCCTGAAATTCCACAGGCAATATAAAGTTTCGGACGAACTGTAACGCCTGTCTGACCTATCTGCCGTTCGTGTTCGGCAAAACCGGCATCCACAGCTGCACGTGAAGCACCCACCTCACCGCCTATTGTTTCAGCCAGGTCATACAGCAATTTGAAATTTTCTTCACTTCCCATCCCGTAACCTCCGGCAACAATAATCGGGGCACCTTTGATGTTCAGTTTCGATTTTTCTATGTGACGCTCAATCACTTCAATCACGAAATCCTCGTCCGATACGTATTTAGAAACATCTAATTTTTTCACAGTACCTTTGTATTTCGTGTCGCGGATTTCTTTTTTCATCACTCCTTCGCGGACAGTTGCCATTTGCGGGCGGCAGTCCGGATTCACGATTGTAGCAACGATATTCCCACCAAATGCCGGACGAATCTGATACAGCAGGTTATCGTATATTTTCCCGGCTTTTTTATCTTCGTAAGTTCCGATTTCGAGAGCTGTACAATCGGCAGTCAGACCACTGTAAAGTGCAGATGAAACTCGCGGACCGAGGTCACGCCCTACAGATGTGGCACCCATAAAGGCTATCTGGGGTTTTTCTTCCCTGAAAAGATTAACCAGAACTGAAGTATGGGGTAGCGTGGTGTAGGGCGACAATCGTTTATCGTCAGCCAGGTAGAGCACATCCACTCCGTAAGGGAACACCTGTTCGCCGGTTTTATCAAGCTGATAACCGATGGCAACAGCTTCGAGCCTGCATTTAAGCTCGTCAGCAAGTGTTCGTCCTTTTGTCAGCAGTTCAAGACTTACATCACCGACTATGCCGTCTTCTATCTCAAGATATACTATTATATTGTTCATAAGATTAATTTGATAATTTGTCAATTTATTGTTTTATTGTCGCATTGGTAGTTTGGCAAATTATCCAATGGTATGGTTAGCAATTAATTCTTTCATCAAATCTTCGATTTCGGAGTCTGAAGCAGTTAAGCTTTTGCTTTCCTTGGCGGTGAATACCACGCTTTCTATTCCCTTCACTTTTGTAGGCGAACCGGACAACCCGAGCCATTTCGGATCGTGTTCCACATCATTTGCTCCCCACTCCACGATATTTAAATAGGAATGATTGTCGTAAAAATCGGTATAATCTGTACCGCTTTCCTGACGCTCGGACTGGGTTTTGGCATATTTATACTTCATAAGCCTTTTTGCATTTCGCGGACGGCAGGGTGCTGCAGTTCCATTGACGGTAATAACAATGGGCAGCGGACCACTCAGAATTTCCACACCTCGCTCCACGCGACGTTTTACCGTGATTTTTTTCTCCGTTACACCGATAATTTCTTCGGCGTACGTAATCTGAGGAAGTCCGAGTTTTTCAGCCACTTGCGGACCAGTCTGAGCGGTATCGCCATCTATTGCCTGACGACCGCATATGATCATATCCACTTTTCCCATTCTGCGAATAGCACATGACAGGGCGTAAGATGTAGCCAGACTGTCTGAACCGGCAAATTCACGTCCGCTGAGCAAAAAACCTTTGTCGGCACCCCTGTAAAGTCCTTCACGTAAAACTTCGGCTGCACGAACCGGACCCATCGAGAGCAGACTGATGGTCGTTCCCGGATTTTTGTCCTTGATCCGAAGCGCCTGCTCAAGAGCATTGAGATCTTCCGGATTGAAAATTGCAGAAAGTGCAGCACGATTGACTGTTCCATCGGCTTTCATTGCATCCTTTCCAACGTTGTGTGTATCAGGTACCTGCTTGGCGAGCACAATGATATTTAAATCCATATTTTTTCGTTTTTATAAATAAATATATTTCGTGTCTGAATTGTATTAGTTTTAATCAAAAACAGCCACAAAAATACTGATTTTAATCGAAAAGCTAAAAACAGAATGATTTTTTAATAGAATTACAGATATTTACGATAATTTACACACTTCTTTTTTTAAAAAAGTGACTGTATTCATTCTGATGACCGGAGAGTGAAATGTATTTAAAATATAAAAAGGACTTGTAATAAGCCCTTTTTATTAGGTATTAGTGATTGATAAGGTGTAAAAAAGATTGTGTTGTGTAGAACGTTGCAAAGTAAACACCTTTTTTTTTACTTAACAAATTTAAAAATATGTTTTACAACCTATTTTTGGTCATTTTTTGTACTTTTTTTCTTAAAATTTTCATTTTTCTGCGTTAATACGGATTTTCAGTCTGTTTTTAACTAAAAAAATAAATAGTAAATCCATAATTTTTTATCAGAATTATCATAATGTCAGTGATTGCAGGAAAACGGATGAAAAGTAAGATGTTCAGATTGCATGTTTTTTTGAAATGTTATTGAAAAATTAATTCTGATAGTAAAAATAAGTAAATACAGCATTCACAATTCTATCTTATGTGCTGCATCATACTTTAAAATGAATAATTAACATTTCAGGCTGCAATCAACATTTCTGTCCGGCTGCAGCTAAAGTCGATCCGGGCTGTTTTTTTTTGGAAAATGTAGTATCTTTGCTACAAATTGATTTTTAACTCTTTAAACTGCTTAGAAATGCGTACCATACTCTTCATGAGTTTAATGATGTTGTTTTCAGCCTGCACTAAGACTCCCAAAAACAACCAGGCAGAAAAGCCTGAAGATACCAAAACAGTTACTGTACCGGGATTCAACGCCGATTCAGCCTATATGTTTGTAAAAAAACAGGTGGATTTTGGTCCCCGTGTGCCGAATACACCTGAACATAAAGCATGCGGTAACTTCCTGGAACAAAAACTCAGGGAATTTGGTGCAAAAGTCACCGTTCAGCAAGCAGATCTGAAAGCATTTGACGGAACAATGCTGAAAGCCAGAAATATCATTGGCAGTTACAATCCCGAAGCTGAAACACGCATTTTGCTTTTTGCTCACTGGGATACCCGGCCATGGTCTGACCACGATCCTGAGAGCAAAAATCATAAAAAACCGGTAACAGGGGCCAACGATGGTGCAAGCGGTGTGGGTGTTTTGCTTGAAATGGCACGGGTATTCTGCAACATGAAGCCGTCAGCAGGTGTGGACATTATTTTCTTCGACGCCGAAGATTACGGTGCTCCTGCTGACAAAATGAATCAGAGCAATGAAGATTCATGGTGTCTGGGTAGTCAGTACTGGGCTGCAAACAAGCATATTCCCGGTTACAGGGCAAAATACGGAATCCTGCTCGATATGGTAGGAGCACCCCGTGCACAGTTTTACAGAGAGCAGATTTCAGAATATTATGCTAAATACGTGGTTGATATGGTATGGGAAATGGCGGAAGCACTCGGCTATGGAAATTATTTCGTAAACCGGCTGGGCGGCAGCATTACAGACGATCACCTTTACATCAACCAGCAAGCCGGAATACCATCCATTGACATCATTCAGTTCGATCCGAACTCGGCCAGCGGGTTCGGAAGTTATTGGCACACAGTGAACGACACGATGGAAAACATTGATAAAAATACGCTGGCGGCGGTTGGTAATACATTGCTGCACGTTGTTTACAACGAACAAAATTAAAGAAAGCTCCGTATGGATTTGCTCTACTCAAAAATAGCCGTAAAAGTCGGCAGTAATGTCCTCACACGCGCCGACGGCACACTGGATATAACCCGAATGTCGGCAATCACAGACCAGATTGCTTACCTTCACAAGCTTGGAGTGAAAATCATTCTGATTTCATCCGGTGCGGTTGCTTCCGGGAGAAGCGTATTGAAACTTTCCAAAAAACTGGATATCGTGGAGCAGCGACAACTGTTTTCAACTGTCGGACAGGCAAAGCTGATAAATCACTACTGGGAACTTTTCAGAGAACACGGTATTGTAGTCGGACAGGTTTTAACAACAAAAACGAATTTCGAAGGACGCAATCAGTACCTGAACCAGCGTAACTGTATACGCGTGATGCTTGAAAACGGAGTTATTCCGATTGTAAATGAAAATGACGCCGTGTCAGTATCAGAACTTATGTTTACCGACAACGACGAACTTTCCGGAATGATTGCTTCGATGATGGGAATGGAGGCATTGATTATTCTCAGCAATATCGACGGTATTTACAACGGCTCACCAACCGATAAAAACTCACGGATTATACGTGAAATTACGAAAGAACAGGATTTAACCGACTTCATTCAGCTTTCAAAATCGACTTTCGGGCGAGGCGGAATGCAAACCAAAGTCTCCATTGCCCGAAAAATTGCCGATGAAGGAATTGATGTTTACATTGCTAACGGCAAAAAAGAAAATATCCTGACAGACCTGCTGAATAAGAAGAAAGACACGGTTTCAACCCATTTTATTGCAGGAAAAGAAGGAGTATCGAGTGTGAAAAAATGGATAGCTCACAGCGATGGATTCGCTAAGGGTGAAGTAATCATTAATGAAAATGCATCCAGGGCTCTCTCGGGTAGCTCAGCAGTAAGCCTGCTCCCCATAGGTATTACCAGCATCAGGGGAAAATTTGAAAAAGATGATATTGTAAAAATTATCAGTGATTCAGGACATTTACTTGGAGTCGGCAAAGCGCAGTACAACAGCGAAAAAGCGGTTCAGCTTATCGGAAAGAAAAACCAGAAACCGCTTATTCATTATGATTATCTGTATCTGGATTAAGATTCCTACAGATCCTCTTCCAGTTTGAAATCTTCAAGATTCAGCCCCGGAATTTTAATATCCCTGATTTTTTGCTTCACGTAATTTTCGAGTTCGCGCTGCATGATTTCCTCCACTTTGCCGGATATATACACATGTCCGAAAGCGCCAATTCCAATAACCTGACTTTGATCATCCCAGTTGACACGGGTGGTGGAGAACAGATAATAATTACCGCACGAAATATGATCTCTGATTAATTCGTCCACGAAACCGGCATCTGAATCGATACCTAACAAGCTAAGCAATCCAGCGTTAATGCCATAATTTTCGAGCATATTGCCTGCAATAGTATTCAGTTTCTCTTTGGCTGCAGCCTGATGTTTTTCCACGCCGGGATTTGTGAGGTAAGCTGCCACACAAACTGCTGCAATAAGTATGAAATTCAAACACCCTATCCTTTTTCCTTTTCCCATATGATATTTATTGAATAAACATTCTTCGTCTGAACTCGGCTACCGTAATTGCCGTTGCTATGCCCACGTTGAGCGATTCGGAGGTTTTGAAGGTATCCTGATAAGCCGGAATTGTAATTTTTCGTGTAACGTAATTTTCCACTCCAGCCGAAATTCCGTTTCCTTCATTTCCCATTATTATTATTCCGTTTTGGCTCAGTGTATCGTTGTAAATATTATTGCCATTCATGAATGTGCCGTAAACCGGTAATTTCCCTTTGATGTTTTCCAGAAAAGCGGTCAGGCTGGTATAATGAACTCTAACCCGGGCTATTGCACCCATTGTAGCCTGTATTGTTTTCGGGCTGTAGACATCAGCCGAATGCACCGAGCAAAATACATCGCGAATTCCAAACCAATCGGCCAGCCGGATAATCGTTCCGAAATTTCCGGGATCCTGCACATCATCCAGAACGAGACTGAGGTTGTTTACAATATCATCCGGATGATATGAATATTCCGGTTTTTCAAAAACGGCAAGCACTCCCTGCGGTGATTTCTGAAATGTAATTTTTTTATATTCATCATTGCTGATTAGCTCGATTTCATCGGCATAGTGAGCTAAACTTTGCTGAAATTCAGGATTCGAAACAGCTAAAAAACGGCATTTCAAATGAGGAATTAAATCAGATACAATTTTAATGCCTTCGGCAACAAATAAATGCTCCTCATCCCTGTTTTTCTTCAGTTCAAGTGATTTAATCCATTTTATTTTTGATTTCGAAAGCATAAGTGTACTGTATTTTTCATTCTAATTTGGAATTCAACTGTTTTTTACGATACAAAACTAACAAAGAAAACGAGAATTAAACGTATATTTGCAAAGAATTTGTATAATTCTGTTTGCTACAGATATGAAAAATGTGAGATATTCATTTATTATTATGGTTGTATTATTTGCTGCCGCATGTAATACAACCAGGTACGTCCCCGAAAATGAATTTCTGCTGAACAAGGTAAGTATTTCGTCTGACAATAAATCCATCACCAGGGAGGAAACCAAAAGCTACATCCGTCAGTTGCCCAATTCCGAATTTTTTGGTTTGTTTAAAATTCAGCTTGCTTTGTACAATATGTCAGGACCTGATACTACACGGTGGTGGAACCGCTTCTGGAAGAGAGTGGGTGATGAACCTGTAATCTACAACCAGCAACTGACCGATGTGACTGAAAATCAGATCAGCCAGCTTTTCAGAAACCGGGGATACATGAATGCTGAAGTAAAAAGCGATGTGACCTATCCGAAAAAAAAAATAGCTGAGTTAACCTATCATATCAAATCGAACACCCCTTACAAAATCCGTGGATATTACGTGAATATCAAGCATCCGGAACTGCTCGAAATAGCTTCAGACACGGCCCGCAGCTTGATTAAACCAGGAAATCTTTTTGACAGCGACATACTGAACGATGAACGTGAACGTATTGCCGGGAGATTCAGAAATCTTGGCTATTTTAATTTCTCCAGGGAAAATCTGCAATATTACGCTGACAGCGCGCTGAATACACATGAGGCAGATTTGGTACTTGAGGTGGGAAATGAAACCAATAATAAGGACTCTGCTTTTCTGAAAAAAATCTTTCAGAAATTCGTTATCCGAAAAGTTCATTTTTACAGCGAAACCGATAAATCGGCTGAGGATCTCAATTCCAGTGTTGTTCTGGATTCTCTCCAGATTGAGAATTACACTTTCACATATGAGAATACCCGGAACATTCGTCCTTCGGTACTGATTCAAAGCACTCACATCATTCCCGATGAAATATACAGCGACCGGGCTTTAGAACGCACATACAGTTCGCTGAATGCACTGAGCGCCATTAAATACATGGATATCAGTTTCAGGGAAACCGGCAATAATCAGCTCGACGCATACATCATCCTCACTCCCAATAAGGTTCAGTCCATTTCTACTGATGTAGAAGGCACTTATTCAGCAGGTTACTGGGGTTTGGGAGGAAATATAAACTATGGCCACCGCAATATTTTCAACGGATCGGAATCGCTATCGATCAGAGGTAGAGCAGCTTACGAATACCAGGGAAAAGACCAGAATGCTTACGAGCTGGGAGGTGATGTGGGATTGAAATATCCGACTTTCCTGCTTCCGTTTGCCACACGCGACATGAAACGGAACATCCGAGCCACTACCGAAATAAACGGATCGTACAGCTACAGAAACCGACCGAAGGAATACACGGGAATTGTGACCGGTATCGGATTGAAATACAACTGGAGCGAACGGTTTGAAGTGAAACACAATTTTGATGCTCTGAACATCAGCTACGTATACTACCCGTTTATCTCGCCCGAATACCGCGAATATTTGAGTACAAGTCCCTATTTTGTTTACAACTTTCAGAATCACCTTATAATGCGGGCAGGTTACAGTGGTTCATACAGCAGTTTCAAACCTCTGCAACCTCTCAGGAATTACAGCACTTTAAATTACGGTATTGAAACTGCTGGAAATTTGCTTTACGGGATCAACAACCTGCTGAATTCAAAAAAAGACACGGAAGGGACATATAAAATTTTCGGTATCAGGTATGCCCAGTACGTTAAAACTGATTTTAACCTGACCCGTCACCAGATTTTTGATAAAAACAACCGCATCGTTTATCATGCAGGAATTGGATTAGCATTACCCTACGGCAACAATAACCTGATTCCATTTGAAAAAAGATATTTTTCGGGGGGCGCCAACAGCGTTCGCGGATGGACAGCTTATCAACTCGGACCAGGGACCTACAAAAGCAAAGGCGGTTATATTGATTACAACACCCAAATGGGCGACGTACGAATAGATCTGAACATGGAATACCGTACGAAACTTTTCTGGAAACTCGATGGCGCACTTTTTCTGGACGCGGGTAACGTATGGACAATCAGGGAATACGAATCTCAACCGGGTGGAGTTTTTCATTTAAGCGATTTCATTGGACAAATGGGCGTTGCCTACGGAGGTGGTATAAGAGCCGATTTTTCCTTTTTTGTGCTAAGACTGGATCTGGGATTGAAACTACACAATCCTGCATTGAGCAGAACGGAGCGATGGAGAACAAAACTTACGAAAGACGATTACGCTTTCAATCTGGCTATCGGGTACCCGTTCTGATAAGATTCAAAACTTTTAATAAAACATTTCCACTACAAATAAAAAATAACAGCAGTTCATCAGTATCAGGAAGATATTATTCAATGCGTATATTAATTCAACGGGTAACAGAAGCTTCGGTAACGATAAACGGAACCGTCACAGCTGAAACAGGAGCCGGATTGCTCGTTTTCGCAGGTATTGAAAATGCAGATAATGATTCGGATATTGAATATTTAGCACAGAAATTGGTAAATTTGCGAATATTTGACGACCTGAACGGGGTGATGAATCTTTCGGTGCTCGATGTAAAAGGTGATATTTTGATAGTCAGCCAGTTCACGCTTCATGCACGTACCCGAAAAGGAAACCGCCCTTCGTATATAGATGCAGCCAAACCGGAAATATCAGTACCGGTGTACCTGAAATTTTGCCGGGAAGTGGAAATGTTACTCAAAAAACCGGTGAAAACGGGAGAATTTGGTGCAGATATGCAGGTAAAACTTGTTAACGACGGACCTGTAACAATATGGATGGACAGTAAAAACAATGCTTATGGATAAATCTTGGGGTATAAAGAATTTGCCGAATATGATAACCTGCCTGAACTTATTTTCGGGCTGTGCTGGTGTTTGGCTTGCATTCAACGGAAATTATGTGAGTGCAACGATTGCCATTTTGCTTTCGTCTCTTTTCGATTTTCTGGACGGATTCGTGGCGCGTATGGTTAATGCCTATTCTGCTATAGGCAAAGAACTCGATTCGCTGGCTGATGTAGTCAGTTTTGGTTTAGTACCGGGAGCAATGGTATTTTCTATGCTTTCATCGGATTATTTACACAATTACACTTTTCTGGCATTTCTCATTCCGGTATTCTCTGCCCTGAGATTAGCCAGATTTAACGTGGACGAAAGGCAAACCACATCCTTTATCGGAATGCCTACTCCGGCCAATGCCATTTTCTGGGGAGGATTGGGAGTGTCGTATTCATCATGGTTATCATCTCATCACCTCATACTGATAATACTCACTGCTGTGTTTTCCGGATTACTGGTGTCCGGGTTACCTATGTTCTCGCTGAAATTCAAAAACTTATCCTGGAAAAGCAATAAACTCCAATTTATTTTTCTGGGAGGTTGCTTGATACTGATAATTTTCCTGCTTGCCGACTCCATCGCGCCAATTATTGTTTGGTATATTTTACTCTCTGTTATTCAGTTGTTTATCAATAAACCGTCTGAAGTTTGATATATGTCGATCCAAATCAGCAACATATCCAAATCTTTCGGTACTCAGCAAGTGCTCCGAAATATCAGTTTCAAAATTGATAAAGGTGAGATTGCCGGTTTTCTGGGTCCTAACGGTGCAGGAAAAACGACTACCATGCGGATTCTGACCGGAGCGCTGGGTTACGATAACGGGAGCGCCCAAATATGTGGAATGGAAATAGCAGGGAATCTGATTCAGACAAAACAAAAAATCGGCTATCTGCCGGAGCACAATCCGCTCTATCCCGATATGTACGTAAAAGAATACCTGCAATTCGCCGCCGAAATCTGTAATCTGAAGAACGTGAAGAACAAACGTGTGGATGAAGTGATTGATTTGGTGGGTTTGCGACCCGAATACCGTAAAAAAATTGGACAACTCTCCAAAGGATTTCGTCAACGGGTAGGCATAGCCCAGGCACTGATACACGAACCAGAAGTGCTTATTCTAGACGAACCAACAACAGGACTTGATCCGAATCAGCTCGACGAAATACGCAATCTGATAAAAGAAATCGGGAAAAACCGCACGGTGCTTTTCAGTACGCATATCATGCAGGAAATTGAAGCCGTTTGCAACAGGGTAATCATCATCAGTAAAGGTGAAATTGCAGCAGATTATTCTGACTTTAAAGAAATGGCTGAAAAGAATTTTCACATCGAAGTGGAATTTCTCAATCCGGTTGAAAAATTGCCGTTGAAATCGATACTAAATGCACAATCAGCTGAAAATAAAACTTTTAGCATTTCAGCTGAAAACGATATCCGCAACGAACTATTTGACTTTGCAGTAGCTACAGGCAACAAAATACTGACGATAAAACTGTCAGAAAGAAAAATACATGAAGTTTTCAGGGAGCTTACCGGAAATCATTCTGACAAATAACACCGCTATTGAGTGAAACAAACAACATGCAGGAACCATTCGACATACGGAACAATAAGAATACAGAAAAGGAATTTGAAAACACCCTGAGACCACTCACGTTTTCGGATTTCAAGGGACAGGAAAAGATTGTTGAAAACCTGAAGATATTCGTCACTGCCGCGCGCATGCGCACCGAAAGTCTTGACCACGTGCTTTTGCATGGTCCTCCGGGATTGGGCAAAACAACTCTTTCGAATATCATAGCCAATGAACTGAATGTAGGGTTTAAAATCACATCGGGTCCGGTGCTCGACAAGCCGGGTGATCTGGCCGGACTGCTTACCAGTCTTGAGACCAACGATGTCCTTTTCATCGATGAAATTCACCGGTTAAGCCCCATAGTGGAAGAGTACCTGTATTCAGCCATGGAAGATTACCGGATTGATATCATGATAGATAAAGGTCCGAGTGCACGTTCCATCCAGCTGGAGTTAAATCCGTTTACTCTGATAGGCGCTACCACCCGGAGCGGACTACTTACCTCTCCGTTGCGGGCAAGATTTGGAATCAACTGTCACTTCGAGTATTATGATACGAAAGTGATTACCGGAATTATTGAACGTTCAGCTCGCCTGCTTAATGTCCCGGTAGCACACGAAGCGGCAGCCGAAATAGCCGGTCGCAGCCGTGGTACGCCGCGTATAGCCAACGCGCTCCTGCGCAGGGTTCGTGATTTTGCCCAGGTGAAAGGAACAGGAAAAATTGACCTCTCCATTGCCGAGTACGCACTGGAAGCACTTAATATCGACAAACACGGGTTGGACGAAGTGGATAATAAAATTCTGACTACAATTATCGATAAGTTCCAGGGAGGACCGGTGGGACTAAGCACCATTGCAACAGCACTCAGCGAAGATCCCGGAACGCTCGAAGAAGTATACGAACCGTTTCTGATTAAGGAAGGTTTTCTGAAACGGACACCCCGCGGACGTGAGGTAACAGAATTAGCATACAGGCACCTGGGAAAAGTGAAATACAACGGTGATATGGGTACTTTGTTTTAACAATAAAAAAACGTATTACATGGAAGAATTAGTAACAATCAGAACTTTCAGCCAATCTGTTGATTTTGAAATGGTAAAATCTTACCTCGAATCCTTTGGTATCGAATGTTTCGGCAGAGATGAGATAACCAACCGTGCGTATCTGGCCAATGTAAACGGAGGTGTGAAACTCGAAGTACGTGCCTCTCAGGCAGAGGAGGCTATTGAACTTTTAATGAAACGCGGATACCTGAAATCCGAAGATTTTGAACCAACAAGTGAATTTAAATTTGTCGAAAAAATTCTGAATAAATTCAGAAAACAATAGTTAGTAATAATCAGATTGTCGAATAAAGGAAAAAGCCGATAAAAACATGGCAAAAGAAATGAAATCGCTGGCGAAAGACACCGCCATTTACGGAGTAAGCAGTATTGTGGGTAAGTTTCTCAACTGGCTGCTCGTTCCGCTTTACACCTACAAACTTGCCAATCTGGCCGACTACGGAATTGTTACCAACCTTTTCGCATGGACAGCTCTGTTACTTGTAGTGCTCACCTATGGCATGGAAACCGGCTTTTTCCGTTTTGCAAATAAGAATCCGGAAAACTCGGATAAAATATACGGCAATACGATGATATCAGTTGGATTCACCTCCCTGTTGTTTGTATTACTGATTGTGACTTTTCATCAACCGGTAGCCGGTTTTCTGGGATATTCCGGTCAGTCGGAATTCATCTGGATGCTCGGCGTCATAGTAGCCATGGATGCCTTCGCTTCTATTCCGTTTGCTTATTTACGTTTTCAAAAACGTCCGATTGTTTTTGCCGGGCTGAAAATTCTCTATATCGCGCTGAATATTTTATTCAACCTGTTTTTTCTTATACTATGCCCCTGGTTGATGAGAGTGGCTCCGGTTACAGTTTCGTGGTTCTACAATCCCGGATACGGAGTAGGTTATATTTTTATTTCCAACCTGATAGCCACCACAATACAAACCCTGTTTTTAGCTCGGTATATTTTCCAGGCAAAATTTGAACTGGATAAGAATCTGCTGAAACAAATTCTGAATTATTCTTATCCGCTGCTTTTTCTGGGAATTGCCGGTATTGCAAACCAGAATCTCGATAAGATTTTATTCCCCTTCCTGCGTGACGATGCGCTAAGTCAGCTGGGAATTTATGGTGCAGTGGGTAAAATTGCCATGGTAATAATGATGTTTACCCAAGCTTTCAGGTACGCGTACGAACCGTATGTTTTTGCCAAAAGCAAAGACACCGACAGCAAAACCGCCTATGCTATGGCAATGAAATATTACCTGATTTTTGCCTTGCTTATTTTTCTCACGGTAGTTATGTACCTTGATGTGATAAAGTATTTTATTGCCCCCAAATACTGGATTGGTCTGAAAATTTTACCTGTCATTCTGTTTGCTTACATTTTTCAGGGTATATTTTTCAATCTTTCCATCTGGTACAAACTGACTGACAAGAATCACTACGGTGCGTGGTTTTCAGCAATAGGAACTGCCGTGATATTACTTGGGAATATTCTTTTTGTACCCATATACAGCTACTGGGCATCGGTGTGGTCATCATTTGCAGGTTTTTTCGTCATCATGCTGCTTTCGTACTTTTTCGGCCAGAAGTTTATGCCGGTAAATTATAATCTGAAAAAACTGGGATTATACACGCTTCTGGCTATAGCATTATTTGTAATCAGCTTATTCATCAACACACCCTACACGGTAGTAAATATAGCGTTGAAAACGGTACTTCTTGCCATTTTTGCTATAGTGGTAATACGGAAGGATTTACCGCTGAAGGAGCTTCCTTTTGTCAACCGGTTTGTGAAGAAATAGCTCTATTTTCTTCCGAAATCGGCCGGAATTTCGCCCCATTTTACGGTATCCCATTTCAGTACGGGATTTGAGTAGGTATTGTTTCGAAGCCAGGTTTCACCCCGTTGGAGCAGATTAAAAATCTGAACATTTTTATCGTTTGGAGTGAGTTTTGTCCGTGTTTTGCAGTCTTTCACCCATTTCAGGGCAGTCTGGCTGTCGGTATAGATGATCAGCGATGGATTTGTTTTGTGAAAAAGAGCCAGGGCATGCACGATAGCCAGAAATTCACCGATATTGTTTGTTCCTTCTTCTACCGGTCCGAAACGAAAAATTTCATAACCAGTCTTTACATCCACGCACCTGTATTCCATTTTGCCCGGATTACCGCTGCAAGCTGCATCCACAGCTATGCTTTCTGTCACAGGCTGTTCCTCCTTTGGCAGCAATGTATAATTAGCTGCCGTTTTTTGCGATGCTTTTTTCGCATTCATTCCGATGTACTCATACCACGGAGAAACAAACGCACGGGTGGCTTCCTGCAGGGTATCAAAAGATTTGTATTTGGCGTTTTCATATCCTTTAGTCTGATTCTCGCATTCGCGCCACGAGTGATATACACCGGGAATCTTCCCGTCCCATACCGTGTAATATTTTTGTTTCTTAGCCATTAATAAATGATTATGATAAGATTGAGTTTTATTATTCGATAAAAAAATGTAATTTTGCACTTCAAATACGGTCCTGTAGTTCAATGGATAGAACGGAAGTTTCCTAAACTTTAAATTCGGGTTCGATTCCCGGCGGGACTACTA
>CAZWLJ010000023.1:0-49969 GCA_964634605.1 uncultured Paludibacter sp.
AATTAATATATAAACTATTGATTTCATAATTTTTAATTTTTTAGAAATGAGTAAAATTCAATCCTTTATCACCAGGATAAGAGATTGAAGAAAAATAAATAAAAAAAAACTAAGTTTATGAAATCAGGGGAATATCCTCACCGTTTAATGAGGTTCGGACATGATGCGGATAAGGAATAAACAGATGTGGTTTGATGTTCAGAAATCGCTGATTACTGATAAGTAATAATTGTTTTATTTTATTGTTTGAACAAATTATCTTATAAATTCCGTTATTATTATTGTTAAATGAATGTAATTCGTACGAAGCCAGTAAATTATCAATAGCCGGAAAAGAAAATGATTCAACAAGTATCGCAGAGTTGTCATTTTCAAAAGCAACTTCAGTTATACCACTTTCGTTATACGATTCATCAACGGAGCTATGTGTACTTTTGAAAATCAAAAGCACAAACAGGAAAAGTCCGATAGCAAAAACTCTCCTGATTAATAAATCAATATTTTCTATTGGTCTGTTCATTTAAAAACCAAAAGTATATCAATTGCACGAAATATCCAAATTAACTACCAAAGATTTGCGCATGGCCGGATTAGCTGCACGGAATGTTCCGGTTTCAGCGCTTTCCAGCCAGGTTCTCCAAACCGTAGAGCCCCAAACGGTATAACTGTTTGTTAGATTATCTTTTCTGTAAACATCAAACCAATTGATTCAAACTTGTACTTCAGCATAAATAAGCATCCGGATGCTTACACATAATCACTTCAAAAAAAATTAAAGTAATTTCCAAACCTGAATTGATATATAACCTTCTTTTCCAACAGGTTTGCATACAAAAATGGCATTGTTCAGCCAATTGTACCCGGAATCTGCAGGAGCTTCAAACCCGGGAGATGCTCTGAAATAAACATCCGGAGTTTGTTTGCCATTTTTATCATGTGCCTTACAAAGTAAACCAACGTTGCGAATGTGGATCAATACGCCATCATCTGTTTTAATGGTATAAATTGCATCAAGCTCAGTTCTCCCCAACGCTTTATTGACGTACTGATAATCGGCACCTCCGTTTAACACAACACCTTTCATTTCAGGACCCTGAAAAGTTCCTCCGGTAATAGGTATGATAATCCGTTCTCCGTGGGGGGTTGCTCCAACATTCATTGGTTCTCCGGTAGTTACTCTCAGTTCGCAGACGAATTCCAGTTCCGGTTTGGTAAATTCCAAACCGGATGGATTTTCTGCCTGACCCTTAAAACCTTTTGCTTTCATTGTCCATCCCGGAAATTTCGACAGGTCGTTTCCGAGAAAGATGGCTGAATTATCCATGTTTTTAAATTGCCAGTCGAGCCAGTCAAGCGCCATTTTTGCGAAAGAACCACCAAATTCTTCCGCATAAGTTCCTCCGTGTCCGGCAGTCTTATGGTTGGCGAAGGCAACCGGAACATTATTAATACGTTCGTAGTCGAGAACAGCGTTTGAGTATGCAATATCCGATTCGCCACCGATCATGTAAATAATGTTGCCATTCAGTTTTTCCAGTGATTTTGTGCTTGCACCTGCCATGCTCATATCTCCCATACCTGCATTGCATATCATGTAAGTTTTAACCCTTTGGTCACCAGCTATGCGTAAGGCTTGAGCGCCTCCGCATGACATTCCGGCAGCAGCAATTTTAGCTGCATCAACTTTTTGATAGTAATCGCTTTTTGAGTTTTTCGCCTGTTCTGTGATCCAGTCGAGCGCTTTCAGCAACTCATCGCCGGGTGATTGCTCGTGTTTGCGCTCCTGCATAGTCATTTGCATGGCGCCAATAGCTACAATAACATATCCGTGCGATGCCAGTTCGGAAAGAAATCGCTCATGCCCGATGGAAGAATTCGCACAACCGCCGTTAGCCCACACTATTACAGGGAGCTTTCCTTCTTTTTTAACGGCCTGTTTAATATTTTGAGGGCGGTATATAACAAAACCGGGAAGAGATTTTTCGGTAACCGCCACTGATTTGTAATTGCCGCTACTACCATTGTCTATAAGTTTTGTTTTCATCACCTGCGCATGGCTAAGCATTTGCGCAAATATCAGAATCAGAATGAATAAATAATACTTTCTCATATATTTTAATTTTTCATGATATTACTTCTCTTATAACAGCTGGCAACCAGAGCAGGTGCACCGTCGGTTTGCGGGAGCATTCGCCGTCCGCTTTCACACATTCTTTTCGTATCGTAAATCTCAGATTTTCTGTTCAGATTTCAACCACTAATGGTAAACCGGCTCCAAGTTCAACACAATATTCAATATCCTTCAGCGCGAATTTTGATTTTGTCAATTCTTTTTCACTATTCGTTTTTGTCAAACGCTCCAATAATTCAATTGCGTCGTATGATAAGAAATTCTTAACGGTGAAAATTCCGGAATCAAAAATTATTCTCGCAAATACAGGTCCGACACCTGTAATTCTAACTAAGTCGCAAAGACAAACTAATTCAGTTAATTTGTCAAATGGCAGGTTGAGATTTGCAGATAATTTTTGTCTGTCTTTCAGTTTTGCTGCATTCTCAAATAATTGTCCGGAGTCTTTAATTCCCTGTAATTCAAGTTTGTTAATTATGTCAGTCTCAATAAATGGCAAATCAATGAGTTTCACCGGAACAGACACATAGCTGTTAGCTTTCCGTCTTAAAATAGTAAGATATTCAACTGTTAATCCGGTTTCATTCGAAAACCTGTCGATTTTCTGTTTAGTTTTAAGAGTTTCGAGCAAGTCGGCAAGTGTCTTGATTTTTTTTTGTTTTCAGTAAGTCAAAACGCTCGTCTGTATTTTCCTTTAAAATAATCCGACCAGGCAGAATTTCTTTTGTCAGAAGAATATTTCTGAACTTGTCGATAGAAAATTTGTCGGTGTCAATGAAGTAATCTTCAGTCATAACAAAGTCAATTATTGCGAGTTAATATCTTGTCCTTTTTTTTTACAATTACCCCTGACGAGCAGGCTGTCCGCCACCTTCACCTTTCCACTCGCCCATTATCCAAACTCATTTTTGAATATTCCAAAGCATTAAAATGGCTTTTTCTGCCCTGGTCTGTCTGGTTGCTTCCAGCCTGGCAGGCCCAATCCAATCACAATATCCTTTTTGGCAGGATTTTGACAATGTGTTGAAAAAGTCCTGTGCTTCAATGTCATAGAAGCACGAATTTCCCGCTTTGGCAATTTGCTGTTTCTGAAGTCAGTTTCACCGGATACTCATCCTATTTTGTAGTTTTACCACCCATTTCAGTAAAAACCCTGTCAACAGGTTCCCAAAATTCTATCTTGTTTCCTTCAGCGTCCATTATATGCACAAACTTTCCATAATCATACGTTTCAATACTGTCAAGAATAGTCACACCGTTGTTTTTGAGTTTCTTCACAAGTCCTTCAATGTTTTGAACCCTATAGTTAATCATAAATTCCTTTTTCGAAGGGGCAAAATACTCACTGCCCTTTTTGAATGGGCTCCATTGCAGGTAATTTATTTCTTCCGGTCTGTTTGCATTTCTGAATTCAAAACTTGAACCCCATTCATTTACTTCAAGTCCCAGATTTTCAGCATACCATTTTCTCGTCTTTTCAGGATTGTCTGAGAAAAAGAAAATTCCACCAATGCCTGTCACTTTTGGTGTTGTGTCCTGTTGCGAAAGATTTTTGTCCGATTGATTTTTTTGTTCTTCCATCGTTTTTGATTTGTTGATTTTCAAGCCACAACCTGTAATTGTTGCTATTATGATAAGTGTAAATATTGTTTTTTTCATTTTTACTGCTTTTTTTTAGTTTCCGGGTCGTCTTTTATTGCTGCCGTACAACCGGTGCTTCCCAGGCAGGTCTTACTGACCGCAGGAAGCCTGAGTGTTGCATGCTGGTGTTTACTGATATTGATTCAACTCTATTGCTTATTTGTTCCAATCCAGGTCAGTTTATGCCAGATACTTTCAAGTATTCCTCTTTTATGCCGGCTCATCCAATAATTGCTAAAAATACCCATTCCAATTGCCAGAACAACACCAATCAATAAACAATAGGTTGCACCAACATACTTGTAAATTGCCAATCCATAACCGTAATAAATACTGGCCCCTACTATCGATTGCAGAATGTAATTTGACAAACTCATTTTGCCAATCGGTGAAAGTTTATTCAATACCGGCTGTGTCTTCTGATTGTAAAACAACAAGATAAATCCGGATGTCAGTACCAGCATAAATGCAAAGTTAGACCAAAGAGTAATAATTGCACCAATAGAGGTATTAATATTTTTTGAATCAGAAAATAATTCTGTATTTGATTTTAAAAGAAATAGTGGAATAAATGCTATTGCTGAAATGAGCAAAGTTCTGTTCCAAAATTTAATATTTGAAGATGTATTGTAAAAAATACGTTTCCGGCCAGCCAGAAAACCGAGTAAAAAAAGCCCGAGAGTTTGTTCTATTCTGCCGTATTCCCAATACCAAAGCAATGACGCAATGCGTCCGTTCGTTACATTACTTTTCATTAATTCAAACATTGAATCACCTGTTAAAAAATCACCTGACTTCATATAAAAAGGAATAAAGGAGGGCATAGAAGGCTCGATAAAGGGATTTTGAAATGCCAGAATTATCCTGATTATGGAAATGGGTTGCAACAACAATATCACTGCTGAAAGTAAAATGACTTTATTACTCAATTTGGTGAAAGGTATTAAACATAATCCAAGCACAGCATACAGCACTAAAATTTCTCCCCTGTAAAACAGGGTGTTGACCATGCCAAAGACCATCAGAAGAATCATACGCCAGATAAAACGAAATCTGAAATCCATGCCATTTGCCTCACGATTATGAGTCTGGATGTAGAATGTTAATCCGAATAAAAGGGCAAAAATTGCATACGATTTGCCACCAAAAAGAAAAAAGAATGTATCCCATATAACCTTATCCAGATGAACCATCCATTCCGGTAAAGACGGATGAGCAGCATGTACCTCAAACATCTCAATATTATGAAGCAGCATGATCGACACCAAAGCAAATCCTCTTAAAGCATCTACGACAGTAATACGTGTTTCGTTTTTTTTATTCTCCATTGTTCATCTGTTATTTTTTTTCATTGAATCTGTTTGCCCGGATTACCCGGACCGGATTTTTAAATTTATAATTTCTACTCCTTCATCCCCGATATCCTGTTTAGTTGTTCAAAAGTCCGGCATCGTCCGCCGGTCCTGATGGACATCAGGATCATAATTCCGCCAACCAGCGTGAATTCTTACTCTTTTATCGTACATTTATGATGATGGGTATCGTGAAGTTTAGCTTCCTTTTGAAGTATTTGAGCCGTAAAGTTATTAAAGTTTTTTCACTTAACAAGGTTACATTCCCTTATTTTATTCCCCTGCTGCTGCTTCGGGTCTCCGGTCCCTGATGGGGCTGGTTTCTGTTTACCACAAATATTACGGGTCTCTGAACCTTCATAAATAAGAAAGAATTGTACTGCTTAAATCGCATTTTTTCAGGCTACCGGAATGTTACGGAAGAAAGAATGTGTTGGTGCTACACACCTGTATCATGCAGAAAACAAGGATATAAATGGTGGTTTCGAAACAAACGGGTGCAATGCAGCGACTTTGATTCAATGTGTGAAATACGGGATGCTAAAAAAATCTTCTTACCCTTTTTAATTTTCCCGTTAAACTCATTGCAGGTAAATTTGTTATAGAATGACTTACAGAATGAAAATGACCGAAAAAAGAAAATTATTCAGGAAGCAGATCATTGCTTCAGAGGAAGTAGCCGGTGGTGTTTTTGTGCTGAGCTTCAGGCGCGATTTTGAGTTCAGGGCAGGCCAGGTGGTGGCTGTGGATGTAGTGCCCGACGGGCAGCCGCGCCTTTACAGTATTGCCAGCGGCCGGGATGACGCTAACATCGAGATACTTTTTGACGAAAAGCCGGAAGGTAAGCTCACTCCTTTTCTCTCGTCGCTGCAACCGGGCGACACTATTTATGTTTCCGAACCTTTCGGCAATTTCTGCTGCGATGACGACAACGCCTGGTGGATTTCGTCGGGCACAGGTGTAGCTCCGTTTGTTTCCATGGCCCGTTCGGGGTTGGAGAAAGGAAAAACACTGATTCACGGGGGCAGAAGGGATGAGAATTTTTATTTCTCCGGTCTGCTTGAAAAAAAATCAGGCATGAACTACATCCGCTGTGCCTCACAGCAGCCTGACAGTGCTCATTACAAGGGAAGGCTCACCCAATGGCTCAGCGAACAGCCATTTTTACCAACCGATATAAAATATTACCTTTGCGGCAGCCCCGAAATGGTGGTGGAAGTGAGAGATCTGCTCATTTCAGGGGGCATCCCGTTCCGGCAAATTATTTCAGAAACCTATTTTTAAGTAAGTAAAATGGAAAAACAGAATCTTTTCGGACTTCATCCCGATAAAATCAGGGAAATAGTGGTTTCGCTGGGTTTGCCGGGGTTTACCGCGTCGCAAATCACCGACTGGCTTTACAAAAAACACGTTGGTTCGATAGAGGAGATGACTAATTTGTCGAAAAAAGCACGTGAGCTGCTGAGCGAAAAATATACTGTAGGGCTTATACCCCCCTCAAAGGTTCAGACCTCGGCTGATGGTACTAAAAAGTACCTCTACCCCACCATCACCGAAAAATTCATCGAGGCTGCTTATATCCCCGACGACGACCGCGCTACGCTGTGCGTATCGACGCAGATAGGATGCAAAATGGGCTGCCTCTTTTGCATGACAGGAAAACAGGGATATCAGGGCAACCTCACCGCCGGAGAAATTGTGAACCAGATTCATTCGCTGCCCGAATACGAAAAACTTACCAACATCGTGTACATGGGCATGGGCGAGCCCTTGGACAACGCAGAGGCGGTGCTTGAAAGTCTCGAAATACTGACAGCTCCCTGGGGATATGCCTGGAGCCCGAAACGCATCACGGTTTCCACCATAGGTATCATTCCGGCTATGGTTACATTCCTTGAAAAAAGTAACGCTCATCTGGCCGTAAGCCTTCACTCGCCCTTCGATGAAGAACGGAAAAAAATCATGCCGGTACAGAACATTTATCCTGTAACCGAGGTCATTAAGGAAATAAAAAAATGGGATTTGGGTCGTCAGCGGCGGATTTCTTTTGAATACATCATGTTCAAAGGGGTAAACGACACCCCGCGCCACGTCAACGAACTGGTACGATTGCTTTCGGGCATCAAATGCCGCATCAACCTCATCCGGTTTCATCCGATCCCGGGTACGGCGCTCGAAGGTACTCCCTACAACGAGATAGTGGAATTTCAGAATATGCTGAAAGCTCGCGGTATGCTGGTTACCATCCGGGCTTCGCGCGGCGAGGATATCTACGCTGCCTGCGGCATGCTCTCCACCAAAGAACTTGTGAAAAAACAACAGGATAGGGATTTCTGATTTTTACCATCCGTTTAATAAACAAAGCTGCAGGTGTATTCGCTCCTGTTTCCGGCACTGTCGGCAGCTCTGAACACCAGCCGGTGTGTCTGGCCTGTGGAAAACCGCGATTCATCAAACACGCAAGTGTACGAATCTGATTTCACATCGCTGGCGAAAAGGGCAAATTTACCGTCAATCTCGCCCCTGTAAAAGGCGATTCCGCTTTTTTCATCTTTCAGCCGGATGATAATGCGCTTGTTTTTCACCCATTTTTCCTGTCCCAGAGGTGTAATCAACGGCGCGATGGTATCACGAGCAATGGCAAAACGGCTTCCCAGCTCGTTGATGGTGCCTTCGATGCCTCCGTTCTTATATTTTCCACCCAGCCAGTTTTCTTCTCCCTTTTTAGCAATTTCAACTATCCCAAATCCGGTCGAATCGCGTCCTGCTTTCCTGTTCAGCCTGATCCACATCAGGGCATTGCGGAAAAGCGGAACAGGTTTGTTGTTCACCTGATGAATATCCGAGAAATACTTCGGGGATGAAATCTGACTGTGGTTATAGCACATATCGGAGTAAAGATTGCCGGAGGGAACGGTAAGCTGAAAATCTGTTTTTCCATACCAGTTGCTCACGAGCCACGCGAAATTTACGGTGCAGGCAGGCTTCGGAGGTATGATTTGTTTCCTGCCGGTAATGGTAAAACTGCAGGTGGTTTTATTCCCGTAATGGTCTGTCAGTACGTAGCTGACATCATAATTCCGCTCTTCGTTGATGCTGATGTACCCGTTGTTTCGTGTTTCGTAAAGTGGCAGCGTATTTCCGGGTTCCACGAATGATTTCATGTAAAACGATTTATTGTTTCGCCACTCTTCGAAGTCGATAAACGAGTTGATCATCCGTGTTTTATCAAACGAGAATCGGTTCACCGTACTTTTGAAAATCCGGGTTCCATCCACAAATAGTTCTATATTCTCTATTCCCAGTGTATTTGCTGTTCCGTTCATCCGGTCGTATGCCTTCACACCGGTGCCGATGATTCCCCATGCATTGATTACGCTGTCCGGTATGCCGCAGGCACCTGATTTGGTTTTTGGAATGCTTATCCGTACAGGTCTGGTGCTCCCGTTGACAATCCCTTTCCCTTCCTGCGGATAAATTGCAATGCCCCGTATATCGGGACTTTGCGTATCGGTCATGGTTTTATCCAGAAAATTCAGCGGGTCGAGTGGTTCTTCAGTTTTGGTATCGCGGATTTCGAAGTGCAGATGAGGTCCTCCCGAACTTCCCGTATTGCCGCTCAGGGCTATCAGGTCTCCTTTTTTTACCGGTATCTCGTCAGGCTTCAGCTGGATGTCGATACGGTAGGTTTCCTGTTCGTATTGTTTCTGCCTTACATAGCCGGCAATTTTTTCAGAATAACTGTTGAGATGCCCGTAAACGCTGGTCTGCCCACCCGGATGACTGATGTACAACGCCAGACCGAATCCTCCCGGCGACACATTGATGCGCGACACCCACCCGTCGCCGATGGAATAAACCGGTTTGTTCACACTCAACTGGGTCCGGTAATCCAGTCCGGAGTGAAAATGATTGTTTCGTAACTCACCGAAACCGGCGCTCAGCGAAAGCGGAATCCGGAGCGGAGCCGAATAATTCTGTGCACTGACACAGATAACTGCCGAAATGCAATATGCAGCGATGCTTGTGAAACGATAAATTTTCATTTGCAAACAGTGTTTTTTCAGATTAAAAAGCCGGGATGGCTTCATTTATCGAAATTTAACTTACTGAATTAACAAAAGAAAAGCCATTTTTGTTGAGTGGCATGAAAAACCGGTCAGACATGCGAACATAAAAAAAACCGGCCCTGCTTATCTCAGGCAAGGCCAGTTAACAAAAGATATTCAGAAAAATGATAAAGTAATTTTATACCACACCCTGAGCCAGCATGGCTTTGGCTACTTTGAGAAATCCGGCTACGTTGGCTCCTTTCATGTAATTGATATAACCATCGGATTGTCTTCCGTACTTCATACACTGGTTGTGGATATCGCTCATAATTTGATGCAGTTTGGCATCCACCTCCGAAGCAGGCCACGAAATATGCATGGCGTTTTGTGTCATTTCGAGTCCGGATGTAGCCACACCACCAGCATTCACAGCCTTTCCGGGTCCGTACATGATTTTGTTGTGGATAAATTTATCAATAGCCTCGGGTGTGCAACCCATATTGGAGATTTCAGCCACACAAAGTACGTTGTTGTCGATGAGCATTTGCGCGTCGTCGCCGTTGAGTTCGTTCTGCGTAGCGCAGGGCAGTGCAATGTCCACTTTCACTTCCCAGGGTCGTTTTCCGGCAAAGAATCTTGCACCAAACTGTTCGGCGTAAGGTTCCACAACATCGTTGCAGGTATTACGGAGCTCGAGCATGTAATCGATTTTCTCGCCAGAGATACCGGCTTCGTCGTAAATATAGCCGTCAGGTCCCGAAATGGTTACCACTTTTGCTCCCATCTCGGTGGCTTTGGTGGCTGCTCCCCATGCCACGTTTCCAAATCCGGAAATAGCAACGGTTTTTCCCTTGATGTCGTGTCCGGCTGTTTCGAGCATTTGTTTTACAAAATACAAACCTCCGAATCCGGTAGCTTCAGGCCTGATCAACGATCCGCCGTACTCGAGGCTTTTACCGGTAAGTACTCCGGTGTTCACCTGAGCCAGTTTGCGGTACATTCCGTACAGATAACCTATTTCCCGGGCTCCCACTCCGATATCACCTGCCGGTACATCGGTATCGGCTCCGATATGACGCCACAGTTCGAGCATGAATGACTGGCAGAATCGCATCACCTCGGCATCCGACCTCCCGCGCGGATTGAAATCGGAACCACCTTTTCCGCCACCCATGGGGAGCGTAGTGAGCGCATTCTTGAAAATCTGCTCGAAACCCAGGAACTTCAGGATGGATAGATTGACCGAGGGGTGAAACCGCAAACCACCTTTGTAAGGACCGATAGCATTGTTGTACTGTACCCGGTATCCGAGGTTAATCTGAACATCGCCGCGGTCATCGACCCAGGGCACTTTGAAAGTAAAAATACGATCGGGTTCAACCAGCCGTTCGGCAATTTTGGCTTTTTCAAATTCAGGATGTTCGTTATATACTTCTTCGATGGTCGACAGAACTTCGCGAACTGCCTGCAGATATTCCTGTTCACCCGGATGCTTCGCTTCAAGCTGCTGCATTAATTTTTCGAGATTCATGATAATAATGATTTAGTATTTCGTAATATTATAGATTAATGTATATTTTATGCTATGCCTTCCCTGAAAATATATCATTATGTCAATTATTTTCAATAATATCATTATGACATTTTTAAATTAATCAGAAATTGACAGACACGAAGGCATTTATTGTGTCATTTTGATTTTCGGTGCAATGTTAGTGGTTTTATTCGTGATAATCAAATTTTTTGAAGTAAATTTTCAAAATAATTTTTCCGTACATGCTGAAACAAGGTTTTTTCGCTTCTTTCAGCAGAAATTCATCTTACCAGTTCGTCATAGAGCCGGTTGAATGTAGTGTCGGGATCGTCAGACAGTCCTGTTCGGGCGGGTGATGTCTGAATACAGGTGCTTTTTACGGCCGTAATCCAGCGGAAGCGCTCTATCAGGTCGAGTGTTGCTATTGAGCCGCCTTCGGGATTGCCTTCGGCAATAAGCTGATATGTCTTAAGTGTCTCAGCTGCAAATGCCATATCCAGTTCGGATACAAAACCGGCTATTTTCTCAGGCACGATTTCATATTGCATACGGATGTATTTGCCCAGGCGCGAGCACATGATCAGCCCCGTGTTCACGAATTCTTCACGTTCCACTCTGGGCACCAGGCGTATTACGGCGTATTCATATACTTGTTTCTCGGGCATGGATGGCTTCATTCAGGAATATGGAGGAGTGATTAACACGCGATTGCAGGAAATCAGAATATACCCGCCGGATGGAGTCGGGAGTTTCATTGCCGGTGTTCCAGTCGGCAAATTCATCCGGAATAAGACCGGTGATGCTTCGAATCACTTTGGGGGTCAGTATCTTTTTGCATTCGGCATCGGCTTCGGGCAGCCGGTCGGCAAACGGCAGCAGCACATGGTCTTTGATGTGGGGAAAAGAGGTAAGCTCTTTACCGGCACGATTATCCCAGTTGTGATGAAAATAAAGCGTGGAGCCATGGTCAATGAGCCAGAGTTCATTGTGCCACATCAGCATATTGGTGTTTTTTACCGTACGGTCAATGTTGGTCAGGAAAGCATCCATCCATACAATCTTTGATGCTGTAGCCCCGTCGACTGCAGTAGTTACCGGATTGAAGGTGAGCGCACCCGACAGGAAACTTAACCCCAGATTAAGTCCATGACTGGCTCTGAGCAAATCCTGCACTTCTTCGTCGGCTTGCGAGCGGCCGAAAGCTTCATCGAGATGTATGAAAACGAGTTCGGGGATTTTCAGTCCCAGCAGTTTGGCTGTGATGCCACCGATGAGTTCTGAAATGAGCGATTTTGTGCCGTGACCGGTTCCCCGGAATTTCACCACGTACTTGAATTCGTCATCTGCTTCGGCAAGCGCGGGCAGGGAACCACCCTCCCTGAGGGGATTGATGTAACGGGTCAGATTTACAGTGCGCAACTCCATGGATTATGTGTTTGTCAGTGCAAATATAACGAATAATTTTGAGAAACGGGTGTCTCTTTTCTGCTTGAATTGTGAAACAAATTTTTTACTTTTGTAAAATGCTTCAGACAACCATCAATTTCTGATTTCATAATTCTAACTTCAGACTTCACGCCATGAATAGCAACAGCATAAAGAAACTTTATTTCAAAGACACCTCGTTTGCCAGTCTGATGCGCCACCGGATATACAACATTCTTCTGTATGCCAGTAAATACGATGCATTCGCCCTGGAGGAAGACGGACGGGTTGACGAGCAGATTTTCAACGAATATGTATCGCTCAACCTGCGATATCCGCCCCGGTTTACGCTGGTGGGAAATGAAGAGGAAGCAGACAAAGCGCTGAATGAACGCACCTACGAGTTGATTATTTCCATGCCGAGCGGCGATAGCATCAATCCTTTCGAGTGGGCTAAAAAAGTGAAAGAACTACACAACGACATACCGATTGTGGTGCTCACTCCGTTTTCGAAAATGGTTTCGGAAAGAATAGGCAACGAGGATCTGAGCGCCATCGATTACGTATTCAGCTGGCTCGGGAATTCGGACCTGCTGCTGGCTATTGTCAAGCTTATCGAAGACCGTATGAACGTGGAAGAAGATGTAAACTCGGTGGGTGTGCAGGTTATCCTGTTTGTTGAAGATTCCATCCGGTTCTATTCATCTCTGTTACCTCATCTTTACAAATACGTGTTCATCCAGTCGCGTTCGTTTATGACCGAAGCGCTCAACGAGCACGAACAAATGCTCCGGATGCGCGGCAGACCTAAAATCCTGATGGCAAGAAGTTACGAAGAAGCCATGAGCATTTACTCCAGATACAAAAAAAACATGCTCGGAGTTATCACCGACGTGAGTTACACCAAAGACGGGGTGAAAAACCAGCTCGCCGGCATCGAACTCTGCCGCGAAATAAGGAAACAGGATTCGTATCTGCCGCTCATCGTACAGTCCACCGACGTGAGGAACCATCCCTATGCAGATTCGGTAAGCGCTGCGTTCGTGCACAAGCTGTCTAAAACCCCCATGCTGGAACTTCGGGATATTATCACCAACATTTTCGGTTTTGGCGATTTTGTTTTCATCAATCCTCTAACGGGCAACGAGGAAGCCCGGGTAGAAAATCTCCGGGGATTGCAGGATATTATTTTCAAAGTGAGCGACGACTCGCTCTACTACCATATTTCGCAAAACAACATCTCGCGCTGGCTGTATTCCCGGGCAATGTTTCCGTTGGCCGAATTTTTGAAAAACATCCAGGTGGATACGCAGGAAAAAACCGATTTGCCAAGAGTACGGCAGATTATATTTGATGCCATTGTGACATACCGGAAAATTAAAAACCGGGGAGTCGTTGCCATTTTTCAACGCGAACGGTTTGACCAGTATTCCAACTTTGCCCGCATCGGTGAAGGTTCGCTCGGCGGAAAAGGGCGCGGCCTGGCTTTCATCGATTCGATGATCAAGACCAACGACATACTGGACAATTTCAGCAATACGGAAATAATGATTCCGCGCACGGTAGTGCTTTGTACGGATATTTTCACCGAGTTCATGGAGAAAAATGATTTGTATCCGGTTGCCCTGTCGGATGCCGAAGATGAAGTGATTCTTCAGCATTTTCTGAAAGCACGCCTGCCCCACAAGGTAATAGCAGACCTGTATGCTTTCCTGGGAGCTATCACCACTCCTGTGGCGGTACGCTCATCCAGTTTGCTCGAAGACTCTCACTATCAGCCATTCGCAGGCATTTACTCCACCTACATGGTGCCTCACGACAAATCGAGCAAAACCAATATGCTGATGATGATTACCGAAGCCGTAAAAGCGGTGTATGCATCGGTATTTTATCAGGCAAGCAAATCATACATGAAGGCTACAAAGAATGTGATTGACGAAGAAAAAATGGCTATCGTGCTTCAGGAAACGTGTGGCAACTACCACGACACCCGTTTCTACCCATCGTTTTCAGGTGTTGCGCGTTCGCTCAACTTCTACCCGCTCGGTGCCGAAAAAGCCGAGGAAGGTATCGTGAATGTGGCGATGGGACTGGGAAAATACATTGTCGACGGCGGAATGACTCTGCGTTTTTCGCCCTACCATCCAAACAACGTACTGCAAACCAGCACACTCGACATGGCACTGCGCGAAACACAAACATACTTCTACTCGCTCGACACGACCAGTTACAGTTTCGTACCGCAGGTAAACGACAGTTTTAACCTGATGAAAGTAAGGGTACAGGATGCCGAGAGTGATGGAACACTGAAGTTCCTCGCCTCCACATTCAACCCACAGGACCAGCGTATCTACGACAATATCTACGAAAAAGGAAGGAAAGTAATCACGTTTGCCAACATCCTGCAGCATAACGTTTTCCCCCTTGCCGGAATTCTTAAGGAGATTTTGCGGATTTCGCAATCGGAAATGGGACGACCCATAGAGATTGAATTCGCGGTGTGCCTGGATTATTCCCCAAAACCGAATCATAAGTTTTACCTGTTGCAGATCAGGCCCATAGTGGACAGCAAAGAAATGATTACCGAAGACATCGGCTCCATTTCGGGTGATGACACCATTATCAGTTGCAGGAATGCGCTTGGACACGGAATAAACAATGAAATCTTTGATCTGGTATATGTCAGACCTGAAGCGTTCAATGCATCAAAAAACCAGCTCATCATGTACGACATCGAAAAAGTGAATAAAAACCTGCAAAACGAAAACCGCTACTATGTGCTTATCGGTCCGGGCAGATGGGGCTCAAGCGATACCTGGCTGGGCATTCCGGTGAAATGGCCTCATATAAGCAACGCACGGGTAATTGTGGAAAGCGGATTGTCGAACTACCGCATCGACCCGAGCCAGGGAACCCACTTTTTCCAGAATCTGACTTCGTTCGGAGTCTCGTATTTCACCATCAATCCCTTTCAGCACGATGGCAGCTATGATATCGGTTACCTCAACTCGCAACCTGCCGTGTACGAATCGGAATATCTGCGGCATGTGCGGTTCGAAAAACCAATCACTATAAAAGTGGACGGACGAAAAAGCGAAGGTGTGGTAATGAAACCGGAGAATAAATAAGAAGTTTGCAACAATACAATTAATCGTGAAAAAATGAAGATTCTTGAACTTACGGCGGTTGTTTTTGGCATCATAAGTGTATGGTATGCGCGCAAAGAGGATATCAAAGTTTTCCCCGCGGGGATTATCAGCGTGGCCATTTTTATCTACATTTTCTTCAGGGGAGGCATGTTTGCCAACGCGGGTATCAACATCATTTATCTCATCACCAACACCTACGGATGGTACAACTGGTCTAGAAAAAACAACGAGGAACACGTGGTAAAAATCGCCCGAAACACGTCGAAACAAAACATGCTGGTCATGCTTTTCGCCCTGGTTTTTTACGCCGGAGTTCTGATTCTGCTTCGGTGGTACAACCGCGCTGATGAGGCGTATATTCATTCTTCAAAACCCTGGATGGATGCGCTCAACAGCACCCTGTTCCTGTGTGCCACCCTGCTGATGACCGTCAAAAAGCTCGAAAACTGGCATTTCTGGATAGCAGGCAACGTGGTTTCGATACCCATTTTTATCGTGCAGGGATATTATTTTACAAGTTTTCAGTACGCAGTTTTTCTGGCACTGGCAATTTCCGGACTGAGTGAATGGAAAAAGAAAGCAGCCGGGAATGAATGATTTATCAGAAATAAAAGCCCGTCTGAATGAATGGGTAATACGGTACAATCATCCTGATTTTATTGAACAGGATCCCATCCGGATTCCGCACCGTTTCACCCGAAAAGAGGACATCGAAATAGCCGGATTTATGGCCGCTGCCATCGCCTGGGGACAACGAAAAACCATCGTGAAAAACGGAGATTTCCTGATGGATCTGATGGATAATTCGCCATATGATTTCGTAATGGAAGGAAAAGATTTTGACAGGTTCGACCGCTTCGTTCACCGTACTTTCAACGGTGCTGACTGTCTTTTTTTTCTCCGTTCGATGCGTAATATCTACCTGAATCACGGAGGTCCGGAGCGGGTTTTCACAGCGGGTTATCTATCTGAAAAAACAATTTATGGTTCATTGAAACACTTCAGGGAAGTTTTTTTGGAAACAGCACATGAAAAAAGGTCTGAAAAACACCTGCCGGATGTCACCTCTGGTTCGGCGGCAAAACGACTGAATATGTTTCTCCGGTGGATGGTCAGAAGCGACGAAAAGGAAGTGGATTTCGGACTCTGGAAAGGCATTCCGGCATCGGCTCTGATGCTGCCTCTCGACGTTCACACGGGCGACGTAAGCAGAGCGCTCGGGCTTCTGCACCGGAAGCAGAACGACTGGAAAGCTGTGGAAGAAATTACCGGAATTTTACGTAAATTTGACCCGGACGATCCGGTTAAATATGACTTTGCACTTTTTGGAACGGGTATCTATGGTTGACTGATACAGATGCCTGATTGTTCGGATTATCCGGTCTGATATTAATTCGTATAATTCGTTTTTATTCGTATAAAAAAATGAAGATTTTTACCACAGAACAAATCCGTCGTATCGACCAGTACACAATCGATAATGAACCTGTTGCATCTGTCGGTTTGATGGAACGTGCGGCTGACAGAATACTTCAGCAGTTCAAGAAAGACTGGAGCATGAAGCGCGAGATACTGATACTGGCAGGACCGGGAAACAACGGCGGCGACGGACTGGCACTTGGACGGATGTTGCTCCAGATTGGTTACGAAGCGGAGATTATTTTACTCCACACCGGAAAAATATCACCCGATTGCAGGCAAAACAAGGAACGGTTGCAGGAGTATTTCCCGGACTATTTCACCGAGCAAATCAACAGTTTTGCTCCTCCGAAAATTTCGTGTAATACCATCATCGTGGATGCCTTGTTTGGCACCGGACTGACCAAACCGGCCGAAAATATGTTCGCCGCAGTAATTAACTGGATAAACCGTACCGGCAATACGGTGGTATCCATCGATATTCCTTCGGGATTAACGGGCGAAGGATGTGTATCCGAAACCGATGTTGTGGTAAATGCAGACGTAACTTACACGCTTCAGTTCCCGAAAATATCTTTCTTCTTTGCCGAAAACGAGAAGTATACCGGACAATGGAAAGTGATTGACATTCAGCTTCATCCGAAAGCCATTGCAGACACCGAAACATCCCGGATAATGCCTGACAAATCGTATGTGCAGGCAATGCTTAAAACCAGGTCAAGGTTTTCGCACAAAGGAACTTTCGGTCACGTGCTGATATGGGCGGGTAAAAAGGGAATGGCAGGTGCGGCAGTACTTACTGCAAAAGCGGCATTGCGAAGCGGAGCAGGACTGGTGAGTGTACACAGCGTGGAAGAAAACCGGATTATCCTGCAAACTTCGGTTTCCGAAGCAATTTTTATGAACGAACTGCCTGAGCTGACCCTCTACGATTCCTTTGCATTGGGTCCCGGACTTGGCACCGGAAATCAGACAGCAGAAATGCTGTTCGAAATGCTGAAAAACATGCAAAAACCGTGTGTGCTCGATGCCGATGCGCTGAACATCATTTCACAACATAAGAACTACCTGGAGTTTGTACCCGAAAACAGCATTCTAACCCCTCATCCAAAGGAATTTGACCGTATGTTCGGCACCTCATCCAACTCACAGGAAAGAATGGATATAACCTTAAAGGCAGCTCAGGAATACAAAGTGGTAATAGTGCTGAAAAGTGCCAATACATTCATAGCTACACCTGACGGAAAGACGTTTATTAATACTACCGGCAACCCGGGAATGGCTGTCGGAGGCATGGGCGATGTTCTCACAGGTATTATTGCCGGACTGATGGCTCAGGGATATACATCCGAAGAAAGTGCTATTGCAGGCGTTTATCTGCACGGACTGGCAGGCGACCTGGCACTCGGAGGACAATCTGCAGAAAGTTTGCTGCCTTCTGATCTGATTCAGCACATGGGCATTTCCTTTAATCAGATCCGGAAAACGTGAGAATTGTATATCCCGGATAAAATTCGTGTTCCGGTATGATCTCCGGATGCAAAAATCAGTATCAACACCCTTTAAGGATTTATTGCACAACAGGTGAAGAATCAATATAAAATGATATATTTGCAGAAATTAAGTGTTCGGCTTTATCCGGAAAATAAACCGGTTTCTAAATAAATTATTGTTGCTTAACGAACAAAAACTGGACTGAAAAAATGAAAAAAATCCTTTTTCTTCTGGTCATATTCCTTCCTTTTTTTTCGGTTAAATCGCAGGAAATCACACTGAACGAGTGTCAGGAACTGGCGCGTACACACTTCCCGCTCATCCGGCAGCATGACTTAATTACACAATCTGCAAACAACGCCGCTACGGCATTGCTGAGTAAATATTACCCGCAAATGCAGTTAGCCGGACAAGCTACCTGGCAATCGGATGTGACTAAAATACCGATAACGATACCAAATCTGACTATTCCTGAACTGGAAAAAGATCAGTATAAATTGTATGCCGAAGTTTCGCAACTGGTATTTGATGGCGGTGAAACCGGTTTACAGTGCAAAACGATACATGCAAATGCTTTGGTCGAAAAACAAAAGACTGAAGTGGAAATGTATAAACTCCGGGACCGGATTAACCAAACCTATTTTGGCGTTTTATTGATGGATGAGCAGCTCAAACAAAACGAAATCCTGCAGAATGACCTTAAGACTGCTCTCCAGAAAATAAAGGTGATGGTGAGCAACGGTGTATCACTTGCCACCAACGAGCAAAACCTCGAAGCCGAACTGCTGAATGTAAAACAACTCAACTCCGGAATACTCACCGGTAAACAATCACTGATAAAAGTGATGGAACTGCTCACAGGCAAACAAATAAGCGACCAAACAAAATTTTTACCTCCTGCTTCTGTCTCTTTGAATACCGGTAACCAGCGACCTGAATTAAATTTGCTGGATCAGCAAATAAACAACCTTTCATTGCAGCGCAAACAGCTTACAGCTCAGTTACTTCCGAAACTGAACCTCTTTGCACAGGGAGGGTATGGAAAACCCGGGCTTAACATGTTCACCAATAGTTTTGAACCTTATTTTATTGCGGGTGCCAAAATTAACTGGCAGTTTTCAAGACTTTACACACTCGGGAAGGAACGTACCAACATTGAAATACAACATAAATCGCTGGATCTGCAAAAAGAAATTTTCAATCTGAACAACAGCATCAGTCAGACACAGCAATCAGGTGAAATACAGAAACTGAGACAAATGCTGCAAACGGACGACGAGATTGTGTTGTTGCGAAATAAAATAAAGGAGACATCTCTCATTCAGCTCGAGAACGGAGTAATCACCAGCGCCGATTTCATCCGCGAAGCCAATGCCGAAAACCAGGCTCGTCAAAAGAAATCTCTTCACGAAATGCAGTTGCTCCTGGCTGAATACAGCCTGATGTGGATGAAGGGAAACTGAAATTTAACTGACAAACAGCATGTTGTTTAATCATAACTATTTTACACAACGTATGAAGAAAAAAACTATAGCCGGAATTATCCTTTGTCTGGTAATTATCACAACGGCTTCCTGCAATTCTGACGAAAAAAAAGCCGATGCTTCCGGTTATTTCGAAACGGTTGAAACCATTGTTTCGGCTAAAGGGAACGGAACAATCCTTTCGCTCGATGTGGAAGAAGGCATGCAACTCGAAGCCGGAGCCAAAGTCGGTCAGATTGACAGCACTCAGATTTACCTGACAATCAGGCAGATACAAGAACAGAAAGGGGCGGTACTCAGCCGAAAACCCGACATCAGTTCGCAGACTGCAGTTCTGAAAGAACAGCTCGTGCAAGCCAACCGCGAATTGCAGCGGGTGGAAAACCTCTATACCGGACAGGCTGCCACCCGGAAGCAACTGGATGATGCACGGTCGGCAGTGGCGGTGCTCAACCGGCAGCTCAGTGCACAGCAAACTACGCTCGATAAAACCACAGCCAGTGTCGGGAAGGAAACAAATCCGCTCGAAATGCAGATTGAACTGCTCGAAGACCAGCTCCGTAAATGCCGCATTATCAATCCCGTAACCGGAACCGTATTGGTGAAATATGCCGAACCGGGCGAAATGACAGCCGTTGGCAGACCGATTTACAAAATTGCCGATTTATCGACCATGATACTGCGGGCTTACATCACTGCCGGGCAACTGGGAAGCCTGAAACTGGGACAGAAAGTGAACGTACTGACCGACCTGGGCAAGGAAAAACTCACCGGATACGAAGGAACCGTAACCTGGATAAGCAGCAAGGCAGAATTTACCCCCAAAACCATTCAAACACGTGACGAACGCTCCAACGAGGTGTATGCCGTGAAAATTGCCGTGAAAAATGATGGTTTCCTGAAAATTGGAATGTATGCCGAAGTGCAGATTGCACAGCAGATGCCTGAACCGGATACTCAAACAGTGAACAGCGGGCTTTCAAAAGAAAATCAGCGAAAGTGAATTATATCGAACTACATACTGTATCGAAAACCTACGACAAAGGAAAAGTGCTTGCTGTGAACAATATAAGTTTGTCGGCAGCCGAGGGTGAAATTTTCGGGTTGATAGGCCCGGACGGTGCCGGAAAAACATCTATTTTCCGCATGCTCACTACCCTGATTACTCCCGACAGCGGTTCTGCCAGGGTGCTTGGATACGATGTGGTGAAAGATTACCGCCAAATCAGGAATGAAGTAGGCTATATGCCGGGGCGGTTTTCATTGTATCCCGACCTGAGCGTGGAAGAAAATCTGAGATTTTATGCTACCATGTTTGGCACCACCATTGAGGAGAATTATCACTTTATCCGTGATATTTACGTGCAGATCGAAGCATTCAGGAAACGAAAGGCAGGTGAACTTTCGGGCGGGATGAAGCAGAAGCTGGCGCTTTGCTGCGCGTTGATTCACAAGCCGAAAGTGCTGTTTCTGGATGAACCGACAACAGGCATTGATCCTGTATCACGAAAAGAACTGTGGGAAATGCTCCGGAAACTGAAAACCGGGAATATCTGCATTTTTGTTTCCACGCCCTACATGGACGAAGCCCTGCAATGTGACCGCATAGCCCTGATACAACAGGGTAAAATACTGAGAATTGACACTCCTCAGGCGGTTGTGAAGCAATTTGATAAATTCATTTACGCCGTGAGTTCCGATGACACCTACAAACTGCTGAAAGTATTGAAGCAATACCCCGAACGGCTCATCAGCTATCCCTTCGGTGAATTTGCACATCTTGTAGCTGACAGCGAACTGGATGAAATCCGGCTTGGAGAATTTCTGAAAAATAACGGATTAAACGATATCCGCATCAGCCGCATCAGCGCCACCATCGAAGATTGTTTTATCGATTTGAGCAGGCAAACGAAGGTTTGAATGAAGGAAACCGGAAGATTGTGCAATGTGTAGTGTGTTGAACGACAAATAAATGTGTTTCTGATATAACAATAATATGTATTCCATTACAGCCGATAAACTGACAAAAAAATTCGGGAATTTCACAGCCGTGGATGCCATTACCTTCGATGTGAAGGAAGGGGAGATTTTCGGTTTTCTCGGAGCCAATGGCGCCGGGAAGACTACCGCCATGCGAATTCTCTGCGGTTTGTCGTACCCCACAGCAGGTCAGGCAAGGGTGGCGGGATTTGATGTGTACAGGCAGCAGGAGCAAATCAAGAAAAACATTGGCTACATGAGCCAGAAATTTTCGCTGTACGAGAACCTGACCGTGAGCGAGAATATCGAATTCTACGGGGGGGTGTACGGTTTGCGGATGAAAGAAATCAGACCACGGATGAAAAACCTGCTGGAAACTCTCGGGCTGGCAGGCGAAGCACATAAACTGGTGGGTTCATTGCCTCTCGGTTGGAAGCAAAAACTGGCATTCTCCACCGCTATTTTTCACGAACCACGGATTGTTTTTCTGGACGAGCCCACCAGCGGAGTTGATCCGGTGACGCGGCGGCAGTTCTGGGAAATGATTTATGAGGCAGCATCGCGCGGAATTACCGTGTTTGTTACCACGCACTACATGGACGAGGCGGAGTACTGCAACCGAATTTCGCTCATGGTTGACGGAAGGATTGACGCCCTTGATGCTCCCTCCAGCCTGAAAAAACAGTTCGGAGTGGAAACAATGAGTGATGTGTTTTACGCGTTAGCCCGCGGAGCAAAACGAAACGAATGATGAATAACACCTTCAAACAGCTGGCGGCTTTTCTTCAGAAAGAGTTTCTGCATGTCTTTCGCGATAAGCGGACCTTGCTGGTCATGTTCGGTCTGCCCATAGCTCAGATTCTGATATTTGGCTTTGCCCTCACCAACGAGGTGAAAAATGCCCGCCTGCTGGTTGTATGTCCGAAACCGGATGTTGAAGCCAGAAAGCTAGTTGAAAAAATTGATGCCAGTTCGTATTTTACCATTACGCATACTGTGCCATCCCGCAAAGACCTGGAGAGCTATTTCAGAAACAACGAAGCCCAGTGCGCGCTCATCCTGCCCGATAATCTGGCTGCATCGGCTACAGAGCCTGTTCAGCTGCAAATAGTGGCTGATGCTACCGATCCGAATTTTGCCAAAACAGTGGTTTTTTACCTCTCCGCCATTATCGGTGAATATCAGCAGTCACAGTCAGTGCAGTCGGTACCGATGAAAATAAATACTGAAATACGGATGCTTTACAATCCCTCACTGAATGGTTCGATGAACTTCGTACCCGGAGTTATTGCGCTGATAATGATGATAGTATGCACCACGCTGACAGCCATCGCCATTGTACGTGAAAAAGAAATGGGAACCATCGAAACACTGCTTGTTTCACCGCTGAAACCTTTTTTGCTGCTTATATCGAAAGCCATTCCCTATGCTGTTATATCGCTTGTAAATCTTTCGTTCATCCTGTTGCTGAGTAATCTGGTGCTCGACGTTCCTGTTCGGGGCAGCGTGGTTTTGCTGCTGACAGAGTGCTTTTTATACATACTTTCCTGTTTGGCGCTCGGGCTGATGATATCCAATATTGCCAGTTCACAGGCGGTGGCCATGCTCGTTTCCATGGCAGGAATTCTGTTGCCAACGTTGTTGCTTACCGGATTTTTGTTCCCGCTTGAGAATATGCCCTGGATATTCCAGTGGCTTTCCAATATTGTGCCTGCCCGGTGGTTTTTTATCATTGTGAAATCCATTATGCTCAAAGGTCTTGGCCTGAAAGACATCTGGATGGAAACAACCATCCTGATAAGTATGACTGTCATCCTTCTCACCATAAGTCTGAAACGATTTAAAATCCGGCTGGAATGAGGGTACTGTTTTACATATTACGCAAGGAATTCATTCAGATACTGAGAGACCGGATGATGTTGCCGATGCTGCTGTTCATGCCGTTTTTACAGCTGCTTATCCTTCCTTTTGCTGCCGATATGGATGTCCGCCATCTGAAAATAGTCATTGTGGACAATGATTACAGCCCCGCTTCGCGAAGTCTTATCTCCAGATTCACGTCATCCGACCTGTTTGAAATTTACGCGGTTTCCCATTCGTATTCTCAGGCTCTGAAATACGTTGAAACAGATAAGGCTGATATCGTTTTGCATATTCCGCGCAACTTCGAACGGGATTTAATCCGTGAAGGAAACGTCAGCGTGGCAGTTACGGCCGATGCCATCAACGGGGTGAAAGCAGGACTTGGAACCAGCTACCTGAATGCGATTATTCAGAATTTCAACAGGGATATCGTGGTGGAATGGTCGCCGGAAATCAATCTTTCGGCTGCTCAGGATATCCGCTATTCATTCTGGTACAATCCGAACCTCATGTACAGGAATTTTATTGTTCCGGCCATCCTGGTGCTGCTCGTTACAGTCATCAGCGGCTTTGTATCGGCTCTGAATATTGTCAGCGAAAAAGAGAAAGGCACCATAGAACAGATTAATGTCACTCCCCTGAAAAAATGGCAGTTTATTATCGGCAAACTGCTTCCGTTCTGGTTTATCGGCCTTTTCGATTTCACCCTGGGTTTGCTTATTCTTCGTTATGTATACGCCATTCCGGTAGTAGGTAGCCTGAGTACACTTTATCTGTTTACAATAGTGTATATTACCGGTATTCTGGGATTTGGCCTGCTTATTTCCACGGTGAGTAAAACCCAGCAGCAATCCATGTTTGTAGCTTTCTTTTTTGTAATGATTTTTATTCTGATGAGCGGAATGTTCACCAATGTGGAAAGTATGCCACCCTGGGCGCATACTATTTCAGATCTTATTCCCGTCACCCACTTCATGCATGCCGTACGGGCTATTGTTCTGAAAGGAAGTATATTAATGGATTTGTGGGTGGATATGGCTTATATTGTTGGTTTTGATGTGGTTGCCATTTCGGCGGCTGTAGTGAATTATCACAAAACGGCGTAACGGGATACGCACTAAAAAAAGGAAGTGCTGAACTTCCTTTTATAAATTACCGTCCATTATTACTCAGGAGGGATGATTTTAATACTTTTTTTCTCCTGTAAGTTCACCTTTTTCGTTCCACATACGCCAGATGCCGGTTTTTTTCCCTTCATTGTAGTTCATTTCATACCGCATGATGCCGCTTTCGTCCCAAATATGCCAGATGCCGTGTTTTTTATTGTTTTTATATTCAGCTTCAGCTATGAGTGTCCCGGTGACACTGTACGAACGCCATGTACCGTGGAACTGACCATTTTTATATGACCGTATTTCTTTGGGTTTCTTATTGTCAAAATACACCACGTAAGTACCTTCGGGAGAACCGTTTTTTATCTGCATTTCGAGTTTGAGCGCACCGTTATCGTAAAATTCACGATATTCACCCGTATAAAGCTGGTTTTGAGTAGCATCAGTAAAATATATTCCATCTTTTTCAACTATACTGCTGACAACTGTTGTTTGAGCATTAACTGAGAGAGCAATAACACTCATCAACAATATATATTTCATTTTCTTCATAGCTGGAGTTTTAATAATCTGCATATTAGTAACTTATTTGTAATATTAGTGAAACAAATTTATAATGTTTTTGTAACATAATCATGGTTTTTGAGATGTTAATGGTCAAATTTAATATGTGTTACAAAACGAGATATGAAAAAAGGGAACAATCTTCCGAGAAAGTTCCCTTGTTAATGCATCTACAGTTAACAAATTAAAAAGTATAACCTGTCCAACTGAAGTTGCCTGCAACGCAACCTGTATTTCCGGTGACTACTGCATTTACATTTGGATAAGAAAGTGTTGCACCTGCAGTGTCTTTGCCAGGATTTACATCCTTCCCGGTTTTTGGGTTGTTTAAGGCAGTAGTCAGGTTGATGGCTGAAGTAACATTACCAGCACCCTTTGCATCGCTCATATCTATTAAATCGATAACAGTACCTGTACCTTTTACCAATGCGTTTTTTACAGTAGCCCTGGCACCACGGCGAATTTTAATAACATCCTGCATGGCTTTTTTAGCAAAATCAGCAGCATCAGCAGCAACCGGATCCAACCTCAAATCGACAGTCATATTTTCAACTGTGAAGTCTGATTGATGTGTATCTGCTGAGAAGTTGCCATCAAAATTGCCGTCAGCTTCAATACCGCGTGGATCTGATTCTGTACTGCTGTACCCTTTTTCCCAGATACCATATGCATTTTTTAAGGTTCCGTTGTAACCCTGCGTAAAATCAAACATATCGTCGTCTGAATTTACAGCCAGCAGGTTAGTTACGTTAACAGAGCCACCGAAAAATTCTACAGCATCATCAGCGCTTTCGAGAATATAAATGTTTTCAATTTTTGTCCCATTGCCTACTCCATTGAGTGTTAGACCGTTGTGTTCGATGTCTGCACTTGAACGAGCACCTGCATAAAGAATTTTCACATAAGTAAGAGAACCAGAATTATCCGAAGCATTCGTTCCGCCATATTGGTAATCGCTGTTGATTTCGGTAGAAGCAGTAGCTTGTCCGCTGGTCAGGGGTGCATATCCATTGATTATTAAACCACCCCAGGCACCTGATTTTGATGTAGCAGAAGCTGAAGTAAGGGTTACAGGTGCTGATGCAGTACCGTTTGCATTGATTTTACCACCCTGTGCTACCAGAATGTAATTACCAAAACCTTCGTTAGCTTTGATAGTAGTACCTGCCGGGATATTAAGAATACCTCCATTTTCAACAATAAGAGCACCTGACAGTGTGTAAGTTTTAGAAGCATTGAGGGTTACTTCATGCTTCAGATTTCCCAAAAGAATACCGTTTTCAATATTTACATCAATCGGGTCTTTCTCCTCTTCAACTGGATTACAAGAAGTAAAAGCTATGGTAACTGCAAATGCAACGACCATTAAATTCAAAATAAACTTTTTCATTTTCATTTTCTTATTTTAAAATTAGTAATTATCTTTTTTGGAAAAAATTTTCTATCAACAAGCTGTTAGCAATAGCATATACTTTTTTTTTAATCTTTTTCTGAAAGCCTACAAATCATACGTAAGTCCAATGCTTAAGCTGGTTCCCTTTCTGAATTCACTCAATACAATCTTCTGACTTCCGACTGAAGTATCCCGGGTAAGTCTGAAAGCCGGATTCATAATGTTACTTGCTTTTAATTTAAGTGTGAGATTTCTGTTTACTTTGGAAGATGACACAAAGTCCAGTGTGGGAACTCCTTCTTCCATAATATTTTTAAACCCCTGTGCTCCAATGGTATGTATTCGTCCGTTGAAATAATTGAAAACGAATGAATTAACAAAATCCACTTCGCCTGCTGAAAAATTATGTGACAGATCAAAATTAAGTATAACCGGAGCAGCTCCTTCCAGTTGCTCGTTTCTGGGTGTGGTGTTCACTATCTGAAGCCGGAGATCAGAATAAATATATGATGCATTCAGTCCGGCTGAAAGCCTGTTCACCCGATTTTGGTCGTTCCCGCTTATGTCAAAAATATTTTTTCGAATTTCGATCTCTATTCCAGCTACAGTAGCGTAATCTGCAATATTGGTGTAGGTTAGCAATCCGGCTGAGTTTGCTCCGTCAACCCGGCCTATAGGGCTTAAAATATGTTTATAAAATCCGGTAAGTGTTAGAAGTTCAGACGAACTGATGTAATAATCCCACTTCAAATCAGCATTGTAATTTTCTGAAGGTTTTATATTGCGGTTACCCTGACTTGCAAAACTTATACTTACATACTGGTAAGGTGAAATTTCCTTGGACTGTGGCAGCGTATACGTCTTACTTAGTCCGAGCCGCAATGAATTACTTTTAAAAACATCGTACTTCAGGTTAAAACCTGGCAACAGGTACAATTTAGAAATGCCGATTTTCCCTTGAGGCAAAATTTCAACGTCATAATTTACATTCAAATCAACTACATCTACTTTCAAACCGGCATTAGCAATCAATTTCGGAGAAAGTTGATAAGTAATTTCTGCGAAAGGAGAATGGATGAATTTTGTGACTTTATAATTGTTGTTAAATCCCTGTGTCATCGTGAATCCATCGTTTTGATAGTTTGTTTGATTGTACGCTTGGTCCATTTTAAGTCCATCCACAGGATAAAATCCGCTTACAGCGCTGAAGTTATATTCCAGAGCGTCAAACCGATCGTTTACATAGCGTCCGGTATATCCGACCTTCAGGTTTGAATTTTCATTAGCATAGCTGTCGGTGATCTTGCAGGTAAGGTTTACTTTCAAGTTCAGATCGTTTTCCCTGAGCAGAGAATAGAACCGTTTCTGACGGTTGCTCCCGGTGTAAAAATAAGATTCACCTGTATCGGATTTTGTAAGATAATTTTCCCGGCGATCGGGCTCGCTTCCGGTAACATTATTTGAGGCAACACCAACATTCAATTTTGTATTATCACTTAATTTCCAGTCAGAATTAATTTGATTCACAATCAACAGATTGTCATTAGTCTGCTGCCTGCGCAAAAAGCCCTGGTAGCGGTCCTGCACGCGGTCGTCCTGATGTCTTTCACTATTCTTTCCTTCATATTCACCTACCCATTGGCTATTCACGTGAAGCATCATGAAGTTATAATTTAACCGGTGCGGGCTGAAGCCATATTGCACGTTTGCAAGCGCCAGTTGATTGGTGTTAGCGGAGTACCTTCGCCCTTTCTGATCCAGCCAGATGGCTCCGTCAGGTGTCGTATTTCTTACGATTTCGTCGATTACTGCTGAATAACTTTTGCCGTGTGAAGCTACCACAAAGAAGGAAAGCGGATTCGCATTTTCGCCTAATTTATAACTTTTTCCACCTGAAATGCTGAAAGCATGGTTAAGTGGTAATGCCATGTGGGGATCAAGACTATTTTTGAACAGAAAATCACTTCCTGCGGGACGTGACTTATCTGCAAATCCAGGATAATTGCTTCCAGACTGAATAAAAAAATCATTTTGCACTGCAGAAAAATTGGCACCACCAGTAAGTTCGATATTAAATGCCTGCTGACCTACTAATTCTTTAGATGAAATATCGATAACAGCACCTCCTACATCACCTGCAAGCGAACTATTGAATACTTTATTAACTCCGATGTTCTGGATAATGTCTGTCCCAAAAAAATCAAGTGCAATGTTTTTATATTCCGGATCTTCGGACGGAACAGGGAATCCATTGAGAGCAGTAGCATTATAACGGTCCCCAAGACCCCGTACAAATACATTTTTCACACCTTCCTGTTTAGAGATACCTGACACTTTGGCTACAGCACTTTCTGCATCACTTATCCCTTTTCGCGACATTTCTTTATATCCTACTGCCTGAGTAGCCAAAACAGCTTTTTTCTGCTCCATCAAAAGGATGTTTTCACTCTCACGATTGGCTCTTGCCACTACCTGCACTTCTTTCAGGCTGATATCTGCCGATTCCATTTGAATATCCACTGCAGTGAGTTTATCTGTTTCAACCACAACATCGGTTTTCGTTTGGGTTTTGTATGAAATATAGGAAATGGTAAGCGGATAAGTACCGGGTTTCAGGTTTGAGATGGTGTATTTGCCGTCAAAATCGGTGGCGCTGCCTGTGGTAGTTCCGCTGATTGTTACTGCCGCACCTATAAGCGGTTCGTTGTTGCGTGAGTCAGTCACTTTGCCTGAAATACTTCCATTTTGGGCTATCAGCTTTGTTGTCAGTAACTGTAGCAGAACAATCATAAAGTATTTATCAGAAACTTTGGATGCGATCAGAGATATTATTCTTTTCATTCAGTCAGGTGCAAAAATTTTCGCTGCAAAATTCCCTGTTTCATGTTACAGAGCAATGTTATATCTATTACAAAACACGAAACATGTATTACAATACCGTTAATCACACTATCAGATACTTTTGGAGAAATCCTGAGAACAGAAAATTTATTTTTCCGTCAAAAAAAATAATTGGCAGGTTATTGCCGGAAGCCTGATAATTAAAAATTCTTTTTTACATTTGCACAAGCTAATACATCAAAATTATGTCATCACAAAATGCTTCCGTAAAGTCCATTCTTTTTGCTTTGCTTGCCAACTTTGGAATAGCCGTAACCAAAACAGTGGCTTCCATTCTTACCGGTTCGGGTTCGATGCTTGCCGAAGCCATTCACTCGTATGCCGATTGCGCTAACCAGGGTCTACTGTTTCTGGGACTGAAACAAGCCAAAAAAACGCCCGGGGAGGAACATCCGCTCGGTCACGGCAAGGAAATTTACTTCTGGTCATTTATTGTGGCTTTGATGCTGTTCAGCATGGGCGGGTTGTTTTCCATCTACGAAGGAACTCACAAGCTCAGCTCTCATGAAGGACTGAAAAGTCCGATGATTGCCATCGTTGTATTGTCGATAAGTATTGTTCTTGAAGCATTTTCACTCTACGGTTGTATTACACAAATTAAAAAGGTGAAAAGAAAAGAGGTATCGCTTTGGCAATGGGCCAGGAATACGCGCCAGAGTGAATTGGTGGTGGTACTGGGTGAAGATGTGGCCGCACTGCTTGGTTTAGGTTTTGCCCTGATTGCCATCGTATTAGCTGCCATTACCGGCAATCCTGTATTCGATGCCGTGGGCAGTATATTTATCGGAGCACTGCTTATCGTGGTGTCAGTTTTTCTGGGTATAAAGGTAAAAGGATTGCTGGTAGGACAAAGTGCCGAAAAAGATGTTCGCGATGAGATAAAATCGACACTGAACAGCATTACCGAAATTACCGAAGTGCTGAACGTCATCACCCTTCAGCTCGGCGAGTACATCATGGTATCGGTAAAAGCCCGGATGAAAGATGTGAAAACCGACGAGGAACTGATAAAAAACATCAACCTGGCTGAAAAAGCGCTTAAAGCATCCAATCCGACCATTCGGTGGGTGTTTTTCGAGCCCGACTCGGAAGCATAGAATGAGGATGGATTCGGGAGTCTGACAATGAAAACCGGTTTTTTTAATGCAAATACACACGATTTTAATCTTTTCGAAATATCCGGTTTTTAACTTTGCACCTGCACATACACAAAGAATTAACTCATATATTGGAATTAAAAAAAACAACGGCTTTGTGAAAAGCCGTTGTTTTTTCATTTTTTTACAAAGCTAAAGTTAAACCAACCGAAATGGATTGAACTTCCGGTCCTTTATCTTTTCTGAAAACCGAAGTCGGTGTGTACTTAAAATAAACTCCGATATCCTTGTAACCTGCCTGCAGCAAACCACTCAACGAGAAGGGATTAACCTGATACAGTTTTCCAAGCACTTCTTTCTTTTTCTTATCCGTTTCAGGATCCATGTATTTCACTTTGTACGAAGTAAATACATTCACTCCGAACACTGCTCCGGCAGAGATGTGAAATCCGTTCATCGACGAGGGTTGCCATTCGTACATCAGCGGCACATTGAGTTCATAGGTTCTCAGCCTGGAGTAGGTGTATTTTATTCCTTTGGGAGCATTTTCGGTGGTGGTAACCCCATTATATACAGCAAGATGCTGATTACCACCTACATGGTAATTTCTCCAGGTCATCCCGATACCGGTTGTGAATGCCATTCCCTGTCTTTCAAATTTTTTCACAGCCAGAACCGGCAAAAAGTAAATTTCATTTGCACGTGTAACCATCATTCCGCCATCATCCCCGAAGTCAAATTGATTGTGAAGATATACTTGCCCTATTCTCAGGTCGTTCGAATGAACTTTCATTGCAGAATTTTTGTCCGTATTTTTTGAAAATGGAAAATTTATGCCAAAACTTTCGCTTACGGTCCATTCTTCAAAACTTTCTTCGTTTGTAAAAATTCCTTCGTAAATCTGTTTGTACCTGGTTGTATCCATTCTATAAACCTGTACTTTCACCTGATCAGCGCTATCGCTGACATGAATTCTTTTTTGGTTGAACATTACTGTCGTGTCTTTTACTTCCTGCATTTGAGCTTTCATTGTAAAACCTGCTGCTAACAGAATTGCAAATAGTACTTGCGTTTTCATACGATAATTTTTTATTTTTTCTTTAATATTAATTTCAAAATTTCTTCCGGTTCTTTTTCCGATTCGATATAAATAAGCGTCAGTTTCGGTTCCGGGTTTCGTGCCTCATTGAAAAGTATGAGCCGGTGGTGTTTGTCTTTCCTGGGCAGTTGCAGGTAGATAGTGGTGAGTTCACCATTCGAAACAACCTGTTTCACCTTTTTAGCTCCCTTCTGGTCCGTTTTCAGACAATCACGCATGAAACCTCCTGCCTCTTTGTTTTTACTTACCACAATGCTTTTATAGTACGAGAAGTCATATCCTTCAGGCATTACACCGGTCATTTCCACCATTACCGAACCTTTCTGCTTACTGTATTTTTCGAATACTTTACTGATTTCCAGGTCGCTTTGTGCTTTCAGATTCGCAGTAAATCCTGTAATGAATAGCATTGCAAAGACTAAGTATTTACTTTTGTTGTTCATTTTCATTCATTTTTTCAAATTAAAATTTAATATCCGAAAATGCATCCAGCTGATTTTCGATCATATCATTTCCTCTTATATTATCCAAACCGGCTTCAAATTCGGCATTGTCGGATGTAAGATTGTTGACTGTAGTTAGCGCCAGAGATAATATAACTTTCTCATCGGTAATCTTTTTCCCGTCAACATAGGCATAGTTATCAGCAGTTAAACGACGGCTTAACATAAAACCTGACACAAAAAGCACGACCACTGCTGCAGAAGCAATCCATCTCATGTAACGCGGTATATAATAGGCTGACTGCTTCGGCTTTTGATTCTCAAAATATCCAAAAATGGCTTTTTCGGCTTCAAACTGCTCAGGTACATCTTTTCCGGACAAAAATTCTCTCAAAAGAGCTTCTTCCTCTACCAGAGTTTCTCCCTCGTAGTACTTTTCTATCAGCTTTTCAGCTTCCTGTACCGAGATTCTGTTTCGTTTTAAGATTTTCATTTTTTTGTCTGTTTAATGTATTCTTCTCTGACTTTCTTTCTTGCCCGTGATAAGTTCATTCTCACGGCTTCCACGTTCGTTCCGGTTATTTCGGCTATTTCATCCACTTCGTATTCTTCCACATCTTTCATCGTAATTATTAATTGCTGCAGCTCAGGTAAAGTTTGAATTATATGGTGCAGCAGTTGTACGGTATTCTTTCTTTCCAGCTGAAGATGCGGATTGTCGTTTTCAGCTATTGCAAAGTGGTTTTCTATCGTGTCTGCCTGTTTTTTAAGCTTCAGCCTGTCAAGGCAGTGATTTTTTGTAACTGTCATTGCAAAGGCAGCCGCACTCTCACACCCGATGAGTGCATCACGCGCACGCCACAACTTGAGAAGTGCCTCCTGCAAAGCATCTTCAGCATCCTGTTCATCGTGCAGCATTTTCAGCGTAAGATGAAAAAGCTGTTGACGCATAGGCAGTATCTCGTTCTTAAATTGTTCCGAACCCATTTACCTTATTGACGAATTTACGGTGAAAACATAACATCAGTGAATGCACTTTCTCAAATATTTTTCAAAATTATTAAAAAAACAGCCTTCAATGCGGATGCAGGCGCACAAAAATGTAAATTCCTGTTTTTTCATTAACAATAAATGTGTATATTTGTAAAAAATCTCAAAAGAAGCTGTATGAAAGCAATGATTTTTGCCGCCGGACTCGGCACCCGACTTAAACCCATCACTGATTCGCTGCCAAAAGCCCTGGTTCCGGTTAATGGCAAACCACTGCTCGAACATTGCATACAAAAACTCAAACTTTCAGGTTTCGAAGAAATCATTATCAACGTGCATCATTTTGCCGGTAAGATAATTGATTTTCTGGAGAGTAACCATTACTTTGATATGCGAATCGGGATTTCTGACGAACGCGATCAGCTGCTCGATACCGGTGGAGGAATAAAAAATGTGGCTCATTTTTTCAGCGATGGCAAGCCGTTCCTGATTCACAACGTGGATATACTCTCCAACGTAGATTTGCGGGAAGTTTACCGGCAGCACCTGGATGACAAAAACCGGCTCGCTAGCCTTGTGGTAAGCCGGAGAGATACATATCGCTACCTCCTGTTCGATGATATGAAACAACTGCGGGGATGGGTAAACATCAAAACCGGTGAAACGAAACCATTGAAAAACATGGAAACATCCGTGTTTGAAAAATTTGCCTATTCGGGCATTCAGGTCGTTTCGCCCGAAATCTTCCGGCTGATGGAAAAAGAGCCGGACATATTCCCCGTCATGGACTTTTATCTGCGAAACTGCCGGACTGAAAAAATTGCAGGTTATGTACCCCAAAACCTGCGAATGCTCGACGTGGGAAAATTAAACTCACTGGATAAAGCCGATGAATTCATCATGCAGAATGTCAGCATGCTGTAAATCGGGTAATCTGTAAATTCATTTCACTACCATTTGCATATTCGCGTACAAATCAGTATCTTTGCACCACTTTTTTGCAAAAGAAAGTGTGATGGGAAATTAAGCGACTAATCACTTAAAAAAGAAACGCTTAAATTTTGAGTAACACAAAAAAACAAATTTAAAAAAAATGAAAACATTTGAATTATCAGGCGAAGTAAGAGAAAGTTTAGGTAAAAAATCAACAAAAGCTGCACGTGTAGCCGAAACAATCCCCTGTGTACTGTACGGAGGCAAAGAAAACCTGCATTTCACGGTAACCACAAGCGCTGTTCGTAAACTGATTTACTCATCTGAAGTATTCGTGGTGGACCTTACTGTTGGCAATAGCAAAACAAAAGCCATCATGAAGGAATTACAGTTCCACCCGGTAAATGACAAAGTTCTTCACATCGACTTCTTCGAAATCGACGAGAAAAAACCGGTTGTTGTAGAAATACCTGTAAAACTTACCGGACTGGCTGAAGGTGTAAAAGCGGGTGGTAAATTAAGCCTCGAAATGCGCAAACTGAAAGTGAAAGGTATTTACACCAATATCCCCGAGTCAATTGTAGTGGATGTAACCAGCGTAGGACTTGGAAAATCTGTTCAGGTAGGCAAACTGGCTTTGAAAGACCTGGAAATACTGAATTCGAAAAACTCTGTAGTAGCCCAGGTGAAACTGACACGTGCTGCCCGCGGAGCTGCAGCCAATGCCCAATAATATCACGGCAAATGAAGTACCTGATTGTAGGGTTGGGGAATATTGGTCCTGAATACCAGAATACCCGGCACAACATTGGATTTACAATATTGGACGCTTTTGCCAAAGCGTCCAATATTTTTTTTACAGATAACCGTTACGGAGCAACTGCCGAGGTGAAACTGAAGGGAAAGACCTTGCTGCTTCTGAAACCTTCCACCTTCATGAATCTGAGCGGTAACGCACTCCGCTACTGGATGCAAAAAGAGAATATCCCGATTGAGCAGGTTTTGGTGCTGGTCGATGACATTGCTCTGCCATTCGGCCTGCTCAGGCTCAAGCCAAAAGGCTCGGATGCCGGACACAACGGGCTCAAGAATATTCAGGAAATCCTCGGGCACAGCAACTACAATCGACTCCGTTTCGGGATAGGAAATGATTTTCCACGAGGCGGACAGGTGCATTACGTGCTAAGTAACTGGACAAACGAAGAAGCAGCGGTTCTGCCCGACAGATGTGAGAAAGCAGGTGAAATAATCAAAAGTTTCTGCCTTGCAGGAGTTCAGAATACAATGAATCAGTACAATAATAAATAGTACGGAGTATTAATTCTGACAGAAAAAAAGAAAACACCCACCAGGAAAATGGAAGTTAGAATTGACAAATGGCTATGGGCTGTGCGCCTGTACAAAACACGCAGCCTGGCTACCGAAGCATGCAAAAAAGGACGTATTCTGATTCAGCAGGTTGCTGTGAAACCATCGCGGACTGTAAAAACCGGGGATATCATTCAGATAAAGCGTCCGCCGGTGTTGTACTCATTCAAAGTACTCGGGCTGGCTCAAAACAGGATGAACGCCCGCCTGGTGCCTGAATTCCTGCAGGATATAACCACAGCGGATCAGCTCAGGCTGATTGAACTGGAAAAAATTGCCGCAAAAACAGCCAGAGAACGCGGAACGGGAAGACCAACCAAAAAAGAACGCCGTGATATGGATGATTTCTTTGAGCCTTTCTTTTTGGATGAGGAGAATGATGACTAACCGCAGGTAATAACGCGTGTTTGGATAATGAAATCTGAAAACTAAAAAAATCCGAAAATTATGTTTATCGCATCGAAATTAAAGAAACGAAACGCTGTGGAGTATCTGCTCTACATGTGGCAGATTGAAGATCTTATCCGGGCTTTCGGCCTTGACCTGAATCAGATAAACGAGAAAATAGTGCAACCTTATCAGCTTTCGGATGAAGATAAAAAGAAACTATACGAATGGTATGAAAGCTTGATTGACATGATGCGCACAGAGAATGTTCAGCAAAATGGGCATATCCAGCTCAATAAAAACGTCATTATCCAATTGAGCGATTTCCACATCGAATTGCTGAAATCAGGAATTATGCCCGATTACAACAGCCTTTTTTATCGTATTTCTCCCTACCTTATGCAACTCCGGCAGAAACAAACCGATACGGAAATCACCGATATCGAGATATGTTTCAATTTCCTTTACGGAATAATGACTCTGCGGATGCAGAAATCCGAAATCACCTCCGAGACACTTGAAGCCAAGGACAGAATCAGCAAATTCATGAACCGGCTGAATGTTTATTACCAGCAATACGAATCCGGTGAATTGCAGTTTGACAGTGAATAAGAAAAAAACGGTCGTAAAAAGAGTTATTCACTTTTAAGAAGTTCCATCTTCACCCTGCCCACTTTCATGCGGGCTTCAATGAGCATGGGTAAGCGGTTTGAATCGGTCGAAATCCAGATAGTAGCCGGGTAATCCTGATTGAAAACTTTACCCTTGCCCACCTGCGGTTTGAATGCATAGCAGTTTACCAGCTTGTTTTGCACTCTGATTTGCTCAATGCCGTTGAAAACCACTTTTGACATGATGACTTTATCAGAGGTGAAAAAAGGTATGATAAAAGAATCGCCTTTTTTAAGTTTCGAAACATCAAGCGAACGAACGAAGTAGATCATCGAAACAAAATCGTGGGTATTATCCGGAATATCAATCCGTTTGTTTTTATACGTCGCTACCTTCTTCTTCTGGTCAAAATACACCGTATCGGCATTCCTGTATTTGTTTTCTCTCACAGCCTGCCTGTACATGAGCGGAGCGCCGGAGTTCACGTCGATATATGTTTCGTATTTATTCTCTACCTGATAAAACCATTCGATAACACCTGTTGTGGCACCATACAGCGTGGCATGATAGGTGTCGCTGTTAGCTACTCTCACAGTGGATGGCTTCACACTCATCGTGGCTTCTCCGCCTTTCACATTACCGGTAAGCCCTGAACTGAATGCAATTTTATATTTCAGTTTTTCCCCTTTTATGATTTTCCAGTTTGCTCCGTATGAGTTTTGAGCTATAAGAAGTAAGAAAAAAATACCTGCAAATAATCTTCTGATATCTTTCATGTTTAAAAAAATGTTTATATTCGGTCGTCAAAAAGCATTCCAAAACAGTATATTCCTGTTTTTTTTAAATTTAATTACAGTATTAGCACTTCCGGCTGTATTTTTCAGTCATAAGTGTCAGAATGAAACCAACGGGAGAATCAGGCTAATGAAAACTGTCAGGTTCATAAAAAATCATATTCCCTTTCGCATGTGTGGCATGTATATTGAAGCGATTTTTAAATTTATTACGAATTAAACGTAATTTTGCAACACAAAGTATTGAGTTCGGGTGTTATAACATTATTCATCAAAAAAAACAGGCCATGAAACGGATTTATTCTGGTTTAATACTATCATTCATATTGGTTGCCACGCTGGTAACCATTTCACTGGCACAAAAACCTAAAGCAACATCAATGGAAACACGCTGGAAAAAAGTAGAGCAATATGCTCAGCAGGATTTGCCCGAATCGGCTCTGAAAGAGGTCGACGCCATTCTGGAGCAGGCAAAAAAGGACAATAATTCACCCGAAATCATTAAGGCGATGGTGTCAAAAATGCGATTCATCATCGACAAGAATCCCGATGAAACCGAAAAACTTATCCGGGAGTTTGAAGTTTACACGAATAAAACAACCAACCCGGCAGAGAAAGCAATCATGCTATCCATGACAGCCGAGCTGTACTGCATATATTACCAAAACGACCAGTACAAAATTGACAGACGTACCGAATTTCAGGGCTTCGAGCCTGATGACATGAAGGAATGGACAAAAAACATCTTTGTCGAAAAAATTGTAAAATATGCCAATTTGTCACTTGGTGATGCTGAAGTGCTACAAAAAACGAAATCACAGACATACGCCCCTATCATCGATCAGGGAAAAGACAGCCGCGACATGCAACCTACGCTGTTCGACTTTCTGGCCTACCGGAAAATTGAAATACTTGAAAATTTCAACGAAAACGACGAAGACGAAGATACCGGATTTGATATGATCTCAGCGGTTGATACAACTTATACAGTGATTTCCGGCGAAACATCCACCGGATTGTCTGAAGGTACCCAACCCGAACAAATTACGAAGGCGATAACTGAAACTTACGACCAGCTGATTTTTTTCAACAAAAAGCAGAAAAATAAACCAGCAACTATTTACGCCGAATTACAGAAACTCGATTTTACAAATCAGGAAAAGGATGAAAATTACCTGAAAGAACTCGAAAGGCTTGAGAATCAAAACTCAGATAATGAATCAGTTGTGGAAGTGATGGCAGCTAAGGCCCATTATCTGCTTGACAAAGAGAATGAATCGGACAAAACAGATAATTCCAAAAAACTGGCTTTTGATATTGCATCTGAAGGTATAAAAAAATACCCGAAATACAAGCGAATCGGAATACTTGAGAATATCCGCAGGCAATTGCTTCAGAAATCGGTTGAATCATACTGCAACATATTCGTACGACCGAATTCACCGCTTAAAATAAATCTGACAAGCAAAAATATCAAAACGCTGAAACTGTCTGTTTACAGGTTGAATATCACTTCCCCCGAGTATTATATGTATCGCGCCAACCGTCAGAACGACAGGCAGTTGTATCCAAAACACACGCTTGTTTCTACCCAAACAATCAACCCCGCTGCAGATCCGAACATGAATTCCGTGACTACCGGAGTGGAAATAAAAACAGGTGATTACGGTATTTACGAGTTTGTACTGGAAGAAAACAAACCTTCCGCTTCTGACGAAAAAGCGGTGGGCTTTTTTATTACAACTGATTTATCATTCATCCAGCGAAACGCGGGCAACCGGACAAATGATATATTCGTTCTCAACCGGACAACCGGAAATCCTGAAAAAAACGTGAACGTAACATCATACGAAAAAACCTGGGGAGGCTCCGCCTACCAGATTAAATTACAAAACCACACTCTGACCAATGCCGATGGACTTGCTACATTACGTTTCGCGAAAGACTACGGCGACAATCTTCTGGTGTTCGAAAAGGGGAATGACAAGTACTTTACTGAAGGTTCAGACTTTTACGACTATGGATTGAATCAGGCCTCGGATATGGATGACGATGCAAAATCCACCTCGCTTTTCACCGACCGTTCACTTTATCGGCCAGGCCAGACTGTTTATTTTAAGGGAATTATCTATAAAAGTAAAAAACAGGAAATAGTAGCAGGAGAAAATGCCACCATCGAACTTTTCAATGCAAACAACGAAAAGACAGGTGAAAAAACGGTGAAAACCAATGAATTTGGTTCTTTCTCGGGTGAATTTATCCTTCCTGAAAGCGGACTGAACGGCGCATACCGCCTGCAAAGCGGGGGTAATTCCGTCAGCATCTGGGTGGAAGAATACAAGCGCCCTACCTTCGAAGTGACAGTAAACCGACCGAAAGAGGAAGTGCGATTTGGCGAAGAGGTAAAAGTGAAAGGTGAGGTAAAAGCTTATGCCGGTTATGCCATTCCGAACGCAGCAGTAAAATACCGGGTTGTACGCCGTCCGCACCGCTTCTGGTGGTGGCACAGTGAACCGGAACAAGTTATTGCAAGCGGTACCACCACAACGGGCGCTGATGGTAGTTACGAAGTGTCTTTTATCCCCAAAAAAGGAAAAACATCTGAAACCGGCTGGTGGCGGGGTAATAACGACCAGTTCTATTCCTACACCGTTTATGCTGACGTTACCGATACGAAAGGTGAAACACAACAGGGGGAACAGACCATCTCCGTGGGCGACAAGTCGCTGTTTATTCTGGCAGAAATAGCTCCGAAAGTGGAAAAATCAAAACCGCTGACTCTGGATGTAACTACTCAGACACTCAACGGAGAGTTGGTGGTGTCAGCAGTGAATTATTGCGTTGAGGAGTTGCAGCCTTCTGCCCTTTACTACGAGGAACTGAACGACACAACCCGACTGAAAGAGTTGCATAAAGTTATGAGCGGTTCATTCCATACAAAAGAAAAGCTTACACTTGACCTGAAGAAACTTCCTTCGGGCATCTACAAAATCACCTTCAAAACCAGAGACAACCGCGGAAACGAGGTAAAAGAAGCAAAACGATTTGTACTTTACGAAAACAACGATAAAAAACCGCCGGTAAAAACATACAGCTGGTTTATCCCTGAAAAAACAGAAGTTTACTCCGGCGAAAATGCTGTGGTTAAATTCGGCACATCTACCCGCAACACGGCTGTTTTATACGAACTGATGCAGGGAAAAACCGTACTTGAACGCCGCTGGATAACGTTCAACGATGAAATTCAAACCTTCAGCATACCCTTTACAGCAGCGTATGGAGCAGGTATTACGGTCGTTTTCACCTTTGTGAAAGATGAGAAAATATTCACCCAACAGGTAAATATCACCCGAAAGTATGAGGAAAAGAAACTTACACCCACAGTCAGTGTATTTCGGGATATGCTGAAACCTGGTGAAAAAGCTGAATGGACCATCAACATCCCTCAATCGGGTGATAAAAAAACAGCTGAACTTCTGATCGGCATGTATGATGCATCGCTCGATGCTATCCGGCCCCACAACTGGACTTTCGACCCGGCATACCATGAATTTATCCCCTGGACACCGGCGTGGACATTCCGGGGAACGGATTCGGACAATATAAACATCTGGTTCCGGGAGCAGTACAAAAATGTTCCTGATTATGAATTCGATGAGCTGAACTGGTTTGGGCTTCCTTTGGGTTACAGAAGATGGTACGGGAACCGAAATGCAAGATTTTCAGCTTCTGTCATGCGAAAAAGCTCCCGGGGTGAGTCTGTGATGGAAATGGAGGTATTAGACGCATCATTCTCAAAATCAGCCCGTCAAAGCGATGAAATGGCTGTGAATGCAATTACTCTGAATGAGAGTGTAACCGTCAGCACACAGTCGAAAAAGGAAGAATCCGGTGGTCAGGCAGAGAAACCTGCAAAAGTGCGTGAAAATTTCAACGAAACAGCCTTTTTCTATCCTCAGCTCCACACCGATAAAAAGGGGAATGTGAAAGTGAGTTTCACATCGCCCGAAAGCCTCACCCGCTGGAATGTAAAAATGATGGCACACACAGCTGACTTGTATTTTGGTCAGGAAACCATGCAGGCAATCACACAGAAAGAACTGATGGTGCAGATGAATCTTCCCCGGTTCGTACGACGTTCGGACAAACTGACACTGGCAGCTAACGTGATAAATATGACGGAGAATGCCGTTACAGCAACAGTTGAATTAGAAATCATTAATCCCGAAACAAATAAACAGGTTGCACTTCAATCGGAAAACCAGCAAAAAATCACGCTGGATCCGAAAGGAACTAAAGCGGTGGAATGGAAACTGAACGAGCTGAAAGATTTTGATCTGGTGACGGCAAAAGTGACTGCTGAATCGGAAAATTTCTCCGACGGCGAACAGAAATACCTGCCTGTATTGCCCGACAAAGTGATGATTACCGAAAATCAGCCATTGACCACACGTTCCGGCCAGACCCGGACATTCGAATTCAGTAGCTTCATTAACCAGATGAAGAGTGTTGATACAAAGAGTTTTACGGTTGAATTTGCAGACAACCCTGCCTGGTATGCTGTGCAGGCATTACCGACCCTGTCTGAACCTGCAAGCGAAAACGCCATTGACTATCTGACGGCTTACTACGTGAATAAACTGGCAGGCTACATCGCCAATGCTAACCCGAAAATTTCCGGCACGTTCGACCAGTGGAAAAAAACCGGTGGAAATCGCGATGCACTTCTCTCCAATCTGCAAAAGAATCAGGAACTGAAAAATATGCTGCTTGAAGAAACCCCCTGGATAATGGAAGCAAAAGACGAAACAGAGCAGAAAAAGCGGATAGCCCTGCTTTTTGACCTCAACCAGCAAAAAAATCAGTCTGATAAATACCTGGATAAACTGTTGAAACTTCAAACTCCCAACGGAGGTTTCAGCTGGTTCGAGAAAATGCCCGAAAGCAGATACATTACTCAGGAAGTATTGCTCAACCTGGCACGCCTGAACAAAATGACGAAAGAAAATCGCGGTATCCGAGAAGATGACATGGTAAAAAAAGCACTGAATTACCTGGATTTGATGATGGCAAAAGATTTCGCCGAACTCAAAAAATGGAACAAGGAATACGATAAAAACAACGTAATTAACAATCTGCAGCTTTTCTACCTGCATATGCGTTCCGAATATAAGGATGTTCCGGTAGCTGAAACGGCAAAACCTGCGGTAGAATTTTACAGGGCACAGTCCGAAAAATACTGGACCTCATTTACACTTTATGGAAAAGCCATGATGGCAACTGTGGCTCATCGGAACGAAAAAAAACAGATTGCAAACAGCATAATGAAATCGCTCTCTGAAAATGCACTGAAAACGGATGAACTCGGGATGTACTGGGCCAGAAACACAAGCGGATGGAGTTGGTACGAACGCCCGATAGCCGTTCAAACTGCTCTGATAGAAGCATTCACAGAAATTTCAGAAGAGAATGCCGAAGCCGATGAAATGAAAATATGGCTGTTGAAACAAAAACAAACACAACGCTGGGATACTCCCATCAGCACTACGGACGCCATCTATGCACTGCTCAATTACGGTTCAGACTGGCTGGCTGATACAGGTGACACCACGATTAAACTTGGCGGCAGGATTATTACCCCTTCAGCAAAGGAAGCAGGTACCGGATACTTCAGGGAAGATATCCCGGTGGCCACACTGAAACCTGAATCCGGAAAAATTACTGTATCCGGAAGAGGCTCAAAAGGAATCGGTTGGGGAGCGGCATACTGGCAATACTATCAGAATCAGGACCAGGTGAAAAGTCACGGAAAAGAAATGAATATCAGCAAAAAACTATTCGTTGAAAAAGTAGTTAACGGCAAAAAAACAATCGTACCGGCTGAGCAAACTGCCCTGAACAAGGGTGATAAGGTGATTACACGGTTAGTTTTGACTACCGGCAGAGATCTTGAATTCGTGGTGCTGAAAGATTTGCGTGCTGCCTGCCTGGAACCGGTCGATCAGACTTCGGGTTTTGAGTGGCGCGACGGGGCAGGTTATTACCGCACCATCAAAGATGCTTCCACTCAGTACTTTTTTGATTTCCTGCCCAAAGGAACCTATGTATTCGAATATGAAGTGTGGGTAAGTAATACCGGCACCTTCACCAGTGGCATATCGAGCGTTCAGTGTATGTACGCACCCGAGTTTGCCAGTCATACCGGTGGTGAAAAAATTATGATAAACTAACAGGCTTCAACAAAATTTAAGAAACTTTTTTTCTTACAAAAAATGAAGGTGACCCGGAATTGGGACACCTTCATAGTTTTTTAAGACTAGTCATCATTTATGTTTTTCTGCAAGCTACTTTGCAAAAGCATGTCTGAAGCCCTGCACATCATTCCAGTGACCGCGTGTAAAATCCGGGATGGCTACCGGAGCAGAGTTATTTTCAAGCGAAATTCTGGTCAGAGGTGCCAGACAGCTCCATTCAGCCAGATCGTAAACATCCATATCCAGTGGTAAACCGTTTCGCAGGCAGTAAATCAGACGGTAATCCATAATAAAGTCCATTCCACCGTGCCCCCCAACTTTTTTGGCCGTTTCCTCCAGTTCCACATGAATCGGGTGTTTGTAATTTTTCATCATTGCATCTCTAACTTCAGCCGAAACGAAACTATGTGCGGTCAGGTTTTCATGGTTGGGAGTTATTGACGAATCAATCTGATCTCCCTGAACAGCATATCCCGGAGTGGGATATTTGGTTGCATAACCTTTCGTTCCAGCCACATTATACAGGCGTGAATAAGGTCTGGGAGTAGCCACATCGTGCTGAATCTGAATCGTTTTACCTTTTTCGGTACGGATCAGCGTCATTGTCAACTGTCCGTTTTTGAAGTCATCATTTTTTTCACCACGTTTTTTTTCCAAAAATGCCGGGATGCTTACAGGTTTACTGTCCATTGCCACGAGGTAATTCATCTTGTCGCCCCTGTGGATGTCGAGCGCCTGGCAGGCAGGTCCCATGCCGTGTGTAGCATATATGTCGCCCCGGTTGTGTTTATTGAATTCCATTCGCCAATCGCCTTCATATGAATTCCAGTAATCTTCCAGCTGGTGTATATAAGCACCTTCAGCATACAGCGGTTCGCCAAAAACCCCTTTTTGAAGCATATTCAGTGTGGTCAGTTCAAAGAAGTCATACACACAGTTTTCAAGCATCATGCAATGTTTCTGAGTTTTTTCAGCGGTGTTTATCACTGCCCAGATGTCTTCCAATGTCATGGCTCCGGGTACTTCCACGGCTACATGCTTACCGTGCTCCATAGCATAAATGGTCATCGGTGCATGGCGTTTCCAGTCAGTTACAATGTAAATCAGGTCGATATCTTTGCGTTCACACATGGCTTTCCAGGCATCTTCGCTTCCGGAGTAAGCAGTAGCACGCGGCAAACCAGCTCTGTCAAGAATTTTCTGAACATTTTCCACTCTTTCGGGATAAAGATCGCAAAGCGCTTTTATTTCTACGCCCGGGATATGAGTAAAACGATCGACAGCACCTGGACCCCTCATACCGAGACCGATAAATCCTACGCGAACAACATCCATTTTTGGCGTGGTAAGTCCAAATACATGTTTCTGCCCTGCCGGACGTGGTGGTACTACGGTGGCGATTGGTTCGATTACGCTGCTTTTCTGCTGTGTGAGATTTTTGGAAGGATTACATGCCGACAACACCATGACAGAAGCCAGCAATAATGTTACAATTTTTTTCATAGATAATTCAATTTTTGGTTTTTTTCGAGCTGCAAAAATAACAATTTTATTACTGACTACCTAAGGGTAAATTGAAAATCAAAGAAATTTCAAACGTTTGCACTCATTTATTAACATTTTACCTGTATACAGTACATTTTTTTTTATATTTTAATCTATTTTTGAACAATAAACTGAATTGAAGCATTATAAGTAAGTAAAACGGAAAAAATACAATTTACAAAAAATATTAATTATAAACTTTAAAATCATGAAATTAAAAAGCTATTTACTGATGTTAGTGGTTGCTTTTGCATCAATTCTGACGGCCCAAACCGAGGACAACAAATTATCTATCGGCTTGTCGGGAGGTCTGAATGAATACAATGGTGACCTTGGAAACGGGATTTTCAAATTTAAGCCCATAAATCCGCTGGGAGCACTTTCTTTGTCTACTTATGTCAGTCCTTCGTTCAATTTGGGTGTACAGGGTAGTTTTGGTAAATTCGGATACTCCGGAAGTTATTTTAATTCATTACTTAATGCCGACAAAACGATAGAATTTGCAGGTAACAAGTACGATGGATTCATGTATCTGGAGTACAAACTGAACAACGGGTATATTTTGAGCAAAAATTCAAAATTTGCACCGTTCCTTACCGCAGGAATCGGTTTGGCCGGTTACCTTGAAAACAACAACGACGGTAAAATCCAGCCTTTCCCTGTGGACCTCATTACACCGGTAGGTGCAGGCCTCAAGTATCAGCTTTCCGATAAATTCGCAATTCAGTACAAATACCTTTACAGTTTCACCAATCACGATGAGCATGATTTAACCCGAATTGTTGATAAAAACGATGGCTTTGGTGAGCATCTTTTAGGTGTGGTCATCTCTTTGGGTGGAAAAGCGAAAGATTCTGACGGAGACGGAGTAGCCGACAAGAAAGACTTATGTCCCGATACTCCTGCAGGTGTTCAGGTTGATGCTTCCGGATGTCCGCTCGACCGTGACGGTGATAGTGTTTATGACTATCAGGACAAATGCCCTGATGTTGCAGGTCTGAAAGCGCTCGACGGATGCCCCGACAGCGATGGCGATGGTGTAACAGACCTGAAAGATCAATGTCCCGATACTCCTGCCGGAGTGAAAGTAGACGCTAATGGTTGCCCGGTTGACAGAGATGGAGATGGAATTGCCGACTACCTGGATAAATGTCCGGATGTTGTAGGTGTTCCTTTGTATAACGGCTGCCCTGATACCGACGGTGATGGTATTCCGGATTATAAAGACAAATGTCCTACAGTTGCCGGTACAGTTGAGAACGACGGATGCCCAGAAGAAGCTCACAAACTTGTACAATCACTGGAAGGAATCCAGTTTGAATTTGACAGTGATGTCATTAAACCCGAATCATATCCTATACTGGATGCTGCAGTAGAAACTCTGAAGTCAAAAACAGAGATTAATCTGGATATTGCAGGTCATACCGACAACATTGGTGAAGATGCCTACAACCAAAATCTGTCAGAACGTCGCGCTAATTCTGTAATGAAATATCTCACAGAAAAAGGCATTGATGCTGCAAGACTGAAAGCTGCTGGTTTTGGCGAAACTCAACCGGTAGCTGACAACGAAACTCCCGAAGGCCGGGCTAAAAACCGCCGCGTTGATTTCAAAGTGATATATTAACATACATTTTACTGACAAAATGCTCCGCAGAAACATCTGCGGAGCATTTTTTATTTAAAATTTATTGAATTTCACCTTAATACAATTATGATTTCTTACATTTGTACTCCTGAAAAACTGAAAAACACATGATATGGAGAAAAAACAACTTTCCGCCAAAACCCGTTCGCCCTGGGCATGGATACCAACCCTTTATTTTGCCGAAGGAATTCCCTATGTTGTAGCCATGACTGTTGCTGTAATCATGTACAAGCGACTTGGCATATCGAACACCGATATAGCATTGTACACCAGCTGGTTATACCTGCCGTGGGTGATTAAACCCTTCTGGAGTCCTTTCGTTGATTTGATAAAAACAAAACGGTGGTGGATAATTACCATGCAATTGCTCATAGGTGCAGGACTGGCAGGTGTAGCTTTTCTGATTCCCGCTCCATTCTTCTTCCAGGCGACATTAGCGGTACTATGGCTGATTGCTTTCAGCTCGGCTACACACGACATTGCTGCCGACGGATTTTATATGCTGGCTCTCGACAGTAATCAGCAGTCATTTTTTGTCGGAATCCGAAGCACATTTTACCGGCTCGCTATGATTACGGGCCAGGGTGTTCTGATTATTCTTGCCGGAAGTCTGGAAATAGCTACCGGAACCGAGCCTCTTAAAATCATCGTAAACAGCTCTGAAACGGCTCAAACACAGTCGATAAATCCGGCTGAATCGACCGATACTACCCGACTGACTAAAACTTTTACTGCATTTCCCGATAATCTGATATTGAATACAAATAATATCACGCCTGATGAACTTGCCAGAATCAAGGAGTTTGCAAAAACAGAAAACGAGAAAAATGGTTTCAAGGAAAAAGAGCATAAGACATCAGAAGCAGAAAAAAGTGAAAAATCATCCTGGTGGTCCGATCATGTAGCCACACCTCTTGGCAACTATATAAAAAATAGATTCGGTGAAAAAAGAAATACAGAATTACCTATTATAACCGGCCAAAAAACTGGTAATGCAGGTATTATAGCGGTGAGAATCAACAAAAAACCTGAACCGGGCAAAGAAATGGTACTGAATACCCGTTTTTCGTCGGGAGATAAAAGTATTTCGCTGATTAGCGGCGAAAGACTGGTTTTTACTGAAAAAAACTGGGATAAACCCGCTTATCTGGTTGTTCAGCTGGACAAAAAGCTGAACAAGGCCGTATCAGGCACTTTCAGCTCAGTATCGGGTAATCTGCCTTTAGCCTGGAGTATTACCTTCTATATTCTTGCCGGTTTTTTCCTTTTAATATTTATCTACCACCGCTTTGCACTTCCGCACCCGGCTTCCGACACTCCCAAGGATCATCGGGCAAGCGAAATAATGAGAGAATTCGGACTGACATTCAAATCTTTCTTTTCAAAAGAAGGAATTGGACTTGCCATTACCTTCATGCTCCTCTATCGGCTTGGTGAGGCCATGCTGGTAAAAATGGCATCTCCCTTCTTGCTCGATACGCGCGAGGTGGGAGGACTTGGACTAACCACCGGACAAGTGGGGCTGGTTTACGGAACCGTAGGCGTCATATCCCTTACACTGGGAGGTATTGTGGGAGGAATTGCAGCATCACGACAGGGATTGAAATACTGGATATGGCCTATGGCCCTTTGCATCACGTTACCACATTTGGCCTATTTGTATATGTCGTGGTTTATGCCTGAGAATATGCTTTTAATCAATCTGGCTGTTGCCGTTGAGCAGTTCGGATATGGATTCGGATTCACGGCATACATGCTGTACCTGATTTATTTCTCAAATGGCGAGCACAAAACGGCTCATTATGCCATCTGTACAGGATTCATGGCACTCGGGATGATGCTTCCGGGGATGATTGCCGGCTGGATTCAGGAGCTAATCGGGTATAATCATTTCTTCATCTTTGTAATGATATGCGCTATACCTACACTGGCAGTAATTCCATTTCTGAAAATTGACCGAAGTTTTGGAAAAAAGTAATCTCAGAAGAAATCCGTTTCTCCATATAAATGCCATTCAAACATATTGAGTGGCATTTTTTATGTAAATACTTCATTAATATTTAGTAAAAACATACTTCCCTGAGAAAATGAAAAAAGTATTACCCTTACCTGATAATCAAAGAAAAGAAGGCTGAGATTCAAAGCAAACAGCGAAACAATGTTAAATTATGCTAAATTTTTCTCCGTTTTTATATCGCCTGCGATATTTTGTATTACTTTTGTATCGCTAACGACATAAAACCAATTAAAAATGAAAACAAAAAATAATTTCTATCAATTCAGCGCTACATCATTGCAGGGAAAAGAAATCAGTATGGAAACGTATGCCGGCAAAGTAGTGCTGGTAGTAAACACAGCCAGCAAATGCGGACTGACTCCTCAGTACGAAGGACTTGAAAACCTTTACAGGGAATACAAGGACAAAGGGTTGGTAATTCTTGGATTTCCCTGCAACCAGTTTGCCAACCAGGAGCCGGGAAATGCAAAAGAAATTTCGGAAAACTGCCTGGTTAACTACGGTGTCAGTTTCCAGATGTTTTCAAAAATAGATGTAAACGGAGCCAACGCCCACCCGATTTACAAATATCTGAAAAAAGAGCTCAAAGGATTCCCTGGAAGTGAGATTAAATGGAATTTTGGAAAATTTCTGATAGACCAGAACGGAAATCCTGTAAAACGATTCTCGCCTCTCACAAAACCCGAGAAACTGAAAAAACACATTGAAAAACTACTCGCAAAAAACCGTTAAGTAAAATGACACACGATCAACTGAAACTTCAAAATCAGCTTTGTTTCCCTTTTTACGCTGTTTCGAGATTGATAACCAGGGCATATCAGGAAGATCTGGATGCTCTGGGCATCACCTATCCTCAGTATCTGGTTATGCTTGTTCTGTGGGAACACGAAGAATTGTCAGTCATTGAAATAGCTGACAGACTGATACTTAATACCAACACGGTGACACCGCTTCTGAAAAGGATGGAAACGATGGGACTGCTAAACCGTATTAACTCGGATACCGATCACCGGAAAGTTATGATCCGACTCACCGAAAAAGGTTTACAATTGGAAGAAAATGCAGCAAAAATTCCATTAAATTTGCTGCAAAAAATGAATATTGATCTGGAAAATGCCAACCTGGAAAAAATAACTGAATTAAAATCGCAACTAAATCAATTAATTATTCTGCTCCGGGATTTCAAATAAAATATAAGAAATCAATCGGGCAATTATTGAAGCAGTTTTCCAAATCAACGCAAACACATTAACATTCAATCTATTAACAGACCATTTTCATTTATTAT